>JAEXAX010000015.1 GCA_023458035.1 Bacillota bacterium | reverse complement strand
TTTCATCAGAAAGACGTAACGCTTCTTCTTTAAAGGTTTTATCGTATTGCATCATTCTCACCTCCGCTACATAATAGTAGCATAATATGGTGAGTTTATCGACTGCACTTAAATGATAGCACTCCATAGTATATTATTTCACAAATTTAAATAGATATAATGTAGATTATTACTCTCATTAAATTTTATCTACAACCATAAGTCTCCTTTTAACACAAAAAATCCATCTGGGATAATCCCAGATGGACTGTAATTGTCTGTATTTTTCTCTTTGGTAACTGAAATTATCGCTTGCTGAACTGCGGAGCGCGACGAGCGGCTTTGAGGCCGTACTTCTTTCTTTCCTTCATTCTGGAATCTCTGGTCAGGAAGCCTGCCTTCTTTAAGATCGGTCTGAACTCGGCATCAACTTCCAGTAATGCTCTGGCGATGCCGTGACGGATGGCGCCGGCCTGTCCGGTGTATCCGCCGCCGTTTACGTTTACCATGATGTCGAACTTATCAACAGTTTCGGTAGCTACCAACGGCTGACGCACGATCACCTTTAAGGTTTCCATGCTTAAATATTCGTCAATGTCTCTTTTATTGATGGTGATTTTTCCGGTTCCGGGTGTAACGTATACTCTGGCAACGGATTCTTTTCTTCTGCCTGTACCGTAGTATCTTTCCTTATCCACTTACATTTCCTCCTTAGACTAGAATGTTAAAACTTCCGGCTTCTGTGCTGCATGCTTGTGCTCCGGACCTGCGTATACAAATAACTTCGTATACATGCTTCTACCCAGCGGTCCTTTCGGAAGCATACCCTTCACGGCTAATTCAACAACCTTCTCCGGCTTCTTAGCTAACATTTCCTTCAAGGTGGTTTCTTTCATACCACCTACATAATCGGAGTGATGGTAGTAGATCTTCTGATCCAACTTCTTACCGGTTACCTGAATCTTGTCAGCGTTTACAACGATCACATAATCACCTGTGTCGATATGCGGCGTGTAAATCGGCTTGTTCTTACCTCTTAATACCTTTGCTACTTCAGATGCTAAGCGTCCCAATGTGCATCCGGCTGCATCTACAACATACCATTTTCTTTCGATCGTAGCTGGGCTAGCCATAAATGTCTTCATGGATTGACCTCCTTAAATTCTTTTCTCATTCATTTGATTTGATCAAGAAAGCCTTCTCCGGGGCATTTGGTATCGGCAATCTTCAGCGATAACAGCCTATTTTTTTAGACAATGCTGTTATCATACCGATACAGTATATCGGAAAACCAAGAGCCTGTCAAGCATTTTATACTTCAAATAACAGGTCTCCGTAAGTCGGCATCGGCCAATATTCGCGGCCTACCAACATCTCCAGACGATCGATCGGAGCACGCAGCTCACTCATCAGCGGAAAGACACGATCATGAAAGAAATGTGCCTGCTCCTGCCCATGTAATGCGGCCGCCTCAGCTGTACGGACTGCCAGCTCGTCCTTGGCGGCACTGGCTTCTTTCAACAGCTCTGTAATCTCCTGCAGGGTCGCCAACTGCACGGCCGGGTCGGCGCCCGCTTCTCGAACGGCGATCACCGTATCTGCCAGGTTTTTGGTACATTTCATCACAGCCGGCAGGATCTGCTTGCTTGCGATATCGAGCATAGCTCTGGCTTCTATGGCGATGGTCTTGGAATAAGCCTCGTACTGGATCTCAGCCCGGGATTCCAGCTCAGCGCGGTTAAAGACATGATGCTTTTCAAATAAGGCCACACTTTCATCCGACACCAGGGCGGCGATAGCATCCACCATCGAGGTAATATTCGGCAGACCGCGGCGGGCCGCCTCTTCCACCCACTCCCGGGAATAGCCGTTGCCGGCGAATATAATACGCTCATGCTCGGTAGCAAATTCCTTGATCAGGTCATGTACAGTCATATCAAAATCATCAGCGGCCTCCAGGCGACTGCAGATCTCGTCGAAGACTTCGGCGGCGATGGTGTTCAATACCACATTCGGCTCGGCCACACTGGCCTTTGAGCCCGGCATCCGAAACTCAAACTTATTGCCGGTAAAAGCAAACGGACTGGTTCTGTTTCGATCGGTCGCATCCTTAGTGAAATCAGGCAGAGAACGGACACCTGTGCGCAGCTTCTCCCCTTTCAGACTATGCGTCGCGGTACCGGTTTCGACCAACTGCGCGATCACATCATCCAGCTGATCTCCCAGATAAACGGAGATGATGGCCGGCGGCGCCTCATCGGCGCCGAGACGATGATCATTTCCCGGATTAGAAGCTGACTCGCGCAGCAGCGGCGCATAGCGATCGACCGCCCGCAGGATACCGGTCAGCACCAGCAAAAATTGCAGATTCTCGTGCGGGGTTTTACCCGGATTCAACAAATTAATACCGTCATCCGTGATCAGCGACCAGTTGTTATGCTTACCGGAGCCGTTCACCCCGGCAAAGGGCTTCTCATGCAGCAAACACGTCAATCCGTGGTTTTGGGCCACCCGCTTTAGGGTCTCCATAACGATCTGATTTTCATCCACCGCCACATTGCACTGAGCATAAATGCTGGCCAGCTCATGCTGAGCCGGCGCCACTTCATTGTGCTGGGTCTTGGCGCTGACACCCATCCGCCACAACTCACGGTTGACATCCTTCATAAAAGAGGCGATACGCTCTTTGATATTTCCGAAATAATGATCATCCAGCTCCTGCCCCTTCGGCGGCATCGCTCCGAACAGGGTACGACCGGTAAATACCAGATCCTTACGCTTCTGATATTTTTCACGGTCTATGATAAAGTACTCCTGTTCCGGTCCGACGGACGGGATCACTCTGGTGGAAGTGGTATTACCGAACAGACGCAACAAGCGTAGCGCCTGGGTATTGACCGCCTCCATGGAACGCAGCAGCGGCGTTTTTTGATCAAGCGCCTCTCCTGTATAGGAACAAAAGGCCGTCGGGATCACCAGAGTGGCTCCGGCTGCATCCCGTCTGATAAAGGCCGGTGAAGTGCAGTCCCATGCAGTATAGCCGCGAGCCTCAAAGGTGGCGCGCAGACCGCCGGAGGGGAAGCTGGACGCATCTGATTCTCCCTTGATCAGCTCCTTACCGGAAAACTCCATCAACACACTGCCGTCCGGCTTCGGAGCCGAAATAAACGAATCATGCTTTTCGGCGGTGGTGCCGGTCAGCGGCTGGAACCAGTGGGTATAATGGGTCGCTCCCTTTTCAATGGCCCATTCCTTCATCACGCCTGCCACCACCTCGGCGGTCATGGAATCCATCTCCTTGCCGCCATCGATCGTTTGCCGCAGTTCCTTATAGATCTTTCTCGGCAGTCTGGCCTCCATCACTCTGTCGTCAAATGCATCTTCCCCAAACATATCACTTACTGTTTTAAATGCCTCTTCCATAAACGTTCCTTTCATCCGTCTTATACTATAACAGATAAGGGACTACACCGTTTGTAGTCCCTCAATGATTCATTTCAATACAACTCAGGCCTTATCGATAGAACCGAATAATTCCATTTTTTCTTTCACGATGGCCTTAATGGCTTCTGTCCCCGGAGCCAACAGCTTACGCGGGTCAAAGCCCTTTCCGGACAGATCCTTTCCTGCCTCGATATATTTTCTGGTCGCCTCGGCAAATACCAGCTGGCATTCGGTGTTAACATTGATCTTAGCAACACCCAGGTTTACAGCCTTCTTGATCATCTCGGCCGGAATACCGGTACCGCCATGCAGTACGAGCGGCATATCACCGGTCAGCTGCTGGATGGCATCCAGAGTCTCAAAGCTCAGGCCTTCCCAGTTTTCCGGATATTTTCCGTGGATGTTACCGATGCCGGCAGCCAACATGGTGACACCAAGGTCGGCAATTTTCTTACACTCGTTCGGATCAGCCAGCTCACCGCGGCCGACTACGCCGTCTTCCTCACCGCCGATGGAACCAACCTCGGCCTCCAAAGACAAGCCCTTCTCGGCACATACTTTAACGAACTCGCTGGTTTTAGCGATGTTTTCATCGATCGGATAATGGGAACCGTCAAACATGATCGAAGAAAAACCGGCTTCGATACACTGGTAAGCGCCTTCATAGCTGCCGTGATCCAGATGCAAAGCGACCGGAACGGTGATCTTCAGATCCTCCAGCAAACCATTCACCATACCGACTACTGTTTTATATCCGCCCATGTATTTTCCGGCACCCTCGGATACGCCCAGAATCACCGGAGAATTATTCTCCTGCGCGGTTAACAGAATGGCCTTTGTCCACTCCAGGTTATTAATATTAAACTGGCCTACTGCATAATGACCCGCCTTTGCCTTCACAAGCATTTCTTTTGCTGATACCAACATAGCATTTTACCTCCCTTTGGTTGTTGCGCCTTATTCACTAGACATTATATCCTATTTTTGTTCAAAAATAAACAAGTTTTTCCGAATGTCAGACTTCTGTCTGCGAGCCTGTATCCGCAGACTGTGATGCTGTTTCTTCGATCCCTGATGCCGCCTCCATAGCCTGCCTGGCCGTCTTTTCCGTAACTCGAAAACTGACCGCCTGGTGTTCGTTTACAATCTCCAGCTCTCGAAAGGCTCCGCCGTATTCGCCATCAAGGGTCCAGGCGATATCGCCGTCCCGGGAGATGAATTTGATCCGGCTGGCCTTAAAACGGTAGTAATATTTGTCGCCTACAGATTCCGGCTTGCCAAGCTCTGTCAGGACCGGCGGTATATCCAGCACTGACTGCAGCTTTTTGACCAGAGTGATCTCAAAGACGCCGTCGGACAGTCCGATATCCGCCCCGACCACGCCCTTAAAGCCGCCCACCGACTCGGAATTTGTCACCATGCCATAGATAAATTCATCCTCTATAACAGCGTCATCGGTTTCCACCCGGATGCGATAGGTCTTGATATCGCCCAATCGCTTAATTGCTTCAAAGATATAAGCCGCATGGCCAAAGATATTTTTCCATGTCTGATCAGTTTCATAGGACACCTCGGTCAGGGCGCCGAAGGCCGCCACATAAACAAAGTGATTGCCATTGTGCAGGCGGCCGATATCGCAGCGCAGGGTATGCTCGGAAACCGCCACCGCCGCCGACTTCATGATATCCTTCGGAATCCCCAAACTGCCGGCAAAGTCGTTGGTACTGCCGGTCGGTATATAACCGATCGGTATATCACGTCCACTGTGCAGCAGTCCTTCAACCACCTCATCCAGCGTTCCATCCCCGCCGGCGCATACGATGGCGTCATAGTCTCCGGCCCATTCCTCCAGTCGGTGGATGGCATCCCCCCGTTTTTGAGTCGGATACACCGTCGGCAGATAACCGTGGTCGATGAAAACATTCACCAACCCCGACACCCGACCGTGGATCATCCCCTTACCGGCCCTTGGATTATAAATAAATAACAAGCGTTTCATACTCCGTTTGCTCCTTTTCCAGCCTTCCGCAGCCGCAGTTTTTGACACTGCGGACAAATATGAGTGCCGCGGCCGGCTACCTTGGTTTTTTCAATGATACTGCCGCAGATCCGGCAGGGCTCGCCGGTCCGCCCGTAGACAAAGGCATTGTCCAGATAATCGCCCTTCTGCCCAACCGCATTAATGTAATCCTTGCGCGATGAACCTCCGTAAGCCAAGGCTTCCGTCAAAACCCGTCGGATGGCGCAGTACAGACGATCAGCCGCCGCCCGACTGACTGCTCCGGCTGCTGTCAACGGATGAAGACCGGCTAACAGCAGGCTCTCATCGGCATAAATATTTCCGATACCGGCCACTGTCGTCTGATCCAATAACACTGCCTTGATCGGGCTGTTTTTCTTTTTTTGCAGACTGCGGTAAAAGCCCGCTCTGGTAAAAGCCGCCGTCAGCGGCTCCGGTCCGATGGTCCGCAAAAACGGCAGGGCTTCCTTTTCTTCAGGTGATAATAATTTAATATAACCGAATTTTCTCTGGTCATTAAAATAAATCCGGCTGCCGTCTGTCAGCCGCAGACACACATGGGTATAGCGATTCGGATACAGGGTTCCAACCGCTTCCTCTGTTTCCGGCCCGACATAAACCAGCTGACCGGTCATTTTCAAATGGACTGCCAGCACATAGTCATTGTCCAGCTCCATCAATAACAGCTTCCCTCTCCTGTCAAAGTGCCGAATCCGCTGCCCGAGAGCAAAGGCCTCTACCCGCATCGGCTCATTCGGAAAGCTCTTCGGCCAGTCGGCTGTCACGGCCGCCAGGGTCTTTCCGGCGCAGTAAGTTTCCAGGCCACGGCGGATGCTTTCCACCTCCGGTAATTCCGGCATTTGCTTTCCCTCCCTCTGTCATTCCGACTGTTCATATATATGGCTTCATGATACCTGCTTACTTTTCGCAACACAATACCCAATCGGTATTTTCTCACATATTTTCCTTTCTCACCCGGGCGGGCACAAAAATAAGCCGGTATCACCGACTTATTTTTTCTCTTTTTCGAGATTAACGCGCTACTTTGACGTGCTGGCCAGGCCACGATACCGCCGAACGCCATCCGGGCGATCAGGCGGCAGCTCTCCGGTACGTCTACGCTTCGTCATAATCAACGCCTTCCCGTAAGAAGGTACCGCTTCGCAATTCATCAAAGGCCGTCTGCAATTCGTCCCGGGTATTCATGACGATCGGCCCGCCCCAGGCTACCGGTTCTTCCAGCGGCGCGGCGGCCGCCACAAGTACCTGTGCCGGCTTCTCACCGGCCTTGATGATCAAATGATCACCGGCCGACAGCTTCACTGCTGTCTTCTCTCCTACCGCCGTCCCGCCGATCTCGGCTGCTCCCAGCAAGGTAAAGGCCAGGGCTTCATACCCGGCTCTGACCGGGAGTATGACTGTCCGGCCGGCCTCGACATGGACATCGTAATAATCCAGTGGCTGATACCGGCTCTGAAACCCTTTTATCTCTTCAAAATCACCGGCCAATATGCGGACATAGCCGCCATCGATCGAAACCTCCGGAATACTGTCCTTTTTCAGGCTGTAGTAAGCCGGGCCGGCCATCTTATCCTTGGCCGGAAGATTTAACCACAGCTGCACACCGAGCAGTCGCTCTGCGGCCGGAATCCGTTCCTCGTGCAGGATACCGGAGCCGGCAGTCATCCACTGCACCTCTCCGTCACCGATGGTATCCGAGTGACCGATGCTGTCACGATGCTCCATTCTTCCTTTATATACATAACTGATGGTTTCTATCCCGCGGTGCGGATGCATCAGAAAACCGGCCGTATACTCCATTGGGTCTGTGCTGTCAAAGGAATCCAGCATCAGGATCGGGCTATACTGCCGCAGAGTTTCCTGTCCCAGCACTCTGACCAATGATACACCGGCACCATCCTTAGCGCGATAGCCTCGTACCTGATGCACGACCTCGCGTGCCTGTCTGTTACTCATCTTATTTCCCCTCTCTACTGTTTTTATCATACTGCTGCAAAGCCGTTAACAATTCCGCTTTCTGCACGTCCGCCAGACAGGCCAGCTTTTCCACCAGGGCCGCCTCGTTCTGCGGATAAACCCGGGCAATCAGCTCCTCGCCGGCAGCAGTCAGTACCAATATACATTTTCGTTTATCCTGTTCATCCATCCGACGCTTCAGCAGGCTGCGCTTTTCCAGGTTCCGGATGATTAACGGAATGGTACCGCTGCTGCTTAGAATCTTCTCCTGCACCTGTCCGACCGTCATGGCCCCCTTATGATAAAGAGCCTCCAAAACTGCAAACTGGCCAAGTGTCAAACCATGGGCTGCGACCACTGCAGCGGAGCATCGATCCAGATCCGTCAGCATGCGGTGCAGGCCAATGATGATCTTCATATCTGTAGTCGCCATATTTCCTCCTTTTGATTCATCCTCCTTCAATCTTTTCGATTCCATAAGCCGGTGATTGTTTTTTGCGCCATTATCTCTATGTAGATATATATTACTCTATGTAGAGATAAATTGCAAGTTCTTTTACAAAAAATTGCAAACAATGTTTTTTGTCCCTGTTCAATATGATATAATAAGTAAAATAATGCATCATTTTGTCGATCTTTACGAAGGAGGAGCCCATTATGACAAGTCCGCAGCCCAAACGCCGTCCGAGTATGCAGGAACGGCGCCGGCGCCGTAAGCAGCGGCAGGCCATCCGCTATGCTTTGGCCATCTCTATACTCTTTATCGTCATCCTGTCAGTTGTATATCTGCTTGTGCAGGCCTTCCGCAAGCCGCAGGCACCGGTCGAGCAGTCCGGCTCTGCCACTGTCAGCAGCTCGGGCTCGACCGTAAATTCCGGTACCGGATCGGACAAGACTGCTTCCGATACTGCCTCACAGGCTGCGCAGTCCTCTGATTCGACCGTGAGAAAAGCCAAAATCATGGCCAGCGGCGATATTCTCTACCATGATCTGCTGTACTGGAGCGCCGCTACCGACAAGGGCTATGATTTTACACAAAATTTTGCCAAAATCAAACCGCTGATCTCCTCGGCCGATCTGGCTTTGGGAGACTTCGAGGGAACCATTTCCGGTGAGATGCCGCTGGCCGGCTATCCGTTATTTAATGCACCGAAGGAAGTTGTTCCGGCCATCAAAGATGCCGGCTATGATGTTATCGATCTCGCCCATAACCACATCCTGGATTCCTATCTGGCAGGCGCCCTGAATACCAAAAAGCTGTTTGAAGACAGTGGTATAGCTACCCTCGGCATCAGGAAGACCGCCGCAGATCCGATTCTGGTCAAAGAGGTCAACGGAATCCGTATCGCCGTCATCGGCTTCGCCTACGGCTACAACGGTATGGAAGCAAACCTGACGCAGGAAGAATATGATACCCATATGCAGGATATGAATCCGGCCAAGGTAAAGGCCACTCTGGAAGAGGCGGAGAAGATCGCCGATATAACCATCGTGATGCCTCAGATCGGTACCGAGTATTCCCTCGAACCGACTGAGGTGCAAAAAGAAAATTACCACAATATGATCAGCTGGGGCGCCGATATCATCTTCGGCGGCCACCCCCATGTACCGGAGCCGACCGAAATCGTCGAGCATAACGGTCATAAGAAATTCATCCTCTATTCCATGGGAAACCTGATCTCCAACCAGCGACTGGAAACTCTGGATAACGTCTGGACAGAGCGCGGCGTGATCATGGAAGTGAATATCATCAAAAACGGAAACGGTCCGGTCACCCTGGAATCCATTCAGGCGCACCCGACCTGGGTATCCCGCACTCCGAACGGCAAGACCTCATCTGACGGCTATGAACTGTACAACTATCAGACCCTGCTCTGTGAAGACTATATCGGCCAGGGACAATATGCCGACACCTTGGACAGCGCCACCCAAAAACGGGTGGAAAGCGCCTACTATGAGGTAATGGAGCTGATGTCCCTCGATCCGAGCCTGCAAAAGAAATAGCGCTAAGCTTTATCACACCAACCAAAAAAGGATGGCGCCCCTTCCCGAAATGCTTCGGGCGTGGGCACCATCCTTTTTTAGTTTTCACAGAGAAGCGGTAAGACAGGTCACTTGCCTGCTTCCAGCTCAAAACGCAGAGCCTCTGCCAGTCGCTTATTTTCTTCCGTGTTTCTGATCGCCAGACGGACATAGTGCCGGCCGGACACATTCAGCTTATCATTCAAATTTTTGATCAGGATATTGTGCTTTACCAACAGCCGCCTGGTCAGCCGCTCCGCTGTCATACCGTTTGTCAGCTCCGCCATCACATAATTGGCCTGAGACGGAATGATGCGCAGGCCTTTGATGGCAGACAGCTCATTGATATATCTGGCTCTTTCCGCTTTAAACAGCTCCAGCCCCTGCACATAGCTCTTTTTGTATTTCTCTTCGATCTGTAAATAAAACTCCGCAAAGGAATTAATATTCCAGATCGCCACATCCTTTTTCAGCTCGGCAATCAGCGCCTCATCTCCGGAAGCCAACACACCCAGACGTAAGCCCGGCACACCGTAGGATTTAGAAATGCTCTTCATCACCCAGAGATGCGAATACCGCTCCAGCAACTCCTGCTCCAGCACCGAGCTGTCAGCTTCATCGGCAAAGTCCGCAAAGGACTCATCGACGATCAGGCGAATGCCCTGTCCGGCTGTCCATTTAACCAATCGGTACAGTCCCTGCTTGCCTATATAATTACCGGACGGATTATCCGGATTGATCAGAATCAGGTTGTCGATCCGATGCTTCGTAAAATATCGGATCAAATCCTCTTCATTGTATTGGTATAGGTCATTTTCGGGCCTGTATACAACGGTTCGCTCCTGCGGATAGCGATGGGAATATTCTTCAAAGGTCGGCCGGATGATACCGACCGTTCCGGACAACCGAGACATCAGGCTCTTAATCAACTCCGCCGCCCCGTTCCCGACCAGGATATTTTTCTCATTAATACCGAAATTCTTCGCTGCCAGCAGCGAGTTCACCCGCAAACCGGATGGGTATTGGGTTAACAGCGTTTCAAAATTCGCTTTCATCTCGTCAATCAACTTGCGCGGCGGAAAATACGGATTCACCAGATAACAAAAATCCAACAGCTTCGGATAGCGCCAATACCCGCCGAAGCGCCCCTGCATCCGTCTGACACGTTCCTCATCACTCGGGGCGAACATAGATTCTGCGATATCCAGATCCTGAATATCATCGATCTCATACCACTTCTGTCCGTTTAACCGCTTGCCCTTGATCTCCGGCAGATCGAGCATGGTGATCATTCGCAGCACCTGCTCATAATACTCATTCGAGCCCAGAGCCTTTTGATAGGCCTCCAGAAACGGCACATAATGGGTCTTTGAAAACTGTTTGCTGAATTTATAAATATTGACAGTCTTAAAATACTCATCCCGACTATTGAAATCAAACTCTTTGCCGGGAACAAAGGCCACAATACTGTCATCATCGGCCAGCTTCACACAGGTACCGTCCATCCAGCTCTCATAATGATCCACCAGGGCCAGGGTCTCTCTTTCATCTTCCAGCAGGGCATCGAGCACCGCATCCTCAAAGATCAAATCCGATTCAAATAAAATCGTGTCTTCTTCGCACAACCTCCCTTTGGCCAGTGCCAGCGAGTAGATGTTGTTGGTCTTGTCATAGATCGGATTGTCGATATACTCAATCGGCGTTTTAATATTCAGGGTCTGAATATAATCCATCAGAGCCTGTCCCATATAACCGACCACGATGATGATCCTTGAAAAATCCTTTCTCTCTATCTGGTGTAGCAGCCTTTCGATCATGGATACACCATTGACTTTGACCATACACTTCGTATTGTTATTAGTCAGATCCTTCAAACGCTTTCCCATGCCCGCTGCCAGTATCACTGCCTGCATATTGCTCCCTCCGTTATTCGTTTGTTAATGCACGATATTTTTCCATCATGTAATCTACGGTTCTGGCCGCCGCCTCCCCACGATACTGCCAAACCTGACTGCGGATGGCCGCACGCCCCTCCTTATATTTGTCATCCGTCAGCAGTTGATTGATCAGTGCGTTCAAATCCTGCAGCTTCTCTTCCTTCAGTTCGATCCCAAGCTGCGGCAAAATCTGAAAGCGCCATAAGGGCTCATCCACCCAGCAGGCATCATATATGGCTGCGTCAAACTGAGTATCGGCATAAATAATCGGCTTATCAAAGACCATGGTAAAATCGAAAATAATACCGGAAAAATCCGTAATCAGCACATCAGCGCTCTGCAAAGCCTCAAAATTATCATTGTCATAGTTCCAGGTCAGCTTCGGCTCAGCCTGATACTTAGCCGTCAGGCGATCCATCAATGCCTTCTCAGAGACAAACGACTGCGGATGCGGACGAATGATGATCTGAAAACCGGTTGCCAGCAGAGCGTCGATCATCTTCTCCCCATAGGTGCTGAGAATGGCGCTCGGCCCCCAGGACGGAGCCAGTAAAACGGTCGTTTGACGCGCTTCTGCGACCGCCGTCGGAGCAACCGCCGCCAAGCGTTCGGCCATCGTATCAAGATAATCGCAGCCCACCACCACGGTTTCCTTGGCCGGCAATTCTCTTTTTTCTTCCAAGATACGGATGTATCGTTCCTGAAAGGCACCGGTCAATACGACCGCGTCATAGAAATCCATACCGAACATCCGATAGCCCAGGCCTTCATCCACCGCATGAAACATATGAATATACCAGTCGATATCCTTGGACCGCTTCCATTGGTAGACCTCCAGTCCCGGTGTGGTTGATAAGCAAATATTGGCCGACAATAAATTTAATTTCACAAAGGCCTTATTGCCCTCGCCGATAAAGCTGCACTTCACATATTTGTACGGCACGTCCAGGGCCGGATCATCCGGCGAGGCGGTATAGTAATGCACCACCGTTTGTCGTTTCTCAAACTCGTCGCAGATCGGTTTAAAGACATTCCAGTAGCGCTTACTGTCGCTGAAAATCACATAGGGCAGCTTATCCGCGGCGGCAGCGACCGCCTTGCCCCCCGACAGGTAAAATTTCAGTGTCAGCAGCACCTTCCTCAGCACAAACAACAATGCCGCAATCACACCGATCAGGATGGAAAACAGCATGCTGCCGGTTCCCGGATCAATATATAAATAGATCATTTTCATCTCGTATTCGTAATAATTGTAGAAACTACTACTTTACCTCCTTCGGATACTGTTCTGCGGCATTGTCCGGTCCAAGCGACTGCCAGCTGTCAGGATCAAAAATATCCTTGCCGACAGCATACCAGGGCGCATCGCCGGTATCGAATACATTGCCGTTATTGGTCAGGACACTGTAATGACGGGACATGGTAATGATCTGATCCCCCTGATGCTTCGCCTCATCAGTGATCGGCCGGCCGGTAAACGGATTGGTCGGCTGCCGGATAATGTCCTTTGTGATAAAGGTCGGCGTATCCGCATTGGTCATAAAGGCCGTATCTGTTTTCAGACTGCCGGACGCATTAAAATCCTTCATCAGCAGCAGCGGGTTAACAAAGGCTACATCAACATCCTTAAACAGCATATTGCTGAACTGGGCGGTCGGTCTGCCGTGATCGGCCGTGATCACGATCCTGGTATTATCATAGGCATCATGATCTTTCAAATACTGTAGCCAGCGCCCCAGCTGGATCATGGAGGCCACATTCACGTCATAATGCGACTGCTGCTCCTCATTCTCCATCTTCATCTCTACCCCATCCAGGTTTCTGGATTCTGCCGGTCCCCGATAATAGGCATCAGTCGACGGCAGATAGGATGGTTTCTTAAGAATGACCGGTTCGTGCGTAGTCGAGTTTTGGATAAGTATACAATTATTCTGCGCATCGTCACTGATCGCCGTCAGGTCTGTCATATTGCGAAGCATCGCAAAATGATTTAAAAAAGCGGCATTCATGGAGTTCTTGGTCGTTGCGTAATAATTGCCCTGGTCATAAGCCGGCGCCTTCAAAAAGGTCGGCAGGATCTGATAGATACTGTAGGCAAAAAAGTTTCTTTTTAATAATTCCGGGTGCAGGGAAGTCTGTTCCTCTTTCGATAACAGATGCAGGTATTCACCGGTTTCGGTATGGTAGGCCTT
Organism: Bacillota bacterium; assembly: GCA_023458035.1. Taxonomy (GTDB): domain Bacteria; phylum Bacillota; class Clostridia; order Lachnospirales; family Lachnospiraceae; genus JAEXAX01. The sequence goes on along the minus strand of JAEXAX010000015.1, from coordinate 75,483 downwards.
GGTATTCTTCAGGTCGTCATAGATCGACAGGTCCGGATACCAGGTATAACCGGCATACGGCGGATCGCAGATCGTCACCTGATAATCATGCTGTGAGAACAGTGTCGGCAGCACTCGCAGCGCCTCATTATGCTTGTCCTTCAACGACTCTGTCGTTCTCTCATTGATTTTCTTCGGCGTATATTCATATCCGCCGAACAACGACGGCGCACCGAAATTCGTGAACGGGCCGTATGAAATGGTATTCGGATAGAAGGTAAAGCCGCTGAAAATCTCTTTCAGTTCCGGCCGTTCTTCCATGATAAACGGAATATAGGCACCGATGGCGCGATCCAGCATGATCACGACCACATTTGTTCCTTTTTTGCTCAGAGGCAGGATCTGCTCGGTCGATGTTGACTTTTGCTGAGCCTTAGCAACAATATCCGAATTTTTCAGTTCCTTCCCCATCTTGACATAGTTGTAGCCTGCCAAAGTTATCACGCAGAGCAAAAAGACTGCCAGGATCCGGCCGAGCAGCTTTCTTCTTCTGAAGAAGAAATACAGGGTAACCGCTGCCGCCGCTGCGCCGGCCGACAAATTGATCCACAAATCCCTGTCAGAAAACATTGGCAACTCCGCAAACTGCAATCTGGCCGACAGATTGCCGAACCGATAGCTGAATACAAAGTAATTTAATAAGGCCGCGCCGGCCAGCACCGTGATCAGACCCGCCCAAATCTGTCTGCTTTTGGCCGGTAAAAAACAGAAGACCACACCGTTCCATACCAAAAACAGCCCCACGGCCACCGCTGCCGTACTAAAGACATATTGAATCGGATTGACATAATGATGAACGTTGATAAATTCCATCGGCGAAGCAGACACCACCGATAGCGGAATCAGCACACCGCAGAGCAGAGCCAGCAGCAGGCCGCTCATAAAGAAAATCCCGGCTGCGTCTTTGCTCGGTGTCTGCCGCTTTGCAGTCGAGAATGCCCGACCGAAGCTTACCATCGGTTTTCCGCTTTTTTTCAGCCCTGCCACCGCTGCCGCTACCACCAAATACAGCGCCGCTTCCGCAAACAGCAGCTTAGAAGTGGTCGCCAGCCGGCCGGTCTTGGCCATGACCGCAAACAGTCCCCCGGCCAGCACCGCCGTTCCGATGCAGCCTGCGGCCGTATATCCGGAGCGTCTTTCTGTCGGAGCTTGCTCCGTTTTGCCGGCCGGCCGTTTCCACTGCCGTTTCAGCAGATACAGGAACAGCGGAAGCTGGAACAGGTAAAACAAAGCTGTTAAAAAGACCATTCGCTTGGCTGTCGACATATGGCCGCTTAACAGCTGCACCGCCAGCAGCACAAAACCGGATAACGAAGCTAAGCCCGCAAACACTTTTTGCGGGCTTGGAATCACCTTCATAAAGATATTTTTTCCAAATGAGAATATATTATTCAGCGTCCAGTATAGAACCAGGCCGGCTGGGCAGTCATACAGCAATACTAAAAACAGCAATGCCATGACGATCAGCTGCAGCTTTTCCTTCCACAGAGCGCCCCTGGTATAAATATAACCGGACAGTAGATTGATCACTGTCATCAGAATCGGTAACAGATGGATCTCCATGCCGCCGAAGTGCAGCAAGGCATCCGGCTGACCGAGATCCCTGATAAAAGCAAAGGAAGCCCCCTGCAACAAAGGCAGATGCGACAGATAGCCGTAGGCCGCCATAAAAAACGGGATCTGCAGCAGCAGTGAAAGCGAGCCGCGTAATGCATAATACGGCTGGTAATGTTGTTCTTTATAATAGGCCGACAGCATCATAAATCTTTCATCACCCTTAAAGGTTGATTTGATATGCGAGACCCAGCCTGCCATCTTCTTTTGCTGCGCTCGCTCCGCTTCCTGAATCGCATCCGATTTCTTATATAGCGGAAGAATCAAAAAATTAACCGCCAGGCTGACTGCCACGATCGACACGCCGACATTTTCCGTTAAACGATAGGAAAACGAGAAGATCACTTCCAACAATAGTTTGATCGGTTCAATAAAAGCACCGTATAGAAAATCACCCATTCCTTATTTCATCCCCTTAATTTCCATATAGTCCGGCTGATATTTCTAAAAATGATCAGGCCAAATCGATCATATCACTAAGTATGCCCACCTGGCAAGTGCTACCCTACTTTCTCCCGGTGCTTTTTCCTCGGTCTTCTGCCTATATAAAGCGTTCCAATGCCTCTGCCACGGCCCCCTCCTCACAGGTCCTTTCCGTGATATGAGCCGCTTCCGATCTGACCGTCCCGGATGCATTCTGAACAGCGATTCCGACAGCTGCAACCCGCAGCATCGAAATATCATTTTCCTCATCGCCGATGGCCACCGTCTTTGCCAACGGATGGCCGATCAGCTCGCACAGTCTTTTCAGGCCTTCGCCCTTCGTAGTCGTCAGCGGCAGGTATTCCAGCAGCCCCTTTGAGGTAAAGACGGCGTGGATATCACTGCGCCCAAAAGTGCCATAGGTTCGGAGAAACTGACGCAGCGCCTCCTGATCCTCCATGTGGCAGACTACGGTCTTATACGGAATGACATCCTCACAGGCGGCGATCGAATCGACGATGCGTCCCTGCATACCGGTGCGCCGCAGATAGTAAGCATACGACGGGGACGCTTCTTCACTGACGGTTCCATCCGAGGTGTAAGCAATACTATGCAGGCCGGCTTTCTTCACCGCTGCCGCCACCTCATTGACTACCTCCCGGTCCATCCGGTTCTCGTACAAAATCCGGCCGCCCGGCAGTTCGAGGATCAAACCGCCGTTACAGCAAATGCAATAACCCGGTATCCCGGCCAAACCAAGCTGATCTAATAGCGGCAGGGTGGCCGACGGCATCCGGCCGGTGGTAATGACGATCCGGTGACCGGCGCGGATAGCCGCCTGTATGGCTGTCAGGTTGACCGGCGCAATGTGACCGTTCTTTCCCATCAGGGTGCCGTCCACGTCGATACAGATCAGCTGAGAGTCGCCCTCTGCGTTGGCATAGACCAGCAGCTCGGCCGGATGGTGAATGATGACATCCGCCCCCTCACGCTCCAGCTCATCCAGATCACGAAAGCCCCAGCTGCAGCCGATGGCCGGCAAGCCGGCCGCTTTGGCCGTTTGAATATCGACCTCCGAATCTCCGACATACAGCGTCTGTTCTCGGGCAATATTTAATTGCTCCAGCACCTCCCGCACCATATCCGGGCAGGGCTTGGTCGGATGGCGGTCACTCTGGCCGATGACATAGGCAAACTCCACCTCCGGGAAATACTCCCGTACCAATGCCTTGACGGCCGTATCCGGCTTATTGCTGGCGACCGCCAGGGCGATACCGCGCCGAACAAGCTCATGCAGCATGACAGTGATACCGGCATAGGGCCTGGTATGATCGGCCTTATGCCGGCTATAATACTCTTTAAAAGCCGCCAGCACCGCTTCATACTGCGGGTCGGCCATACCGGCCGGCAGCGCCCTCTCGATCAGCTTGGCCACTCCGTTGCCCACCATCCGACGAACCGCTGCCGGCAAATGGATCGGATGACCGAAGGCCTGCATGGCCGCATTGGTCGCCGCCGCCAGATCCTCCAGGGTATCCAGCAGGGTTCCATCCAAATCAAAGATGACCAGCTTGGTCATCCGGCCGGTCATCTCTGTCCTGTTCTCAGTAATATTCGGTGTTTCTATTTTTTGATTTGCCATATACTCTACTTTCTTTCGGCGCCGGTTTTTACATCGATCAGGCGTTGATTGCGGCTGCCGCGCCAGGGCAGCCGAATATCTTTTTGAGCCTCGATAAAGGGGCCGTCTACCAGCACATCGATCCACCGCATCAGCGGCAGATCTCTCACCTCTTCCCACAGATAGCCGGTGTACAACCAGATGGTCTTTTGCGGAAACTCCTCCTTTAATCGTTTAACCATGGCGGTCAGCTCCGGCAGATTCGGTTCATACAGCGGGTCGCCGCCGCTTAGGGTCAAGCCATCAATATACGGCTTAGCCAACTCCCGCTTCAACTCCTCTTCCTCGGCGGCCGTAAACGGCAGACCGCCGTTCGGGTCCCAGGTCACGGGATTATGACAGCCCGGGCAGTAATGCGTGCAGCCGGCCAGCCACAGAACCACCCGCAGCCCCTCTCCGTTTAACATATCTTCCTTAGTAATGTTGTGATAACGCATCTTACATGCTCACCCTCTCTTTGATCTCTTCCATCTTTGCTTCGTTCAATCGAGTGTCGCCCTTGACACGGGAGTAAGACAGGTAGCCGTTCATTCGATCAATTTTGGTCAGATTGCGGCTGCCGCATTTCGGGCAGACATCCATCTCCAGCTCCTCGTGACCGCAGTCATCGCAATAAGCCAGCGACAGGTTGACGCCCTCGTACAGGCCCATATCCATGGCACGACGGATCAATGTCTCCATGGCCTTGGTGTTATAAGACACCGGGTATTTTACATACTGAATCTTTCCGCCGTTTGACAGATTCCAGAAGCGATTCTCCAGATCCTGCTTCTGAATCGGGGTAATGTCCTCCGTTACATGGCAGTGGAAGCCGTTGCTGACATATGCTCTGTCCGATACATTTTCAATGATACCGTATATCTTTCTGAACTGCTTCACCTGCAAACCGCAAAGATTCTCGGCCGGAGTCGCATAAATGGCGTACAGGTGGCCATCCTCTTCCTTATACGCATTAACACGGTCATTGATGTATTCCAGCACCTCCAGGGCAAAATTCCCATCGGCCGCGATCGACTTCTGATTATACAGCTGCTGCAACTCATTTAAGGCCGTGATGCCGAAGGATGCGGTGGCTGTCTTTAACAACGGCTTAATCTTATCATGCAAGCCCAGATGACCGCCCAGGAAGCCGCCCTCGCAATAGGCCAGCGGGTTGGTCGAGGCACGCATCTCGCCCAGATAAGCATACGTGCGGATATGCAGCTTTCTAATCAACTGCAGATAGTATTCCAGGGTTTCATAAAAATCCTTGCTCTCCTGTGCCGCCTTAGCATAGATCATCGGCAAATGCAGGCTGACCACGCCGATATTAAAGCGGCCGGTAAAAATCGGCTCGTCACGGTCGTCGGCCGGTTTCATGCCGCCCCGGATATACCAGGGAGATAAGAAAGCCCGACAGCCCATCGGACTGATGATCTTACCGTATTTCTTATACATGCCGGCCACATAACCTTCTCCGGTCAGACTGAGCCAATCCGGATACATGGACCTGGCTGAGCAGCGCAGACCGGCCTCAAAAACATCCTCCAGTTCCTTACCCTTGCCGTGCAGGTTTTCATCATATAAAAATACCAGCTTCGGGAACAGAACCGGCTTCTTATTGCCCTCTTTACCCTGGCCGATGCGTCTGACATCCAGCATGGCGATGGTCGCCATTCTGGCAAAGCGGCCGGTACCGGTACCGGCGGTCATGGTAATGAACGGATAGTCGCCGCGGCTGCTGGATACTGAGTTAAACTTGTATTCCCAGCCCTGAAAGCCCTGCTCCATATCACGCTTGATATCTGCCAGAGCGATCTCCTCAGCCTTTTTTTCGTCCAGACCGAGATCTGTATATTTCTTCATATATTTCACAAACGATTTTTCAGCGTATGGCTCAAGGATCTGCTCTACTGACGGAACCGTAAAGCCGCCGTACTGTTGGCTGGCTGCCGACAACACGATATCACCGATGACATCAAAGGCCACATCCAGCGTCTTCGGCTCGTTGTACCACAGGTTACCCATCTCAAAGCCGCCGGTCAATACCTCTTTGACGTCAAACAGACAACAGTTAACCGTATCACGACGGGCCGACATATCATGGATATACAGATAGCCGTCACGGATGGCCTGGATCTCTTCCGTGGTCAGGAAAAACTTCTTATATAATTCTTTGTTCAATTCATTGAAGATCAGACTGCGTTTGGTCGATACCAGTGCCGAATCAGTGTTGCTGTTTTCCTTATCCCCGATGTACATGATGGACTGACTCTTTTTATATACATCATCCAGCATCTGTACAAAGTCTTGTTTATAATTCCGATAATCCCGATAGCTCTTGGCCACCTGGGTATTCACCCGTTCAAGGGCTCCCTCAACGATATTATGCATCTGGGCGATCCGAATCTGATCAAGCCCCATTTCCCTGATCTTTTCCTCTACAAAGTCACAGATCATTTTGATTTCCTGCTCTTTAAATGTATACAGCACACGGGTAGCCGATTTATTGACCGCCACTACGACTTTTTGTATATCAAAATTCTCTCTCGTTCCGTCTTTTTTGATTATGGTACGCATCTCTTCTCCTCCTTCGTACACCATAAATTGTGTCCGTGTATAAAGCATGATACCATATATAGTAAAAAATACAAGTGTCAATTATGCCAAAAAAGCAGAGAAACGGAAAGCTGTTTCCGTTTCTCTGCTTCTTAAATGTTTATCATCAGCAGGTTTATTCTGCCGGACATTTTGACGATACTTATTTTACCACCCGGATGAATACCGGCCCGCTTCCCAAATAAGCGGTTGTCAGCACTGTGCCGCCGCCGTTCCAGCCGCCGTGAACCGCCTGCCCGCCGCCGACATAGACTGCGATGTGCGCCAGACCCATACCGCCGTTGGCATAGTAAATCAGGTCTCCCGCTTTGGCATCCGCCGCTGATACCGTATAGCCCAGTGAAAAGTAGTCTGCCGGCCAACCATGGAAGTTGATACCGACCGCACGCAGCGAATTGGTCGCCAGCATGGTGCAATCCTGTCCTACACCGATCTGCGCCAGCGCGGCCTGCGCAATGGTTTCGCCTGTGGCAAGAGCAGCCTGTCTTTCGGCTTCCTCACGGGCTGCCTTCTCGGCCGCCGCTTTCTCGGCTGCCTCACGAGCGATTCGGGCCGCGATTTCGGCGGCCGCCTTAGCCTCAGCCTCCAGCTTCTCTCGTTCCGAGATGACCTTTTCTACCTTTGGCAGGCTGGACTGCCTGGCAGATAATACATGTGCCGTCTGCAAACTGCCGCTCTTCGCTGTATCCTGCTCGCTCAGCAGCAGGCTGACTGCCATCTGTTCCTTCAGAACTGCCGTCTGTTCCACAGCCCCCTGCTTCGACTCTGCTTTCACCTGCTCGGCTGCCCGTACCGGCGCATTACTGCCCAGCCATAGCCCCAATACCAGGGCCGTCATTCCAATTGGTTTCAATCTATTTTTAATCACTGTTTTATCTCTCCGTTAATTTAAAATTTGTTACGTATTTGTTACGCCATGTTGCAAATATTAACAAATTGCGAGCCAAAAGTCAAGCCCCGTCATACTTATTTCACATTTTGGCATTAAAAAAGAGGCGCGCGCTAAGCTGCCTCCTTTATTTTTCAGTATTTTTTCTGCTTTTTCTATTAGCCGACCTTCTCGGTCAAGTAGCTCTGTGCCATGCTGACCGCCACTGCTCCGTCCGCCATGGCGGTAATGATCTGGCGCAGTGGTGTGGTTCTGATATCACCGGCCGCAAAAATACCCGGCACGTTGGTTCTGGTATCCTCTCCGGCCACGATATAGCCCTGCTCATTTAACGCCAGCAGCTCCTTCACAGCCGCCGTTACCGGGTCAAGCCCGATAGCAATAAATACACCGTCCAGTTCCACCTCACGCAGACTGTCGTCCTTCAGATTCTGAATAACCACGCCACTCACCTTAGAATCACCTTTGATTTCACTCAGACCGCTGTCCCAAACCATTTCGACATTTGGCAGGGCAAACAGTGCTTCCTGCAAAACCTTGGTCGCCCGCAGCGAATCCCGCCGATGCACTACATAAACCTTTTTCGACTGACGGGCCAGGAAGATGGCATCCTCGATCGCCACATCACCGCCGCCGACCACTGCCACCGTCTTGTCGCGGTAGAAGGCGCCGTCGCAGGTGGCGCAATAGGAAACCCCCTTGCCGGCAAATTCCTGCTCTCCCGGCACACCGACATGACGATGGGCCGCTCCCAGACAGACGATGACGGTCTTAGCCTCAAACACGCCTTCATCAGTCACCACTTCTTTCAGGCCGGTCCGGTCATTGACCCGGATGGTCTGAATATCGGCATTCACAATCTCCGCACCCAATTTTCTGGCATGAGCGTCCACCTGCATAGCCAGATCAAAGCCGTTGATCCCCGGTAGCCCCGGATAATTATCCACTTCATAGGTGTTAATAATCTGTCCGCCGGACATGTAATTCTTTTCAATCACCAATGTCTTTAGCATGGCTCTCTGGGCATAAATAACGGCTGTCATCCCGGCCGGGCCGCCGCCGGCTACGATTACATCATAAATCATCTGATTCTCTCCTATTCAATGAGGAATATTCCCTATAGTTTCTTTTTATAGCATAACACGCATTTATATTTTGCGCAATCTTTTTTTACCGGCCGATCGGTTTTTTAGACATGAAAAGCACCCCCAAGTAAAATACTCAGGGGTGCTTTTCGAGCTGCTGTGAGCTTATCTTTGCTTTTTATCAGTAGCTGATCGCAACAGCTGATTCATTATTTCGTTTCGAACCTCTTTCTGCCCACGATCGCTCCGCTGATAACGACCATGGTCAGAGCCAAGCCTGCCAGGAAAATAGTGGTTCCTGTTCCATCTCCGGTCTTCGGCACCGGCGGTCGGTTCGGCTTATGGCTGTTCGTAATGATGATATTTCCATGATCCTTATCATTGACGGATGCGGTATAGCCTGCCACTTTGCCGACTTCCTTCACCGTATAGCGAATGGCCTTGCCATCTTTCATGGCCGGCAGCTCGCGCCAGCTATAGGTCCATTTATCAGCAGCCTTCAGAACAACAGCCTCTCCCAGCTTCTCTCCGTCGGCATACAGCTGTACCTTGATACTGTTCGGTCTGATCTTGTCCTTGTTATTCGCGTCATCCCAGCGCTTCGTAACCGTCACGCTGGTCTTGCCCGGCTTATAGCTGTTTTTGATATCATAGCCGTTGATCTCAGTGGTATAGCCTGCTACCGTGTTCTCGGTTACCGTATACTTAATTTCCTTACCGTCTTTATATTTCGGCAGACCACTAAAGCTGTACTTCCAGTTGCCGTTTCCGTCCGCCTTTACTTCCGCTGTCTTCACCTGTGTTCCGTCCGCCAGCAGATTGACGATGATCTTTTCCGGACGCTTTCCGTCACGGTTATTCGCATCATCCCAGGTCTTGGTTCCTGCTACCTCAATCATCTCCGGGGTGTATTTATTGGTAATATCAAAGCCATTGATGGTCGGGGTGTATCCCTCAACCGGATTCTCAGTTACCGTGTACTTGATTTCCTTACCGTCTTTGTATTTTGGCAGGCCGCTAAAGCTGTACTTCCAGTTACCGTTTCCGTCCGCCTTTACTTCCGCTGTCTTCACCTGTGTTCCATCCGCCAGCAGATTGACGATGATCTTTTCCGGACGCTTCCCGTCACGGTTATTCGCATCATCCCAGGTCTTGGTTCCTGCTACCTCAATCATCTCCGGAGTGTATTTATTCGTAATATCAAAGCCGTTGATGGTCGGGGTGTATCCCTCAACCGGATTCTCGGTTACCGTGTACTTGATTTCCTTACCGTCTTTGTATTTCGGCAGGCCGCTAAAGCTGTACTTCCAATTGCCGTTTCCGTCCGCCTTTACTTCCGCTGTCTTCACCTGTGTTCCATCCGCCAGCAGATTGACGATGATCTTTTCCGGACGTTTTCCGTCACGGTTATTCGCATCATCCCAGGTCTTGGTTCCTGCTACCTCAATCATCTCCGGGGTGTATTTATTCGTAATATCAAAGCCATTGATGGTCGGGGTGTATCCCTCAACCGGATTCTCGGTTACCGTATATTTGATTTCCTTACCATTTTTAACTTTACGCAAATCAGTAAAGGTATACTTCCAGTTGCCGTTTCCGTCCGCCTTTACTTCCTGCTCCTTTACTTTAACTCCGTCCGCGAACAGATTGACGATGATCTTTTCCGGACGCTTTCCGTCCCGATTATTCGCATCATCCCAGGTCTTGGTTCCTGCTACGCTGATCTTAATCGGTTTGTTGGTAATGGTGTGAATCGCTCCACCTGTCGGGCTGATTGTTAATATGTGCTCCTCACCGTTTAATTCGTATCCGCTAGGCGCGATTTTTTCTTTCACTCTATAATTGCCTTGTTCCAAAGCATCAGATGTAATGGTGCCGTCAGACCCGGTCGTCAATTCAAAGGTAGAACCGTCAGGTTTCGTTACAGTAAATACTGCATTTGCAAGAGTAATATTATGATCCTCAGCATCCACTTTAATCAGCTTGATCTTGCTGGCAAGATCACCACTGGCAGTTCCGCTTGACTCGGCTGATCTGAACGAAGCTTTCCACTCTTTGCTTTGTTCGGTAGATTTCAACTTAACGTGATTGACCAGTTTGCTTCCGGGTGTATAGGTGGTTTTATACTCAAGATAATACTGTTTGCTGTCAGTATTCCCCAAATTTAAAGTGAATGATTTATTCCCCTCGCCAAATGTAAGTATTTTGTCGAGATTCGCCACCGGCGTTTTATTCGTATAGCCCCCAAATTCATTAAAAGTAACTGCAAACAGCCTGAAGCTGTCCGGGATAAATGCTTCTCCCGGCAGACTTAAGGTATCACTAATGACCACATTCGTTAAATTTGCTTTTTTATGGTTAATGCGAACATGCCATGCCGCCTGGTTCGGAATGCCTTCTACCTTTCCGCCCCATTTAAACAAGTATTCATCGACTACCTTTTTAGGCCCCTGTATGATCACTCCGTCGTCTTCCGAATGAGTCAGGCCGAGCACATCACTGTTCACCGTAATCGTAAAATTATTATTCTCTCCGGTCTTGATCTGCTTTGTGTCAAATTTTGCCGCCAAATACATCGTACCTTTGACGTTGTACATGTTTTCTACTTTGTCTGTAAAGGTGACACGGACTGTTCCGCCGATCTCTCCCGGACCGGGCGTAACATGAGCTGTCGCCAGAGCAACTCCGTTTTTATCGATCAGATTAAAATCTCTGGCTGTTGTATTAGCCGGGAACCGCATTTTGGCCGGAAGCGTGACGTCAAAGTAGTCTCCCTTGTGAATATTCGCCCCGTTCTTGCCGGCATCCCACTCCATCATCAGTAGGAATGTATCTGTGTACCAGATTTCATTGGCAGTTTGTTTATCCCTGTTCTGAAGCTCAAACTTTGTAATATTTACATCCACAGCCTTCGGCTCGCCGGCCGCAAATACCGGAATGCTTCCCTGTAATATCGCATTGAAAACAAGTACAAGTGCCAAAAGCAGCCCTAAATGTCTTCTCCCTTTTCTCTCTGCGCCCATCAGTCTCTTTACCTCTTCCTTTCTTGCGGCACATCATATACCGCACTACATAGCCGGTTTAAAGTTCCTAATCGGGAAAGAACCGTCCCTTCCTTCCGCTTGTATTAGTGTAATAATGCAATCTACTATTAGGGTTACATACTCTCACTGATCTGTCAAGTCTTTTTTTCTGTATTCCATGTAGAAATTTCATCTGAGCGCGCCAAAGCGGACCAATGTTTTTTTCATAAATTGGATATTTAAATTATACCGCTTTTCTTCTATGATATAAGCCGATCAAAAAAAAATCCCGCCTGCCGGCGGTTTTACAAAGGAGGAGAACATGAAAGAAACCATAGTCAAACCAACTGCCCAAAAACCGGAAAAACCGCAGTCAGCCGGCAGCCGTATTCTGCTGCTGGCTCAGACAGCCCTGATGGCCGCCCTCTGCTACGTTATCTTCCAGTTTTTCCGGATTGATATTCCGCTTGGCGCCGGCAAGACTTCCATTCATTTCGCCAATGGCTTCGTCGTATTGGCAGCGCTGATTCTCGGCGGCCTGCCGGGCGGTCTGGCCGGCGGTATCGGTCTGGCCATCGCCGATTTAACCAGTAATTATGCCACCGCTGCCCTTCCGACCTTTTTTCTGAAGCTCGGCATCGGTCTGATCGCCGGTCTGGTGGCGCATCGCATCGGTCACATCCGCCGGCGTGATAAAGAAGCTCACCTGCTGGGCTGGGTAACCGCGTCGGCCGTTTGTGCCATGATCTTTAATGTGATCTGCGATCCGCTGGTACGCTACCTGTCTAATCGTTTTTTATTCGGCCTAAAGCCGGACTTTGCCGCCACCCTGGCCAAGTTCACCGCCCTGTCCACCCTGCTGAACGCAATCGTGGCAGTGGCCGTTTCCACCCTGCTGTACATGGCTCTGCGACCTCTGCTGCAAAAACTGCAGATACAGTAGTCCGCTTTATACAGGTCACTCCGCCTAAGCCGGTCAGCGGCCTGCCCATCGACTATTTCATATCCCCAAGTCAAAAACGCCTTTTCTGCATCCGCACGATACAGAAAAGGCGTTTTCAGTAGGTTATTGGTTCATGTCTTATTCCATTTCAAAGGCGCCGGTATACAGCTGGTAATATTTACCGCGTTTTGCCAGCAGACTCTGATGATCGCCGCGCTCGATGATCCGCCCCTGCTCCAGCACCATAATAACGTCGGCATTTTTGATGGTCGAAAGACGGTGAGCGATGACAAAGACCGTTCGGTTCTTCATCAGAGCGTCCATCCCTTTCTGAACAATGGCCTCGGTCCTGGTATCAATGGACGACGTCGCCTCATCCAGGATCATCAGCGGCGGATCGGCTACGGCCGCTCTGGCGATAGAGATCAGCTGTCTTTGTCCCTGGGACAGGCCGCTGCCGTCACCCTCCAGAATAGTCATATAGCCCTCCGGCAGCATACGGATAAAGCCATCGGCATTTGCCAATTTTGCCGCCCGGATACATTCTTCATCCGTAGCGTTCAGATTTCCGTAACGGATATTGTCCATCACCGAACCGGTGAACAGGTTAACATCCTGCAAAACCACACCGAGTGAACGGCGCAGGTCGCTTTTTTTGATCTTGTTGATGTTGATACCGTCATAACGGATCTTTCCTTCGGTGATATCATAAAATCGGTTGATCAGGTTCGTAATAGTGGTCTTGCCGGCGCCGGTAGACCCGACAAAAGCGATCTTCTGCCCCTCATTGGCGTATAAAGAGATCTGATGCAGGACAGTCTTGTCTTCCACATAGCCGAAGTCCACATTTTCCAGCACTACCTCACCGCGCAGACGGGTATATGTCAGGCTGCCGTCCTTATGCGGATGCTTCCAGGCCCAGAAGCCGGTGTGCTCATCGGTTTCCACCATCTCGCCATCCTGCTCGCGGGCATTGACCAAGGTCACATAACCGTCATCGCTCTCAGAGGTTTCGTCGAGCAGCCGGAAGATACGGCCGGCGCCGGCCATGGCCTGAACGATCGAGGCCATCTGCTGCGAGATATTCTGGATCGGCTGCATAAAGGCACGGGACAACTGCAGGAAGGAAGCGATCATACCAAGACTGATTACCCCCATACCGGTCAGGGACAGGTTCGGACTGCCGCCGATGGCCAGTACACTGCCGATCAATGCGATCACCACATAGATGATATAACCCATATTGTTTAGCACCGGCGCCATCATATTAACATAGGTATTGGCCGAACGGGCCTGCTCGGTCAGGTGCAGGTTACGACGCATAAATTCATCCGCCGACTCCTGCTCACGGCAAAAGACCTTGACCACGCGCAGGCCTTCGATCATCTCCTCAACATATCCGTTGACGTCGGCGATAGCCGCCTGCTGCTTGACAAAGTAGCTGCCGCTACGGCCCGAAATATAACGAAAAGCGGAAAAAACCATCACCAGCATCACAGCCATGACCAGCGTCAGCCAGACACTCAATGACAGCATGGCCACAAAGATGGCCAGCATGGTGACGATGGCCGACAATACCTGCGGCACACTCTGTGACAGCATCTGACGCAGGGCATCAACATCATTGGTGTAATGGCTCATGATATCGCCATGCGGGTGACTGTCAAAATAGCGCAGCGGCAGGCTCTGCATATGGCTGAATAATTCAAAACGCAGGCGACGCATGATGCTGTGGGCCACCACCGCCATGATACGACCATACAGCCAGGCGGCAAAAATACCGATCACAAAGATAACCGCCAGCTGCAGCAGATAGGTTTTCAGGCCGCCGAAATCCGGCGTTTCCTGTAACAATAACGGTGTGATATAAACATCAATCAAAGTTTTCAAAGACACCGACAGCAGAACCATTGACAAGCTGCTGATCAGAATACTGACGAGCACTGCGAGCAGTCGAAAACGGTAGGGGGCGAAATATTGTAATAAACGTTTTACTGATTTACTCATCTGCTTCTTCTCCCTTCGTCTGTGATTCGTAAACCTCACGGTAGATGGCATTGCCGGCCAGCAGCTCGGCGTGAGTACCGACAGCATCGATATGACCATTCTCCATTACGATGATCCGGTCAGCCTGCTGCACTGATGAGATTCGCTGGGCAATGATTAGCTTGGTTGTATCCGGCAGGGTCGACTTTAGGCCTGCCTGGATCAACCCGTCGGTTTTGGTATCCACTGCGCTGGTCGAATCATCCAGGATCAGGATCTTCGGCTTCTTTAACAGGGCTCTGGCTATACACAGACGCTGGCGCTGACCGCCGGATACATTGCTGCCGCCCTGCTCTATATGGGTGTTATAGCCCTCCGGCAAAGCTTCGATAAAGCCGTCGGCCTGAGCCAGAGCAGCCGCCGTGCGCAGTTCTTCATCTGTTGCTTCCGGTGCACCCCAGCGCAGATTTTCGGCGACGGTGCCGGAAAACAGGATATTTTTCTGTAACACCACAGCTATCTGGCGGCGCAGCGCTGTCATATCATACTCGCGTACATCCCTTCCGCCGACCCGAACCGCTCCGCGGTCCACATCATACAGGCGGGGAATCATCTGCACAAAGGTCGATTTGGCCGCTCCCGTACCGCCGATGATGCCGATGGTCTCACCTGCTCGAATATCTATACTCAAATCCTTCAATACGATATGCTCTTCTCCCTTACCGTATCCGAAGGAAACACGGTCAAAACTGATACTGCCGTCAGCCACCTCG
Organism: Bacillota bacterium; assembly: GCA_023458035.1. Lineage (GTDB taxonomy): Bacteria > Bacillota > Clostridia > Lachnospirales > Lachnospiraceae > JAEXAX01. The sequence continues at coordinate 60,429 of JAEXAX010000015.1, read as the reverse complement.
CTGATCGGCTCGGCCGGGTTTTTCAGATCACTTTCAGCGTCCAGCAGCTCCACCACACGGCGGGCCGATGCCTGCGAGATAACCAGCATAACGATGATAAAGGACAGCATCATCAGCGCCCCCATGATCTGCATACAATAAGAAAACATACTCATCAGCTGACCGGTGGTCATAGCAGTGCCGCCGCTTAATACAATCAGGCGGGCGCCGAACCAGGAGATCATCAAGATGGTCAGATAAACACTCAGCATCATGACCGGATTGGCAAAGGCCATCACCTTCTCTGCCCGGATAAAGAGGGTGGTCAGCCGATCAGAAATTGCCGAGAACTTCTGTTTCTCGTAGTCCTCACGTACAAAGGATTTGACTACCCGGATACCGCGCAAATTTTCCTGTACCACATTGTTGACAGAATCATAGCTTTTAAACACATTTTCGAAAAGCGGATATGCCTTGCGAATCAGCAAAAACATACCGATGGCAATCACCGGAATGCTGACCAGAAAAACCATAGATACAGATGGATTGATCGCAATGCTGGCGATCAAAGCAAAGATGATCATAAACGGCGCGCGCACCGCCGCCCTGATCAACATTTGATAAGTGTTTTGGATCCCGTTGACATCGGTCGTTAAGCGGGTGATGATACTGCCTGTGGAAAACCGGTCGATATCCGAAAAGGCAAAGGTTTGGACATGGGTATACATGGCTGCCCGCAGATTTTTGGCCAGTCCGGTAGCCGCCGTGGCTGCTGACCGGCCGGCCAGGATACCAACGAGCAGCGCCGCCAGCGCCGCTCCCAGCAGCAGGCCGCCGATTCGGTAAACATAGGCCAGGTCACCTTTGTTGATACCATTGTCGATCAGCATGGCCATTAAAAACGGCATCGCCACCTCCAGCACTACCTCCAAGGCGACAAACAACGACGCAAGCAGACTGGGCCGCCGGTATTCCCCGACATAGGCTAATAGTTTTTTGATCATAGTTTCACTCCTCTTCTCACAAACAGATAGAAAAAGGGAGCCGCGCCGGGCTCCCTTTTTCAGACGCAAGCACTGATTCGCGCCATTTTTTCTATGCAATTGTACACTAATTTTGTCTGATAACGCAAGCGGCTGCATCAGAAAATTTTCATTTTCTAATACAGTCCCCGTTTTACTCTGTTAATTTGCAGCTGAAATCTTAGTAGTTTTCAGACTTTCTCTCGAAGTACGCCTGCGGATGAGCGCATACCGGACACATAGCCGGAGCCTTCTCAGACATGGCGATGTAACCGCAGTTTCTGCACTTCCAGCCAAGCGGCGCGTCGCCTTCAAAGCTCTTCTGATTCTTGTAGTTTTCTAACAGCTTCAGGTATCTGGCCTCATGAGCGGCCTCTACCTTTGCCACACCGTCAAACTTGGCAGCCAGGGCATGGAAGCCTTCTTCTCTGGCTTCGGCGGCCATACGAGCGTACATATTAGTATGCTCAAAATTCTCGCCGGCAGCGGCGTCTGCCAGATTTTCATCTACCTCACCGATTCCGTGGAATTCCTTAAACCACAGTTTTGCATGTTCCTTCTCCTGATCGGCAGTCTCCAGGAAGATCGCCGCCATCTGCTCGTAACCTGCCTTCTTCGCTGCCGAAGCATAATAGGTATACTTGTTTCTTGCCTGAGATTCACCTGCAAAAGCCTCCATCAGGTTTTTCTCGGTCTTTGTTCCTGCGTACTTGTTTTCCATGATTTGTTTCCTCCTAAACACACATACACACAACGTTGTTACTCATACACACATTCGGCAGGCATAAACGCCTGCAATTACTCGGGTGACACCCCTTCAGTCCGCAGACATTCTTCGCAAATTCCGTAAAATCTGGTCACATGCCCTTCAATACGGCCGTTGAAATGCTGCTGCGCCTTTTCCATCCCCTGCTCCATCAGGCCTTCATCAATATCATCCAGGTCAATAATCTTCCCACAGCCACGACAAATAAAGTGGTGATGCGGTATCATCTTGCCCTCAAAACGGTCAGGCCCCGTTTCGGTAGCGATCTTTGCCACCTCGCCCAGGTCACAAAGCAAACTCAGGTTCCGATAAACCGTTCCTAAACTGATGTTCGGAAAAATGGTTTTGATATAGGAATAGACCATATCTGCAGTCGGATGGTCGGAGGTTTCACGCAAATACGCTTTAATCGCTTCTCTTTGACGACTGTATTTGACCTGCGCCATAAGCGCCTCCCCTCTATCCTACGGTGAAACAAGTTCTCCTGCTCGTTTCACCCCTGCCTGCTGTCAGCAAGCCGGTTTGTGTTACCGTTCTTCTCCGAAAGAACGGCAGTTACAGAAAAGTGGTTTTCCCTCTGCCAAAGCAATAATAGTAATAATTATTACTTTGTGTAGAGAGTTTAACACCATTCCATCAGGTTAGTCAATTATAACTTTTCTGCTCGGATGTTTTTTCAGAAAATGATAGAAGGCTCCCCTCATGCCTGCGCCGTTTTTATACCTGGCCACCTCAACCCTGATCCGCTCAGCCATGACCGGCACCAGATAATGCTTCACCCGATCCTCGATGCGCACCCGCAGGTGTTCGCCCTGTTCCATGATGCCGCCTCCCAGTACCACCATCTGCGGGTTCAATACATAACAGATATTGGCAATACCCTTGCCCAACGTGTCGATCAGCTCATCAATGGCCTGCGTGCAAACGGCATCTCCCTTGGCCGCCTCTTCAAAGATACGGTAGCCATGCCACTGCTCGGCCGGCTCCTGCTTGGCTGTCGCCACCTTTTTTACCAGAATACTGGTGGCGCCGAGGGTTTGGAAGTCACTGTCTCCCATATGCATATAACCGATTTCGCAGGCGCTGTTGCAAAAGCCGTGCAGTACCTCCTTGCCGATGACGGCACAGCCGCCGATACCGGTACCGACAGTCAGGCAAAGGGTCAGCGCACTGTCCTTGGCCGCTCCGCTGATACATTCGGCCAGTCCGGCGCAGTTCACATCATTTTCTACTTCGCAGGGAACCCCAAAGGTTTCTTCCATGGTCTTCTTATAGGCCGTGCCGATGTAATTCGGAATCAACGGAGCGGAATAAAAGATCTCTCCCTTCTCTGTATCAACCATACCGGCCGTCGAGATACAGATCCCCAGCAACTGATGCTGCGGCCTCTGATAGCTGCGTACTATACCGACAGCCTTTTCCAGAATGGCCGGTCCACCCAAGTGAGCCTGCGTCGGCAGCTTTCCCTGCCGCAGCAGGCGGCCCTTTTCATTCAGCAGGCTGTGCTTGATGGCAGTTCCGCCGATATCGATGCATACATATGTTTTCACACTTACACTCCCTTACTCTTAACAATAGGTCTTGGTCGCTTCCCGGATCAAAGCGGCCGCCTCAGCGGCAATTGGCAGATCAGACGGAATCAGATCTGCCAGCGGAGCCCGCACCCCGCCGATATCCAGCTTTTCATTAATTCTCAGGATCTCCTTGATTACGGCATACAGGTTGCCATGAGCGGACACCATCTTATAGATGACCTCATTAACGGCGAACTGCAGCTTGCGCGCCTTTTCCGACTCACCCTGCTTAAACAGCTCGTCCAGACGAAGGAAGAGCTGCGGCATAACGCCGTAAGTACCGCCGATACCGCCTCGGGCGCCGATCATCCGGCCGCTGATAAACTGCTCATCCGGACCGTTAAAGATGATATAATCCTCTCCGCCGGCAGCTGCAAACATCTGAATATCCTGTACCGGCATGGAGGAGTTCTTAACACCTATGACGCGCGGGTTCTTGCGCATCTCGGCAAACAAATCCGGGGTCAGCGATACGCCGGCCAGCTGCGGAATATTATAGATGATAAAGTCAGTATTCGGGGCGGCCTCGCTCATGGCATTCCAGTAGGCAGCGATAGCATGCTCCGGCAGATGGAAATAGATCGGCGGAATAGCGGCGATGGCGTCCACGCCCAGACTCTCGGCATGCTTGGCCAACGCTACACTGTCCTTGGTGTTATTGCAGGCCACATGGGCGATAATGGTCAGCCTGCCCTTGGCCACTGCCATTACTTCTTCCAGGACCAGCTTGCGATCTTCCACACTCTGGTAGATACACTCACCCGAGGAGCCGTTTACATACAGGCCCTTCACACCCTTGTCGATGAAATACCGGGTCAGCTGGCGCACCCGATCGGGACTGATCTCCCCGTCCTCATCATAGCAGGCATAAAATGCCGGAATAATCCCTTCATATTTTGTTAAATCTCTCATACTGTTTCCTCTTTTCTGTTCTGATAACTCGTCCGCCTAGTTTTCCAAGGCGGCGGCAAATCGCTTGGTGATCAGCTGCGGTCTGGTAATGATCGAACCGACTACGACACTGTAACAGCCCAGCTCGATGACACGCTTTACCTTCTCCGGTGTGTCGATATTGCCCTCGGCGATAATCGGATGCTTCACCTTGTCCAGCAGCTCGCGGATGATGGCAAAATCATCTGCCTCGATCCGCAGATGCGCACTGTGCTTGGTGTAACCGACCATGGTGGTGCCGATGAAGTCAAAACCGATCTGATCGGCGAAAACGCCTTCCTCCACCGTCGAGCAATCCGCCATCAGCTTGACCTCCGGGTATTTGGCGCGGATTTCACGCACAAATTCCTCCAGAGTCTTACCCTCCGGACGAAGGCGGTCGGTCGCATCAATGGCAATGATCTCCGGACCGGCCGCTACCAGTTCATCAATTTCCTTCATGGTCGGAGTGATGTAAACCTCACAGTTATCATAATCCCGCTTCACGATACCGATGACCGGCAGATCCACCTGTTTTTTGATCTCAGTGATATCCTCGGCGGTGTTGGCACGGATACCGGCAGCGCCGCCTTCCTTGGCTGCCAATGCCATCCGTCCCATGATAAATGATGAGTGCAGCGGCTCATGCGGCAAGGCCTGACATGAGACGATGAGTTTTCCGTGAATCTGTTCCATCCAGTTTTCCATCTGTCTTTCTCCTAATTTTTGATTGTTTCCGACTGCGCCGGCAGAACCCCAAGAAGGGCTGCCGGTACGCAGCCCTTCCGTCCTATCTGCTCAAAATAACTTTTCCACCACCGCACCGGTTGTCTTCTTACTGTTTTCTCTGCACTGACGGTAATTGCGCTGATAATAGGCCCGAAACAGCACATCAATGACGTACAGCTGGCCGATTTTAACGGCCAGGGAGCCGTTTTCCAACGGAGTATCCTCCCCGCCGGACAACAGTGTAACATCAGCGTAATGGGTCAATGGCGATTTCTTAAAATGTGTGATACAGCCGATCCGGGCTGCGGCTCGTTTCGCCTCCTTGGCCACGTAAATATTATCCTTGGTCGCTCCGGAAAAGGAAATAAAGATCACTAGGTCCTCCGGCCCGGTCAGGGATGCCGCCATCGCCTGCATATGCGGATCGCTGAAGCAGGTCACATGACGGGTCACGCGCAAAAATTTATTTCTTGCTTCCTTGGCTGTCAGCTGACTGTCACCGACACCGACAAAGATGACCCGTCTGGCCCGTTCCATCTCATCAATCATGGCTTCCACCGCCTCAGCCTGCAGCAACAGAGAGGACTGTGTAATCGCATTGATATGAACGTCACGAACCTCGGTCAGCAGACTGTTCTCTTCTGCCGTTTCGGTAACCTCTTCCATGTCCGCCTCATCCATGCCAAGTGACAGCTTCATCTTAAATTCCTGATAGCCCTGCAGCTGCAGAGTTCGGCAAAACCGGTAGACACTTGTTTCTCCCACTTCACAGACATCGGCCAATTCGGTAATCGACATATACAGCACCTCGCTCGGATGTGCCAGCACATAATCGGCCACTTTTTTTTCTGTTTTGGTCAATCTATGGTAGGCCGTTTGAATCTGTACAATGATTCCTGATGAATGCTTCATTTCCCCACCTGTCCTTTCCTGTTTCAGTCTGACCTCAGTCGGCAGCAGTCGCTACCTTGATCACACATTTGCGCAGCGCTCTCTGCTCCGACACGGCGATCGACGGACTGTGCGGCTCCTCCGGCATACAGACCACAAAACGTCCCGGCCCGAGCGTACAGGTCACGGTACGCTCAGCATATACATTGCCGAAATCACGTTCCTCATCAAAGACCGGCTGCTCACCGTCCGCCGCGATACCGAAGCCGATTGCCTCGCAGCCGCTGATATCGATTTGAATGTCCATATATCGCTTGTGGATCTCATAGGCGGCCCGGCTTTCATCAATGGCCGTCGCCTCCATCACATTAGCAAAGACATGCTCTCCTGCGATCTCGATCCGCCCCAGCGGCAAAGCCTTTAGATCAGTCTCCATCATAAAGTGCAGAGCAGCATCCAGCCATCGGGAGCTTCCGAGGTAACGCTCGGCATACTTGATCTGGTCGTAAATCATACTCCGCCTCCGTTAACCCTTAACCGCACCCATGGTGATACCTTGGGTAAATGACTTCTGGAAAATCAGAAAGACAGCTACGATCGGAATGGCTGCCAGCGCTGCACCGGCCATAATCAGACCGTAGTCGGTCGCCATCTCGGCCTGCAGAGTTGCAACGCCGAGCGAGATGGTCAGCTTGTCTTTGGAGGACAGCATTACCAACTGCATAAAGTAATCATTCCAGGTATTGATAAAGGTAAAGATAGCCAACGCCGCAAAGCCAGGCTTTACGATCGGAAAGGCTATGCTGGCAAAGGTGCGCAGTTCACCGCAGCCGTCGATTCTGGCGGACTCCAGCAGCTCGCTCGGGATATTCTCACTGAACTGCTTCATCAGAAACACACCGAACGGCCAGCCGATCAGCGGCAGAATCACCGCCCACAGCGTGTCATGAATCCTCATCCAATTGATCATACGTACCAACGGTACCAGTACGACCTGCTTCGGCAGAGCCATGGCGGCGATAAAGACAGAGAACAGCAGCTTCTGTCCGTAAAACCTCTTCTTCGCCAGTACATAGCCGGCCAGAGCTGAGGTCAGGCAGACCAGCACCATGGTCACTAAAGAGATAAAAATACTGTTGAACAGCCATAAACCGGCTTTGTTATTTACCAACAGATTGGTAAAGTTTTCCACCGTCGGCAGCTTCGGCCACCACTGTGGCGGGATCTTAAGGGCATCCGCCTGGCTTTTGAAGGCTCCTGTCATGATCCAGTAAAACGGAAATACAAAGATGATGGTCAGAAGACTGAGAATTAGATATGTGATCCCGTTTCCGACTGATAATTTTTTCTTCATAACGATCCCTCCTAGTATTCTACATCGCCGCCGAACAGCTTAAACTGAATAAAGCTGATCAGACCAATCAAGATCGCCAGGAACACGCCCATGGTATTGGCATAACCAAACTCGGTCAGCTTAAAGGCCTTCTCATACAGGTAATACATGATGGTTGATGTCGAGAAGTTTGGCCCGCCCGAAGTCAACAGCTGGATCAATGCAAAGCACTGGAAAGAGTTGATGGTCGTAATTACGATGATATACAGTGTGGTCGGCAACAGGCTCGGCCATTTGATCTTCCAGAACACCTGAAGCTCATTGGCGCCGTCTACCCGAGCCGCCTCGACCAGAGATTTATCGATGTTGCCCATGGCCGCGATATAAAGGATGATCGGCTGTCCGACCGAGGTGGTCAGCAGGATCACGATGATGGCCGCCAGGGCATATTTCTTATCGCCCAGCCAGCTGATATTTTTATCGATCAGGTGAGCGGATTTTAGCAGGTAGTTCAGGATACCGGTAAGAGGATCGTAGATCCACTTCCATACAACCGTAACGGCTACGCTGCCGGTAACAACCGGCAGGAAGAATACGGCACGGAAGAAGGAGCGGGTAAACATACTCTTTTCATAGGTCTTTGATGCCACAAATAATGAAAACATGACTACGATGGGTACCGATCCGACTACGATGATCAGGGTATTCACCAGCGATTTCCTAAACGTCGGATCCTTGAACATCCGAATATAGTTGTCGAAGCCGACGAAATCAAACTCAGTCTGTGTATATTTGAAGAAACTGGTATACAGTCCCATCAGCATCGGCACCAGTACGAAGACTACGAAAAATACCAGTACCGGAGCCAGAAACAGATAAGAAACCGCCGTCTCGCGCATTTTGATCTTGTTAATTTTATGCATAGAGTCCATCCTTTCGGGAATGCAGGCAGCAGATGCAGGTACAGCCGCCGAGGGATCTCCCCGGCTCGCCTCGAAAAAAATCCCCCTGCACGCCTGAGTGCGCAGGGGAGATCTTGAGAACCATTATTTTTTAATGGTAGCGTTAGCCTTGGTCGTAAAATCTGTTAATGCGTCCTTTACAGCCGTATCACCATTAGAAACAGCCTGGCACATCGGGAACCAGATTTGTCTCATTTCTGCAAATCCCTCAATGGTGTTGTAATATGGAGCATAGTACTTGGTCCAAGAAGCCAGCTTGGTCATTCTCTCATCCTTATACAGGTCGCCGTAGGAAGTACGAACCGGGAAAGCGTTTGTTCTAATGACGTTCTTCGGTCCCCATTCTTTATCATCACAGATAAACCGGATAAACTTCTTGGAAGCTTCGATCTTGGCCTCATTGCCGTTGTTAAATACACAGAAGCCGTTTACTAAGTATTCCAGACTCGGAGTACCATTCTCAGACGGGAACGGCACTTCGATCGACTGAACCTTGCTTGCTTCCAGCAGCTTAGCCTGGGTTCCCGGCATAGCAGGTGACCACAGGATACTGAAGGAGGTCTGTCCGTTTGCATAGTTCTGGATGTCGTCGCCGCCGGCATACTGAGATCCGTTAGCCAGAGTACCGTCATCGATCATCTTCTTGATCAATACCATGGACTTAACAGCCTTCTCATCATCGGTGGTATACTTGGTTACATCCTTATCGGTAATAGAGCCGTTATACAGGTTGGCAAAGAATGCTCTGGACCCCTGATCGCCTCCCTGGCCGTTGCAGAAGAAGGAACCAGGATTGTAGCCCTTATCCTTTAAAGCGGCGACAACCTTCTCAAAGTCGGCGGTGGTCCAGCCTTCTTTTACCAGGTTGGCTACGCCGGCATCCTCAGCCATAGCCTTGTTCACTACCATGAAGAAGGGAGCTGAGCTGATCGGATACATATAAGCCTTATCGCCGGCCTTACAAGCCTTTAACAGCGCTTCGTTATTAACATCTTTTACAAAGTCTTCGGTAAACAGGTCGTTTAAATCGGCCAGCTTGCCGTTCTTTCCGTAGGTGATGATCCGTCCCGGGGCGTCAAATAATACATCCGCCATGGTGCCGCCCTCGATAGCAGTGGTTATTTTCTCCGGACCGCTCTTAAAGTCGATGGTTTCCAGCTTTACGCTAATATCCGGGTTGGCTGCCTGGAAAGCTTCCACAACCTTTTTCTCCCAGGTGCCGGCTCCATCCTCAGCCTTCTCCTGTGTAAAGGTCGGAAATGCCCACCAGGTGATCTCTACTTTCTCCTTCGGGGTATCGGCTGTCTTGCTGCCGGCAGAACCGGTAGTCGAAGCCGGCTTCTCTGACTTTGTTGCTTCCTTCTTACCGCAGCCGAACAGCATTGAGGCCATGGTCAGGGCCACCATAGAAAGTACGACTTTCTTTTTCATATTAGTTACCTCCTTAGAATGATAAACATTGACGCGGGCGATCAGGCGCCCCTTACAAGTCCGAATATAGCACATCGGAAAATTTTTTTCAACATTTCCATTTTAGAAAAAAGATTTTCCAGGTTAACTTTGTAAGAACACTCCAAGTTTATCTGTTCCGTTTTGTGCAGTATTTCAGACTTTTCCTTTAGGTTTCATTGAGTTAGCAATTGCTTTAATTCTTCCAGTGTTTCCACCGTACAAACGGATCGCCGCAGGGCAGCACTTCCGTGGTAGCCGGCAGTGTACCAGGCTACATGCTTGCGCATCTCCTGCATGGCTACCGCCTCTCCCTTTTGCGCGGTCAAAGCCAGGCTGTGCTGCCAAATCATAGACAGCACCTCCGCCCATTCGGGCCTGCCTTCTTCCTCTCCGGTCACAAAATAATGATGCAGCTGCCTAAACAAAAACGGATTGCCTTGAGCAGCCCGGCCGATCATGACTGCATCTGCGCCGGTCTGCTCCAACATCCGCTTGGCATCGGCCGGTGTTTTGACATCTCCGTTGCCGATTACCGGAACGGTCAGCGCCCGCTTGACCCGACTGATGCAGTCCCAGTCCGCCTGGCCGCTGTAGTACATGGCTCTGGTCCGGCCGTGCACCGCCACTGCCGCCGCACCGGCCGCTTCTATAATACGGGCAGCCTCGACCGCCACATCCTCGTCCGCTTCAAAGCCCTTACGGATCTTCACCGTCAGCGGCTTTCTGATAGCCGAGGACACCGCCTGTACGATATCACCGATCAGATCCAACCTCTTTAACAGGGCTGAACCTTCTCCGTTTCCTGTGATTTTCGGTACCGGACAGCCCATATTGATATCAATGATATCACAGGACAGCTCTTCGATTCGCCTGGCCATGTCGGCCATGATCCGCGGATCGCTGCCGAAGATCTGCAAAGCCATCGGCCGCTCCTCTTCTGCAATCTGCAATAACGTTCCGGTATTTTTATTGCCATAGTACATGCCCTTGGCCGAAACCATCTCCGAGATCACCAGGCCGGCGCCGAAATTGTGACAGATCAGACGATAAGGCAAATCTCCCACACCGGCCATCGGCGCCAGCACAAAGGGATTATCGATCCGCACCGATCCGATCTGCCAGGCTTTATGGTAGCGCGGTCCTTTTGTGCGCCCGGTCGGCTGTCCCATTATCAGCTCACACATCCGCACCTCCATAGCCGCCGCGCTTTTCCTGCTTTTCATATAAGATCCGCAGCCCCTCCAGGGTCAGTTCCGGGTTATAGATATCAATGGTGTCGGTGGCTTCGGCGATCATTCGTCCCAGGCCGCCGGTCGCCACCACCTGCAGATCCGGCCGGCCGAGTTCAGCCTTCATATTGGTGATCATATATTCCGTCAGTCCGATATAACCGAAATAAATTCCCGACTGCATGGCGCTGATGGTGTCGATGCCGAGGATGCTCTGCGGCCGTTTAATCTCGATTCGCGGTAGTTTGGCCGCCTTTTCCTGCAGAGCATCGGCGGTGATCCGGATACCCGGAACGATCACCCCGTACTTCAGCTCGCCGTCGGCGGTGATCACATCAAAGGTTGTAGCTGTCCCGAAATCCACCACCAATACAGGTCCGCCATACAGTTCAAATGCCGCTACCGCGTCAACGATACGGTCGGCTCCGACTGCCTTCGGGTTTTCGGTACTGATGCGAATCCCGGTCTTGATCCCCGGCTCCACCACAAAGGGCGTCACGCCCAGATAACGCTTGATGCCGCGCGTAAAAGAATACATCAGATCCGGCACCACCGATGAAACGGCTACACCGGTGATCTCGGCCAGCACGATCCCCTTGCGCTCCAGCAGATCGCAGATCTTGCTGCCATATTCATCGCTGGTAGCATGCTTATTCGTCGTCAGGCGAAAAACATCCAGCAGCTTGGTCTCCTGATAGATGCCGAATGTCAGATTAGTGTTTCCGATATCAATGACCAGCAGCATCGTCATCCTCCCATCCTTCTTCCAGGAAAAATACCCGGTAAAACATTTCCAGCGATTCCATCAGTTCGGCCTTTTCCTGCTGCATCCGCTTGATATCCAAGGCCGCACCGATATCATCATAAAAGAAATCATGATCGGCAGAGGCCGTTTCCAGCATCAGTTCTCCCTCGTCATTAAAATAGAGCGTCAGGATACCGCCTACCTTTTCGGTAAATAAAACGCACATGATCTTTAATTCCTGCCGGATCGGTTCCGGCAGCAGCGAGAAATCCTCGCTTAAATAATATTTCTTTTCATAGCCGTTGGCTACGCATAGGGTATTTGCATGAGCCTGCATACGGTTCTCCTTCTCTATGGTAATGCAATGATATTTGTGAACAGCGAAAGAGTGCCGCGATATTTTGACGACACTCTTTCTTGGTCGGTGAAGCTATCACCGTTATTTACCGTTTCCCTTTGCCACTTCAACTACCGATTTTGCCAACCCGGCGATTCCGGCCAGCTCTGATGGCACGATGATCTTTGTAGCCTGTCCGTTGGCGGCCTTCTCAAAGGCCTCCATGCTGCGCAGACGCAGCACTTCCTCGGTCAGGCCGACCTCCTTGATAAAGCGCAGACCGTCTGCCTGAGCCTGCTGCACACGCAGGATCGCCTCGGCACGGCCCTCGGCTTCACGAACCATCGCTTCCTTTTTAGCCTCGGCCTGCAAAATAGCCGCCTGCTTTTCGGCCTCAGCCGTCAGAATAGCAGATTCTTTCCGGCCTTCAGCTACCAAAATGGAGGATTTCTTTTCACCCTCGGCCCGCAGGATGGCTTCACGGCGCTCACGCTCGGCCTTCATCTGCTTCTCCATAGCATCCTGTATTTCTTTCGGCGGAATAATATTCTTTAATTCAACCCGGTTTACCTTGATACCCCAGGGATCTGTGGCAACATCCAGGGCTGTTCTCATCTTATCATTGATGATCTCTCTGGATGTCAGGGTCTGATCCAGTTCCAACTCACCGATGATATTTCTTAAGGTGGTGGCAGTCAGATTTTCAATGGCCATCAGCGGATTTTCCACACCGTAGGTATACAGCTTGGAATCCGTAATCTGATAAAACACGATGGTGTCAATACGCATGGTAACATTATCCATGGTAATCACCGCCTGCGGATCAAAGTCCGCTACCTGCTCTTTTAAAGAGATGCGACGGGCTACACGGTCGATAAACGGCATCTTGATATGCAGACCGCCCTTCCACGAGCTGTGGTATACACCCAGACGCTCGATAACATATTCCTTTGCCTGTGGCACAATCTTGATGCAGGATACCACGATGGAAAACAAAACAATAATCAACAGGATGACCAGTAAATAGCCAAGCCCGGATCTAATCATCAGGTCTGCATTACGCTCATTCATATTATTTCCTCCTTACCCATAACAAGTTTCCCTCGATACGTTCAATGATAACCTGCTTACCGGCTTCCAGCGGCCCGTCTGCCGCTCGGCACCGCACCCGCCAGGACACATCTCCGATCTCGAGCAGACCGTCATTCTCATTGACCGTCTGTGTCACACAATAAACCTTTCCGATCAGTCGATCGGCATTGGTCGGTTCCGCTCGCTTTTCGGCCAACCTTTTGGCCAACGGTCTGGTCAAAAGCAATGCAACCAGCGATACGGTCACAAAAACAGCCAGCTCCGTCACCGGATTCGGGATGAAGATAGCCGCCAGCATGGCCGCCAAAGCGCCGAGTGCAAACCATATGGTCGTCAAGCCCGGTTCCATTGCCTCCAGCACCAAGAAAACGATCATCACGATCAGCCACAGCATCCACATATGTGTTAACATCGTTTCCATATTTCCTCCCCTCATCATATCTGCCGCCTGATATGATACAATGATACGATTCATATTATACTGTGTTTTCCCCAAGAAAGCAAGCCGCAGGCGGTTGCCTGCGGCTTATTATCATCATGCTTCCGAATTGATTTACCAAAAACTTTGGGCGCCGATCTGAATGGTTCCCAGACCATAGCCGCCATTGAAATACAGACAGCTGCCGATCGGGTTGGAGCCGTTTAAGGCATCCTGCGCAGCCTGGATACAATCCGCTCTCGGGCCGGCTGCCAGTACGTTATTAATGATACCGGTGATCACAGGACCGAACTGTCCCGGCGCGTAAATCACTCCGGTAATACTGTTCGCGAATGATCCGCTGCGTACACGATTCATGACAACCGCTCCGACAGCCACCTTGCCTTCATAGCTTTCACCGCCGGCCTCACATTGAATCAGGGCTGCCAATAAGGTTAACTCATCTGTTGAGACACCGGTCATCGGCTGACTGCTTGTCTGAGTCTTGCGCTTTTCGGCCGCTGCCGCTTCTGCCCGACGAGCCTCTTCAGCCAGTCTGGCTTCCTCGGCCTTTCGCGCTTCTTCGGCCAGTCTGGCTTCCTCAGCCTTTCTGGCTTCCTCGGCCAATCTGGCTTCCTCAGCCCTTCGCGCTTCTTCGGCCTCTCGCTTGGCCCAGGCTTCCTCAGCGGCTGCCTGATCCGCCTCTGCCTTCGCCAGCTTAGCAGCCACTTCCGTCCGCCAGGCCTGCTGCTGTGCTTCCAGCTTCTGATGTACCTCATCAAAGGTTACACCCTTGGCCAATACGCTTTCATACGGTGCCGAAGCCTCTCTCGCTTCTGCGATGGCCGCTCCTCTCCATACGCCGGTCAGAGCTTTCAGGGCCAGATTATCACCCTGTTCTATGATGCCGGTGGCCCCAGATAAGGCGACCGTCAAGATCATGCTGGCACATATAAACCGAAACAGTCTTGAACGTTGTTCTTTCATCTGCTCCACTTCCTTTCAAGTGTTCTGTTAACAAATCATTTCGATTTGTTTCAAAATTATTAACTCCTGTTACATTTTTGTATTCTAACAGGAAGGTTTTCATCTTGTCAATCATTTTTCTTATAAAGTGGAGAGAAACCCCTCATTTTTGTGAAAAAAATACCGTTATCGTGGCGATAACGGTATTTTTTAGCTAATTTTTCCCTGTTCCAGGCCTGCAAAATAGGCCAGTAAGGTGGCGGCAACACCGGCATTAAACGATTCCAGCTTACCTGCCATCGGCAAAATCACGGCCTGATCGGCCGCATTTATGGTGGCCTCCGACAATCCTTTGGCCTCATTTCCGATTACAAAAGCCGTCGGTTTCCGGTAGGACAGTTCTGTAAAACTGCATGACTCAGCCGTTAACGCGGCCGCACAAACCTGCACGCCGCGCTTTTGCAGGTACCGGATCATTTTGTTCGGTTCCACTCCGGTCAGGATCGGTACCCGGTAGAGTGATCCCATGGTACTGCGCACCGTCTTCGGCGCATATACATCCGCACAGCCCTCCGACAGCAGCACAGCGTCCACGCCGGCCCCTTCAGCGCTGCGGATAATGGTTCCCAGATTACCCGGGTCCTGAATACATTCTAATAGAAGAAACAGGTTGCCTTTCGCTAATATATCTTCCGAAGCTTTCGGCCGTTCGATCACAGCCAGCACCCCCTGCGGGGTCTGTGTATCTGAAATCTTCTTAAAGGCAGCCTCTGATATCTCCTGCACCGAGATACCGCGTTCGGCAGCCAGCCGAAGCAGGGCGGCCGCCTTGATCCGCTGGGCCGACGTGATCACCAGCAAACGCAAGACCAGTCCTTCCGCCACCGCTTCCGCCACCTGTTTCGGACCTTCAACGACAAATACACCTCGCTCGGCACGCAGTGCCGCCTTGGTCTGCAGCTTTTGCAGGTCACGGATCAACGGATTATCCGGCGAGGTGATCACCGGACGCATCTTACACCTCCGGAATCCAGGAAAAGGATCTGGTAGTATCCAATAAGTAAGCCGGCAGGGTCTTTTCCTGACTCAAAGCCTCTTCGATCGGGAAGCTGGTAAATTCACCCTTGGTATAGCCGACTACGCGATTGCTCTTACCCTCCAGCAGCAGATCGACAGCCATGGCGCCCATGGTCGAGGCATACACACGGTCCTTACAGGTCGGACTGCCGCCGCGCTGCATATGACCGAGAATAGTGGCGCGGGTCTCCATACCGGTGGCCTTCTCGATACGCTCCGCCATATTGTAGGAATCACCAACCCCCTCGGCATTAATAATAATATGATGTTTCTTGCCGCTCTTCTTTCCTGCAATGATGTGGTTGATGATTCTCTCTTCATTTCCGTCCCAGGTCTCCGGCACCAGGATATCCTCGGCGCCGTTGGCAATGCCGCACCACAACGCGATATAACCGGCGTGGCGCCCCATAACCTCAATGATACTGCAACGTTCGTGCGAAGTTGAGGTGTCACGCACCTTATCGATGGCCTCCATGGCAGTATTCACGGCTGTATCAAAACCGATGGTATAATCCGTACAGGAAATATCCAGGTCAATGGTGCCCGGAACCGCTACGGTCGGAATACCAAGACCGGCCAGCTTTTGAGCGCCTTGAAAGGAACCGTCCCCGCCGATCACCACCAGACCGTCGATGCCGTGCTTACGACAGATGTCAGCCCCGAGCTGCTGCACCTCCGGCTTGATGAACTCCAGGCAGCGGGCTGTGTACAAAATCGTACCGCCTCGCTGCACGATATCGCTGACGCTATGGTTATTCATATCAATGATCTCTTCATTAATCAGACCATTAAAGCCCTTCAGGATACCCTTTACCCGCAGGCCCTTGGCAATTGCACGACGTACCACAGCTCGGATGGCTGCATTCATACCCGGCGCATCACCGCCACTGGTCAATAAACCGATCGTTTTTAATTCTCCCATATACTCCTCCTTTTCAATCCATCCCTCTGAATGAATCTACAACCAAAATCAACTGTTGACATTGTAAAATTTATAACAAATCCAACGTATATTCTAATTCATTCGTTTTTATTTTTCAATACTCTTTTCTTTGACCACCACGTTGGCCTCTCCGAGCACGGCGCGCAAAGCGGTCAGCTGTTCGGCGGTCAGACCGACCTGCTCAAAACGCCCCAAACGTTTCATGCTTTTTTCCGCCTCCAGATAGAGAATCACCCGCCGGCTTCCCGGCGCCAGCCGCAGCAGCGTCTGCACTTGCGGCCACAGCCTCTGATAGTGTGCCTCATCGGTAAAACGCAGCCACAGCTCCTTCGGCATATCCTCAAAGCGATAAATTTTATCGGCGATCAGCTTACTGTCCCGATCCTCCTCCAGGGATACCTGACCGACGATGAACAGCTTCTCATCAGCTGCCAACAGGTCGGCATACTGCTCCATGATCTTCGGGAAAACGATAACCTCTACCGAACCGACCAGATCCTCCAACTGCAAAAAGGCCATTTTCTGATTGTTTCTGGTGTACTTGACCGTCACCGTCGTCACCAGACCGCCGATCACCACGCTCTCACGGTCATATATGGTCATCTCCTCAGCCAGTACAAAGTCAGCGCTATGCTTGGTCACTGTTTTCTCCCAAAGCGTGAGCACATCATCCAATGGATGCCCGCTGACATAAATGCCAAGCACCTCCTTTTCCGCCGCCAGCCGTTCTCCTTTGGGCAGATCCGCCACCGGCGGAAAGTGGATCTCGCGCTTGGCCTGCTCGTTACTGTCAAGCATGTCAAACAGATTGAGCTGACCGCTCATGGTTTGTTTCTGCCCTTCGGTCACCGCAGCGATCACCTGTTCATAAACCACCAGCTTTTGTCTTCGGTTTCCCGGCAGACAATCCAGCGCTCCGGCGTGGATCAGGCTCTCGATAATCCGCTTATTTCTGGCCTTCTGCGGAATTCGCTCGATTAAATCCTGCAGTGAGCGAAACGGTCCGCCCTGCGTCCTGGCCTGCACGATCTCTTCAACCACCTGCTTGCCGACTCCGCGGATGGATGCAAGGCCGTACAGAATCTGTCCGTCCCGCACCGTAAAGGCGGCGGCTCCGTGATTGATATCGGGAGGCAGCAGGCGGATACCCATGGTCTTTAAAACGTAAATATACTCCGCCACCTTACTACTGTGGTCGATCACCGAAGTAATCAGCGCCGCCATAAATTCCACCGGATAATAATGCTTCAGATAGGCCGTCTGATAGGCCACCACCGCATAAGCGGCGGCATGAGATTTGTTAAAGGCATACTTGGCGAAGTCCATCATTTCATCAAAGATATGATTGGCCACCGCCTCCGGTACCCCGCGGGCGATACAGCCGGGCACACTCTCCGCCTCATTGCCGTAAACGAAGTTTTGGCGCTCCCGCACCATCACATCTTCCTTTTTTTTGGACATGGCACGGCGCACCAGGTCGCTTCGACCGAGGGTATATCCGGCCAAACTTTGCACGATCTGCATAACCTGTTCCTGGTAGACGATACAGCCGTAGGTGGCTGCCAGGATCGGCTCCAAAAGCGGTGTTTCGTAGCGGATTTGCTCCGGATGATTTTTCCCTTGAATATAGCGCGGAATAAAGTCCATCGGCCCCGGCCGGTAAAGACTGATGCCGGCGATGACATCTTCCATGCTGCCGGGCTTCAGCTCCTTCATAAAGCTCTTCATCCCGGCGCTCTCCAGCTGAAAAACACCGTCGTTACGACCGCTGCAAAGACTTTCATAAACCGACGCATCGTCATAATCCAACTGCGCAAGATTGATCGTCACGCCCTGACTGTCGGCAATATTTCTGATGGCATTCTGAATCACGGTCAGCGTCCGCAGCCCCAAAAAGTCCATCTTTAACAGACCGAGTTCTTCAAGCCTGGTCATGGTGAACTGGGTGGTAACGGCACCGTCGGCGCCGCGCGACAGAGGCACATATTCGACCGCCCGCTGCTGGCAGATGACCACTCCGGCGGCATGGATCGAGCTGTGTCTGGGCAGGCCCTCCAGGCGTTTCGACATGGCAATCAGCTGCGCTACCTCGGCATCCGTTTCGACCAGCTTCTTCAAATCGGCGTTTTTCTCCAATGCCTTATCAATGGTAATATTCAGCTCGGCCGGTATCATCTTAGCAATGGTATCGACCCGACCGTAAGGCAGATCCAAGACTCTGCCGACATCGCGGAGCACACCGCGGGCAGCCATGGTACCGAAGGTCACGATCTGCACCACCCGGTCGTCTCCGTATTTGCGCACTACATAATCAATCACTTCCTGCCGTCTTTCGTAGCAGAAATCAATATCAATATCCGGCATGGTCACGCGCTCCGGATTCAAAAAGCGCTCAAAGATCAAGTCATATTTCAGGGGATCTATGTCGGTAATGCCCAGGCAATAAGATACGATACTGCCGGCTGCCGAGCCACGTCCCGGTCCGACGATGATTCCCTGCTCACCGGCATAATGAATAAAGTCCCAAACGATCAAAAAATAGTCGATATAACCCATTTTTTCAATCATGGACAGCTCATAATCCAGCTTATCCCGATGCTCTTCGGCCCGCCCACCGTAACGCCGGAGCAAACCTTCCTCACAAAGCTTGCGCAGATAACTTTTGGCGGTAAAGCCTGTCGGTACATCATAGGCCGGCAGCTTGGTCTCGCCGAATATAATTTCCACCTGACAACGCTCGGCGATCTCCTGTGTTCTTTTCACCGCCTCCTGCATATCCGGAAACAGGCCCAGCATCTGGTTTTCATCCTTGACAAAGTACTGACCACCCTCATAACGCATACGGTTTTCATCGGCCAGCTTCTTACCGGTCTGGATGCAGAGCAGCACATCATGAGCCGCCGCATCCTCGGCATAGGTATAATGTACATCGTTGGTCGCTACCAGCGGAATACCGGTCTGCTCGGACAGTTCCTTTTGCTTCCGGTTAACGATTTTCTGAATGGCCAGACCGTGATCCTGTACCTCCAGAAAGAAATTATGTTCGCCGAAAATATCCCTGTATTCCAGCGCCGCCCGTTTGGCAGCCGCAAAATCCTGATTGGCCAGATATCTTTGCACCTCACCGGCCAGGCAGGCGGACAGGGCGATAAGCCCTTTATGATAGCGGCGCAGCAGCTCCTTATCGACCCGCGGCTTATAGTAATAGCCATCAATAAAGCCGGCCGATACGATCTTCATCAGATTCTGATAGCCTTCATTATTTTCGGCCAGCAGTACCAGATGATAGTAACGATTTTCGCCGGCTCCGCTCTTTTCCAGCATGGAATGCGCGGCCACATAGACCTCACAGCCGATGATCGGTACGATACCGGCCGCCTTGGCAGCCTGATAAAAGTCAATCACACCGTACATCACACCATGATCGGTGATGGCCGCATGGGTCATTCCCAGCTCCTTCACGCGGGCGACGTATTCTTTAATCTTATTGGACCCGTCCAATAAACTGTATTCGGTATGCACATGCAGATGTGTAAACCCCATTATCCCACCTCTCTTAAGATCATCACCAGAAGCATTATGAGCATGGCGCTCCAGTAAACCGCCAAGCTCAATCGACTGCCGGCAGAGGCCGATCTGCAAATCGGCCTCGGGTTAAAGTTACGGCACACATGCTCCCAGCGGTGATTCCGCTTACAGATATAGCGATACAGCAGATACCCCAGCCAGCATCCCAGGACCGACAGCGCCAGCAAAAAGAGGATCATCAAAAGCACAACGCCGATCTGCCCCGGCCGACTTTTGTTTAGCTGCTCCTGCAGCAGCTGCTTATCCAGAAAAGACTTCGACAACTGCGGCAGATCCCTGGTTATTGCCCGCAGCAATGCCAGCAGCGTTACACTTTGGCCATTGAGCAGGAGATGTGACAGCATGGTCGCATACAGGCTGCCGGTTCCTTCCAGTACAAAGACAAAAATGATCCCCAGTACAGTGGCATACATAAACTGGTTGATGTTCAGATGAAAGGCTCCAAACAGCAGACCGCTTAACAAAGACGCCTTTAAAATTCCCCTGGGCCGCAGGTAGACATTGGCCAGAACCCCACGAAAAAACAGCTCCTCACTGATGGCCGGCATGACTGCGATCAGAAATAACAGCAGCAGATACGGTAGATCTAACAGCAGCAGCCCCTGCATCACATTTACCATCTTCTGAGTCACAAACTGCCTGCTGACAAAATTAATCAGGCCGATCAGCGGCATAAAACACCAGGTCAGCGGAATCATCAAAAACCAACTCCACAGATCCATCTTCCGGTATCCCAACGCCCGCTTCGGTACCCGAAACAGCAGTTTATACAACAGACCGGCGCCAAGGATAAACAACTGCGGCAGCCACAGCTGGATGGTGATCGGTAAAAACACACCCTGCTGCTCCAAAAAGTGAAGCAGCGGACTAAGCCCAAGAAAAATCACTACTGTCACCAGGAAGTATACATTGGTCCAAAGCTCCAGTTTCGGTCGAAAATAATTATATGATTGGTTTTTCATGCTTCCCTCATTTCTTCTGACACAGATAACAGAAAAGGCCAGGACAATCGCCCGGCCTCTTAAAGTCCTTAGTGCTTAGCCATTGATCATAAATGATACTAAGCGATCAATATCTTCCGGCTCATGAGCCACGATCTCCAGCTCCGGAATCTCTCCATTCGAGAAAATACTAGCCATCGACACATACTGGGACAGCTTCGATTTCAGGTTCAGTCTGTCGCCTTCGCCGGTAATCAACTCTACCTTACCCTTGCAGGCATCAACCACAGAAAAAAACTTTTCGATATCAGTAATATTTTGTACTTTCATATGCCATAAACTCCTTTCTGAAATAGGTTTTTTCGTTTAACCCCTATTGTTTATTATACATCATTCCTCTTATTTCGCAACTATTTTATCCGGCAGGATCTGAATCTTTCCCTGCTTCAGCAGCCGTCCGACCGCCCGTTTAAACTCCGCTTTTGACATCTGCATCCGCTCTCTGATCAGGGCGGCATCCGCTTTATCGGTAAAATCCAGACTACCTTCCTGCTCCAGCTTTTTCATCAGCCGGTCGGCATCGATATCCATCTGCAGATGCGCCTTTTCACGCACTGCCAGATCTATCTTTCCATCCTCATGGACACGGGCAATGCGGGCCGCGATATGATCGCCGATATGATAGGGTTTGGTGATCTCGCGGTTTGGCAACAGACCGACATAGGTATCCTCAACTGCCACAAAGGCACCGATATTTTCCACGATCCGGTAGATGGTTCCCTCCACCTGCTGATCCTTGTAATACTTGTGATCGGTCCGCAGAAGGGGTGAGATGTCCATAGTCGCACAAAGACGACCGCTGCGGTCCACATACAGGCTGACCAGGTAATCATGCCCAACCTCGATCTTAGCAGTTTGCTCCTTAAACGGCAGCAACAGATCCTTTTCCAGTCCCCAGTCCAGGAATGCGCCAATCTTTCCGGTTTCCTTTACGCGCAATCTTGCCAGTTCTCCGACCTGCAGTTTTACCTCTTTGGTGGTAGCGATCAGTCTGTCGGCGCTGTCGCGATATACGAAGACCTCGATCGGATCCCCCACCTCCAGGTCGGGCGGAACCTGCCTGATCGGCAGCAGCACACTTTCCTTATCATCCATATAGCGCGCCAGATAGGTGCCAAACTCTTTTTTCCGTACTGCGACCAACAGCTGTTTCTTACCCAGTTCCATAATGTTTGTTCTCCTTGTTATTATAGCAGCTGATCCATTTGCAAAAGCTTGTCTTTTGTTTGCAGTTCATATTCTATGACCGCAAAAACCTCTGCCTTTTCATTTTCCAATGCCACCGTCACCAGGTCATCCTGACGCCTGCCAAAATACCGGATAAAATCGCCCTCAACAGCCGATTTCCGATATTCCACCCGGAAGCGCTTGACGGCAGCTCCCCGTACAAACTGCTCGGTCAGACCGACATAATAGGCGTTATTCATGTGACAGTTTGAATCCAGATACAGGTAATTCACCCGATCCTCCCCCCAGGCTGTCAGTCCGGACGGCACTTCGATCTTTCTGCCTTTGCCAGATGTTGGCAGCGGCTCACCCGGCTCCTCCCGGAACATCTCTTCAGCTGTCAGCCTGGTCGGCCGCAGGCTTTCCATATCCATCAGCACCCAGATCGTCGAGCAATCGGCCAACACCTCACCCGCTGTCGTCTTCATAACGTAGGCTCTTTCACCGAAAAATCCCTTGACTTTGGTCGGCCAGGTTTCCAGCTGCAACACTTCTCCAATCATCGGGCGCCGGTATACATTTGTTTCGCCGTAGGCCAAAAACCAGGCCCTTTTTCTGGCCAGCAGCTGCAGGCTGCCCTGTCCGGCTGCTTCTCCATGTGCCGAGCTGGTATCCTGGAACAGGTTGCATAAAGAGAAGAGCGTCAACCGCCCTTCCTGATTCAGATCACTGAAGCCCACCGTCGCCGTTTGCCGAAATGCCATGCCATCCTCCGCTCTGTTTTGTTTCGTTTGGCTATCCTGCCGTTCATCTCATTTCTGCCTGTATCATAGCACGGATTTTCCTTTCCTTGCAACCAAAATGGGGCGGCGGCTTCATTTCAGCAAAAAAAGAAGCCCTCTGGGCTTCTTCATCTAATAACTGGATAACTGGGCTAGAAGGAT
This sequence comes from Bacillota bacterium, assembly GCA_023458035.1. GTDB lineage: Bacteria > Bacillota > Clostridia > Lachnospirales > Lachnospiraceae > JAEXAX01. Next base: position 37,284 of record JAEXAX010000015.1, on the reverse strand, counting down.
TCGAACCTTCACATGACGGAGTCAGAGTCCGTTGCCTTACCGTTTGGCGATAGCCCATCGTCATAACAACAAAGATTATTATATGTAAAACGGGCTGATTTGTCAATACCCATTTTCCTTGCTATTTGAAAAAAAAAATGGTACAATACGATAAGCAAAATTCTAATATGCGGAGGAATCATATGGACTACAGAACTCTTCCCCTTCTGAGCACCTTTACCATCGTGATGATCATTATTTCCCTGATCATGGTCGGTATCCTCGTTGCTCTGTATTTCTGGGGTAAAAAAGCTGAAAAACAAAAAGCTGCCAATGAAGCTCAAATGGAGAGCATGAAGCAAACCGTCAATATCATGGTCATCGACAAGCGCCGGATGCGTATGAAGGATGCTAATCTGCCGGATATAGTGATGCAAAGCGCTCCGAAGCTGCTGCGCCGCAGCAAGCTGCCGATCCTGAAGGCCAAGGTCGGCCCGAAAATCATGACGCTGATCTGTGACGCTCAGGTATTTGAAATCATTCCCCTGAAAAAAGAGGTACGGGCAACCATCAGCGGAATTTATGTAACCGGCGTCAAAGCAGTACGCGGTTCTTTGGATGCTCCGCCGGCCAAAAAGAAAGGCTTCTTCAAACGTCTGTTGCATCGGTAAATAGACGCTCTTATATGTATGACCCGGACCATAAAAGCCGACTCAGCAGAAGTTTGATGAGCCGGCTTATTTTTGTGCATTTTTTTACAATAAACCTAAAATCAGTATTGATAATACAATCAGCGGCAGCACATAGGTCATATACGGGCGCATCCAGGAAGCAACCTGTAGCCCTCTGCCCTTGTTGGCCTCTTTCACAAAATTCTCCCAGCCCCATCCGTAACGCGTAATACAAAACAGCACCACAATCAGGGAACCGCCCGGCAGCAGCAGATTGCTGACGATAAAGTCTTCCAGCCCCTGGATGCCGCCCTTCCCGAAGGGATCAATATGACTCCATACATTAAAACCCAGAATACAGGGCACAGATAGCAGCATAATACCCGCGCAGCCGATCAGACAGACCTTTTGTCGGCTCCAGCCGGTCAGGTCGATCAGGCAGGCAATGATATTCTCAAATACTGCCAATACCGTCGAAAAGGCGGCAAAGAACATAAACAGGAAGAACAGTGTCCCCCATAAGCGGCCGAGAGGGATGTGATTAAAGATATTCGGCAGGGTGATAAAGATCAGGCTCGGCCCGCTGCTCACTTCCACTCCATAAGAAAAGCAGGCCGGGAAGATAATCAGTCCTGCCGAGATGGCAACAAAGGTATCCAGGGCCGCCACATTGACCGCTTCCCCCATCAGAGAGCGTTCGTTGCCGATATAGCTGCCAAAGATGGCCATCGAGCCGATTCCGAGGCTTAGGGTAAAGAAGGCCTGGTTCATGGCGGCGGCAATCACCTTGCCGATTCCGATCGCCCGCATCCGGCCAAAGTCGGGCAGCAGGTAAAAGCGCAGCCCTTCGGCCGCGCCGGCCATAAAGAAACTGTTGCCGGCCAATACCAGCATGATCACGATCAGAGCGATCATCATCCATTTGGTAATACGTTCCAGTCCGTTTTGCAGGCCGATCGAGCAGATGGCGAAGCCGACTGCCACCACGATAACAGTATACATCAGCATCGGCCACGGTGCACCCAGCAGATCTCCGAAATGCGCCTCTATCCCCTTGGTATCCAGACCGGTAAAGCGGCCGCTCAGCATATCGACAAAGTAACGCAGCATCCAGCCGGTAACAGCCGTGTAAAACATCATCAGAATCACATTGCCGGCTAACGCCATGAAGCCATGCAGTCCCCAGGCGGTTCCCGGTCTGGCCAGTTTCCGATACATCCGAACCGGACTTTTACGACTGGCCCGTCCCATCGCGAATTCCATGGTCATGGCCGGAATGCCGAGGGCAAATAAGAAGAACAGGTATATTAATACAAAGGCGCCCCCGCCGTTCTGTCCGGTAATATACGGAAATTTCCATACATTGCCAATACCGATGGCACAACCTGCCGACAGCAGGATGAAGCCCAACCGGCTTCCTAATCTTTCTCTTTCCATAACATTTCTCCTCCAAACTGAATCATAAGCCCCTAAATAATATGCTTGAGCAGGTTGCACTTACCCTTCCCATTCATCAAACCAGGTCTCGAATAATGAATGCAGCTCGTCCGAAATCGGGCTGTCCATCGCATTCTGTTTTGCGGCAGCCGCCATTTTCTTCTTCACATTGACAGCCGCCCGATCCGGTTTCGCTAACGTACCGGTACCGGCTACGCAGCCGCCCGGACAAGCCATACCCTCCAGCAAGTATCCGTCCTTTTTTCCGGCGGCGGCCAGCTTCAACATCTTTCGGCAGTTGTCCAGGCCATCGGCACACTCGATCAGCACCTCACGCTCCGGAGCAATCCGTTTAATCGCTTCGGCCACCGCTCCGGCTACACCGCCGGAGATCGGGAACCCGATACCGGCTGCCGTCGCATCCTTATCCTCATCAAGGTTATCCGGCAGCTTTGCCAGTTCAGCCGGTCCCAATCCCTTGGCCTCAAACATTCCCATGATCTCTTCAAACGTCAATACAAAGTCAACGTGGCTTTTCACACTTTGCCTGGAAGCCTCCAGCTTCTTAGCCGCGCAGGGGCCGATAAAGACCACCTTGCAGTCCGGCTTCTGTTTCTTCACCCAACGCGCCGTAAATACCATCGGTGTCATGGCCATCGATACCTTATCGGCATGTTCCGGAAATTCCATCTTGGCCATCATGGACCAGGACGGGCAACAGCTGGTAGCCATAAAGCTCTGCTCGGCCGGCACTTTCTTCAAGAAATCCTCAGCCTCATCTATGGTACACAGATCGGCTCCCATGGCCACCCAGGCCGTATCCGAAAAGCCGAGACGCTTCAAGCCTTCCTTCAGCTTCCCAGCCGTAACCTTCGGTCCAAACTGATTGACAAAGGCCGGGGCTACTACAGCCACCACCTCATCGCCCTCCTTCATGGCCTGGATCAATTGGAAGATCTGAGCCTTATCGGAAATAGCCCCGAACGGACAATGACTGATACACATACCGCAGGAAACGCAGCGATCCTGATCGATTTCCGCCCGTCCCAGCTCATCACTATGGATAGCATTCATACCGCAGGCCTGCGCACATGGGCGCTTCTGCTGAATAATGGCATGATAGGGGCAGACCTTGGTACAAAGACCACATTGAATACACTTCTCCTGATCGATGACCGACTTTCTCTCCACGATCGAGATCGCTCCCTTCGGGCAGACCTCCTTACATGGATGAGCCAGGCAGCCTTGACAGCCGTCTGTCACCCGCACCTCATTTTCTGCGCAGGCATGGCAGGCAAAGCGAATGATGTTCACCAAAGGCGGATCGAAATATTTTTTACCGATAGCCGATTCATTAACCCCCTCGGATAAAGGCGCATGCTCCTTCAAAGTCCGCAGCGGCAGACTCATAGCCAGACGCAAACGCTCCGCCACGATAGCCCGCTCCAGGAAAATACTCTCACGGTATGTCGCGATCTCACCCGGGATAATCTTATACGGCAGATTTTCTACTCGGCTGTAATCTCCGCCTTCATATGCCAGACGGGCAATTTCAGCAAATACCTTTCTGCGCAGGTCAATGACCGGGGTAAATACTTCTTTCATAGCTTTTCTCCTTTACACATACATATAACACTCACAGTCAAACTGTCATTTCTCACCGCTCTCGCGCCGCCGCTATTTCTCCTTAATAGCGCCTGACCGATAGGCCGCGATCAGCTCCTTCAATTCCTCGATGCGCCGCTGCATTTTTTTGCCGTTATCGGTATCCCCGACCAGAAACCGCCTGCCGCTCTGCTCCACCGTCAGCTGTTTTGACTCCATATCACTTTCTGTCTGTACGGCAGTTTGCTTACAGTCAAACGACTCATGAATGGTCAATGCCAACCCATACGAATTAAATGTCAGGGTATAACCGGCGATACCGGTTTCGCTTTGATAGGCTTTGGAAAAACCGCCGTCGATCATCAATACGCGACCACCGCATTTGATTGGGCTCTCCCCCACCTTCACGTGGATCGGCATATGACCGTTAATGATGTGGGTATGTTCTCCGGTCAATCCAAATTCCGTCAGAATCTCCTCCGCAGTTTCCCTTTGATCGATCAACCGGTAATACGCATTTTTCTCCTCTCTGTGCGTCTTCTTATCGGCAATCAGATAGCGCTCAAAGGTGGCCATCTTATCACGGCCGAATAATGGCGAATGCGGTCCACACCAGAGATACCAGATCAGGTCCTGTCCGCGCTGTCGCTCTGCCGGATCGGTCGAGAAATACGCTTTTCTGACATAGCCGTCCAGCTTGTCATACAGCGCACGACCACCGTAAGGCACATCATCAATAAGCAGGGTCTGCCGCCGTCCGTCCTCATCCAGCGGCAAGCAGCCATGATACAACAGATTGCCGTTATAGACCTTATATAAGGCTCCGTTTCGCAGCAGAAAGCGCATATGACGCTGCAGCTTATCACAATTTTTAAATGCGACCACCAGCTTTTGCATGACCTTTGCCTCAGCCTCGGTCAACGCTTCCGGATCCATCTCTCCGATCGTCGGAAAATAGGAATCCAACAGCGGATACTCTCTTCCGTCCAGACTGACGGACGCTTTTCCGGCGTTCATGGCCCGCAACAGGCGTCGGTTCTCCAGGCGATATTCCGGATGTCGTTTGATCACAGCCGCCTCCAACTTGAATTGGATGATACTGATAGCCTTATGCATCCGCCGCTCTAACAGCAACGGTCGCTCGGCAGTTTCATTTTTCAGGCGGAAGCAGGCCGCCTCATCCTTAGCATAGGTCTCCATGGCCAAGGCCGCCAGCGGCAGCAGATTGATACCGTAGCCGTCCTCCAAAATGTTCATGTTTCCATAGCGCAGGCAGAGGCGGACAATGGTCGCGATACAGGCCGGATGACCGGCAGCCGCTCCCAGCCAGAGCACATCATGATTGCCCCACTGGATATCAAGCGAATGATACTGCATCAGATCCTCCATAATCAAATGCGGTCCCGGACCGCGGTCATAAATATCCCCGACGATGTGCAGATGATCAATGACCATCCGCCAGATCAACTCCGCCATGGCGATGATGAACTTCTCCGCACGACCGATCTCGATAATGGTCTGCACGATGGTCTCATAGTAAGCGCCCTTGTTCAATACCTCTGATTTTTCGGTAATCAGCTCCTCGATGATATAGGCATAATCTGCCGGCAACGCCTTTCTGACCTTCGAGCGGGTATACTTTGAGGTGACCGTTTTGCAGATCTCGATCAACCGATAGAGGGTCACCTTATACCAGTCATCCAGATCTTCGTTGTTTTCGCAGTTTTTTTTTATCTCCTCTATCTTTTCCCGCGGATAATAGATCAGGGTGGCCACCGCCTTTTTCTCGGCCTGATTCAGCGTATGGCCGAACACATCATCAATTTTCTTACGTACCGCCCCGGAGCCGTTTCGCAGAACATGCGAAAAGGCCTCATACTCCCCGTGGATGTCCGACAAAAAATGCTCCGTACCCTTTGGCAGATTAATGATCGATTGCAGGTTGATGATCTCTGTTGCCGCCTTGGCTACCGACGGATAGAGCTCCGCCAGATATTCAAGCGCCTTATGTTCCATGACTTTCCCCTTTCGCTCGGACCGGGTTAGTCCCGACCGCTGCATAGTTGTTTGACAGAAAACTTCCTTAGTTTTCTTTCCATTATAGGCGAAAACCGCCGGCTTCACAATCGAAAAAAACGGCAATGCCTGTTGTATCAAAAGAAAAGCAGGCCCGGCAGTCTTTTCCACTTTCTCCTGAAATAAAAAAACGAGACCCGCAAATGCTTACAGATCTCGTTCTTACCTTATACTGAATCAGATTATTTCAGGGTAGCCTTAGCGCCTTCAGCCTCAAACTTCTTAGCCAGCTCTTCAGCCTCTTCCTTGCTTACCTGCTCCTTAACCAGCTTCGGAGCGCCGTCAACTAATTCCTTAGCTTCCTTCAGGCCCAAACCGGTTACTTCACGAACAACCTTGATAACCTTAACCTTGTTCGGTCCAACCTCGGTCAGCTCTACGTCGAACTCGGTCTTCTCTTCTGCCGCCTCAGCTGCGCCACCGGCTGCTGCTACAACAACACCGGCTGCTGCGGAAACACCAAACTCTTCCTCACAAGCCTTTACTAAATCATTTAATTCTAATACAGACAATTCCTTGATTGCTTCGATAAACTCAGCTACAGTTAACTTTGCCATTTTAAATTCCTCCTATTTCATATAGTATGTTTTGTCGGCTGCCTATGCAGCCCGCGGCCTTCTAGGCCTCTGCTTTTGCTTCTGCGATCTGGTTAAGCACACGTGCCAAGTTGGAAATCGGAGACTGGATGCTTCCCAGTAACTTTCCGAGCAGCTCTTCTCTCGACGGAACGTTGGCCAGCGCCTGCATGCCCTTGTTGTCGTAGTAGTTTCCTTCTACAACACCGGCGATCAGCTCCAGAGCCGGAGCTTCCTTCGCGAACTTAGAAATAATTCTGGCGGCCGCAGTTGCATCAGTTTTAGAGATCGCTACTGCGTTCGGGCCTTCCAGATGCTGCTGCAAAGCCTCGCACGGGGTACCGCTGAATGCAAAGTTCAGCATGGTATTTTTATATACCTTGTAAACGATGCCTTCTTCTCTCAGCAACTTACGCAGTCTGGTATCCTGCTCTACGGTTAAACCACAGTAGTTTACCAATACAACGCTGGCTGCATCCTGAATATGCTCTGAGATCTCAGCCACAACCGGTTTCTTCTGTTCAATCTTTGCCATATCTACACCTCCTTATTCAGTATGAAATCCTACTGCACGCAAAAGGGGCTTTCAAAATAAAAAAACTCCTTGTCAAAGACAAGGAGAATATGAATCCCATCATTTCTTCCTCGGCAGGCGATATCCATCTTACGCTTTCGCACCTGCTGTCTTCGGCAGTAAAAATCCTGTATTAGGATACCACGGTTTCAGTAGTATGTCAATCCCTACTTTGCACCTGCTCCAGGGCTCTGCCGATATCTGCCAGCAGATCATCGACATTTTCAATGCCAACCGACAACCTGATCAGATCCGGTGATACCCCGGCTGCCGTCAGCTGCTCATCCGTCAACTGTCTGTGGGTATGACTGGCCGGATGCAGCAGGCAGGTTTTGCTGTCCGCTACATGGGTCGCGATCGATACCAGCTGCAGGCTATCCATGAATCGAACAGCCGCCGCCCGATCACCCTTGACACCGAAAGCAAGTACGCCGCAGGAGCCCTTGGGTAAGTATTTCTGCCCGAGTTCATAGGAAGCATGACTTTCCAGTCCCGGATAGCTGACCCAGGCCACCTGATCATGGGCTTGCAGATAACGGGCGATCGCCAGCGCATTACTGCAATGCCGCTCCATTCTCAGATGCAGGGTTTCCAGACCGAGATTAATATAGAACGCATTTTGAGGCGACTGACTGGAACCCAAGTCACGCATCAGCTGCGCCGTGGCCTTTGTGATATATGCTCCTTTGCCAAAGGCCGAGGCATAGGTCAGTCCATGATAAGAGGCATCCGGCTCTGTCAGGCCCGGAAAGAGCTCCGGCTTGGCCATCCAATCAAAGTTTCCGCTGTCAATGATAACACCGCCGACACTGACGCCGTGTCCGTCCATATATTTGGTGGTGGAATGGGTCACGATATCCGCCCCCCATTCAAACGGCCGACAATTGATCGGTGTAGCAAAGGTATTATCGACAATCAGCGGCAAATGGTTGGAATGGGCCAGCCGGGCAAATTTTTCGATATCCAGCACCTGTACTCCCGGATTACTTATGGTTTCTCCAAAGATCACCCGAGTATTCGGCCGAATATAGGTCTGCAGCTTAGCAAGCGGCAGGGTCTGATCAACAAACGTACACTCGATCCCCAGCTTCTTCATGGTCACCGATAACAGGTTAAAGGTTCCCCCATAGATAGCGGATGAAGCCAAGATATGACTACCGGCTTCGCAGATATTAAAGATGGCATAAAAATTTGCGGCCTGCCCGGAGGATGTCAGCATACCGGCCGCTCCCCCTTCCAACGCGGTGATCTTGGCTGCCACCTGGTCATTGGTCGGGTTTTGCAGACGGCTATAGAAATACCCGCTGGCTTCCAGATCAAATAATTTGCCCATGTGCTCGCTGCTATCATATTTAAACGTCGTACTCTGCCAGATCGGCAGCTGTCTGGCTTCACCATTTTGCGGTTTCCACCCGTCATGAAGACATTTGGTCTCAATGTTGTAATTCATGCTCTCGTCCTCCTCGTTGTGATGCTCATATTTTGTTCCTGTCAGTCATTACTCTCACTGCCTCAAATCGGTACCGCTGCCGAACTTCGGGATATTTCGTCCGATCGACCTCACTCATAAACATCTCGTATGGTCTGGCATACAGGCCGCCGCTTCCGTACAGCGCCTGATAAACAACCAGCGGTTCCCCGCTCTCCGTATGCTCGGCAAAGCCGATGACCCGATACAAATAATCCGGGCTTGCCGGCGCGGCCCATTCCCGTTTGAAATGCTGTACCAGATCTCCCGCTTGAATTCTTTGTTCGTTCATATATCCCCCTTTCGATCTTCGGTCATCATAGCATATTTTTCTTTTTTCTGCCAATCATTGATTTTCCCCGCCAAGCATTGGCACAAAAAAAGAGCCTGAGATCCAACTGCCAACAGCTATCCCTTTTCGACTCTCTCCTAATTTCATTATCAGATTTCCCCATAATCGCCTTGATCATAGTCAACCCAGCCATCGACCATATGCCCGGTTCGTTCTGTCTCTGCCAGTTTCTGGATCGCTGCCAGAATCGCATGACCGCTGTCAGTGAAGTCCTCTTTAAGCTGAAGCTCCGGCAACAACGGACGTTCCATAAAAGCATCTTCTTCCTGAGTTTTCGGACAAAAATACACCATCGCCCGATAGCAGCCCCGACTGGAATACTCCGCCGCTATCACGTGTTCCCCATAGCGCACTGCCGCTCCCATCGTCGGTCCTGTCCTCGCCATCAGCCCTTCTATCGTCTCACCATGCCGCCATTCTCCTTTCATCCCTGTCACCTCGGTTCCATCGGCATCTGTTATATGCGGCGTTTTAATAATTGCAGTTGATAGGTCGATACCCGCTGCAAAATTTCATTTCGCTTATCGACATCGGCATTCACCAGCACCTCTTCAATATCCAGGACCTCCGGCTGTTCTCCGGTTACCAGAAAGGTCGGTGAAATCTTATAGGAATTATACAGGACACGCAGCTTATCCGGTCCGATTGCGAATAAACCATTCTCCAAACGATTATATTGTACCACACTGACCGAAAGCGCTTCCGCAAATTCTTCCTGTGTGTAACCGTTCATGATCCTGACTGTTTTCAGTCGTTGTCCTATCTCCACATTGATCGGTTCACCCTGTTTCTTTGTTTTTTGCATCATGCTATCTCCCTTTCTTTACCGATATCATAGCAAGGAAGACCAGCGCTTAAAATATCATAATGCGTGCAATATTCAAACGCTTTGCGTTTTGTTCTGTCATTGATTCCTCTCCCCGATGCAGTCTGCTGTACCGCCTTCACGATCCAATGATATAATGATACTAAAAAAGCTCCGGAATACCGGAGCAAGCCATAAATGGCCACAAAAAAAGCACGAGACGGGATTCGAACCCGCGACCCTCGCCTTGGCAAGGCGATGCTCTACCACTGAGCCACTCGTGCATATATATGAAACATCTTCAGATTGAAAACTATCAATCCTCAGATGTGTTTACCACCCTTCCGATTTCGGATCTGTGATAAAAGCGGGTGATGGGAATCGAACCCACGTATCTAGCTTGGAAGGCTAGTGTTCTACCATTGAACTACACCCGCAAAGGTATTTCAATGATTAGTGCCCAGAGCCGGAATCGAACCAGCGACACGAGGATTTTCAGTCCTCTGCTCTACCGACTGAGCTATCTGGGCATTCCATCCGCATAATGCCAGACGAATGCCGGCGACCGGAATCGAACCGGTACGGGAGATTAGTCCCGCAGGATTTTAAGTCCTGTGCGTCTGCCTGTTCCGCCACGCCGGCGAAGACGTGTAACCACTACAACCAGATTCGCTCTGATCATAAATGGATGGAGAAGGATTCGAACCTTCGAAGTCGTCGACAACAGATTTACAGTCTGCCCCCTTTGGCCGCTCGGGAATCCATCCAAATGTATCTGTTACTCAAGATTTCGGTTCGTTCTTAAGCACCTGACAGATACATATATTAGCATAGCTCAATTCATAATGCAAGAGTTTTTTTATTTTTTTTACCACCATTTTTTTACAGCTTTTTCACCCCCGCTCCGGACAAAAAATCAGGAAATCTGTTCCTTCGCAGAAGACAGCTTTCGCTCTGCCCGTCGGCCCAGCCATAGTGTCGTCATGGCCAGCACATAACCGAGCAACGCTCCGCCGAGCACATCACTCGGGTAATGCACACCCAGATACAGTCTGGAGAATGCGATCAGCACTGCCAGAACCATGATCGGCAGGGAATACCGCTTCGGCAGCAACTTCCGACAGAGAAAGGCGGCCACAAAAGAAGCGGCTGTATGCCCGGACGGAAACGAATAGTCATGCGGCTTTGCAATCAACGGCAGCCAATCTGTCATGACATCATACGGTCTGGCGCGTGCGATCAGGTTCTTTAGGAGGCCGTTAACTACAACCAGATCTAACAGTAGGCCGGCACTGATATATAACCCTCGCGCTCTGGTCTGACGAAACAACAGCAGGCCGGCCGCCAGCACGATCCAGATCCAGCCGGCATTGCCGAAAAAGCTGATCCCGGCCCAAATACCGTCCAGAGCCGGCACTCGAAACAGATCACGAATCCCCCGCAATAATAGTTCATCCCAATTTTGCAACATAAGCTCCTCCCCAGGCTTGTTTAGGCTTGCTTCACAAAGACAAAAAGGAACAGCAACCGTTGTCTATCCTCTTCTCATCTTATTTTCTTTGTAAAAACTTCTTGATTTCCTCCAGTCCGAAAGAATAACGCTTGGAGCTGGTATGCGGGTTACGGCGCAGAGCACGCAAACCTGCCCGCAGCTTCCTGCCGATTTCCTTCTGCCAGGAATTCGTGATACGGCTCAATTCCTGCTTCAGATTCGTTATTTCTTCTTCGATGTCACGTAGACCGGAGCTGGCACGACTCGGCATCTCCCTGATGGAACCGACCGCCTTCCCCGGTGCATTCTTCAATCCGTCCACCGCCCTATCGCGTAACTCTGTCAAATAGGACAAACGGTTTTCCAGGCGGAATTTTTCCTTTGTATAAGCCAGCTGCTTGGCCAGCAGCTCACGCAGATCAATGGCCTCCAGGGTGGAATATATGACATCAATAACAAACAGGATGCTGCTGACGATCAAAGCCAGGCGCAGCCTGTCTATTTCAATCATTTGAACGGTCCCGCTGACGATCGGATGAACCACCCTGATCAAAACCGTCGAAAACACACCCCAGCCGATCGAGATCGGCAGACAGATATAACCCTTGAAATTCAGCGGCAGATGTGAATAATCCCAGTATTTTGTTTCAAAGATCCGTTCCATCACAACGCCGGTTATCAGTTCCAGCAGGCTGGCGCCGACAAAACCGAGCAAAAACAAGGTAACCACACCATTTCCCAGCCGACTGACGATCAATAACAGAGCGCAGGCTCCGAAGCCGTAAAGCGGTATCACCGGGCCAATCAAAAAGCCTCTGTTTGAAGGCTTTCGGTCGGCAATCCAAACATAAATCGTCTCCCAGACCCAGCCCAGAAAACAATAGCTGTAAAAATATGCCAGCCATATCAGCAACTCTCCACTCATAACCTTCCCCCTATTTGGCATTTGCCAACATTAATTTCAACCGGTTCAACTGGTTGACCTCGCTGGCCCCCGGATCGTAGTCAATGGCCACGATATTGGTTCCCGGATGCAGTCGACGCAGTTCCTTGATAACGCCCTTGCCGACGATATGATTCGGCAGACAACCGAACGGCTGTGTACAAACGATATTCGGAACGCCGTTATGAATCAATTCCAGCATCTCTCCGGTTAAAAACCAACCCTCACCGGTCTGATTCCCGACCGAAACGATCGGTTCGGACAGCCTGGCCAGCTCACGGATATCGGCCGGCGGCGTAAAATGTCGGCTTTTGGCAAACTCTTTGGCAGCCGCTGCCCGCAGCCAACCGATCAACATGATACCGGCATTGGCCACCCAGGCAGATTTTGCCTTCTTGCCCAGATGCTTCACCCCAAAGTTCTGGTTATAAAAACTGTAGTTCATAAAATCAAGCAGATCCGGCACCACCGCTTCCGCTCCTTCTGCCTCCAGTGTTTCAACCAGCATATTATTGGCGGCCGGCAAAAATTTCACCAGGATCTCTCCGACGATGCCGACCCGCGGTTTACGCTCCTCCACGATCGGCAGTTCATCAAACTCGCGAATCATTTGCCGGCACAGCTTCTTAAACTGACCGAAGGCCGGTTTATCGCCGCCCACAAATTGACGGCAAATTTCATCCCACTTGCTGTGCAGGGCATTGGTGCTGCCTGCTTCGATCTCGTAGGGCCGCATACGGTAAATACACTTCATCAAAATGTCCCCGAACTGGGCGCCATAGGCCAGGCGCACCGCCATATCCTTGGTCACCGAGAAGCCCGGATTCTTTTCCAAGCCGCTTAGATTGATCGAAATAACCGGCACCTGAGTCATATCAGACTTTTCCAGCGCCCGGCGGATAAAGCCGATATAATTAGAAGCACGGCAACCGCCGCCGGTCTGCGAAATAATGACCGCCGTCTTATCCAAATCATATTTCCCGGAATGCAAAGCCTGCATGATCTGACCGATCACCAGCAATGACGGGTAACAGGCATCGTTATTGACATATTTCAATCCATAATCAACCGCCCGTTTATCTGCATCCGGCAATACCTGAAGGTTGTAGCCGCAGGCTCTGAACCCGGCCTCCAGCAAGGAGAAATGGATCGGCGACATCTGCGGGCAGAGAATGGTATGGGTCTTTCGCATCTCCTCGGTAAAGACCACTCTCGGCCGGTTAACCGGCCGGCTCTGCATCGCATGCTCATCGTTCTCATGGATCTTCAAAGCTGCCAGCAAGGATCGCAGACGGATACGAGCAGCGCCGAGGTTATTGACCTCATCAATCTTCAAACAGGTGTAGATCTTGTTATGAGCCGTGAGGATCTCATAGACCTGATCGGTCGTCACGGCATCCAGACCACAGCCGAAGGAATTCAGCTGGATCAGACTCAGATCCTGTCTGGTGGCAACATAATAAGCTGCCGCATATAAACGAGTATGGTACATCCACTGGTCGTTGACACGCAGCGGACGCTCGATCGGCGCCAGATGCGACACTGCATCTTCTGTCAATACAGCCACCCCGTAAGAAGTGATCATTTCCGGAATCCCGTGATGAACCTCCGGATCGAGATGATAGGGTCGACCGGCCAGTACGATACCCCGGGTGCCGGTTTCGGCCATCCAGTTTAAGACTTCCTCGCCCTTGCGCTTAATGTCCTCGCGGGCTGCCGTCAGTTCTTCCCAGGCCTCGTGTACCGCTGCTTTCACTTCGCGAGCCGGTAGCTGCGAAAACTCACGGATCAGGCCGGTGGCCAAAATCTGCTCATTGGTAAAAGCCAGGAACGGATTTCTGAAATCAATATCCTCATCGCGCAGCTCTTCCACATTATTTTTGATGTTTTCGGCATAGGATGTAACGATCGGGCAGTTATAATGGTTGACCGCACCTTCAAACTCCTGACGCTCATACGGAATGCAGGGGTAAAAGATATATTTTACTCCCTGGCGGATCAGCCAGCTGATGTGCCCGTGAGCGAGCTTGGCCGGATAACATTCGGATTCACTGGGAATCGATTCGATTCCCATCTCATACACTTCTTTGGTCGATATCGGGGATAACACCACCCGGTAACCCAGCTTCGTAAAAAAGGTATGCCAGAACGGATAATTCTCATACATATTTAACACACGCGGAATACCGACAGTGCCACGGGGTGCTTCTTCCTTGGTCAATGACGAATAGGCAAACAGCTTTTCGTATTTGTATTCAAACAGGTTCGGAATACCGGCCGCATTTTTCTGCAGACCGAGTCCCCGTTCGCAGCGGTTACCACTGATAAAACGACGGTTGCCGCTGAAATGATTAATCGTTAAACGACAGTTATTGGCGCAGAGCTTACAGTTGGCCATAGTCGTCCGATAGGTCAGTTCATCCATCTCGGCCGCCGTCAGCATACTGCTCGGCTTGCCTTCATGATAACGCTCACGGGCAATCAGGGCTGCACCGAAGGCACCCATCAGACCGGCGATATTCGGTCGGATCACCTCGCACTCGGCCACACTCTCAAAAGCACGCAAAACGGCATTGTTATAGAAGGTACCGCCCTGTACCACGATGTGCTTACCCAGCTCCGATGCATCCGACACCTTGATCACCTTATATAAGGCATTCTTGATAACGGAGTAGGCCAGGCCGGCCGAGATATCGGCTACCAACGCCCCCTCCTTTTGAGCCTGCTTCACCTTAGAATTCATAAAAACGGTACAACGGGTTCCGAGGTCGATCGGATTCCGGGCAAACAAAGCCTCCTCGGCGAAATCGGCGATCTGATAATTCAACGAGGTTGAAAAATTCTCGATAAAGGAGCCGCAGCCGGCCGAGCAGGCCTCATTTAGCTGGACACTGTCGATCACGCCGTGCTTGATCTTGATGCACTTCATATCCTGCCCGCCAATATCCAGGATACAGTCTACCTTCGGGTTAAAGAAGGCCGCCGCATAGTAATGCGACACGGTTTCGACTTCGCCCTCGTCCAACATCAGGGCAGCCTTAATCAGAGCCTCGCCATAACCGGTCGAACAGCTGTAAGCCAGCCGGGCCGTGTCCGGCAGACTGCGATACACCTCTCGCACCGCCTGCTTAACAGTCTCCAGCGGATTTCCCTGATTGCTGCCATAGAATTGCCAGAGCAGTTCTCCCGCTTCACCGATCACCACTACCTTGGTCGTGGTCGAGCCGGCATCGATACCAAGAAAGCAGCGTCCGTTATAGGTCTTGATATCCTTTTGCTCCACCACATGCTCGGCATGGCGTTCGCGGAAATCTTGAAACTCTTTTTCAGAAGCAAATAACGGCTGCAGACGCTCTACCTCGAAGGCCATTTCGACCTTGCCGCGCAGACGCTTTAACAGCCTGCGCAGTTCGACCACTTTATCCCCTTTGGCATTTAAGGCGCTGCCGATGGCGGCAAACAGGTGGGCATACTCCGAGGTGATGGTATGCTCTTCATCCAGACGAAGCGTTCGAATAAAGGCCGCCTTCAGTTCCGACAGGAAATGCAGCGGACCGCCGAGAAAGGCCACATGACCGCGAATCGGCTTACCGCAGGCCAGACCGGAGATTGTCTGATTGACGACTGCCTGAAAAATAGAGGCTGCCAGATTCTCCCTTGACGCTCCGTCATTGATCAGAGGCTGAATATCCGTCTTGGCAAATACGCCGCAGCGAGCCGCAATCGGATAAATGGATTCATAATTTCTGGCATATTCATTTAAACCCGGGGCATCTGTCTGCAGCAAGGCTGCCATCTGATCGATAAAGGCTCCGGTTCCGCCGGCACAGATACCGTTCATCCGCTGTTCACTGTTCCCGTTTTCAAAATAGATGATCTTTGCATCTTCACCACCCAGCTCGATGGCCACATCTGTCTTCGGCTCGAGAAACCGCAGAGCTGTTGACACGGCCACTACCTCCTGCACGAAGGGAATGTCCAG
This sequence comes from Bacillota bacterium, assembly GCA_023458035.1. Taxonomy (GTDB): domain Bacteria; phylum Bacillota; class Clostridia; order Lachnospirales; family Lachnospiraceae; genus JAEXAX01. The sequence continues at coordinate 21,325 of JAEXAX010000015.1, read as the reverse complement.
ATGCGAAGCAAGGGTAAGGCCGCCCGACCCGGTAATCACCGGTTCGATCTCGATCTCACCCTCATTTCTGTATATTCCTTCTAATAAATTAGCCAGTGCATGCTGTGTATCGGCATAATGTCTGGCATAGTCAGACATGATTAAATGGTCGTCTTTATCCAGCAGAGCGATCTTTACCGTGGTCGACCCAATGTCGATTCCCAGACGATAATATGTATGTTGCTTGATTTCCATAACTTTCTCCAGTCTATTCTCCACCTTGCACGAATTGCAATGATAAGATTATAGACTGCTTTTCCCGAAAATACAAGTTTTTAGGTCTGATATCCAATAAATTGCTCACACGGTCAGCCGTATTATTCGGCACTCTTCAATGCCTCCGCCGGTGAAATCTTTTTGATCCGACGCACATCAAAGAACATCACAATCAGATATCCGAGAGCCACAAACAGCATCATTTTCAGGTAAGCCGGTCCGGTCATATGAAAGTCCAGATAACCATCCATCCGCATCAAAACACGTACCCACAATCGACGCATCAGGGCCGCTCCGGAAAAGGCCATGCCAACGGTCGCCGCCATCACAACGATGGTTGTAGCCCGTATATACAGGCTTCCCAGTTCTTGATTGCTGTAGCCCAAAATCTTAGTCATGGAAATGGCCGGCTGATTTTTTTCAATCATTAGTTTTGTCAGCAAAAACAGGAGAACAGCTGACAGGCCGATACAGCTATACTGAAAATAAACCATATAGGAGCCCATCGAATGATTCAGCTGATCGACCGACTTGGTTACATCCCGCTTGCTAATCAGGGTCAAAATCTGTTCCGGCGCAATTTCCGTCAATTCCCGCTCCGACAGATAGCCGCCGATGACTGCTGCCCCCAGCTTAAGCAACTGGCGGTATCGATCCAGCGACATAAAGATCGCCGGAGCCGGACTGCGATCCACAATCTGTTTAACAGTAAAATGATGGATTTCATCACCATACTGTTCCTTTACGGTGACCTGCTCACCAATGGCAAGACCGTATTTCCGGGCAAACGACTGCGAGACCACTACCTCATCAGCGGTCATGGCCTCCAAGGCCAGATAACGGCTGTCCGGTTCCAGGCCATAGAGTAAAATGTTCTCTTCCCGCTCTCTGTCCTGCAGGAGCATTCCGGTCATGGCAAACGGTTCGGCCGTCGGCTCATCAAGCTGCGCTTGCCCACCCTCGGTGGTCTTTAGCAGGTACTGATAGGGTGCCACCACCATCTGTGGTGCATTTTTTTGATAATCGTTCAAAGTATCCGGCATCCCGGTGGCCATGGCCAACATGGTCATGATAAAGAAAATTCCCAGTATCAACACCAGATAATTCGGAAGGTTGTCCAACAAAATACGCAGACGGAATCTGGCCGGGAAGGATAGCGGCGGCAGGCGAAGTGCCTTCTTTCGCAATCTCCGTCTCAACTCGCGCCGCAAAAACCGCAGTGGCGATAAGCGAAGCTTATACCAAAGCACTAGGAAATTAATCAGCAACATCAAAAACAACGGAATAACGGTAGTCGCCACGAAGGCATCGGCATTCCACAACGTCCGGTATGTGGGCAGACTGTAACTGTGATAATACATGTCAACCACGGCCGACTTAAACCAGGTATAGCCCAAAATATTTCCGGTCAATGCCGCCCCCATCGTCACCAACAGCGGTAATGCCATAAAATGACGAATCAGCTCTGCCTTTGTATAACCGGAGGCTCTGAGAGTCCCGATGACCGTCGCCTCCTTTGTAATGGTACTGCTGATGATCAGGGAAAAAATAAAAGCCACCACCGCTATCAGGATATAGAGTAATACACCTGCCATCGCCTGGTCCTGTCCCAGATCATCCGGTGCGAAGTTCATGGCCGGATTACTAAGCGCCGGCACAAAATCCTGTAGCCGATTGCCGGACAACATAGCTTCCTTGAATACGTCCTTAACCAAAGCTTCTGCGATATTCTTTTCCGACACTTTGTTCGCCGGCCGATTAACATACTGCCAGGAATACTGATATTGCAGCGGAGCACGCAGCCTGGAAAAGCCGGCATCGGTCATCATCGCTACATCAAAGGTCAGGGCATCAAACATAAAATCTGTCGACTTTTGATGCAAGGTCGAATAATTGACATAGGCCAACAGACCGCTGACCCGGTAATCAAGTCCATCGATTCGGATTACCATCCCCACCGAAATCTGCCTGTTGTCAGCATGCATCCGGTCGATGGCCACCTCATCATCCGTTTCCGGCAACCGCCCTTCCAGTATGCTGGCCAGGTTGATTTCATCTGTTTTTCGGTAAACCCGAACAGTTGCGGTTTCTCCATCACTATCTTCGGTTGTCTCCCGATAAAAATTTGGATAGAGCCGGATTGGTTGCTCACCGTTTTGCACTTTTTCCAACAGCGGCCCTGTCGCCTCAGCCTGCAAACGAAAATGGCCATCCTCGGCCTGATACTCTATCTTTGCCTGTTTCAACGCCTGTTTCATGCTGTTATTGGCCACATACACACCGGAAATCATACCGATCATCAGGGTCAGAAATAGAAAAATGACCAGATATTTACTTCTCTCACTTTTCAGTTCCCGTCCAAGCCTACGGCGCAGCGGATGATAACGATATTTCTTTATCTTCTTCATCCCACATCGCCTCCTTACCATTCAAGATCGGCCGCTACAGTCCGTTGTTCATGATATAGATCTTCTCGAATCTGTCCGTCACGCAGACTGATAACATGATCGGCCATATCACAAATCGCGGTGTTATGTGTAACCATAATCACCGTATTGCCAAAGCGGTGATTCACTGCTTCGATTAAAGTAAGGATTTCTTTGGACGTCTGATAATCAAGCGCCCCAGTCGGTTCATCGCAAAGCAGGATTTCCGGATTCTTAACGATGGCCCGACCGATTGAAACCCGTTGCTGCTGACCGCCGGACAGCTGATTCGGCAGTTTATGTCGATGGTCATACAGACCGAGCGTCTGCAGTAGCTCATCGACATCCAGCGGCCGATCCGATAAGTAGGCACCGACCTCGATATTCTCTTTTACATTCAGATTTCCGATTAGATTATATAACTGAAAAACATATCCCAGATGACGCCGCCGATACTCGGTCAATCCTTTTTCGCTTAAATCAACCAGACGATCACCATTGATGGAAATATGTCCGCTGTCCGCCTGTTCGATTCCGCCAATGATGTTTAACAACGTCGATTTTCCGGAACCCGACGGCCCCAGCAAAACACAAAACTCACCTTTGGCAACCGTGAAGCTTAGATTCCGTAACACAGCTTGCCTGGATTCTCCACTGCCGTAACTCTTACACAGAGCAACGACTCGTAAAAAATCTTTCATTTCCCGGTTCATCTTTCCCCTCCTTCACCAACAAAGTTATTCTTCTTCATTACTTATATTGTTAGCATATGCTAATCTTTGTTTGATTATAACACATTATCTGAATTAGTGAAGCAAAAAACGATACCATCTTCAAACTTTTGAAAACAGTACCGTTCTTTGTCTTATTTTTTATTTCGTTTTGCCCCACCGATTTGTTCGGCTCTGGCCAATGCCTCATCGATATGGCCGCAGAAATGATCGCAACCGATGATGTCGACGATACCGCTCTTCTCCAACACCTTCATCGGCTGCTCATTGACATGGGAAAAAATCACCTGTACGCCTTCTTTTGCGCAACTCTCAATCAGTTCCTCCAGCGCCTGTAGCGCCGTCATGTCGATGGCCGGCACACTACGCATCCGCAGAATCAATACCTTGGTAAAGCTGCGCAGGCTGATCTGACCGATGGCCTCGACCGATCCGAAGAACAACGGTCCTTCGATCTCATAGACCCGAATGTATTCCGGCACCACCCGCAGGTCGATCGATTCACTGTCCTGCTGCGGATCAAAATACGTCCAGCCCTGCACCGTCGCCTCGGAACTCATTCGTTTCATAAACAGTACCAAGGCCACCAGCATACCGACTTCGATGGCCACTACCAGATCAAAAATGACGGTCAGGGCAAAGGTGGCGAGTAGCACGGCCACATCACTCTTCGGAGCTGAACGCAGAATTTTGATAAAGGTGCGCCAGCCACTCATATTATAAGCCACCATAAATAGAATAGCGGCTATGGTCGGCATCGGAATCAGCGCCGCATACGGCATCAGCACCAGCAAAACCAGTAATAAGACCACCGAATGAACCATACCGGCGATCGGGGTGCGCCCGCCGCTCTTAATATTGGCGGCTGTTCTGGCGATCGCTCCGGTAGCCGGGATGCCGCCGAACAGCACCGAGCCGATGTTTCCGACGCCTTGGGCGATCAGCTCCATATTGGAAAAATGGGTCGAATTGACCATGCTGTCCGCCACCACGCAGGACAGCAGAGATTCGATAGCTGCCAGCACAGCAATGGTCATACCGTCATTAAAGCTGTCAGACAGCATATTCCAGCTGAGACCCGGCAGCCTAAAACTCGGCAGACCGCCTTTGATGGTATACAGATCGCCGATGGTATTGACCTCCAAATCCAGCCCCTTGACCAGAGTCACTCCTACCAGTACAGCGATCAGCGAGGCCGGTACCACCTGATTGATTTTCGGCCAAATGATCAGAATAGTCAGACAGATCAAGCCGACAACCACCGCCTGCCAGCGAATGGTAGCAATAAAGCGAACAACCGCCTTAAGCTTCTCCACCGCCTCCAGGGGACGTACATCTGCCGTGTAGGTCAAGCCCAGAAAATCCTTTAATTGTCCGATCACAATACTGACGGCAATACCGGCCGTAAAGCCTACCGTGATGGTAAAAGGAATAAACTTGATCAGGTTTCCCAGCCTCAGAAGCCCCATCACGATCAACAGGCCGCCGGCAATGATGGTGGCCACGACCAAACCATCCATACCCCGTTTGGCTACAATGCCGCCGACGATACCGGCGAAGGCGGCCGTCGGTCCCGAAATCTGCACCCGGCTGCCGCCGAGAAAAGAAATGATAAACCCGGCGATAATGGCCGTATAGATGCCCTGCTCCGGCGCAACACCGGAGGCCAGCGCCAGCGCAATCGATAACGGCAAAGCGATGATGGCAACTATAATACCCGAAACCACATCCTTCGACAGCCGCTTCGCAGTGTAGCCCCTCATCACGCAAAATAACTTTGGAATCATCCGTTCTTTCTTCACTGCCCCTCTCCTTCTGCTGCTTTATTCCTGCGTCGGGTTCTGCACTGTACCGATGAGCAACGGCGCTCCGTCCGTTTCGATCAGATACAGGTATGGCTGATCAAGCTTCATCTCAATCAGCGCCCCCTCTTCCGGGCTCGGCGCCAGCTCACTTTTAATCTCCAACTCAGTATAAGCAGCCGCTTCAATTCCCTCATTGTTCACGATCAGCTTCGTCAATTGTCTGGCCGAATCCAGATACGGCATCTCTGCCGTGGCCGCCTGTTCCTGAATCATTCCCCGATAATTCGCCTGCTTAGAATATAGACCGCCATACCCCATATCCGTCATCACAGTTTTCAGATCAAGCTCTGTTTCGCTCTGATACTGCGGTACCGCCCATTTGATTCTGGCCGGCTGGTCAAGCTTGGCAGTTAATAAGGCTCGAATGGTATCCTTTCCTTTTTCTCCGGACAGTAAACGGTCCAGGCTGACTCCCGGCTTGGGCAGCAACACCTTATAGCGGCAGCCGTTTTTCAGCTTTAGTGCAGCCAGACGGTAGTCCTCCGCTTCCCCGTAGCTATCAGCTTCTGTCAACTGATGCATAAAGGTAGCTGTCACCGCCCCGTCAGCGGTTAAAAATTCGCCCCGGCTGTTGGTCGCCTCGTTAAATTTTCGTTCCCAGCTGCCTTTCAGATACAAGGTGTTCATAATGGTCATGATTCGTTCGTCATACGGCTTGATCTCAGGCTTGATCAGTCCCCCTGTGGCCTTATCGACCCAGGCGCTCATCTGCTCCGTCACCTGCGTCTGTTTCAAGTCACCCCGGTAAATTTCTGCGAAGTGATCGCAGGCTGCCCGCTCAAGAAAATCCGGACTGACAGAAGTGAACCGCTGATCCAACCAGATCGAATCCCTGACCACGATACGCTCCTCCTCCATTCCGCCCGAATTTAACAGTGCTTTTAAAAAGGTATTGCTTTTACGGAAACTATCGGCATCCTTTGCCTGTAAGAAGCGCAGCAGCTCCGTCCTGGTCTGCTCTCCGGCTCCTTCAGCCAGGGTAGCGAAGGCAAATCTGGCGCTGACCGGCGACAATAGCGCATTTCCTCTGTCCCCGGATCGTGCCTGCAGATAGGCGGCCGTCAGCTCGGTCGCAAATGCCGTCATATCCGGTTCCGGCTCTCTGCGAAAGCTCCCCTTGTCTTCCGGTACTTTGATCTCTATAGCAGCGTTCAGCCGCTCTGCCGCTTCACCGCTGCCGTTTCGCTGACCGCAGGCTGACAGCCCGAGCAGCACACCCAATATTATAACCCATCGTTTTCTCTTTTTCATCATGAGCCCTCCCTCTTTCTTAACCGTCCCCCTACAGACAGGCCCTGAAAATCTCTACAATATCCTCATTAGTCAGAGCCACAAAGGCCGATCTCAAATAACCTCCTTCATTGGCATGCTCGGCCATGGCCGCAAAATCTTTGTCATCAATGCCCAGTTCGCGCAGATGCATCGGAATACCGCTGGCTGCAAAAAAATCCTCCAACCGCTTGATTCCGGCCAGCGCCAGCTCTGTTTCGTCCTCTCCTTCCAGTCCCCAGACCTGACGGGCATAGCGTGTGAACCTCGGTAAGGCCGTACTGTCTTTCTTTAATATATGACGCATCCAGCGCGGAGTGAGAATAGCCAAACCAACGCCATGAGTGATATCATAATAAGCGGACAACTCATGCTCCATTGCATGGCAGGGCCAGCCGGTGCCTTGCTTGCCGTAGGCCGGGATGCCGGAGCAGGCCACCGATGAGGCCGACATCAAATTTGCTCTGGCTGTATAATCCTCCGGATTGGCCAGGGCCAGCGGCAGATTCTTAATCACCGTTTTCAATATAGTTTCAGCCACACCGTCAGACATATCGCTGTCCATAGTGCGCGAGAAATAGCCCTCGAACACATGACTCATGATATCGGCCGCTCCGGCAGCCGTTTGATAAGCCGAAACACTAAAGGTATAAGTCGGATCACAGATCGAAGCTGCCGGATAGGTATACAGTCCGCCCAGCTTTTCCTTGGTTTTCAAATTGGTAATCACACCGCCGCCGTCAAACTCCGAACCGGTAGCGCTTAAAGTCAATACATCCACCAGCGGCAGTGCCTTGTGGATATGATCGGCCTGTTTGACCATCTGCCAGAGGTCATCGCCCTCATAAAACACGCCGGCCGCGATCGCCTTTGAACAGTCAATGGTGCTTCCGCCGCCGACCGCCAGGATCACATCGATCCGATGCTCCTTACACAGACGCACCCCCTGTTCGACCGATTCGATACGCGGATTCGGCTCGATCCCGCCGCATTCCACTACCGTAAAGCCACCGTCATGCAAAAGCTCCATCACCGTTTCATATAACCCGATACGATGAATCGAACCACCGCCGAAGGTTAACAATACCCGCTTGCCGAAGGGTGCCAAAATATCCGGCAGGCGCCGGATCTGCCCCTTTCCAAAATACAACTTGGTCGGTATATCATGCACATAATTTAACATCTTCATTTCCTCCTAATCCTATGAGGGATATCAGTCAAGCTACATTTTTACAATCCCATAAAGCTGTCCGTCACGATATTTTCCTTTTTGATCCCCTGGTTCTGCAGATTCCGGGAAACCATAGCATTCATACTCGGGGAACCGGCGATGAAGTAAGCCGCATTGTTTGCCATCCGGGCGGCATAATCGTTCACGCAAAGCGTAAGCTCCTCTCGTTTGGAAATCAACTGCAGATTCAGCTTCGGCATTTGAGCCTGCATAACCGGCCAGAAATCGCTATAGGCAAACTCGCCTCTGTCATCCGCATACAACACCGTCAGCTCATGTTCCGGATGAGTGCCGGCATACTGACGCAGCAGGGCACGAATCGGTGTAATGCCGATACCGCCGGCAATCACCAGCGACTGCTCATACTCATCCATCTTAAAATCAAAACGCCCCAGCGCTTGGCTGATCACCATCATCGTCCCTGCCTGTACCTGCTTCAATAACACATCCTTGAAAGCGGAATGCGCCTCAGGAATACGGGTAGTAAACATCAGCACCTGCTCCTGCGGCGCCGACGCAATGGTAAAGATGCGCTCCGCCTTCTCGCCTTCGGCCACTGCCGGCTCCCTGAACTTAAAGATGGCATGCTGGCCGGCCCTCCAGGTGTATCCATCCGGAACATCCATATAATAACTGTATGTATCACTGTTCTCCTGTACGATCTTTATGATTTTTGATTCAAAAAATTCCATATGTCCTCCTACTGTTCCTTGCGGGAACTGTTTGCTTCAGCATTAATTTAGATTAATTATACAACACTTTAGCAGGTTTGAGAATGTCTTTGACTGATGCCTGTACTCCTTCGGAAATATACGAAACGCCGGTACTTGGCGACTGTCCTGCAGGTCACCTATGTACCGCTGCGTTTCGTGTCGAGTGCAAACGTTCCAAGGGGGCTCCGGCTGCAATCCGGCTCTGTATTGTGTTTCACCTGACATCTCTCTGCAGTTTCTCTCCGATCCGTTTCACCAGGCCCAGATCAGCCGGCAGCCAGGCTACATCATCCAGCTCATCGGCGGTCAGCCAGCGACTCTCCCGGGCTTCGCGCAGCTCCAAATTTCCGGCCAGCACTTTGCACCAATAGCAGTACATGGTCAGATGAAAGGTTGGGTAATCATATTCGACGATCTCGATCAGCTCTCCGGCTGCCACTTCTGTTGCCAGCTCCTCGTGAATTTCTCTGATCAATGCAGCCCGGGGCGTTTCACCGGCTTCAATTTTCCCGCCGGGGAATTCCCAGCTTCCTTTAAAATCACCATAGCCTTTGGCGGTAGCAAAGATGCGGTCACCGTCACGGATTACCGCTGCCGCCACATGAATCTGTTTCATTTTTCTTCCTCCATTCTGTCAGCCATCGGATTTATCCCGGCAATATCATCATATTGCCGGATATTTTTCCTGTCAAGCTTTCCGATATGCGTGCTAATAGTTCTAAATTTTTTGGGAAAAACCAGGCTTGTTAATCAAAAAATTCAAAAAACTCTGAACGATAGCATTTAAATTCTCCAATGCCTTTGGATTATAGCCCTCCATCGTCACCGGCTGTTATAGTCCCCCCACTTGCATTTTATGCACTATTTTATGATGCTCTCTCCCTCTCACGCTCATAGACGAATCCCCTATTTCGTGCTATGATATCAAGCATATATACGCAACCTGTTGTTACAAAGGAATTAGGGGAGGATGCTTATGAAAAAATACCTGAATCGAATCTTCATCGACGGCTTAACCGGTATGGCCCACGGTCTGTTTGCCACCCTCATCATCGGCACCATCATGATGCAGCTGGGCGGTCTGATCGGTGGTCAATACGGTCACTTTATCGTTGTGATCGGTAAGATGGCGACCTTGCTGACCGGAGCCGGTATCGGCGTCGGCCTGGCCGGCAGGCTTGGCGAGCCGACCTTTGTGGTCATCGGCAGTGCCGTGGCCGGTATGGTCGGCGCCTATGCCACGCCGATTTTAAAGGGCAGTCTGATGGTTGACGGAACCATCCGTTACGCCGGCCCCGGAGAACCGCTCGGTTCCTTTATTGCGGCTTTTGCAGCCATCGAGATCGGCCGATTGATAGCCGGCAAAACCAAACTCGATATTCTGCTCACGCCACTGGTGACCATTGCCGGCGGCAGCGTGGTCGGCCTGCTGATCGGCCCGCCGATCAATCGTTTTATGGCCCTGCTCGGTGAATTGATCAACTATGGTACTACCTATCAGCCATTTCTGATGGGCATCATCGTTTCTGTATTAATGGGTATGATCTTAACCCTGCCGATCAGCTCGGCCGCCCTCGGGATCGTCCTGCAGCTCTCCGGCCTCGCGGCCGGCGCCGCCACTGTCGGCTGCTGTGCACAAATGATCGGCTTTGCGGTGGCCAGCTTCCGCGAAAACGGAATCAGCGGTCTGATTACCCAGGGCATCGGTACCTCCATGGTTCAAGTACCGAACATTGTCCGCAAGCCGGTGATATGGCTGCCGCCGATTTTGGCCAGCGCCATCCTCGGCCCACTCTCAACCATGATCTTCAAAATGACCAACGCTCCGGCCGGTTCCGGTATGGGAACCTCGGGTCTGGTCGGTCAAATCATGACCTTCCGCGATATGGCAGGTAAGATCCCGACCAATCAGCTTTGGCTTTATGTCATCCTACTGCATTTCCTGTTGCCGGCCACACTGACGCTGGTCTTCAGTGAGTTATTCAGGAAACTCGGCTGGATCAAAACCGGAGATATGAAGCTGGCGTGATTCCATTAAATCATAGTTTTTTGGTAATATTATAAGAATTTAGCGGCCGGAACGGCCGCTTTTTTCTATACTATATATTGTGGTTTTTGATTGAGGAGCCACATCTTTTAGTGTATGATAGAGGAGATGTGAAAGCAAGAGCCGTCCCTTGGATGACCTCGCTCGCAAAAAAAGGAGTCCCATACTATGGAAATTATGATTAAGAAAAGAGACGGTCGCTATGAACCGCTCATGGTCGAGAAGACCAAACGAATGATCGCCTTTGCCTGCAAGGATTTGCCGGACTGCGATCCGCTGGAATTGGAATTAGACTGTAAGATTCAGTTCAAGGACAATATGACCACAAAGGAGATCCAAAAGACACTGGTGCGTACCGCTATTGAAAAGGTGATCAGCAAGACCGGCTCCAGTCCGACGCCGGCCGATCTGAATACCAATTGGCAGTATGTCGCTGCCCGTCTGTTCCTGTTTGACATTTATAAAGAAGCTGCCATCAACCGTCACTATCACAGCTTCGGCTATGGCAGCTTCGCAGAATTGGTGAAACATCTGGTGAAGGCAGGTATGTACGGCAGCTACCTGACTGCTGAATACAGCGAAACCGATCTGTTGGAGCTGGAATCCTACATCGATCCGTCGCGTGACTACCTGTTTAATTATGAAGGCATCAAGCTGTTGGCCGACCGCTATCTGGTTCAGGGCTTCCATAAGGAGGTATTTGAACTGCCGCAGGAACGCTTTATGGTCATCGCCATGCACCTGGCCATTCCGGAAGGCCCGAAAAAGGTCTTCTTTGCAAAGCAGTTCTATGATATCCTCAGCCAGTTAAAGATGACTGTTGCCACTCCGACGCTGGCCAATGCCGGTACCCCCCTGTTTCAGCTGAGCAGCTGCTTTATTTCATCAGTCGGTGATAATCTGTGGTCGATCTATGATGTCAACAGTAAATTCAGCCGTGTTTCCAAGCATGGCGGTGCGCTCGGCATCTACACCGGAAAGATACGATCATTAAACAGCGATATCCGCGGTCATAAAAATGCTTCCGGCGGTGTTATCCCCTGGGCTCGTTTGTACAATGATACGGCGGTTGCCGTTGACCAACTCGGCAAGCGTAAGGGCGGCGCGACCATCACCCTCGACATCTGGCACAAAGATCTGTTTGAATTCATTGACTTGCGAACCAATAACGGCGATGACAGACGAAAGGCCCATGACATCTTTCCGTCGATCAGTATTCCTGACATCTTTATGCGTCGTTTGCTGGAGCGCGGCAGCTGGTCGCTGTTTGATCCGCACAAAGTTCAGCAACTGATGGGTTTCCATTTGGAAGACTACTTCGACAGCGAGGAGGATGCTGCTTTCTCGAGCCGCTATGAGGCCTGCGAAGCCAACTCGGCCTTAGAGCCGGTAGTCGTACCGGCCTTGGATATCATGAAGAAGATTATGAAGAGTGCGGTTGAAACCGGAACGCCGTTTATCTTCTTCCGCGATACCGTAAACCGCTATAATCCGAACCCGCATGCCGGTATGGTCTATGCTTCCAATCTCTGTCATGAAATCGCCCAGAATATGTCCGAGACAACGCTGGCCGGAGAAGAAACCATGGTTATGGAAGACGGCCGTTCCCATATCATCACCAAGACCATTGCCGGTGATATGGTGACCTGTAACCTGAACTCTATTAACCTTGGCCGTGTCACCCGGGCAGAACTGCCATATATCGTTCCGCTGCAGATTCGTATGCTGGATAACGTAGTAAGTCTAAATCAGTTCCCGGTACCGGAAGCCAAGCTGACAGCTGATAAATATCGTGCCATCGGTCTTGGTACCAGCGGCTACCATCACTACCTGGCCAACCACCATATCCAGTGGGAAAGCAAGGAACATCTGGCCGAAGCCGATGCTCTATTCGAAGACATTGCCTATGAGGCGATCAAAGCTTCTATGGAACTGGCCAAAGAAAAAGGTCGGTATCCGGCTTTTGCCGGCTCTGACTGGCAGACCGGCGCCTACTTCAAGAAGCGCGGCTACACCTCCGCCAGATTTAAAACCCTGGCCGATGATATCGCCGAACACGGCATGAGAAACGGCTATCTGATGGCAGTCGCCCCGACCGGCAGCACCTCAAACATCGCCAACACCACCGCCGGTATAGACCCGATCTTTAAGAAGTTCTTTATCGAAGAAAAGCAGGGCAACTTCACCCCGAAGACGGCGCCGGATCTGAATCTGGAAAATTTCTGGTTCTACAAAGAGGCCCATACCATCAATCAACAATGGTCGATCCGCGCCTGCGGTATCCGCCAGCGTCACATTGATCAGGCACAATCCTTTAACTTATATATCACACCTGAGATGTCGGCACGCGAGATCCTCGATCTCTATATCTCGGCCTGGGAAAACGGTTTGAAGACCATCTATTATGTACGTAATAAATCTTTGGAAATGGATGAGTGCACCAGCTGCTCCAGCTGATGCCGTAAAGGAGCGATCATGGAAAAGAAAAAAATATTTAATGAATTGGGACTGCGCGGAACTCAGTCCATCATCGGTGGCAATACCACCAACCTACGCGAATGGAACCGTATCAAATATGACTGGGCCCAGCTGCTCTATCGTACCATGCTGAATAACTTCTGGATTCCGGAAGAAATCTCCCTGGGCGATGATATCAAGCAGTTCCCCTACCTGACCACAGGTGAACGCAATGCCTTTGACAAGATCATTTCCTTCCTGAACTTCCTGGATTCTATTCAGAGCGAGAACCTGCCGAATATCTCCCGATATATCTCGGCAGCAGAGGTCTCGTCATTACTGAATATCCAGGCCTTTCAGGAAGAGATTCATGCCCAAAGCTACTCCTACATCCTGGACACCGTGACCAATCCGGTAACCCGTGATAAAATCTACGATGAGTGGCGCGAGGACAAGCATCTGTTGGAGAGAAACCGCTTTATCGCCGATATTTATCAGCGCTTCAGCGACGATCCATCCGAGGCAAACCTGCTGGAAACCCTGATGGCCAATTATATTTTGGAGGGTATATACTTCTATTCCGGTTTTTCCTTCTTCTATACTCTGGCCCGCCAGGGTAAAATGACGGCCACCAGTACCATCTTCAAATATATCAACCGCGATGAAATCACTCATCTGGTACTGTTCCAGAACATCTTAAAGGAGCTGCGCAGTGAACGCGCCGACCTCTTCACCAAAGAGGTCGAGGACCGTATGTATGAGATGATGCGGATCGGTGTAGAACACGAGATCTCATGGGGTCAATATGTAACCAATGAGGAAATCATGGGTATCAACAATCACCTGATCGACCAATACATCAAATACCTGTCGAACCTACGCCTGATCGCCATCGGCCTGAAGCCGCTGTATCCGGAGATTATCAATCATCCGATGCCGTGGATCGAAGGTTTCTCCAACCTGAACAATACCAAGACCGATTTTTTTGAAGCCAAAGTCACCAACTATACCAAGGCCGCCGCCTTTAACTTTGATGACCTGGAATAAAACCCGGCATAGCAAAAGGATGTACGATGATCTTATATCAAATTATCGTACATCCTTCTTTCAGTTCACTTCGCCACCATATCCTAGCGGCATTTTCTTCTGGCTGTGACGCCGGCTGCAGTACCGATCGTCAGGCAGGCTCCCAGCACCAGCCACAGTATAAGCGCCTGATCTGTGGTACCGGTCTGCGGCACGCTGCCTTTTTTTGTTCTGCTGCTCACCGTCTGTTCTGTTATGCTTCCGGACGAGCGTTGCTGCTTCTGTCCGTACACAAAAACATACGGTGAAAATGATTTAGATGCGAAACGAACGGTCTGTCCATCCACACCGAGGATCGGAATCTGTTCAAAGCTGCCATCTGCCGTTCTGTGATACAGATACAGATGAGCGGCATCCCTAATCTCCAATCCCTCAATGGTCAGGCTGACAGTCTTCGGGCTCTCGAATTCCGTCACCTTTTTGCCATCGGCATCCATAAAGTAAATATCATACTCTACGCTCTGAAAACCCTTCACCAAAATGCCGGCCAGCCGCTTCCAAAATGCCGGCCAGGCTTTTTCCAGACTTTCATCCCGTTTCTTAAAATGCTCTGTAAGAGAGCTTTCCGGTTGCGGCCGGTCATCCGGCTTTTCCTGATCATCTGTCGCAATCTTAGTACCATGCTCGACAATACGATCTTCCGGCCGCACTGTGATCTCACGCGACAGTTCTTTTCTGGATAATTCCTTACCGGAGCGGGTCTTCACTTCTTCAATAACGGTTCTCACGCCTTTTCTACCTTCGGCAGCCACACGCATCTCGCCTTTCGGCAGCTCATCCGTATCGCGGTCGATGATATTGAAATCAATTTCCTCCGTCCTTGTTTCTCTGGCTGTGATGATCGGGTCCTCCAAATCGGTCCACGGCAGAGATTCCCCGGCCTTATTCAAATCCAGCTGAACCATAACCGGATCATGGTCAGATGCACGACCATGGGCTTCCATGAACATAGAGTTGATATGGATCATATCAAAGGTTGCGCCGGCAACCAGTTCTTTAGAAACCAGAATATGATCCAGGGTCTGACTATTACCGCGATAGAAATAGGAGAAACGATCGGCAAACGGATGGTCTTCCACCAGGTTCACCATCAGATTTCCTTCCAGCAGATGCAGGCTCTCCTTAAACTCAAAGTCATTAAAATCGCCGGTCATCACCATATGCAGCTGCGGATCTGCCGCCCTTCTTTGCTCTGCATAATTGTATACGATCTGTGCCAACTGCTTCCTTTTTTCATCCGATTTAAAGGTCGCCGGCTGGTTCTTTCCAAACAACGCACTGTCTCCGCGCTTAGAATTCAGATGATTACCTATTACCAGCACCTTTTGACCCTGAAACTCAAAGGTCACCGCCAATGATTTTCGGGTCTTATAAAAGATCTCCTGATCTGCTCCAACAGCTTCGTGACTGATATAGGTCACCCGCTTCGGGTCATACAGCATACCAACACGGATATTAGCCCCATCGGCACCACCATCTTGGTTATTTTTCGGCTCGATATCCACATACTGATAATCACGCCCCTTATGCTTCTTGATGGCATCGGTCAGCCGCTTGGCACTCTTCTTGGCAGAAGTCACACCATTATCGGTCGGTCCGTTATCATCCTGCATCTCCAGTAAGGTAATGATATCCGGACTGCCCAAATCACTCACCATAGACTCGGCGATGCGATTTACTTTTTCATCACTGGTGCCTTTATTTCCCTTAACAGCCGTAAAATTCTCTACATTATACGATGCTATTGTCAGTTTGTCCTCTGCCGATTTAATGGTTGTCTTCTCGCGTTTCAGACCGCCAGCCACAATCTTATCTTTAATTTCTTCTTCTGCCACATAGATCTTAAACGCACCAAACGAGTAAGTTACTGTACCTGTTACTCGACCCTTAATGTAATCTCCTGTTTTGGCATCCAGTGTTGATTTGCTCTTGTTTACTGTTAAACAGATCACATCCGGATTCTGATTCGGCTGCAAAGTATACCCACCGGCCTGATTCAGCTGATTGGTGGTATCCTGCGGCAATACATAGATATCCCCGTATTGCTGTGGGCCGATGATTTTCGGGCTGTCCATTTCTACCAGCATACCCTCCAGACTCTCCCAATAATCCAGGGAATCCTCTTCCGGATCAAATACAGTCATGCCGTCATTGTCAATTACCTGTTTTGGAATACTGCGATCTGTGATTACGACCGGAGCCGGCAAACTAACATTGGATTTTATCTTTGTTAAACGACTTGCTGCAATCTGGGTCGTAGTCAAGCCCTCATCATCCAGTTTACCACCATAAGTCTGTGGCTTCCTCTCATCAACTTTACCCTGAATCTCTAGTTGGTCACCTACTGCTACATTGTGATCTTTCTTATAAACGACCAATGCATCCGAGGTCTTCGAATCATCATCAGGTGTGATATCTTGGATATAAAATAAACTGGAGCTCTGTACTTTCGTAACTACAACATCTTTTACCTTAACCTTAAACTGGTTGTATGGCGAATGATGTCCGGCTCCTTGAATCTCTCCAACGGTATAATAATCTTTTTCCGGAGTAGCCTCCTCTGCCACTTTTACCACCTTGAAATGATCTAAGGTAAAAGGCATCAGCTGTGGTTGTTTCTGAAACTCTGCTAAGATACCTGTGATGTCCAGTGTATCGCCATTTTTAAACAGCTTTTTAAGCTGCTCCAATGTTATCTCTGTTTTTTTATCAATCCGAACTTTTATACTATGACCTTTACCATCTGTTGCCAATAATTCTGGATTGTTTTTTTGATCCTGGTCTAAGTTTTGTACAATTACATTTTTCAGTGTAATTAATGTACAGGGTTTTGCCGAAGATAAGTTCTCGATAGCTATGTCGGTAGCAGCCGGAATATTGCCGTTTTCGTGCCTTGATATAAGCGTTGCATCCTGCAATTGAAGCATCTTTGTACTTTTAAACTCTTGTAGGACACCTTTTATCGTGACGATATCACCCATTTTCGCACCGGAAGCCTGTTTAAAGTATACAAATAAGCCATACCCTGACTGATCTTGCACAAAAAAACCATGATTCCATCCCTTGGCCGGTGAAATAATCACTCCCTGAATCTGTACCTGTGTGCCCACCGGTTTCTTTCTGGCTTCCTCGATCGTCACCGTACCTTCCGGCACCGGATTTTCTGTATTTGGTTGTACTTCGCCCTCTGTACCGCTTCCTGTTTCAGGATTCTCTTTGGAGTCTGCTTCCTCGTCACTTGAAGAATCCGGCTTCTCGCTATCGGTGCCACCCGGCTGCTCATCGCCTGCTTGGGTCAGGGTTTCGATGTTGGTAACGCTTTTTAGTCCTTTTTTTCCATAATAGCTCTCACATTTACCGGTAACTCTTACCTTCTTACCTTTGATCAAAGGATTAATGATCGGCGAATATCCGTCTCTCCATTTTCCTTTTTTCAGTTCTACAGGCAAATACACAGTGCTACTTTCGTCAGCACTTGCCCCCAATTTAAGATTGGAGTCTTTATTCTGTTCTGACCCAATCACATACCCTTCCACCTGTACCGTTGTTTTATCAGCCGGCGGCTTGGCGACAAACTCCGCTACCGTCATCTTTTGCTCTTCCGCAAATATCACGGCAGGCACTGCGGTCTGTACTGCAACCAGCATTGCCAGACAGACTGCGAACCATCGAATTGGTTGTATTCGTTTTCTTTTCATTGCATTTCCCTCCTTGATTTTATACAGTTATATGATTAAGGAGAGAATACTATGCAATTATCTTTCCAAACAAGGACAGAAGTCCCGTTTTGGTCTATTTTCTACTATTAATCCTATTTTGTCTGTGCATTTTTATTTATATTATACAATTCCATTTTAGATCATCACATATATAATCATCAAAAAGCTCTGTTTTATTTATTCATAAGCAAAATAGTTGGAAAAAAGGACAGGGCCTCTGTTTTATTTTTTTCGATACATGCCCGAGTAAATAAGCACTAGCAGACCAAGGCAGAGCAGAATGCCGGCCGAAACAAATATGACAATCCCCATCCGACCGATTCCGTGTCCACCCCACTGTAATTCATAACCAAAAGCAGCTCGCATTTCTTCAACAAACTGCGTTCTCCGTGCCTGTGGCAATGCGTCAGCCAGCCTGTTTATGGCCGGCATAGTCAATATGTCCCTGAACAAAACTGTAATACCGGTAGCCGGGAACAAATTGCAAACCGTCTGTATTCCCTTGCCAAATGCGGAGATCGGCATGTAAGCTCCGATCACAAAGCCGGAAACGGCTGAAACAATACCGGAGATAGCGCCGGCGGCCGCTTCTGTTTTAATCAGTAACAGCAGTAGCATAAATAACGCCGTTGATGAAAATGCGCCCAACAACAGCGTCAAAAATAAACGCCCAAACATTGACAGGCTTGGTAAAGGAAGTCCCTGTCCGACCATTACACCAATTCCGACTGCCGCCACGATGCTTCCCATAATAACCGTCGCTGCCACCGCAGCGATAAAATAGCCCAGGACTACCACTCCTCGCTTCATCGGAGTAGCCAGAACATCATTGTCAATCCTGCGCTCACGATCGTGTACCATCGTAGTCAACGTATGAAACGGAATTGAAATAATCTCCGTACCTAGGATACCGGTCAGCAATATGCCGTTGACAAAGGCTTTGATATCTGCTCGCCGAGCCGTAGCGGCAACCTGCTGCAGGCTGTGTTCGACGCTCTTTGTATAGTTATCGCTCAAAAACAGCAGGTACAAACTCAGTACGATAATGGGTGTCAGCATAGAAAAAAATATTGTCTGTCGATCCGAAAAAAATACCCTCAAATTTCTTTTTGTAAATCCAATAAAGGCTCTCATACTGCCATCTCCCTTCCCGTCAACGTCAGAAATACATCATCCATACTGCCCTTTATCACTTCATAGTCTTTCACTTGATCACGGTTCTGATACAGAAATTCTGTAATATCCCTTTCGTCTAAAATCAACTCATAATACTCTCCCGTATGGCTGTACGGGTAAGCAGATAGGAGCTCGTCGGATGACTTGGAGCGTTCGGCATACCATAATACCCTCGTTTTTGTCAGCGCCCGCTTCAATGTGGTAGGCGTATCATCCGCGATCTTTTGTCCATGGTCTAAGACAACCACACGGTCAGCCTGATTACATTCTTCCATATAGTGGGTCGTCAATAATATCGTCAGGCCCTGCTCACGCCGCAATAAGTGGATATAATCCCAAACAATCTTGCGTGACAGCGGATCCAGGCCGGTCGTCGGCTCATCCATAATCAGTAGTCTTGGTCGGTGCAGCAGGGCACGAACGATATCCACTTTTCGTCTTTGCCCGCCTGATAACCTTCCGTATCGTTTCTTCCAAATTTCTCCTAAAGACAACGGTTCCCAAAATGGTTCCAGTCTCGTCTTCGTTTCCCGTCCACTAAAACCATAGTAAGCACCTCTGGTCATCAGATTCTGCTCGACCGTCAATTGATCATCCAACACCGATTGCTGAAAAACGATGCCGATCTGTCGGCGGATTTTATCATCTTCTTTACCAAGCTCACGATCAAAAATAGATACCGTTCCCCCACTCTTCGCCAATATGGTACAGAGGATATTGATGGTAGTCGATTTCCCGGCACCATTTTCTCCCAATAACGCAAATAGCTCTCCCTCTTCGATCGTAAATGACAGATCCTCGACCGCCATGGTCTCTCGATACTGCTTATATAAATGCTTTACTTCAACTGCCCTCATCCTATCTCCTTTTCCGATGTCACTGTTGCCGGCTTGATTTTTATCTTGCTTTGCCAGTATATCGTTCTTTTTTACATAAAAAAAGTGCAACTCCACCGACTTGCAAAATCGGTCGTCTAAGTTGCACTGATTTTCTCGTTAATTTATGCTTCTTCGCGCATAGCTTCCAAAGCCTGATTGATTTTCTTATCCTCTGCCGCCGACATCCAGGACATCATAAGCCAAGTCAGACTATAAATTACCGTGTAGATGAGCATTAGCCAGACCAATCCGCCAAGCCCTTGATACCAGTCAAACAGCCAACCGGCAATCGCTACGATGATCGCCACACAGACATAATGAAGCAAATAATGAGGTGCAGCTAACTTCTCATCCCGGTATAAGATGAGCGACGGCAGTGAACACAGAACAGCTGTCAATATAATAGATAAGGGCAGATGCCACGCCAAAGAATAGGTTGTGTTTCCTGTCACCAGAAAGCGCACCATAAACTGCAATCCAATAAAAGTGAAAATACTGACTGCAATAAACATCGCCTGCGCGATTATAGCTTTCCATTTTTCCATTTTATATTCCCAATCCTTTCTTCAGATCCTTTACATAACTCCTGGAGATCAAGATACATTCATCGTTCAAGAGTTTTGCTTCCATACGTCCATAAACCTGTGTATGTACATACCGAATCTTCATGATATTAATAATCATAGATTTGGAGCAGCGCCTGAACCGATAATCCAGCACTCTTTCCAGTTCATACAATCGATGCTTTGCTTCAAAGCAATTATCCTTTGTATATACAAAGGTCTTTTTATCAACCACCTCTATATAGTATATATCCCGAATCGGAAGCATTGATATTTTGCCTTCGCAGTATACCGGCATGTGAATATGATGCTCCTGCAACAGCGCCACTGCCTGCTCTATCTCAGCGGTTCTCTCCTTAACAAAGAGTGTTGCCCGCTCTTCCGTTGTCGTTTTTACCGGTATGATTTCAACCCTCATCCATTATCCCTTCTCTTGATCGGCTCCATAATTTTCTGTATACAGAAAAAACCGTCATAATGACGGTTTCTTCCAAATAGCGAGGACAGGATTTGAACCTGTGACCTTCGGGTTATGAGCCCGACGAGCTTCCAGACTGCTCCACCTCGCGGTAGTTATTAAATGGGGCCTATAGGGCTCGAACCTATGACCCTCTGCTTGTAAGGCAGATGCTCTCCCAGCTGAGCTAAGACCCCATATCAATGTTTGATCGTGCTATACACCATCATTTCAGCATCAGCTGAAACGACCCGGATGGGACTCGAACCCACGACCTCCGCCGTGACAGGGCGGCGCTCTAACCAACTGAGCCACCGGGCCAGATCATATACTTTGAAAACCGCATACAGCATATCATCACGATTCTTTCTTCCTAGCCTCGCAGGGTCTCCCCTGCTTAAGGTCAAGCGCTCGACCGATTAGTATAAGTCAGCTCCATACATTACTGCACT
>JAEXAX010000014.1 GCA_023458035.1 Bacillota bacterium | reverse complement strand
ATTCTGTCCCATGCTTTCAAGGGCATGATGGTCGGTACTGAAATTGACCTGAAAGGGCTGCTTCAGACGCAGATGCTGCTTACTGTATTGATAATAAAAATAACCGATCAGCAGCAACAAAGCCAGCAGACAGATCAAACATACTTTTAAGACGGGATGAATACCCCGTCTTTTATATTTGTTTCTCGTTGTATTCTGTTTCATCGATACATCACTCGCCAATCCAGATCTCCACGATCCAAAGACTGGATCAGGATCTCCGCCGTAGCTATATTAGTGGCCAACGGCACATTATGCTTTTCACAGGCTTTGATAAACATAGATAAGACCCTGTTATCCTCGATGGTTTTGTTTGGGTCGGTCAGAAAGATAACGACGTCAATCAGATAGTTATCCACATTTGCTAACAGCTGCTGAACACCGCCCAGCTGGCCGGCCAACTGTTTTTTTATGGCCAGATTGGTGACATCTTCCAACAGCGCACCGGTTGTTCCGGTCGAGTACAGGTTATGCCGATTCAGAATATGCTTATAGGCTATACAGAAATTCTGAATCAGCTTCTTTTTCGCATCCTGCGCCACCAGTGCGATGTTTAATGTTACACTCTCCTTCATACAAATCCCCCCTTCTATTTCAAAATATTAATGTTGATTTGATTGTAAATGAACGTTCAGAACCAGACCCAAGCCGCCGAACAAGCTGACCAATGAAGTTAAACCATAACTGATAAACGGTAAGGGAATACCGGTGTTCGGCAGCATACCGGTGGTTACACCGATATTAACAAAGGTTTGAAAACCGATATAGACGGCAACACCGATACAAATCAGTTGCCCCAGCTTGTCCTTGGCCTTGCTTGCCACCCGTATAATCTGGAAGCACAGTAGGGTTAGGAGCAGGATAATCAGCATACTGCCGATAAAACCGAGCTCTTCTCCAACTACGGCAAAGATAAAATCCGTTTCGGCAAACGAGATAAAATTCCCGTTTTTGGAAGAGGCTACAACATTATTGTTCAACCCCTTTCCGATCAGCTGGCCGGACCCAATGGCCTGAATTGAATTCAGCTGCTGATATGCTATATCGGTATATTTCTCCGGTTCCAGCCAGGCCATAATACGTTTCAACTGGTAGTTTTGTGGCAAGCGGATAAAATCCACACTTTGTTTTCTTAACCACCAGATAAAACCAAGGGCTGCCGGTATAGCGCTACCCAGAGTCACTAATATAATACCATAATGTAAGCCGGCAACATAGTAGAGAATTGCAAAAATGACGGCTGTAATGATGGTGGTTGATAGATTCGGCTGTTTCAGAATGAGGAACAGCGGAATACCGATGAGAATCATATTCAAGCCGATAAACCACGGCTTATTCAGTCGTTCCTGATGATCGGAAAACAATTTTGCAAAAAATATGATCAGAAAAACCTTGGAAAACTCCGATGGCTGAAACTGAATTCCGCCGATATTGATCCAGCGCACAGCATTATTGGCATTGACACCCATCCGGATAACCAACAATAACAAAGCGATGTTCAGCACATAAAAAGGAATAGAGAATTTGGCGATCCAATGATAATCAATCAAGCTGATGATAATCATAACGCATACTCCGATTGCGATTCCCATCAGCTGACGCTTTTGCAGCGAAGCATTGGCGCTGGTGATGACCAGCACACCGATCAAACCCACCAGAATTGAGATGAAAACAAGGCTGAACTTGTATTTTGAAAATGAATACTGTTTTAACATGCTTCTCCTTTATTCCACTGTCGCACTGTCGGTTTTGATTTCGTCGGACTTCTTTTCACCTAAATAGATCGAAACCATATCACGCGCCACACGACCGGCCTGAGTATTTGACAAACCGTGAGTCAGACGAACAGCATAAGAAACCTGCGGAGCTTCCGCCGGGGCATAACCGATAAAAGCGGCATGCGGCGCCCGGTTATTTTCCTCCTCGACTGTACCGGTCTTACTCGGTGACGAGATAGACGATCCTTTAAATGCCTGACTGTACTCAGAAGATTCAGACATACCGCTTTTAACGATCTGCCACAGATTTTCCGGCAGGCTGATTTGTTCATTAGTATGCTGATATTCCACCAGGGTATGGTTCGGATCTTTGCCATCAACCACTTTTTTTAACAGGTGAAACTGGGTGACTTCTCCGGATGTGGCCAATACGCCGGCGTAGCGAGCCAATTGAGTGGTTGTAAATGAGTAGGAACCTTGCCCGATGGCGGATTGTACTCCCTGCGTACTGGACATATGCGGCTTGGTTTCCGGCAGTTCGATACCGGTTGTCTCATCCATGCCAAGCAAGGTACAGTATTTATTCAGACGATCCAGACTGGCTTGGTCATCGAAGCGTCCATTTTCTCCTCCACCAAGGCGATAGCCGAGTGTATAAAAATAGATGTCGCAGGAATGTCGCAAAGCATGCACCATATCCATATCTCCGTGTCCGGTAACCAACCAGCATTTTGGTGACGGTGATATCTGTTTAAATTCACCCTGGCAGTTAATCAATTCATCAGGAGACATCACGCCTTCTTCATAACCGGCAATGGTTGACAGCATCTTAAAGGTTGATCCGGGGGCCAGCAGCTCATTGGTACACTTATCCACCATTGGTGCGGTGGCATCTAACAACAGTCGTTCATAGTATTTGCTGTCAACACGATTGACCAGACGATTATTGTCATAGCCCGGATAGCTGGCGGCTACGATCACCTCACCGTTATTCGGATCACTTAAAACTGCCGACCCGGTGGACGGATCGATTCCAAGCTGCCCGGGGGTAATCTCCAGAGCCCGGATACGGTCACGCATAAAGCCGTAAGGTGTGATGACGCCGCTGCTTAAGGCATTCGTCAATTCGTCATTCTTCGGCAGCACACCCTGCTCGTACAAAGCCAGACAGGCATGAACCGGAGAAACGTACTCATTGCGAATCAGATCATCATATATCATACCGGAAAATACAATGTCCTTAGGAAGCGCCTCCTTTAAATACGCAACCAGACCGGCGATCACCTTGTCGGAATCGGCATAGCCGTCATCCTTCATGATGTACTTTGTCTGAATCCAGTTTTTTGAAATGGCGTCCAGCAGGAATTTATTGATTTTAATATCGCCGCCGTTAACCAAGGTCTGATATGAAGGCGCCGAGGTATCATCTACCGTCAGAATGCCATCAGACACAAGCTTGGTGAAAAACAGATAGGTTAAATATTTTCTGGTGGTTTCATCCTGAGCCGGATAGGCCGCGGCCTGATCGGAGCTGAAGATTTCCTCCAACTGACTTAGCAGCTGCGTCTGTCGAGCGGTAAACTGCTCATACAGATGCTGTTCCGAGCTGCCGGCATCCTTAGCTGAAAAATGCCGAATATCCAGCACACCGTTTTTAAATAAAGCGCCATATACTTCAGCGATTGAGATCTTGATTTTTAACAGATCTTCACCGGAGAATTTATAATGCAGATCATCGACCAGCTGTTCCAGCAGCTGACCGGCAATACGGGATTTTAATAGTTCGTAGGTCTTTTTCATCAAATCGGCATCAATCGTCAGGATCACATCATTGCCGATGACAGCTTCCTTGGTTATCTTTGTTTCCTGCGCCACGCCGACATTATTGACAAAAAACTCCTTCTCTCCGTTACTTCCGCGCAGGTGGTTTTCCATGGTCTTTTCGATTCCCATTTTACCGACCACATCGGAAGCTGTATAGGCATGGTCACCGGATTTGCCTTTCAACTCAGCCAGTTCGGTTTCCGATGGCTTGCCAATATATCCGACGATGTTCGACAAAGCCTCCCCATAAGGGTAAATCCGTTTATATTGATCAATCACACTGATGCCCGGCAGGTTATCGGCATCCTCAGTCAGGGCTATCATACTCTTGTCACTGATCTCGGTGGCAATGGTATTGGCCAGATATTTCTGAAAACTGTTTTTTGACATCTCAAAGCGTACCGCAGCCACCTGCAACTGGGTAGCAATATCCAAATTTTGCGGATATTTCAGTTCTGCGATCAACTTCTGTCCGAGCTGACTGGCCGAATAATCTTCAGCACGAATACCGAATTTTTGGGAACCGGTAATCAGTTTAAGCAGATCCGCAGCTGTCATGGAGCTTTGTTCTGCTTTCATATCCTTCGGATCGATGACCCCAAAGATATCTGCCAGAAAACGCTGCTTGGCGACACCGCTGACAGTATATTCAGGCTGTCCCTGGTCATTGACTGTCAATGGAAAACTGACCGATAAACGATCCTGATTTTTAGACAGGTGCCCGATTAGAGTAATGATGGATTTATTGATGGTTAAATTTTTTTCGATTTGCGTCCGGTAGGTGCCGCTGTCTTCTATGCTGACTGAATGGATGAGCTCATTATAAGCCAACGCCTTATGATTGCGATCATAGATATTTCCCCGGGCAGCCGTAATCTCTTCGGTTTTTTTTATGCGCAGAGCAAAATCACGCTGATACTGCCCACCCTTGACGATCTGCAGCTTGAACAGGTGGATACCGAGGGAAATCGCCAATAATAACAGCGCTCCGCCGACAATGGTCACTCGGCTGTCAGCGACCTGTTTTAATCTTTTTCTTGATTTTCTAAACAATTCTATTCTCTCTCCTTTTGATAAAAGCATCTACGTATCGACTGATTGACAGAAAGAACGGATAAAAAATAATAGTTAGCAACAGGGTGTATATCACTTCCGGAATGATGATTCGCCATAAAAAATGCCAGATATCAAAACGACCGCGCAGGAAAAATGCAATCATATATTGAACCACTCCGTACAGAAAGTCGGCTGCTACGATTGTGATCATCGGCAGCTTAATATCTTCTTCATAAAAGATATAATGGAAGTGACCGCACAAATACCCGGTAATCAACAGCATCAGAGCATTGAAGCCGTAAAAGGGACCGAAGAAGATATCAACCAAAACCCCGGAAAAAAATCCGACAAGAAGGCCTGTTTTTTTACCTCGAATCAAACCAAAGGATGCCGTTAAAACCAAAAGCAGATTCGGTGTGATTCCGCCCACTGCCAGATATGGCAAAACGCTGCTCTGTAATAAAAAAGAAAGGATAACCATAACACCCAAAACAAAAATCATCATGGGGCAGGCACCTCCTTTACCTTGGTGATCACCAGCACTTCGCGCAGATGATCAAAATCCACTGTCGGAACCAGCGTGCCTGACTTGGTGAGATGATTGCTGTCCTTAGTTAAGCTATCGATATATCCGATCACCAGCCCCGGTAAAAACTTACTGCTGATATCCGAGGTGACGACCTGATCGCCTACCTTGACCCGACCATCAGGATCTTTTAGCTGAGTAAGCAAAATATGCTGATTTTGCATGGCCTTTAAATCTCCGGAAATAATGCAAAGATCCGAAGTCTTTTGCACCATGCTGCTAACGCTGCTGACATCGTCGATAATAGCTCTGACAGTCGCCCAATGCTCTCCGACTTCGGTCACGATACCGACTAATCCACCTTCGGCTATTACGTTGCAGTCAACCATAATACCATCTGCCGTACCGCGATTGATAACAAACGTGGTAAACCAATTTCCGGTGTTCTTTGAAATAATTCTGGCGCCGATCTTTGGATAATCAGGAAGACTTTGATCCAATTTATAGAGGGTCTGCAAACGATGCAGCTCCTGCTGTCCGACATTCAATGCCTGATTGGCTTGGCGCAGCTCCTCTACTTCTTTTTTGAGAGCGGTGTTCTCATCAATCAGCGTCTGCTTAGAGCGCAAATCGACACCGTTGTCTTCAAGAGCCTTAACAAAGCGATCCATCCCGTTTTGCAGGGGAATCATAATTCGACCGGGCAGTCGGCGCAATCCCCCCAAAGACAAATCGGTCAAAAAGGAAGTCGCAATCATGCCAAGACAAAAAACCACCAATGCGACAAACAGGTGCTTACTACACAACCGAAAACGTTTTTTCTCATCATATAATTTTTTCACGGGGGATACCTCATCTATTCAAAACGCGAATTTTGTTCGCTGATTAAATTGTTTTTCCGATTTTTTTATACATTCCGTTTTCAATCAAAATCTCAAGTCCGCGAATTGATGAAAACAGGGGACGATCACTTTTTTGGATTGGAATAAAAAGAGCGTCCTGAAACATTTTCTCACAGGCGCCGATCAGGATTTGACCACCGGTCAGATACAGACCGTTTTGCTGTACATGAGTATACATCTCAGGCGGCAACCCCTCGATAACGCGGCGCAATTCCGCGATCACCTGCTGAAAAAATTTGCGGATACACGAAATAATCACCTCTACGGAAATGTTCGTTTCGGACGGATAACCGCTAATGCTGTGGACACCGCGGACATGCATTTGACTGGAAATTGAATGCAATGACAGAACCTCTTTTTTTAGCTGTTCCGCAGATTTCAGTCCGATCTGGATATGATAACGTTCGCGCAACAGATCGACGATCATTTGATCAATCTGATCTCCGCCGAGCAACAGCTTCTTACTGCGCACGATCTTGGCACCGTATGTCATGGTCACAACAGTGGTAGCCGATCCGATGTTGACCACCAGATGCCCCTGTTCTTTTGAAAAATCAACACCGGCATAGGCCAGATCAGTCAGACCGCTCTCCAGCAGCCAAACCTTGCGCGCCCGAAGCAGCGGACTTTTCAATACCTTAAAATAGGCCAGCTTCTCCACCTGAGTGGTGGCTGACGGCACAGTAACAAAACAGGTAGAGCCCAGTCCTTTCCACATTGACAAAGCAGCCAGGCAATCCTGCAGCACATGCTCCATCTGAGCCAGGCTGGCAATGGTACCGCCTTGCACGGGAGCATGTATTTTAATATTTTCCGGCGCCCGTTCATACATCTCATAGGCTGTATCACCGGTGGCCGCCACATAGGTGTCATCCAATACGGCAATCAGATTACGCTGTGACAGCCATTCATTGGACCTGGCTCGATACAGCTTGATATTCTGTGATCCGAGATCCAGACCAAATACCTCAAATGGTAGCATATCTATCCTCTCTTACGATAGCAGGCCTTCCGCAGCAAAGCTGTAATATCCTCCGCTGCCGATAATAATATGATCCTGCAAACGGATGCCCAACTCCACACCAAGTCTGGCAATGCGCTCCGTTACCAGCCGGTCTTCCGCACTCGGAGTGGCATCACCGCTGGGATGGTTATGCAGGAGAATCAAATGAACCGCTCCCACCTTAAATGCCATCATAAAGATTTCGCGTGGCGGGATAACAGTGTAATTGACACTGCCGATCGAAATCACCTTCTCGGTGATTAAATGATTTTTTGTATTCAAAAACAGGCAGAGTACCCGTTCCTGCTCCAGACCGCCCAGTTCAAAACTGTAATGCCGGACGATATCCTGCGGACTGGAAAAATTGATTTTGGGCAGTCCGGAACGATCTTGAGACAGCCTTCTGGCCATTTCAACGACAGCCAACAAAACGACCGCCTTTTTTTCACCGATTCCCGGCAGCTTCAACAATTCGGGAAGATCGTAATGGCAAAGTGCGGACAGCCCGCTGTAACCCTCTTTTTCTGTTAACAGCCGATCTGCCAGCTGCAAAACCGAACTTCCGCGGCTGCCGGTACGAAGCAAAATAGCCACCAGCTCACGGCTGGTTAAAGCCGAGGCACCCTTTTCAAGACATTTCTCATAGGGCTTCTCCTCATCCGGCAGATCACGAATTAAACGATCAAATTTCATAGTATCCTTTCCATACTCTCTCGGTTCAAGGACACTGCACTTAATACTAACATATAGGCGTTCAATCGGCAACAACCGGCTGACTATATTTACGAATAATTGCTTCTGCAACCTTCAGTCCGTCTATGGCAGCGCTCATAATACCGCCGGCATATCCGGCGCCTTCTCCGCAGGGATATAAACCTGCAATAGCCGATTCCAGGTTTTCGTTTCGAAGCAGGCGGATCGGCGATGAAGTTCGGCTTTCAATACCGGAAAAAATAGCATGTTTATGATCAAAGCCGGGGATCTGTTTGGCAAAATGATGCATGGCCGCTATAATACCGGTATTCAGACCGGCCGGTAAAAGCGAGCTGACATCAGCCGGTTGCCATTGACCTTTGATTTGCGGCCGGTATGCCGGATCTATTTTTTCTGTAGCCTTACCAATACAAAAATCCATAAAGTATTGCACCGGAATCCGTCCCTTTGCCAGGGCATAGGCACGTTCCTCGAGCTGTTCTTGAAACCGAAGCCCGGCCAGGGCATCGGAAGCCTCAAAGTCGGCTGTTGAAACCGAGGTGATAATGGCGCTATTTGCATTAACCCCCGCCCGATCATGATAGCTCATTCCGTTGACAGCCAATCTTCCGGGCTCGGATGAAGCATTGACCACAAAGCCGCCGGGGCACATACAGAAGGAATAGACGCCTCTCTTTTCATCCTCTCTTCGATAGGTTACCTTATACGGCGCAGCGCCAAGTACAGCATGATCGGCTACTCCGTATTGACTCATATTAATCAAACTTTGCGGATGTTCCACCCGATAGCCGACAGCAAAGGGCTTGGCCTCCATCGGCAGCTCTTTTTGCCAAAGCAGGCGAAAGGTATCACGGGCGCTGTGACCAAGGGCCAGCACCACCGGGCCGACTGTCATACATTCCTCGCCGGTCGGCCCCTTGACGATGATCTGCTCAATCATACCGCTGCGAATGACAAGGTCGGTCAGACAGGTCGAAAAATGAAACTCAGCTCCCAGTTCTTGCATCCGGCGCCGCATATTAGGGATCAGCTGCTGCAGCCGATCGGTACCGATGTGCGGTTTGTAGTCATATAAAATTTCGTTATCGGCCCCAAAGCGGACAAAAGTCTCCAACACCAGGCGGCCACGTCCGAAATGATCCTTGATCAGAGTGTTTAGTTTTCCGTCGGAAAAAGTTCCTGCTCCACCTTCGCCAAACTGTACATTGGAAGAAGAATCCAGTTCTCCGGTCTGCCAGAAATGCTCTACTGTGCGCAATCGTTCTTCAACTGTCTGTCCGCGCTCGATCAAGATCGGCCGATAGCCCATTTCGGCCAGCAAATAACCGCAGAACAGGCCGGCCGGACCGGTACCGATGATAACCGGGCGCTGTGACAGCTTGTTTACCCCCGGCACCGGCAAACGATACATATTATCCTCAACCAGCTGTATATCAGCCGGCAGTCTTTGATTCTGCCATTTTTTTTCGTTGGCAACAGAAACATCCAGTGTATAGACGAAGAAGATATGCGGCTTTTTTCGCGCATCGATCGAACGCTTGGTAATGCGGTACTGATATTGGCCTGCGCTTAGCCCCAGCTTTTTTTCAATATACTGCTCAAGCTCCCGAAGGCTGTGCTCAGTCGGCAGTTTGCATTCTGTCAATCTAATCATTTTGGTAATCGCTTTCATCTGAATCATGGTTGATGGTCAATTGCTCCAACGGATATAAGGTATCCTGCAGATTACCGAGATGGCCGGCCACATAGCCGCTGGACCAGGCCCAGTGCAGATTATAGCCGCCGCAAACGGCGTCAACGTCCAGTGCTTCGCCTGCAAAAAACAGCCCTTGAACAAGTCTGGACTCCAACGTCATGGGGAATACCTCGCGCGTATCGATCCCTCCCTGCAATACTTGAGCCTGAGCGGCCGGTGCATAACCGGCGATCAAGATATCAAATCTGAGCAGCGTATCGGCTAATCGGTCAAAATCCGCTGTTGTCAGGGTACTGCCATTTCTGCTACCGTCTAATGCACTGCGTCTCTTTAGAGCTGCTATCATCTTTTTTGGCACCAAGCCGAGCAGTAGTTCGGACACCGTCTTTTGCGGTGCCCGGGATGATCGCTGTTGCAGGTATTGACTAAGCACAGCCGGTTCAAAATCCGGTAATAAATTGACCCGTATCTCCACCCGATGGCCGGTAGCAATGGCACGGACGGCAGCAGCGCTGAGCTGAAAGACAGGAATGCCGGAAATACCTTTTCCGGTGAACTGCACATTTCCCCGCTCGGTAGCCAGATTGGCGGCATCGATACGCAGGGTACAAGCGGCATCAATACGCAGGGTACCGATAGCCGGTAACAGCGGATCATCCGATAGCAGCGGAACCAGCGCGGGTAGCGGCCGAATCAGGTGATGCCCGAATGCCGCAGCCAGATAATTCCAACTGTCGGCGCTCTCTCCCGCTTCATCGGTTTCGGAAAATCCGGCATATGAGCCGGTTGCTAAAATAACCGTACTTGCCTCATATTGCCAGTCCTCCACCGTCACTTTAAAATAATCATCCGCCTTGCGGATCGCAGACACCGCAGCCGAGCATTTCAGCTTTCCGCCGTGACGACGCAGCTCCGCCTCCAGTAATTCCGCCACCACAAAGGCTTCTTCCGTATGCGGATAAATGTAGCCGTCACGGTTTTTAGTAAACAGCCCCAGCTCGCTAAAGAAGGCGATCACCTGTGAAGAGGAAAAATGGTCAAGTACTGGCAGCGGAAAATCCTGATTCCGGGAATGATAGAATGCAGGATGTTGCTTCAGATTTGTCAGGTTGCATCGACCGTTACCGGTCATGGCCAGTTTCTTTCCGGCTTTGCTTCGTTTTTCCAGAACAAGGACCTGCTTCCCGGCACGGGCGGCGGTCACCGCCGCCATCAAGCCGGAAGCTCCGCCCCCGATGATAATACAGTCATAGCGCATATTTTGCTTCCTCCTGCATGTTATTGTAGCTGCGAAATAGCGACCAAGCCTTTATCAACCATGGCCTGCAAACTTTTCATCATGCCGATGCGGCCGTGTTCATAGGTCAGACCGCCTTGAAAAAAGGCATTATAGGGAGGTTTCATCGGTCCGTCGGCGCTCAGCTCGATTGATGAACCCTGCACAAAGGCACCGGCTGCCATGATTACCTGACTGTCATAGCCCGGCATATCCCATGGCTCCGGATCAACATAAGAATCAACCGGAGCGCCGGCCTGAATACCCTGACAGAAAGCAATCAGTCCTTCCGGCCGGTTAAACTGAATGGCCTGAATGATATCAAACCGTTCCTCTTCGGACGACGGTATGGTTCGATAACCTAAAGTCTGGTACATGCCGGCAGCCAAAATGGCTGTCTTCAATGCAGCGATCGAAACGATCGGCGCCAGAAATAAACCCTGGAATAATGTCTGGGTAATACCAAGTGAAGCTCCGACTTCGGCGCCGAGTCCCGGACAGGTCAGTCTATAAGAAGCATTCTCGATATACTCCTTCTTACCGACGATATAGCCTCCGATCGGCGCCAGACCGCCGCCGGGATTCTTAATCAAAGAGCCGACGACCAGGTCAGCTCCGACATCCGAAGGCTCGATTTCCTGAGTAAATTCGCCGTAGCAGTTATCCACCATGATAATTACATCACTTTTGACGGAACGGATAAAGTCGATCAATGCACCGATCCTCTCCACCGACAATGTCGGGCGGCTTTGATAGCCCTTTGAACGCTGAATGGTCACCAAACGGGTAGAAGCGGAAATAGCTGCCCGAATACCTTCATAATCAAAGCTTCCATCATTCAACAGATCGACCTGGCGGTAGCTGACGCCGTATTCTGCCAAAGAACCCTTTGACGGGCGAATGCCGATCACTTCTTCCAGGGTGTCATAGGGTTTCCCGACCGGAGATAGGATTTCATCCCCCGGCCTCAGATTTCCGAACAAAGCGGTGGCAAGCGCATGGGTACCGCAGGTGATCTGCGCTCGCACCAGAGCCGCCTCGGTATGAAAAACATCGGCATATACAGCCTCGAGAGTATCTCGGCCGAGATCATTGTAGCCATAACCGGTACTGCCGTGAAAATGAACATCGCTGACACGGTTCTTTTGCATGGCAGCCAGCACCTTCATCTGATTCAGGGCAGCCAAATGTGCGAGTTGCTCAAAACGGTCCTTTAAGCCGTCTTCGATGCGTCTGGTAAATAACAGTACCGGTTCTGAGATGCCGAGCCGGCCGGCCATCCGGTTTTCCTGTTCTAAAAGGGTAATATCCTTAACCATTATTTCGTCGTCTCTTTTCTATTTCTGAAATCATAGTGTGTAATAGTTGCTCATCGTGCGGCAGCTCCTGTCTGGATAACCAGATCACATCCGGTTCACGCTTGAACCAGGTCAGCTGGCGTTTGGCATAATGACGGGTGTGTTGTTTAATCTGCTCGACCATGGACGGATAATCAATTTCACCATCCAGATAGGCCAGCACCTCCTTGTAGCCGATTCCCTGCATGGAAGTCATGGCGGCATGACAGCCTTGTTCCTTTAAGCGAATTACCTCATTGATCAAACCGGCTGCCAGCATATGATCTACCCGACGGTCGATCTGTTCATAGAGGACGGCTCTGTCATTGGTCAGGACGAAGTAGGTATAGTGATACGGAGAGGTTCGCTGCCGCTCCCGATCATTATAGACCGAAAACGGCTCGCCCGCAGTCAGAGTATAGGAAACAGCCCGCAGCACTCGTTTGCGATTATTGACATGCACAATATCGGCATAATTTGGATCGATCTCTTTCAGCTTTTCATAAAGCTCTTCCGATGACAACGCTTCAAGCTCCGTCATCAGTTTTGTCGGGATATCAACCGGTGTAAAGCTGACATCTTTCAATATACTTTGGATATAAAAGCCGGTACCGCCGACCAGGATCGGCACCGCTTTGCGCTCGCGCACCTGGCGGATACACCGAGCGGTCATTTTCTGAAAGCGCACCACATCAAAAGGTTCGGTCGGCTCCCAGATATCCAACAGATGATGTTTGATCCCTCTCCTGTGCTCGAAAGAGATTTTGGCAGATCCGATGTCCAGCCCCTTATAAACCTGTATCGAATCAGCCGAAATAATCTCGCCGCCGATGGCCTTGGCCAGTTCCAGCGACAGAGCGGTTTTTCCTACACCGGTCGGGCCGGCCAGGATAATCAATTCATTATCCAACATTCCATTCTCCATCTGTTCATACTCAGTTCTATTCTGTCAGCCGCCTTGCTATAGGATCACTACAGAATACGCTTAAATTTCTTTTCCAATTCTGTCTTTGTCAGTTCAACCATGGTCGGGCGACCGTGCGGACAGAAGAAGGGATTCTCCAGCTCCAGCAATTCACGCAGCATCTGACTGATCTCCTGCTCCGAATAACTGCGATTCCCTTTGATAGCCGCCTTACAGCTGATCGACGCGATGCGTTCCAGAACCGGAACCGCTGCTTCGACACGGCCATCGTTTTCGAGAGCAGATAATATGGCATACAGCAGCTCGCGGTATTCGATATGGAAGAGGTTGGCCGGCACAGCTCTCAGCAGATATTCATTTCCTTCAAGCGGCTCCAGTTCAAAGCCGATTGCCTGCAACACAGACTGATGCTTACGCAGCAACTCCTGTTCGCTCGGGGTAAACGTCATGGGCTGTGCCGGTAACAAGCCCTGAGATATCGCCTGTTTGGCAGCAACCTGTTTCATGGTCCTTTCAAACAGGATTTTTTCATGCACAGCATGCTGATCCAACATGTAGATGTGATCGGTATCTTCCAATTCCAGCAGCCAATAGGTCTGGAACAGTTGACCGATCAGACGGAAATACTTTTCTCGCGGTTTAACAGCGACCTGTTCAAGCAATGAGGTCTGAACCGGCTTTAATGCTTCCATGTCGGTGTGCTTGGGTATCGGTTGCGGCTCTTTTGGCTGCACGACTTCCGTCCGGATATCATTTTGCTCCGCGACCGGTCCGGGTTCAAAGACAGTATTTTGTCTGGACTTGGCTTCAGCCTGATAAACAGCAGTTTCGGCTACAATAGGATTTTGTTCCTGCCAACGTTTCTCACGTCTGCTCTCAAAAGGCTCTATGTGCTGCGGACGAGCGGTCTGCTGTGGCACCGACGGCGTTTCAACGGAAAAAACAGCCTTTGGCACCAAAATCTGATTTTTCAAAAACTCACCTATGGCATAGCGAACAAAATCATAAACCGGACGCTCATCGACAAAACGAACCTCAGCTTTTCGCGGATGCATATTAACATCGACCAGCTCCGGACTGATGTTCAATGACAATACAACGACCGGAAACCGATGCTGCATCATAAAGGGGCGATATGCCTCTTCCACCGCTTTGGTCAATAAAGCGCTTTTAATCGCCCTCTGATTCACAAAAAAGCTCTCACCGGTTCGGTTTCCCTTTGAGAGAGCCGGTCGGCCAATCATACCCTGTAAGGATAGATGGGTTCCTTGTCTTTCAAAAGGCAGCAGCTCCTGATAAACATTTT
Source organism: Bacillota bacterium (assembly GCA_023458035.1). Classification (GTDB taxonomy): domain Bacteria; phylum Bacillota; class Clostridia; order Lachnospirales; family Lachnospiraceae; genus JAEXAX01. Next base: position 28,719 of record JAEXAX010000014.1, on the reverse strand, counting down.
TGCCGAGGATGCTATAAATCACATCGCCCAATTTTCCGTTTCCCGGAGTACTTAGTTTAACCTGACCGCCGATCATACATTTAAACGAAATATGCGGATGAGCCAATGCCAGCTTTTCTACCATTTCTTGAATATGAGCGGCCTCGGTTGCGTTTGATTTGAGAAACTTCCGGCGGGCCGGAATTTTTTCAAAGACATCCCGAACGATGACGGTGGTACCGGTCGGCGCACCGATCTCTTCAAAAGCTATCTCCTGTCCATATTCTACCAGATAGCGTACCCCGGTCAGATCGGCCGGCGGCTTGGTGATCATTTCGACGGCTGCTATGGCTGCAATACTGGACAGCGCCTCACCGCGAAATCCAAGGGTACGGATGGCCAGTAAATCAGACTCTGTGCGCAGCTTACTGGTGGCATGTCGCAAAAAGGCCGTCTTGACCTCTCCTTTGGGAATCCCCTGCCCCTTGTCCGTCACCCTGATCAGACCAAGACCGCCGTCCTTAATTTCCACCGTGATGGAAGATGATCCGGAGTCAATGGCATTTTCCAATAACTCTTTGACGATCGAGGCCGGCCGTTCCACAACTTCACCGGCAGCGATCTTATCTATGGTCGCCTGTGATAAAACCTCTATCATAGCTTCTCCCTTCTGCAATACAGCTTATAAAATCCACCTGCCTCATCGGTATCACGGCTGGCGATTAGCCAACTCCTGCAGCTTCGCCAGGGTTAACATGGCTTCGATCGGTGTCAGCTGATTCAAGGACAATGCACGCAATTGCTCCACCAGTTCCTGCTGTATCTTCTTCTCTTGAAACTCCGACCGCTGTTGGGCTTTGAGCTGCTCCACCTTACCGTCGTCCAATACCGTCGTTCTGACGGCGATATCTTTAACGCCGGCGACGATATCTGCCTGCTCGAGCTTTTCCACCAACTCTTGAGCCCGGAAGATGACGCGCTCCGGCACCCCGGCCAGCTTGGCGACCGCGATACCGTAGCTTTTATCGGCTCCTCCCGGTATGATCTTTCGTAAGAATAAGATCCCGTCGGCTTCTTCCTTTACCGTAATACAAAAGTTCTTGACACCCGGAATCTTCCCTTCTAATTCGGTCAACTCATGATAGTGGGTAGCGAACAGCGTTTTGGCGCCGAGTTTTTCAACATCGGCAATATATTCAATGACTGCCCATGCGATACTCAAACCATCAAAGGTACTGGTACCGCGGCCGATTTCATCCAAAATCAACAGACTGCGGTCCGTGGCGTTATGCAAAATATTGGCCACCTCGGTCATCTCTACCATAAAGGTGCTTCTTCCAAACGCCAGTTCATCCGAGGCTCCGACCCGTGTAAAGATACGGTCCACCACGCCGATATGGGCCGCAGCTGCCGGAACAAAGCTGCCGATTTGTGCCATCAGCACTATCAAGGCTGTCTGCCGCATGTAGGTCGATTTGCCGGCCATGTTCGGTCCGGTAATAACGGCGATACGCTGCTCACCATGATTTAAATGACTGTCGTTTGGGATGAAGGCGTGGTTGCCGGTCATCAGTTCAACGACCGGATGTCTACCCTCCTGTATATCCAGTATGTCACCATTATCTACCAGCGGGCGTACATAACCGCGATGGTATGCCACATTGGCCAAAGAACATAACATATCCAGATTACCGATGGCGGCAGCGGTCCGTTTAATCCGCTTAACATGACCCGCAATTTGGCGGCGCAGTTCGACATAGGCTTCATACTCCAGCGCGACCAATTTTTCATTGGAACCAAGAACGATGTTCTCCAGCTCCTTTAACCGCTCGGTAGTATATCGTTCGGCATTCACTAAAGTCTGCTTGCGAATAAAATAATCCGGCACCAGTGACCGGTAGGAATTCGTAACCTCGAAATAAAAACCGAAGACCTTATTATATTTAATCTTCAGATTCTTGATGCCGGTTTTGCTCCGCTCTTCTTCCTCAAGAGCAGCCAGCCAGTCCTTGCCTTCGGTAGCGGCCTGTTTGAGAGTGTCAATGCGCTCGTCATAACCGTTTCTAAAAATACCGCCTTCGCGAATCAAGATCGGAGCATCATCTGCGATGGCTGTATCAATCAATTCGCGCAGGTCTGCCATTTCATCGATCTCTTCAAATATAGCCTGCAATAACGGTGCATCCTGCTGCTGCAGAACAGTTCGAATAGCCGGCAGCATTTGCAAAGATGAGGAAAAAGCCTGCAAATCCTTTGGATTGGCCGTTTCATAAGCGATCCGCCCCATCAGGCGTTCCAGATCATAAATCGGCTGCAGGTATTCTCTAAGCTCCTCCATGTCGATCATCGCCTCTGTCAATGCGGAAACGGCATCCAGACGTTCATTGATGCGGTCTACCCGGATCAATGGCTGTTCCAGACTGCGGCGCAGGGCACGAGCTCCCATGGCGGTTTTAGTTTTATCTAAAACCCACAACAGGGAACCGCGCTTGTTTTTTTCATGCATGGTTTCGCAAAGTTCCAGATTTCGTCTGGTACCGTTATCAAGAATCATATAATCGCCGATGGCATAGATTCGAAGCTCGGTGATATGATCGGCCGAATGTTTGGCCGTTTCCCGAATATAGCGAAGAAGCCGACCGACAGCCATGGTCATGGCATCGGCCGAGCGCAACCCAACCGCATCCAGTGAAAACAGCCGAAACTGTTGCTTGATCAAGGCTTCACGGACATCGACCTCTTTCTTATTATCCGCTGCCAGACGAGTCAACTGTACATCTGTCAGCTGGCTGAGGGCATCGATTCGCAAGGCCTTCTCATCTATCTCATCCCCTAATAAGATCTCGGCCGGTGTCAATTTGAATAATTCATCGGCTGCCAGCGACGGGCAATCGGCCCGAGTAGCGAGCAGTTCGCCGGTTGAAACATCACAGGTAGCGATACCGTATTGATCATCCAGACAGCAAACACAGGTCAGATAATGATTTTTGTCTGATTGCAAAAAATGACTTTCAGTATAAGTGCCGGCTGTTACAACACGAACGACCTCTCTCTTGACCAGTCCTTTGGCCCGCTTCGGATCCTCCACTTGCTCGCACACAGCCACCTTATAGCCTTTGGCGACCAAACGTTCAATGTACATTTCGGCTGCGTGATAGGGAACGCCGCACATCGGCGCCCGTTCCTCCAGACCGCAGTCCTTTCCGGTCAATGTCAGCTCCAACTCTCGCGCCGCCAAAAGAGCGTCGTCAAAAAACATCTCATAAAAATCTCCGAGACGATAAAACAGGATCTGATCGGAATATTCCAGCTTTGTTTCCAGATATTGCCTCATCATCGGGGTGGTTTTGGGTATGATGGTCTGGTAGTCATAGCCCTGTTGCGTTTGCTTACTCATCTGCTACTCTCTCTCCGATAAAATAAAAACCTTTACACTCATCCAGGGATACCCGGCAGAATCTTCCGATCAGCTCTTCGCCGCCCGGAAAATGAACAACCATGTTGTTGTCCAAACGGCCGGTTACATATCCGTTCATTTTGAGATTTAATTCCTCTACCAATACCTCTGCCGTGACACCGGTTAATCTGGCGGCGCCGCTGCGAGAACGCTGCTGCACTTCATGTAATAAGCGTTCAAAACGATTCTTCACCACATCCTCCGGCACCTGATTCTTATTGGCAGCGGCCGGAGTGTTACTGCGTTTGGAGTAGATAAAGGTAAAGGCATGGTCAAATCCGACTTTTCGCACCACATCCAGGGTATCCTGAAAGTCCTCCTCGCTTTCCTCCGGGAAACCGACCATAATATCGGTGCTGAGTGAGATGTCCGGTATAGCAGCCTTGACCCGGTCAACCAGCGCCAGATACTGTTCCTTGGTATACTGTCTTCTCATTTTTTTCAGAATATTGGTACTTCCGGCCTGAAACGGCAGATGCAGCTGACGGCAAATCTTTTTGGAAGCGGCCATTACGGCAATGACATCATCACTCAAATCCTTCGGATGAGAAGTCATAAAGCGTATGCGCCGCAGTCCGTCGATCTGCTCGATTCGACGCAGCAGTCCGGCAAAATCGATCTTTTCCTTCAGCCCCTTGCCATAGGAATTAACATTTTGGCCAAGCAGCATTACTTCCACCACGCCATCAGCCACCAGACCTTCGATTTCATGGATGATATCTTCAGGCAGCCGGCTCCGTTCGCGGCCACGCACATACGGGACAATACAGTAGCTGCAAAAGTTATCGCAACCGAACATGATATTAACGCCACTCTTAAACGCATATTTTCGATCGATCGGCAGATCCTCGACGATCTGATCTGTCCCTTCCCAAATATCAATGACCTGTTTTTTTTCTGTCAGGCTAAGGTATAACAATTCGGCAAATTTATAAATATTGTGAGTTCCGAAGATCAGATTCACAAATGAATAGCTTTCCCTGATCTTTTCAATGACCTGCGGTTCCTGCATCATACAGCCGCATAAGGCGATCTTCAGATGAGGTTTATGATTTTTCAGGCTGTGCAAATAACCCAGACGACCGTAAACCTTCAGGTTTGCATTTTCTCTCACAGTGCAGGTATTATAAATGACATAGTCGGCCTTCTCCTCATCTGTACCAAGAACAAAACCGGCGGTTTTGAAGATGCCATTGATCTTTTCCGAATCTCGGGCATTCATCTGGCAACCCAGCGTCTGTGTTACCGCAACCGGGGCATGTCCCAGCTGCGTGGTTAATTTTTCTACCTCTCTGTGGCATAGCTCGGCAAAAAACAGCTGACGCTGCGGTTCCGTCTGCGGCGCCTCCGGCACATCAGCAAAGACTCGGTATTCTAACATATCAAACATTTTCTTTACTCCTCTATCAATTCGCGAAAGTCGTATATCACTCTGTCAGTCACCTGCCGCAGCATTTCAAAATGTTGTTTCACGGCAATATCAAAAACGCCTATGACAGCTGCGCCGGCTTTCTTCGCTCCGCGGGCCGCTTCGACGATGTCTTCAAACACCAGACAATCGGAGGCGGCCAAGCCCAGTTTGGAGGCGGCCAGATGGTAGATATCCGGCTGATCCTTACCGGTCTTGACTTCAGCCGCCACCGTGTGGGCGCTAAAAAAGCGGGTAATCCCGTTTCGATCCAGTGCCGACCGATACAGATCGGGGTGATTGGAAGTGGCCACTGCCACCGGTATCTGCAGCCTCTGCAGATGTTCCAGATAGGCATAGACCCCCGGCTTCAATCCGACATCGTTGGCATATGCTTCACCGGCCAGCGCTAACCATTCCGCCATAATGGCTTGTGGTTCCTCATTCAGCCTGAAGCGGGTTATGGTATAATCCGCCGCCCTGCTAAAGCCGATGGTACTGATGGCCTCCATATAATCATCCGGCACCGCAAAACCACGCCTCTGTAAGAAAATTTCATCCACCCTTGACCAGACATGGGCTGAATCCAGCACCGTCCCGTCCAGGTCCATGATGACTCCCTTAAACTCTCGCATACGACCCTCATTTCTAAATATTTTTACATTTTATCATAGCATACAGCTGACTTGTCTGGCAAGACACCGTAGGATATGATATGATAAAGCTGATATTTTTTAAGGAGGGATTATGCATAAGATTCTAATTGTTGAAGATGATCCGGTGATCCGTCGTTCCGTAACCGAACTGCTCAGCGGCTGGGGCCATCAGATGATTGAGATCAATGAATTTGATAAAGTGTTGACAGTTTTTTTACAGGAAAATCCGCATCTGGTGATTATGGATATCAGTCTGCCATATTTCAGCGGCCATTATTGGCTACAGGAAATCCGCAAAATATCGACGGTGCCGGTATTGATCGTTTCTTCCCATGATGCGGCCGGAGAAGTGGTTCTGTCGATCAATATGGGAGCCGATGACTATATCACCAAACCATTTGAAAGCAGCATTTTAGCAGCCAAGGTGCAAGGCTTGCTGCGACGCACTTATGAGTTCGGTGCTGAGGAGGGCTGGCTGGAATACGACGGACTGTGTTTGGATACCAAAAGCCTTCAGGCTTTATATAACGGACGCTCCATTCCTCTAACCAAAAATGAATTTCATATTTTACACTGCCTGATGACTGCCCGGGGCAGCTTCGTATCCCGTGACAGATTGATGCAAGAGTTATGGCAGAGTGACCTGTTCGTCGATGATAACACGCTAACCGTCAATATGGCCAGACTTCGGCGTAAGCTGGCGGATTACAGTTTGACAGATTATATCCAAACCAAAAAAGGGCTTGGCTACGGGGTATTGCGATGAATCCCAGACTACGTTTTTCTTTACTGCGTCGGGCACTGCCTTCATGGCTGCGTGACCGACGATGTTGGCTGCTCTGCAGCCTGCCGCTACTGCTGTTGACCGCCAGTTTGGACTATTTTTTTCATAATATAACAGATTTTGTTTCTTATATTATCTTACTGCAGTCCTTACTGCTGATCGGCTGTCTGTTGATCGATTTGATTCTGTACTGTCGGCGAATATATCAAATCTATGACAGCATCACAGCTGTCAAGCTTGGCGGCCACAGTAAACAACCGGCCGAGCTTGATTGCCAGCTGCTGCTTTCTGCCCTCGATGAACAGACGGCAGCTTTGCGCAAGGCTACCGAAGTCGTTTCCGAAACAAAAAGTCGTCGTCTGGATTATTATACAGTCTGGGGACATCAGATCAAAACTCCGATTGCTGCCGCTTCTCTGCTTGTCGAAAGTTTACCGGAAAGCGAGGCGCGGCAACAGCTGGAGGGCGAGCTGTTTAAAATACGCCAATACGCCGAGCATGTCCTGCACTATCTAAGGATGGAATCCTTTCATCAGGATCTGCAGCCACGCTGTTTTACAGTGGAACATACAGTAAATGAACTGGTCAAAAAGTATGCCCTGTTTTTTATCCGAAACCGAATCAATCTTGAACTGCATGTGGATTCGTCCTGGACTGTGGTCAGTGATGAAAAATGGTTGTCAATCCTGATTGAACAGCTTTTGGCCAATGCCTTAAAATACACTGCTCCGGGCGGAACAATTATGATCTATCGTTTGGGACAGCAGTTGGTCGTCGGAGATACCGGGATCGGTATCCGGTCCGCTGATCTACCGCTGATTTTTGAGCGTAGCTTTACCGGCTTCAACGGTCATGAAAAAAACACCTCCTCCGGTCTGGGTTTATATTTGGCCAAGATGATTGCCGATCGTCTGCATGTAAATATACGCATTTCCTCGCAGCCCGGGCAAGGCAGTCTGTTTTCATTGACACTTCCGGATGAACCTTTCAGTCCAAAAGAATAAGCAAGCTTCCGGTATTGCCCCCGTATCTTACAAAACTGTAAGCTTCGGGGGCCAAATTGTCATCCTGAATTATGGCAGCCACCGGCCTAAGCGGGTTATGATGGGACAGAAAACAAGCAAAAGGAGGCAATATGAGTTTATTACAAGTTAATCACATCAATCGTATCTATCAGACCAGATTTGGTACTCAGCAGGTAGAGGCTTTGCGTGATATTCATTTTTCTGTTGAGGAAGGAGAATTCGTGGCCATCATGGGTGAGTCCGGATCCGGCAAAACGACCCTGCTGAATATTCTGGGAACCCTCGATCGTCCAACCGCCGGCTCGGTCATTTTAAACGGTACCGATATGCAATCCATACCGGAAAGCAAGGCGGCTTCCTTCCGCCGGGAACATCTTGGCTTCGTTTTTCAGGATTTTAATCTATTGGACAGCCTGTCGGCTCAGGATAATATCATACTACCGCTGGTACTGTCCAACTCCTTACAGGGTCCGGCCGACGACGCCGTCAGGGAAATAGCTTCCAAGCTGGGACTTAACAACCATTTGAAGCAATATCCGTATGAATTATCCGGCGGCCAGCAGCAGCGGGTGGCCATCGCCAGAGCATTGATCGCAAATCCCTCACTTTTGCTGGCGGATGAACCGACCGGTGCGCTGGATTCCAAATCAGCTGCCAACATCATGGATATATTTGAAAGCATCAACACTGCCGGACAGACAATTCTGATGGTTACCCACAGTATCACCGCAGCCAGCAAAGCCGGGCGTGTGTTATTTATCAAAGACGGGATGCTCTACCATCAACTGTTTAGAGGACAGGCGACCGACCGCGAAATGTTCCAGAAGATTTCCGATACCTTGACCATGATGAGTGCTGCAGGGGGTGAATGACTATGTCAAAGTTAGTATCTAGGCTTGCGATTACCAATCTGTATAAAAATCGTCAGTTATATATCCCCTATTCATTGGCTGTCATCACCAACCTCAGCATTTTGTACATCTTCATCTCACTGATGAGAAATCCGCATATTACAGAGATGATATTTTCCAACGCTACCAAAAGTATCCTCAATCTGGGTGCCTATGTGGTTTGCATTACCGCTCTGGTCATCATCCTATATGCCAATAGTTTTGTCATGAAGAACCGCTCAAAAGAACTGGGGCTTTATCATATCCTGGGACTGGAAAAGAAACATTTACATGCCATGCTATTAATCGAAAACTTGGTGTTTGCCGGCGGCTCGCTGCTCATCAGCTTGCTGTTTGGGATAGTACTGGATCGATTTATGTACACCCTGCTACTGCGCATTGTACGAGTTTCGACTACCTTAAAGCCGGTCTTTTCGATGACCAATGTCTTGATTACTGTATTGGTGGCCATCATTATTTTTACTATTGTGCCTATGATAAACAGCTACCGTCTTGGTAGAATGAAAACGTTGGAGTTGCTTAAAGATAAGAATAAAGGTGAGAAGAAGACTCGTTTCTTACTTCCCAAGGCTCTGATCGGTTTTGCCCTCTTGGCTTTTGCCTATTATCTGGCCTGGACTGTAGAACCGAAGATCAGTGCCATCACCCGCTTCTTTCAGGCCACCATCCTCGTCATTTTGGCCACCTATCTGCTTTTCCATGCCGGGACACTGGCTTTACTAAAGTGGTTACAGCATCGAGACCGTTTCTACTATCGCACCAAAAATATGATTACGGTTTCAAACCTATTGTTTCGGATGCGTAAGAACGCCATCGGACTGGCTTCCATCTGTATCCTCAGCACCATGACCTTGGTTACGGTAGCCACCACCACTGCTCTGTTTATGGACACCGAAGCCTTTATTAAAGTTAATTATCCCAGTGAGCTGAATGTAACATTAGAATATCAGCTGCAATACGGATACAGCATCGATGAGATGAGAAGTAAATTTTATCTTGCCGCCGATGAGTTGATCTGGTCTCGGCCGATAACCGAAAGCGGTGCCGATAAGGGACCGGAATTCAAGGTTCCGATGGTTCAAGAGAGTGAAAATCTTGAGTTTCAGATTGTTGCCAAACGTAACGATAATCAGTTCAACTGGACACGAGAGGATCAGGATCGCATGATCTCGGATGATTCCACACAGCAATGGATACTGTCATTACAAACCCCCGACTCTTTCAAAAAGGTGTTTGGCTCAGCTTTACAGTTAACCGATGATGAAATATATCTGGCCGATTCAGGTAACCACTTTAAAGCAGGTGATGTCATTACAATCGGTGAGAAGCAGGTTCGTATCAAAGAAATGCTGGATTACAAAAAGGTTATACAGCTAATGTCGGTACATTCCAATGAATTGGCAAAAAACCGCTTGATACTTTGGGCAAATGATCCGCTAAGCTTTTTCACGGTTCATAACTTCGTTGGCATTCGGGCGATTCAATCCTACGGCTACGATATACCAAATCAGGCAGATCGGGATAAAATTTTACATGTAATACCCCGCTTCCCGGATCGATTTAATTCTCAAAAAGGATACTACAGTTTTGGAAACAATCACCGCAGTGCCGAACTGCCTCGCTATTTAGGTGTTATCGGTTCACTCTTTTTTATCGGTATCTTTCTTGGCCTACTCTTTTTGGCCGGTACAGTTTTAATCATCTATTATAAGCAGATTTCGGAAGGGTTTGAAGATCGATCCCGCTTTAAAATCTTAAAGAAGGTCGGACTGGACGAACGACATATCAAAAGTACCATCCGCCGTCAGATTATCGTGGTATTCTTTTTACCGATGCTGATGACGCTGTTACACATCGTCTTTGCCTACCGCATGATTCAGGTCATCCTAAGCAAAATTATGGGCATAATCGATACCGCTCTGATCATACAAACCATTAGCGGCACCTGTATCCTGTTTACCATCTTCTACATCCTGATTTATCTGTTAACCGCTCATGGTTACAGACGAATCGCCGTTTCATAAACAATCGTGAAAAAAAGGCTCTCTTCGTTATACGAAGGGAGCCTTTTAAGGTTCGTCTTACTGTAAGAAGCCAACCACCAGCACCAAGATACCAAGGGCTATGCGGTAATAACCAAAGCCGATAAAACTGTGCTTACGGATGAATTTCATAAAGAAGCTGATGACCAGTACCGATACAGCGAAGGATACCAACATGCCGAGCAGTAAGGCAACGGCCTCAACCACCGTAAAATGAAAACCGAATTTAACGATTTTCAAAAAGCTGATGCCGAACATAATCGGGATGGCCATGTAGAACGAGAATGTAGCCGCCACCTTACGACTGGTGCCAAGCAACATCGAGCCGATGATGGTTGAACCGGAGCGACTGGTACCCGGAACGATGGCCAACACCTGGAAGAAACCGATTCCCAGTGCCGTTTTGTAGTCCAAATCACGGATGTCCGTAACGCGGAAGTCCTCTTCTGCCAAACCGGCATTGCGACGCTCCATAATAATAAAAATAATACCGTAAACGATCAGAGCGATGGCAATTACTGTTGACTTATGCAGATATTTATCGGCAAAATCATCCAGCAACAGACCGAGAACAGCGGCCGGAATACTGGCGATGATAATTTTCGACCACAGAATCATAATTCGACGACTGACACGAAGCCTGCCCTTTTGACCGTCATCCCTGTGTTCCATGCGAAACGGCCAAACGCGACTCCAGTACAGTAGGATGACCGCAAAGATGGCTCCCAGCTGAATGACAAACTGAAACATGGTCATAAAAGCATCACTGTAGCCCGGCTTTAACACATCCTGCAACAACTGTAGGTGTCCGGTGCTACTGACCGGCAGCCATTCGGTGATTCCTTCTAGAATACCCAAAACAATGACTTTTAATAAATTTAACATATGGTTTTACCTTCCTTTTTCAATCTCAGGGCTGTTTTGACCGGTCGCTTCGCGAGGATCGTTAAATTTCATTCTTCTGGCGACGCCCAACACCAGACCCAATTCTCCCATCAGGATGACCGTCGACGTACCGCCTGAACTGATAAAGGGCAGGGTAACACCTGTATTCGGCATCAAGTTAGTCACAACTGCAATATTCAGAACAACCTGCAGGGCGATATGGAAAAATACACCGTAAACGACCAGCGAACTGTAGGCATTCGGACTGTTATAAGCCACCATCATAATCCGATACAGGATATAAGCGTATAAGATCAGAATCAAAATAACTCCGATCACCCCCAATTCTTCTGCCAGCACCGAAAAGACCATATCATTCTGCGCCTCCGGTATAAAACCAAGCTTCTGCAGGCTTCGGCCGATACCACGACCGAACATCCCGCCCGATCCGATGGCATAAAGACTCTGCATGGTTTGATAACTGATAGCATTTCCCGGATCCTGGAACAACCAGGCATTGACACGGCCGACTCTAAAACCACCGACCGTACTGCCACTCTTATGCGTGACAATGACAAACGCGATAAACAGTGCCACGGCGATCATCGTGCCGAGGATAAAGAACAACTGTAATTTCCATGGTTTTCTGGCAACAGCTACGATCAAGGCAGCAATACCGGCAATGATGGTCGCAGTACTGAAGTTATCCGTTAACTTCCAAGCAAAAACGAACGGCAAAACGGTAACGGCGATACAAACCAGAATCCCCCGCAATTGATTCAATTTTTCGTTATAGGCGATGATCAGGGCAGGAATCAGCATGATCAGAGCCGCCTTGGCCAATTCCGACGGCTGAAAGGTAATTCCGAAGAAGCGAAGCCAACGTCTGGCTCCGTTGATCTCTATTCCGATCAGGCGAACTACGATCATCAGTATCAGACTGGCTCCGTAGAATAATACACCGATAGGCACATACGCTCGGTACTCGATATCGGCAGCCAGGTACATGACAATCAAGCCGACGATCAAAAAGCCGACCGATTTGATCAGACTGCCCCAGCCGGGCTGACGAAAGCTCATGATGCTGTAATTGATAATGATACCGACCAGAGATAACAACAGGACTCCGATCACCACTCCGTACTCACGAAAATGAATCGGCTGTCCCCGCTTGCCAAACAAGAATTCCAGAAAGCCCATCTGCGGTTTTTGCTTGGCAACAGGCCGTCTGCGTCTTGCGGGTACCCTATTGGTCACAACCTGTTTTTGCATAGACATATCACTTTCCTTTTTTACACACTATCTTTTCGAGGTACTGCCAAAACCACCGTTTCGTCTGGCCTCAGTCCGGTCATCTACAGTGATGCCGTACGGTTGAAATATCCCCTGCATAAAGCCGTCTCCGGCTGCCAGCTCTATGGTTTTCCCTTCCACTGACGCATTGGTTAGTTTGGCAAAAATATGCCCCTCATTATCAGAATTATAATAATCACTGTCAATGATGCCGACTGTGTTATTCAACTGTAATCTGAACTTAAAACCCAAGCCGCTGCGCGGGAACAAGGACAGAAACCAGCCCTCCTCGATTCTGACACGGATGCCGGTTGGGATCAGGATCTGCTCGCCCGGTAAGATAGTTACACCCTGCGGCAGATAGAAGTCATAGCCTGCACTGCCGGTGGTGGCCCTTTGCGGCAGCTTAATATCTTCATATATCCGGCGAATCTGCTCAGGCTGCAGTCGATCGCCGAAGGCGGCGGCAAACTGCTTAAATGAAATTTTTTCAAATTTTGCTACTTGATACATTTTCTTCTCCTTTGACTGCTGTTATACTTGTTCATTCATCCGCTTGTCATTTTCGCCTGTCAGCCGATGGATTCGGTAAAACGTAAAAAAGCAGCCTTCCCTTCCTTATTTCGTTTAAAGACGCCGGCATCCTCCAAAACCCGGACAAAGATACGACCGACCTCGTGTTCCAATACAGCCGTTATATCCTCTTTGTTAATCTGCGGATACCTTTCCTGCAGCTGCCGATACCAATCGGCATGCTTTTCCAACTCCGGATGCTTGCTGATATCTTGTCCCGTCTGCCAAGCGTTTTCCAGCTGATCCAGCTCCGTCTTTAATCTGGCCGGTAAAACAGCCAGTCCCATCACCTCAATCAGACCGATATTCTCTTTTTTGATATGATGAAGCTCGGCGTGCGGATGGAACAGACCGAGCGGATGATCTTCAGTCGTCCGGTTATTACGCAGAACCAGATCCAACTCATAACGGCCGTTTCTCATCCTGGCAATCGGTGTAATGGTGTTATGTCGCTGTTCCCCACTATAGGCCAGAATATCAACCGTCGGATCGCTGTAGCCGATCCAAGCCTGCAAAATATCGTCAGCCGCTTGAATCAGACCGTCCTTGTCATCTCCCTGCAACCGTATAACAGACATCGGCCATTTCACGATACCGGCTGTCAGGTGCGGATAAGCTCTCAGACGAATCGGCGTCTCAATCGGTGCCGCTTCCATCGCAAAGCGATAATGGCCGCCCTGGAAATGATCATGGCTGAGAATAGAACCGCCGACGATCGGCAGATCGGCATTTGAGCCCAAAAAATAATGCGGCAGGAAGCTGACAAAGTCAAATAATTTGCGGAAAGTCGCCTTTTCGATTCGCATCGGAGTATGTTCTCCGTTAAAGACGATACAATGCTCCGGATAATAGACATAGGGTGAATATTGAAAGCCCCATTTGCATCCATCTATCTGCAGAGGGATAATACGCAGGTTTTGTCTGGCCGGATGAGCTTCATGACCCGCATAGCCTTCATTTTCCATGCAAAGCATACACTTTGGATAACCGCCTGCAACTGCCTTTCCGGCAGCTGCGATTGCCTTCGGGTCCTTTTCCGGCTTGGACAGGTTGATGGTAATATCGATATCCCCATACTCGCTGGCAAACTTCCATTTGCGGTCCTTGGCGATACGGTAGCGACGAATATAATCACTGTCCATAGAAAAACGGTAAAAATCATCGGTTGCCTGTACCGGATCGGTTTCATATGTTGCAAAGAAGCGGGCCTGCACCTCGGCCGGTCTTGGCAATAAGGCATTCATCAAACGGGTATCAAAAAGATCCCGACTGGTGATCCGATCTTCAATCAATCCTTTGGCAACGGCACTGTCCAGCAGGCCGGCCAGAATATCCTCTAAAACGGTAGCGTCGGATCGTTCGTTCTCAACGCGTAAAAAGGCACTTTCATCCATGATGTCCAATAACAAATTCGTTGCGTAATAACGCTCCGCTTCCGGCAGCAGACCGGTTCGTATACCGTAGGCAATCAATTGTCCGATCTGCTCTGAAATACGATTCACTGACTCATTTTCTTTCATTGGTTTTGTCTTCCTTTGCTGCTGTGATCGATAAACATTCTCTTTTCTACTGTATAGCCAAAACGGATGAACTGTCAAGCAATTCATCCGTTTTACAGGTCATATTATGATGTTCAAGCTGTCATCCGAACCCGTTTGCTCCCTAAACGCGATTAGTCGGCACGTCTTTCATGCTGAAGCTCATGCGTCCCATCTTGTCCTTGCCCATACACATAACAGTAACGGTATCGCCCAGTGTCAGGACATCCTCGACGTGATTGATGCGATGCTTGGCAATACGCGAGATATGAACCATCCCCTCCTTGCCCGGAGCAAACTCGACAAAAGCGCCGAATTCCTTGATGCTGACAACCTTACCGGTGAAGATAGCCCCCTCCTCATATTCGGTCACGATCGTGGAGATCATATCGGCTGCCGCCTGCATCATGGCAGGATCCGTTCCGCAAATAGAAACAAAACCGTCGTCATTGATATCGATCTTCACGCCGGTGCGTTCAATGATCTCATTGATAACCTTACCGCGCTGTCCGACAACATCACCGATCTTCTCAGGATTGATCGACATCTGCATGATCTTCGGTGCATACCGACTAACCTCGGCACGCGGCTCGGAGATGACCGGTTCCATGACCTCGGTCAGAATATACTCTCTGGCTTCCTTGGTCTTGGCGATCGCCTCACGAATGATCGCCTCGGTCAGACCGTGGATTTTGATATCCATCTGGATGGCAGTAATACCCTCGTGAGTACCGGCTACCTTAAAGTCCATATCGCCGAAGAAGTCTTCCAGCCCCTGAATATCGGTTAAAACCAGATAGTCGTCATCAGTATCTCCGGTCACCAATCCGGTGGAAATGCCGGCTACCGGTTTTTTGATCGGCACACCGGCCGCCATCAGCGACAGGGTCGATGCACAGATGCTGGCCTGAGAGGTGGAGCCGTTTGACTCAAAGGTCTCGGATACGGTACGGATGGCATACGGAAATTCCTCCTCGGTCGGTAATACCGGAATCAGAGCACGCTCAGCCAACGCTCCGTGACCGATCTCACGACGTCCCGGCCCTCTGGACGGTCTGGTTTCACCTACCGAATAACTCGGGAAATTATAATGATGCATATATCTCTTGGAGGTTTCTTCTGTGTCGATACCATCCAATCTCTGAGCTTCCGACAACGGCGCCAACGTGGTGATGGTGCAGATCTGAGTCTGTCCACGGGTAAACATACCGGAGCCATGAACTCTCGGTACTAAATCAATCTCGGCAGCCAGCGGTCGAATCTCATCAATTCTTCTGCCGTCCGGGCGCTTATGATCCTTTAAAATCATCTTACGAACCGTCTTTTTCTGATACTGATATACAGCCTCATCAATGAAGTCCAGCCATTCCGGCTGCTGCTCCTCGAACTGAGCGGTAATCTGCGCCTTGATCTGACGAATATTTTCTTCTCTGGTTTGCTTCACATCGGTAAAAACAGCCAGTTCCATGGCTTCCGGACTAACGACGGTCTTAATAGCCTCAAATACTTCCTCCGGAATAGCGCAACTTTCATAGCTGTGCTTTGCCTTACCGCACTCTGCTACGATGGTATCGATAAATGCGATGACCTGCTTATTGGTTTCATGAGCCAGGAAGATAGCTTCCAGCATCTTGGCTTCCGGCACCTCATTGGCACCGGCTTCGATCATAATAACCTTGTTACGAGTAGAGGCAACAGTCAAAGCCAGATCGCTGACAAGTCTCTGCGCCTGAGTCGGATTCACAACAAATTCTCCGTCAACCAGACCGATCTGGGTCGAGGCGCACGGTCCGTCAAACGGAATATCCGAGATGCTGGCAGCGATGGCCGAACCAAGCATAGCGGTCAGCTCCGGTGCACAATCCTGCTCAACCGACAGTACCAGATTGTTCAAGGTTACATCATTTCTGTAATCCTTCGGAAATAACGGACGCATCGGCCTGTCAATGACACGGGAGGTCAGGATCGCATTTTCGGAAGCCTTACCCTCACGCTTGTTAAATCCACCCGGAATCTTTCCGACGGAATACATCTTCTCCTCGTATTCTACACTCAACGGAAAGAAATCAATTCCGTCACGCGGCTTTTCTGACGCAGTCGCGGTGGACAATACCATGGTATCGCCATACTGCATTAACGCAGCACCGTTAGCCTGAGCAGCCACTCGTCCGATATCAACTCGCAGTGTTCTGCCGGCTAACTCCATTGTAAAAGTCTTATACATGCTTTTCTCCTTAATTAGATTAGTATCTCTTTATTTATGCAGGTGATGACAAAAAGGTCATTGCCTGTCAATTTCACATTTTAGCAAGCGTTGCCGCAGGCGGTTACAGCTTGTAAAAAAAGGGACGAAAGCTCGCCCCTTTTCCCTCGACAAGTGCGGCTGATTCCGGTCACTTGATCCATACAATTCTTACTTTCTCAGACCCAATCTCTCAATCAGTACACGGTAGCGCTCAATATCAACCTTCTTCAGGTATCCCAGCAAGTTTCTTCTCTGACCTACCATCTTTAACAGACCTCTTCTGGAGTGATGGTCCTTTGCATGTTCCTTTAAATGAGCAGTCAGTTCATTGATTCTGGCTGTCAATAAGGCAACCTGTACCTCTGCCGATCCTGTGTCTCCTTCGCTTCTGGCAAATGCCTTAACGATTTCTTCCTTCTTCTCTTTAGTGATCATATCTTTCCTCCTGTGTATGAACCGCCACTATTAAGAACCGGTCGGAGTGTCCGTGATCCGAATAGAGGCTACCATTTATTGCGGGATGTTATCCCTCTTTCCATCTGTATTTACAGAACATACCAATATTATCATAAATGAATAGATATGTAAAGTATTTTTAGGCGAATCTATCGTCCGTAAATCATGGTCATACGACGCAGTCTGGCAATGATATCTTCCGAGAATGCACCCGGTTGCATTCTCCACGCCCAGTTACCGCCCAAAGTCGATGGTGTATTGATACGAGCCTGTGTTCCCAAGCCAAGAAGATCCTGCATCGGGATGATACATAAATCAGCTACGCTGCCCATGGCCAGGGCGATCATCTTCCAATGGAAGTCTGCCGCCGAATCAATTTGCAAATAATCAAAGGCAAAGGCTCTGTCTGCTTCGGACAGTGTATCCAACCATCCGAGGATGGTGTCATTATCATGGGTCCCGGTATAGACTACTGCATTCTGTGGATAGAGGTGCGGCAGATATTCACTCTTACCGGAGGCATCAAAGGCAAATTCGAGTACCTTCATGCCCGGAAATCCGGTATCCTTGACCAACTGTAAAACGGAATCTGTCAGGTAGCCAAGATCCTCAGCTATCACCCGACGCTCTCCCAATACAGCCTTCAGGCGATTAAACAATTCAATACCCGGCCCCGGACGCCACTCGCCGTTAACGGCTGTTTCGGCCCCGAACGGAATCGCATAAAAGGCATCAAAGCCACGGAAATGATCGATCCGAACCACATCATACAAATTATAGCAATGACGCATGCGTCGAATCCACCAGGCGTAGCCGCTGTCACGATGATATTCCCAACGATACAGCGGATTGCCCCACAACTGACCGGTGGCCGAAAAAGCGTCCGGCGGACAGCCGGCCACAGCGGTCGGAAGTCGGTCCTCATCCAAGCAGAACAGCTCAGGCTCACTCCATGTATCGGCACTGTCAAAGGCCACATAAATCGGAATATCGCCAACGATCGACACGCCTCTGTCATTGGCATAACGCTTCAGATTAAACCACTGACGCAGGAACAGATACTGAATAAAACGGTAAAACGAAATCTCTCCAGATAACTCGGCAGCCAACTGATCACAGGCTTCCCACTCCCGCAGCTTGATCGGCTGGGGCCATTCCGTCCACGAGCGATTATCAAAATGCACCTTAAAGGCCGCATAGCGGGCATAGTTTTCCAGCCACTCCGCCTGTTCAGCGCAGAAATAGCGATAATCCTCATCGGCTTCGATATGACTGCGTTCAAAAGCTATTTTCAAGGCCTGAAACCGATTTTGGTAGATCTTTTCATAATCCACCCGGGTTTCATCCCGGCCCCAATCAAAAGATGCACACTCTTCTTCAGATAGCCAGCCCCGTTCGATCAATTGCTCCAGGTCAACAAAATAAGGATTGCCGGCAAACGTAGAAAAGGACTGATACGGTGAATCACCGTAACCGGTACTGCCAAGCGGCAGGATCTGCCAAAGTGACTGTCCGGCTGCCTGTAGCTGATCAACAAAGGCATAGGCCTCTTTTGACAAACATCCGATCCCGTATTTTGACGGCAGGCTTGATATCGGAAGTAAAACCCCATTTTCTCTCTTCTTCATTTTTGTCTATGGGATACCGCTGGGTATCCAACCTCCTCTCAGACTTTGGCGAATTTGGTATTTTAACATGAAAAAAACCTTACATTTTTCGGAGTTGATCGCCACAACTCCGATACACCACTATCATATCAACAGCATGGTGAAAATGCAAGGCTTGCCTAATTTGTTTTCTTCTTCATTTCGACCTGATAAAGTCTGTAAAACCCCTATTCATTCCTACCGATACCCGGCGTCAAATGCCAGATATCTCTATTATACTCAGCGATGGTACGATCTGCGGAAAAATAACCGGCTTTGGCGATATTTACCGTCATTTTTCTGGCCCAGGCACTGCGATCTTCGTAAGCGGCATAGGCCTCTTCCTTTACCTTCTCATAAGTATCAAAATCCAAAAAAGTCATAAACCAGTCCTTGTTCACCAGTTCGTGATGCAGTCTGTGCAAACGATCAGCCTGACCAATTTCCATTAATTGACTGCCGATGATGAAATCCACACTCTCGCGCAACCGCGGATTGGCTTCATAAATCTGTCTTGCAGCATAACCGCCGGTGGCATACAGTTCAATGACCTTTTCACTGGTTTCACCGAAGATGAAGATATTATCATCTCCGACCAACTCATGTATCTCAACATTGGCCCCGTCTTCCGTTCCCAGGGTAACGGCACCATTCAACATAAACTTCATATTGCCGGTTCCGCTGGCTTCCTTCGAGGCCAGGGAAATCTGCTCGGATATATCGCAGGCCGGAATCAGTTTTTCAGCGACAGTCACATTGTAGTTTTCCACCATCACTACCTGCAGATGTTTGGAAACCTCGGCATCTTCCGCGATCAGCTGCTGCAAGCAGAGAATCAGATGGATGATGTCTTTCGCTATAGTATAAGCCGGAGCTGCCTTGGCACCGAAAATCATGGTCAGCGGCCGACGCGGCAGTTTTCCGTTCTTGATGTCAAGATATTGGCGAATAATATGCAATACATTCAACTGCTGTCTCTTGTATTCGTGTAAACGCTTGATCTGAATATCAAAGATCGAATCCGGATTTAATACGATTCCCTGTGTTCGATACAGGTAGTCCGTCAGTCTTTCTTTTCCCTGTCTTTTAATGTGCAACAGCTCCTGCTGCCATTCAACATCATCGGCAAAAGCCAGCAGATTTTCCAAACTGTCGGCATTGGCCTTAAAGCTTCCGCCGATTCGCTTCGAAATGGCCTCCGTCAACTGCGGATTACAATGTGTCAGCCAGCGACGGAAGGTAATTCCGTTGGTCTTATTATTGAACTTCTGCGGATAGAGTTTGGCAAACTGCTGCAGTTCATTCTTCACCAGAATATCTGTGTGCAAAGCCGCCACTCCATTAACACTGAAGCCGTAATGAATATCCATATGAGCCATATGCACGCGCTCAGTCTCATCAATAATGGCAACCTGCGGATCGCTATAGCGTTCCTTGATCTGACGATCCAACTCACGAATGATCGGCACCAACTGCGGCACGACCTCCTGCAAATCGGCCAGTGGCCATTTTTCCAGAGCTTCCGCCAGAATGGTATGATTGGTATAAGCGCATAATGAGGAAACAATTTTGATCGCCTCATCCTGCTCCAGGCCTCTGATCGTCAATAAGCGGATCAATTCCGGAATGATCATGGATGGATGGGTATCATTAATCTGGATTACGACATAATCAGCCAGATCATGCAGGCTGCTGCCCTTGGCTACCGCCTCATCAATGATCAATTGGGCGCCGGCCGATACCATCAGGTACTGCTGATAGATCCTCAGCATGCGTCCTTCATGTGTGCTGTCATCCGGATACAGGAACAGCGTCAAACATTTGGATATATCCCTTTGATCAAAACTGATACCGTCATGAACAATGCTCTCGTCGATGGTGTCCAGATCAAACAGATGCAGCGCATTAGCCTGACCGTGGTAGCCCGGCACCTGAATATTGTACATTCTGGCCTGATAGGTCTGACCGCCCATTTCCACCGGATAAGTGACATCGGTCTTCTCCAGCCAGTTGTTTCCATTTAACCATTCATCCGGTTTCTCGTTCTGACAATTGTTTTCAAACTTTTGTCTGAACAGTCCCAGATGATAATTCAGGCCGATACCATCTCCCGGCAGATCAAGCGCGGCGATCGAATCCAGAAAACAGGCGGCTAATCTTCCCAGACCTCCGTTACCCAGCGAGGCCTCTGCTTCCAGCTCCTCGATCTCGGCCAGTGAAAAACCGGCGGCGTCCAGCGCCTCCTTCACTTCCTGATAAATGCCTAAATTAATCAAATTATTGGACAATAACTTGCCGATCATAAATTCAGCAGAAATATAATATAACTTTTTCTGACCCGTCGGGCGCGGACACGCTGCCGTCATGGCCTGTGTCATCTGTAATAATCCCTGAAAAACTTCTTGCGGCGTGCATTGGTTCAGTCTTTTGTTGCAATACTGTTCAATTCTCGCTTTAATCTTCTTTTCCTCCTTGTTCATATCCTAATTACATGACATATTATATCTGCCAGCTTAGCATTTTACTTGCAATATCCCTGCATTATATAATACAATATGATCATAAACTAAGATTTTTATCTGATTTAAGGAGAAAAAATGTATCAAAACTCTTATCTGTCCTATCAAGAGAGAAAACATCACTTTCCCGAAACCTTCCCTTACAATATTTATCTGTGCAGCATTCCACTGGATTTTCAGCAAGTTCCGCTGCACTGGCAGGATGAAACCGAATTCATTGTCATCAAAAAAGGTTCCGGTATCGTGGTCGTTGACTTTGTTGAATACCGGGTGCGCGAGGGAGATATCGTGCTCATCCTGCCCGGTCATATGCACAGCATCTCCCAAGACGGTGCGGCCAAAATGGAATATGAAAACATCCTGTTTGACAGTCGGTTTCTGATGCCGGCGGGTGTCGATGTCTGTACCAAGGAATTAATCTCCCACGTCGTTACCGGGCATCTGCGCTTGCCCGTATTGTTTCGGGATGAAGTAATGGGGTATGAAGAAATCCGCCGTTGTATCACCGACATTGATACCGTGTCCGCATCCGCCCTGACCGGCTACGAGCTGGCCGTCAAAGGCTCGCTCTACCGCATATTTTCAATATTATATCTCTATCCAACCGCTCAGGTCAGCTCCCGGAAAGAGGAAAAATTAGAAAAGCTGAAGCTGATCCTGCAATATATTCATGAGCATTATGCACAGGCACTGACATTAGAAGAGCTGGCCGGACTGGCCTACTACAGTCCATCACATTTCATGCGTTTTTTCAAACAGCATATGGGTATGTCAGTGATCGCCTATATCAACAATTACCGGATGAATATAGCCGCCTCACTGCTGCGAACCGGTGATCAGAAAATCGCTGAAATTGCCCTTCACATCGGCTTTGTGAATCTGTCATATTTTAATCGTTTATTTAAGGAAACTTACGGAATGACGCCGCGGGACTACCGTCGCCAAAACCGCAGCACCAAACGGGCGATCACAGATCAACAAACATAAGAAGAAGGGGGTGTCACACTAATTGGTGCAACACCCCCTTCTTTTCAATCCTGCGCCCGTCCGGTCTCCAACCGCAGTAAATAGCGTTTTAGCTCCAGTCCCCCGCCATAACCGGTCAAGCTGCCGTTGCTGCCGATTACCCGGTGACACGGCAGGATGATGGAGATCGGATTATAATGATTGGCCTGTCCGACTGCCCGGCAGGCTTTTGGCCGGCCGACTTTGGCTGCCAGATCGGCATAGGAGCAGACCTTTCCATACGGAATATCCGCCAGAGCTGTCCAGACTTGTTGCTGAAAAACCGTTCCGCTCAGAAAATGCAGCGGAATAGAAAAATTCCGTCGGCGACCGTGAAAATACTCCGCCAGCTGCCGCTCTGTTTCAAGCAGAAGTTCATCTTCGGCGTCGGAAAACACCGGCGCCTGCCGGTGCAGATAGGTCAATTGACACAGACCGACCGTGTCCCGGCTCAAGCGCAGCGTGCCGAGCGGGGATGTGATATCATAATATTTCAACTGTTGTTTTATCGAACTGTCTTTCATCATCCCAGATCCGTTTCATCAAAAACACCGTCCAGTCCTGAGCCGGCCGGTACCATCGGAAATACGCTGTCATCTTTATCCAATCGACAATCCAACACCACCGGTACCTGTTCCTGCAGGGCAGCCCCCAGGGCGACTCTTAATTCCTCCAACGTGGTAACGCGTACCGCCTTAACATTTAAGGCTTCCGAAATTTTAACAAAATCAATATCGTCCGTAAAAGTAGTCTGTGAATAATTGCGCTCGTAAAACAACGTCTGCCACTGCCGAACCATTCCCAATACCGTATTATTAAAAATCATCTGAATAATCGGAACCCGGTATCTGGCGACTGTGGTCAGCTCATTCAGGTTCATCCGAAAACAACCATCACCGGCAATATTAATAACCGTTTTATGCGGCATGGCATATTTGGCGCCGATGGCTGCTCCTAAGCCGTAACCCATGGTTCCCAATCCGCCCGAGGTCAACAGTGTACGCGGATGCCGGAAGTTGTAATGCTGGGCTGCCCACATCTGATGCTGTCCCACCTCTGTTACAATCAAGGTGTTGTCTACATCCACCAGCTCATTGATGACTTCGATGATAGCCGGTGCCGTTAAGCGGCCTCTGTCGATGCGCAGCGGATATGTTTCCTTCATATCATTGATCTCATCCAGCCAGTCCTGATGATTTTGCTGCGGCAGACGACGATTGATTTCCTGTAATACCACCTTTAAATCGCCGATGATGTGGGCATCGGTTATGATGTTCTTATCAATTTCGGCAGAGTCAACATCCAGATGAATTATCTTGGCATTTGTACAAAATTTTGCTGTATCACCGGTCACGCGGTCATCAAAACGGGCTCCCACTGAAACCACCAGATCGGCTGCACTCAGGCCGATATTGGCAGCTTTGGTGCCGTGCATACCGATCATGCCGGCATTATTCGGATGATCATTCGGCACAACCCCGCGCCCCATCAAAGTATCAGTGACCGGGCAGTTCATCAGCTCCATAAAGGTTCTGACCTCTTCGGCAGCCTCCGCTCCGACTGCCCCGCCGCCAATCAACAAAAAAGGCTTTCTGGTATCCTGCAGCATGGCTACAACCTTCTCAATATCCTCTTCTCGCATCTTATCGGTCCGTCTGTGGATCTCCTCTTTTTCCTTACGCTCAAATTCACACAAGGCTCCTGTTACATTTTTGGGGATATCCACCAGAACCGGTCCCCGCCGTCCTTCCATGGCTATTCTAAATGCCCGACGCAACGTATCCGCCAGACAGGCAACATCCCGAACCATAAAATTATGCTTGGTAATGGGCATAGTGATCCCTGAGATATCAACCTCCTGAAAGCTGTCACGACCAATCAACGGCAGGCCGACATTACAGGTAATGGCCACCACCGGAATAGAATCCATCATCGCTGTGGCCAGACCGGTGACCAGATTGGTGGCTCCCGGTCCGCTGGTCGCAAAGCAAACGCCAACCCGACCTGTCGCTCTGGCATAGCCGTCAGCCGCATGGGAAGCCCCCTGCTCATGCGCAGTCAAAATATGTTTGAAATGATCCTGCTGTCTGTACAATTCATCATATACATTTAAAATAGCACCGCCCGGATAACCGAAAATGGTATCCACGCCCTGCTCTTTTAAACACTCAAGTAAAATCGCCGATCCGCTTAATTTCATACCTCTCCTCCTTATCAGTTAGCGCAGACACTCCGGAACCTCTAATACAGCGCCGCGGTTGGCGGCAGTGACCAAAGCGGCATATCGCCCGAGGGCTCCGTGCGTGATCGACGGTTTCTTGATCACCACCGATCTCCTTCTGGCTTCCAGCTCCTCATCCGATAATAAAACATCCAAACGATAATTATTAATATCAATTGAAATGATATCTCCATCCTGCAACAGACCGATCGGTCCGCCGGCGGCCGCTTCGGGGCAAACATGACCGATGGCCGCACCGCGACTGGCACCGCTGAACCTGCCGTCGGTAATCAGAGCCACGCTGTCTCCCAATCCCATACCGATAATGGCTGACGTCGGACTCAGCATCTCGCGCATACCCGGGCCGCCCTTTGGTCCTTCATACCGAATAACAACCACATCACCCGGAACGATCTTACCACTGCGAATGGCCTCGATGGCAGCCTCCTCACAATCAAAGACTCGAGCCGGTCCCTCATGAGCAAGCATTTCCGGCAATACGGCCGAGCGTTTAACAACGGCTGTTTCCGGAGCCAGATTGCCTTTCAGCACAGCGATACCGCCTACTTCGCTGAAGGGTTGCTCTAACGGTCGAATAACCGCAGTATTCTTATTTGTCACACCTGCGATATTCTCACGCATGGTCCGTCCGGATACCGTGATGCCATCCAGATACAGCAGGTTCTTTTTCACCAATTCATTCATGACCGCATAAATACCGCCGGCCGCATGCAGATGCTCGATATAGGCCGGACCGGCCGGAGCCAGATGACAAAGGTTCGGTGTTTTGGCGCTGATCTGATTACAGATTTCCATATCCAATTCTATGCCCGCATCATGAGCGATAGCCGGCAGATGCAGCATACTGTTGGTACTGCAACCCAGGGCCATATCGACAGTCAGGGCATTTATAAAGGCTTCTTTGGTCATAATATCACGCGGACGGATGTTGTTCTTTACCAAGTGCATGATCTGCATTCCGGCGGTCTTCGCCAAACGGATTCGTTCGGAATAAACAGCCGGGATGGTTCCATTTCCGCGCAGTCCCATTCCCAGAACCTCAGTCAGACAGTTCATGGAATTTGCCGTATACATACCGGAACATGATCCGCAGGTCGGACAAACACTCTCCGAGTACTCTTCGACCTCTTCTTTCGTCATCTCTCCCACTGCATAGGCGCCGATGGCTTCAAACATACTGGACAGGCTGGTCTTTTCGCCGCCCACCGTACCGGCCAGCATGGCGCCGCCGCTGATGACGATGGTCGGTATATTTAATCTGGCCGCAGCCATCAACAGCCCCGGTACATTTTTATCGCAATTCGGGATCATCACCAAGCCGTCAAAGGCATGCGCCATGGCCATGGCCTCGGTGGAATCGGCAATCAAATCGCGGGTAATCAGACTGTATTTCATGCCGATATGCCCCATGGCGATACCGTCACAGACAGCGATGGCCGGAAACTCCCGCGGCACGCCGCCGGACATCGCTACACCCATCTTTACAGCCTCGGTAATTTTATCCAGATTCATATGACCCGGTACCACCTCATTAAATGAGTTGACAATACCGATCAGCGGTCTTTTCATTTCTTCGCGGGTTACTCCCAACGCATGAAGCAGGGCACGATTCGTGGCCTGTTCCACACCTTTTAATATCGTATCACTTCTCATATCTGCCTCCATAGACTCCTCCTATGCTGCGGCGATGCTTAACCGCCCTATCCTATATCTTTCTATCAGGATATTCATTTAAGTTTACCCGATTTATTGTTGGATTTCAACTTATAAATCAGCAAAGAAAAAGAGCCTTCCGAACGGAAGGCTCTCATTCAATCATTTAAACGATAGATTTCAGACAACGAATTATGCGTCCTGCTCCGGTTTTTCAACCACTGCAATCGCCGATTTCTTCATCGGGATACGGCAGTTTTTATTGCTGCCAAATTCTACAATCACGTCCTCGTCACGAATATCGATCACAACACCGTAGAAACCGCCGGTTGTCATGATACTGTCTCCGACAGCCAGCTCGGACAACATATTAGCCATCCTCTTCTGCTCTTTCTTCTGCGGTCTGATCATCATGAAATACATCATACCAACCAGTACCACGATCCAAACGATCATCATACCGCCGCCCAATGCGTTACTTGCCTGTAAAGCCATGTTTCATCCTCCTAATTATTAAGAAATATCTTGTCTATCATACAACGAAATACGGCTTTCGTCAACTCTCGTACCGTAACAGCCAGTCACGTTTAAATGAGGCAAAACGCTCCTCATCAACAGCAGTCCTGATATCCTCCATCAGATGATTATAGAAGTAAAGATTGTGCAGCACGCAAAGACGTAAGCCCAGCATTTCGCCGGCTTTTAACAGGTGACGAATATAGGCCCTGGAATGATTGCGGCAGGCCGGACACTGACATCCTTCCTCGATCGGACGATCATCCGTCATATACCGGGCATTCAGAATATTTAACTTCCCTTGATGTGTATACACATGACCGTGGCGGCCGTTCCGACTGGGATATACACAGTCAAAGAAGTCAACGCCGCGTTCTACCGCCTCCAGAATATTCTGCGGTGTACCGACCCCCATCAGATAGATCGGTTTATCCTGCGGCAAATGCGGCACCACCGCCTCAATGATGCGATACATCTGATCATGGGTCTCTCCGACTGCCAAACCGCCGATGGCGTAACCGTCAAGCTCCATCTCGCGGATGATTTTGGCATGTTCGATACGAATGTCCTCAAAGACGCCGCCCTGGTTTATTCCGAATAGCAGCTGCCTGCGGTTAATGGTGTCTTCCAGCCCGTTCAATCGACGCATTTCTGCCTGACAACGCTCCAGCCAACGGGTAGTTCTGGCTACCGACTGTTCCATATATTCTCTGGTTGAAGGGTGCGGAGCACATTCGTCAAAAGCCATGGCAATGGTTGAAGCAAGATTTGACTGTATCCGCATGCTTTCTTCCGGTCCCATAAAAATCTTACGTCCATCAATATGCGAGGAAAAATAAACCCCTTCCTCTTTGATTCGACGCAGCTTAGACAGGGAAAAAACCTGAAAGCCGCCGGAGTCGGTCAGGATCGGCCTTTGCCAGTTCATAAAACGGTGCAGACCACCCATCTGTTTGACGATCTCATCACCCGGTCGAACGTGAAGATGATAGGTGTTGCAAAGCTCAACCTGAGTATCAATATCGTTCAGATCGATGCTGGATACCGCCCCTTTAATAGCTGCCGCCGTTCCGACATTCATAAAGACCGGTGTTTGAATAGTACCGTGGACGGTTTCCAACTGTCCTCTTCTGGCATCACCGTCTTTTTTTAATAAAGTATACATGAATTCGATTCCCCTCAGCCTTTCATGGCGGTCAGCCATTTTTTCACATCCGGTCCGACATAGATCTTATCAGATGTCAAAACGATCGGTCGCTTTACCAGCTTGCCATCGGTCGCCAGCAGCTCAAACTGCTCATCCTCCGACATGGTCGGAAGCTTTTTTGATAAGCCCATACCACGGTAAATCAGGCCGCTGGTATTAAAAAAGCGTTTAAGAGGAAGGCCGCTTTTTTGCTGCCACTGTTTCAACTCCTCAACCGTCGGATTTTCCTTGTCGATCTCCCGATAATCATAGCCGATTCCGCGCTCCTGCAGCATCCTTTCCACACCGGTGCAGGTAGAGCATTTTTTATAGCCTATCATCATCACCTTAGTCATAATACTCCTCTCCTAACATATCCAATATCTCGCGACAAAAAATGCCGATTTCGTTGTCCGTTCCGTCTTCATCTGTTCCGGCGGCCTCGTGCAGCGCATACAATCTGTTGATTACCGCCTGCCGCTCCTTGCCGCGCAAACCATCGTGATACGGAATGTGATGGTCTGCCATAAATTTGATCAACTCCTGATCCATGCCATTCTCCTTCAATCGTTCTAAGTCACTATCCACCAGCTCAGCTGGTGGTTTATCTCCGCCCCTCATAAGGGGCAATTACTGCCTCGCCCCGAAGGGCGGTGTCACAAGCGTGTTACTCGGCCGCCTTATAAGGCGGTACTTTTTA
>JAEXAX010000013.1 GCA_023458035.1 Bacillota bacterium | reverse complement strand
TGGGTCGGCCCGGCTAAGGAAAGCGTGACGGTGGAGCTGCTGGCAGACGGTGTGAAGGTAACAGATGCGGTATTAAATGCCGGAAACAACTGGCAGCATACCTTTGCCGACATCGACAAGTATAAGGACGGAGTGGAGATCGTCTATACAGTCAGAGAGATCGAGATTGAAAACTACGACAGCAAAATCAGCGGAGATCAAAACGGTTATACGATCACCAATACCAACAAGGAAACCATCGAGATCCCGGTAGAGAAGAGATGGGTCGGCGCACCGGCTGAAGCGGTGACGATCAATCTGCTGGCAGACGGTGTTATCAAGGAAACGGTGAAGCTGAATGCAGGAAACGGCTGGAAGCATACGTTTACCAGGCTGGCGAAGTACGACAGCGCCGACGGACATAAGATCAAGTATACGATCAGTGAGGCAGCCGTCAGCGGATATACGACAGTAATCACAGGCGATATGCAGAGAGGCTTTGTGGTGACAAACAAAAAAATCATTATTCCGCCGGCTCCGAAGACGCCAAAAACGGGAGATGGTTCAAATGTACAGGGCTACGCAGCGCTGTTGGCGCTGTCCGGCCTGGCTTTAAGCCTGACACTGGGATTCTTCAAAAAAAGATCAGGCTATCCAAGATAAGGAATCAGTGCATCTGTCATAAACAGAAACTGCAGTGAAAATCGAAATTGTTCTACGGAGGGACTGCCGAAATCGGCAGTCCCCTTTTTGGGGGCTATTGGACAAAACGTGGGCTTAACGCTACAAAAAAAAGACCGCTACGGTAAAGTAACGGTCTTTCTCGTCCTGCCGGCAATGGGACTTGAACCCATACGTGGTTGCCCACAACAGATTTTGAGTCTGCCTCGTCTGCCATTCCGACACGCCGGCAAAAGCACTTTATAAGTATATGAGAAATGGAGCAGCTTGTCAAGTGAAAAACGGCAGCTTGTGGAAAATTTGTGCAGGAATAAGTCCTGACCGGAAGAAACGTTTTCCGATCAACGGACTTCTTCATTATTATTTATGTTCATATGCCTATTCTCTAAAGGTCAGCTGACAATTTTCCATAGAGTCGATGACAGCCAGGGATTCCAGACGCACACCCATTTCTTTGATACGGTTACCGCCTTCCTGGAAGCCTTTTTCAATGACGATACCGGCTCCGGCAATGGTGGCTCCGGATTTCTGCACGATTTCGATCAGGCTGACCATGGCACAGCCGTTGGCTAAAAAGTCATCGATCAGCAGGACATGATCATCGGAGGACAAAAACTTCTTGGAAACGATAACGTCATATTCGCGCTGGTGGGTATAGGAGATGACCTTTGAGGTATACATTTCGCCGTCTAGATTCAGGCTCTTTGCCTTTTTGGCAAAAACCACCGGAACATTGAAATACTGTGCTACAATACAGGCGATGCCGATACCGGAAGCTTCGATGGTGAGGATCTTGGTAATCTCTTCACCGGTAAAGATACGTTTGAATTCTTTGCCGATCTCGTTGAGCAGATCAATATCCATCTGATGATTCAGAAAGCTGTCCACTTTTAAAATGTTTCCCGGTTTGACATTGCCATCCTTAAGTATGCGCTCCTTCAATAATTCCATCGTTTTTCTCCTTCAAATTTTCTCGCTCATTGTTATGTTAAATATTTGTTGCCGGGGGCATCAGACTTTACATTCGGTATCGTCGCATAAAATATCATGGATGCGTTGTACGAAGTATTCCTGTATAGTTGGATCATCCCCCAGACCGACCAGATCATAGGTGACGGTAAAGCCGGCTTTTTGCAGCTGTTGCTTCCAAGAATCCGCCTCATTACCGGCCATATCATCATGGGCATGGACACCGGCCACTAACATCAGCGGCAGCAGATGAACCTTTTTATAACCGGCCTTTTGCAGCTGTGGTATAACCTGCTCCAGATATGGATAGGACTCCACGCAGCCGACATAGGCTTGTACAAAGCCGCGTTCCTTACACATATAATCAAAGCCGGCATAGAGCGGATTGATATAATGCGAGGTGCCGTGACCCATCAGCAGCAGAGCAGTGTCGGACGGAAGTGCCCGGTAGCGCTCCCGCAGCCGGTCGCTCAACCAAACCATGTCGTCGGTGCTTGTTAATAAAGGATCGGTAAACATGATGGTCTTAAAGTGATCGCTGAACTCCAGAACATCCTCCTGCATCCAGTCGTTTTCGCAACCATTGGAGATATGAGTCGGCACCACGATTAGGGTGTCATAGTTTCGTTTAGCTAATTCGGTCATGGCCTCGGTAACATTCGGTATTCGGATATGATCCCGTTTGGCAAGCTTTCGTATGATGAGTTTACTGGTCCAGGCATGATAGTGGTCAAAGTCCGGAAAAGCATCTGCGATTCGTTGCTCGATCCGATCGATGATGCGGGTCTTGACCGGCAGGATGCTGGTACCGAAGCTGACGGTTAAAACGGCTGTTTTTACTTGCATTTTATACCTCTTTCCCAAGTGTTTCTAAAAGTCTATCATTTCCATAATACCTTGTCAATGAAATGAAATAATGCTACAATGTTTTCGGATTTTACAGTGAGGAAAAAGCATGAAAATATGTATGTTAGGTGTGGATTACCGGACGGTGACGATGGATGCCAGGCAACCGTTTTACCTGACGAGTCACCAGGCCGCCGATTTCGGGCGACTATGCCGAGAATTGCCGACCGTGACCGGCTGTGTCATTCTCTCGACCTGTAATCGCACAGAAATATGGTTAGAGATAGAAAAAGCGCCAAAACAGACGGCTGAGGATGTGTTGGCGCTCCTTTGTCGTCATAAGGAACTGCCGCCCCGGCAGCTCGGCGAGCTTTGGCAGTATCGGGAAGATCGGGAGGCGATACAGCATTTGATGCAGGTAGCCGCCGGTCTGCGGTCACAGGTATTGGGTGACGATCAGATATTGACCCAGTTGAAATCAGCACTGACACTGGCTCGTCATGCCCATATGGTCAGTGTCGGCTTGGAGCTGCTGTTTAGGGATGCCGTGCACTTCGGCAAGAAAATCAAGAACTCTGATCAGCTGCCGCATCGGCACAGTTCCATGGTATCGGCCGGATTTGAACATCTGGAAGCGGTCGGATTTACACTTCGGGGGCGGCGTGTCTTGGTCATCGGAAACGGTGAAATGGGATATCTGGCTTCGGAACTGGCGTTGACTGCCGGCGCTGAGGTTTGGGTGACTGTCAGACAGTATCGAAAGGGTGAAGTCAGGTTGGCCAAGGGGGTTCGGGTCATTGAATACGAGAACCGTTACCGGCAGATACCGGATTGCGACCTGGTCGTATCGGCCACAGCCAGTCCGAATCTGACGATTATGGCGGACAGACTGTGTGAGCTTGCCCTGCCGGCAGAACAGATTTATCTGGATTTGGCATTGCCGCGGGATATAGATCCGGAGATTGATCGATTGGACGGTATTCAAAGATTTGATCTGGATGATATCGGTGAGGGGGCGGAGAGCATTCGCCACAGCTTTGCCGAGCGACTGGAGGAACAGGTTTACGCGGCGGCAACGGATTTTCAAACCACCTATGCGGCTAATGATCTGGCGCCGCTGATCCTCGGTCTGCGGGACTCGTTTTTTCGAGATGTCGCCCGACGCTCCGGCGGCCAAAGCGTCGATTTGGACGACGAGCAATGGCAGAAGGTTCGACAGTTGATGCGGCAAAGCATCGGTAAAGCCATGGAAAGGCTTCTGTTTTCTCTGCAAAAACGTTATCGGCAAGAGGATTTTGAGACACTGTTACAGACCATGCAGGCTATTTACAGTCAGGATGAGGAAGGTAAGCAATGACACATTTTTTTCCGATGTTTGTTGATCTACAGGCACAGCCTGTGCTGGTGATCGGTGGCGGCCGGATTGCAGCGAGACGGATTCACAGCCTGTTGTTGTTTGGTGCGGCTGTTGAGGTGGTGGCGGAAACGATCACGGAGGAACTATGTCAGCTTCCGATCGACATTCGTCAACAAACCCTGCGGCCGGACAAAATCGGTGATTTGCGAATAAAACAGTACCGTCTGGTACTGGCAGCCACCGATCAGCGGGAATTGAATCATGCTGTATATCAACATTGTCGGAATCAGGGTGTTACGGTGAATGTCTGCGACTGCCCGGCGGAGTGTGATTTTTACTTTCCGGCGGTGGCCGTGACAGAGAATATCGTCGCGGGGATTTCCACATCAGGACAGAATCATCGCTTGGCGGCGAAAGCGGCTCGCACAGTCAGAGCAGCGCTGCAGGAAGAAATGCCGTTAAAAAAGAAGGGTACGCATCAAAACGGTTCAGAACAGGATGGGGGAAGAAATGGATAGAGCAGAACAGATTCAAACAGCCGGTCAGTCCGAACCGATCAGGATCGGCAGTCGTGACAGTGCGTTGGCGATCAGACAGAGTGAGTTGGTGATGGAAAGACTGGAAGATGTGCCGACTGTGTTATTGACCAGGAAGACCGTGGGGGATCGTCTGCTTGATCGGCCGCTGGAAAGCTTCGGCGGAAAGGGCGCCTTTATCGGTGAGTTGCTGGAGGACATGCGGAACGGACTGATTGATCTGGCGGTGCATAGCTTGAAGGATATGGAAGCGGCGGAGGATGAGCAGTTTCCGATCGTGGCCTATCTGCCGCGGGAAGACGCTTCGGATGTACTGGTTTTGCCGCAGGGTGTTACAAAATGGGATATGAGCAAGCCGGTTGGCTGCAGCGGCAGACGGAGAGCGGAACAGCTGAAACGGTTATATCCCGAGATTCACTGTGAGCCGATCCGAGGCAATGTTCCGACCCGGTTAAAAAAGCTGGACAATGGCGAGTATGGTGCGTTGGTGCTGGCTGCCGCCGGTTTGAAGCGATTGGGACTGGAGGAACGGATTTCTCGTTATTTTTTAAGTGCGGAGATATTGCCTGCTGCCGGTCAAGGTATTATTGCCGTGCAGGCGTGTCGTGAATGGATGCAGGACGCAGAGCACCAAAACCGGATGAGGCAGTTGAATGATGAACGGACAGAGATATTGGCGATGGCAGAGCGCACATTGATCCGGACACTGGAAGGCGGCTGCCATCAGCCGATCGCCGGTCATGCGGTTTGGCTGGATGAGACCAGGATTCGACTGGAAGGCTTATACTGTCTGCCGGAGCAGGGGGTTTATCGGAAGGCAGCCGTCATTGGTGAGGCAGTGACAGCGGACCAGGCAGAGCGGTTGGCGAAAAGACTGGCAGAACGTTTACGAGCCGGTCAGGATCTGGTCAGTCTGGTCGGGGCCGGACCGGGCGCCGGAGGGTTATTAACAGTGGCCGGAAGAGAGGCTTTAAAGCAGGCGGACGCGGTTTTGTATGACAGTCTGGTCGAGCCGGAGGTCTTGCAATATCTGCCTATGCAGGCTGAACTCATTCATGTCGGAAAACGAATGGGGGCACATAGCGTTGACCAAGCTGAGTTGAATCGGTTGCTGGTGGATACGGCAAAGCTGCACAGTCGGGTTGTCCGTTTAAAGGGCGGAGATCCGTTCTTGTTTGGAAGGGGCGGTGAAGAGGCAGAGGCACTGGTACAAAACGGCCTGACCTTTGCCGTAATTCCCGGTGTTACTGCCGGGCTCAGCGTTCCGGCTTATGCAGGCATGCCGGTGACCTTTCGCGGTAAGGCAAACGCCGTTCATCTGATTACCGGTCATTTACAGAACGGAGAAATGGAGAACAGCCGGTGGCAGGTTTATGCCGCTTTAGACGGAACCTTGGTATTTTATATGGCGGTTACGGCCATTCCGCAAATCGTCGGAGCTTTACTGAAATATGGAAAAAATGGTGCTACAGCCGCGGCATTGTTGATTCGGGGAACAACAGCCCGGGCCTGCCGCATCAGTGGAAAGCTGGATAATATTGCAGATGCGGTGGCTGCTTATTCGGGAGATAAAACACCCGGGCTGTTTGTGGTGGGAGATATCGCAGATCTCACCGGATTAGAGTGGTATCGGCCCCTGCCTTTAGCCGGCAAGACCCTGGCTGTCAGCCGTCCGCGACAGGCGGCCTCGAGTTTAACAGAGCGGTTGCGGGCCTTGGGGGCTGCGGTATATGAGATTGAAGCGATTTGTACCGAGAGTCTGATCGATACAGCAAATAAGGAACGCTATCGCGAATGGCTGGCTGGTCATGATTGGCTGGTGCTGACAAGTCCGTCAGCGGTTTATTATTTAGCGGAAGCCTTGGCGGTCTGCGGACTGGACAGCAGAGCACTGTCCGGTTGCCGGATTGCAGTGACCGGACGGGGGACAGCCGCAGCGCTGCAGAACGGCCTGGGTGTAAGAGCCGACCTGGTGGCAGTTCGCAGCAATGGTCAGAGTCTCGGAGAAGAACTGGCAGGGATATTGGCGCCCGGTGCCGCAGTCTTGTTGGCCGGGGCAAAACAGCGCGGGTCAGGACTGAGCCGCAGTTTGATGAACAGGACGGATATTCATGTGACCGAGTGGGCAACCTATCGGACGACAGTAGCCACACAGCCGCATACGTTCCTACAGGAGCAGGCTGCGAACGGCCGCATCGATGCTGTTGTGCTGACCAGCTCTTCGACAGTCAGAGGCATGCGGGCGCTTTTTGGCGCGGAGCTGCTGCAAAGGCTGACCGGTTTTTGTATCGGCGAGCAGACGGCTGAAACAGCCAAAGGACTGTTTGCGCATTGTCTGATGGCAGCTGAAGCTGATCTGGATGGACTAATGGAGTTGATCACAGATACCTGGAATAAATGAAATACAGAAAGAGGAAATGATATGAGGATCCGGCCGAGACGATTAAGAGAAAACAGTATATTGCGAGGTATGGTGAGAGAAACCAGAATCTCAAAGGATGCCCTGATTTATCCGATGTTTGTGGTAGAAGACGGCGTGCTGGCGGAGGGACTTGAGCGCGAGGAGATTCGCACCATGCCGGGACAATATCGATATACATTGGCGGCTCTGCGGCCGGCGGTGGAGCAACTGATGACAGCCGGGATTCGGGCGATTATGCTGTTCGGTATTCCGGCGCACAAGGATGCCTGCGGATCACAGGCGGATGACGAAAATGGTATTGTTCAACGGGCTTTGCGCTTATTGCGCTCGGAATTTTCCCATCTATATCTGATTACCGATGTCTGCATGTGTGAATATACCAGTCACGGTCATTGCGGAATATTGAACGGACAACAGGTCGATAATGATGAGACATTGAACAGATTGGCGCAGATCGCTGTTTCCCATGCCCGGGCCGGAGCAGATATGGTGGCGCCGTCGGATATGATGGACGGCAGGATCAGAGCCATCCGTGAAGCCTTGGATGCAGCCGGATTTACCGGGCTGCCGATCATGTCTTATGCGGTGAAATACGCCTCGGCCTTTTATGGACCGTTTCGGGACGCTGCTGATTCGGCTCCGGCTTTCGGAGATCGCAGAGGTTATCAGATGGACTACCATAACAGTCGGGAAGCCGTTAAGGAAGCTCTTCTGGATGCTGATGAAGGAGCGGATATCCTGATGGTAAAGCCGGCCGTTTCCTATCTGGACATTGTGACTAGAGTTAAGGAACAGACCAATCTGCCGCTGGCGGCTTACAGTGTCAGCGGTGAATATGCCATGATTAAGTCAGCCGCTGCCCTTGGATACTGCGATGAAGAAGCGCTGATTGCCGAAACAACGGTGGCGGCTTTTCGAGCCGGCGCGGACCTGTATATCAGCTATTACGCACCGGAAATCGCGAGGCTGATGGACAGCGGACGGATCGGCTGAACGGCATACGGCAGTTTCTATTACAAATCAATCTAAGTAGCAGAAATGAGGACACAGATGACAAGAGCAGAACAGATCAGAGCGGCCTGTGCGCGGGTGATGCCGGGCGGGGTCAACTCGCCGGTACGGGCCTTTCGCCAAGTCGGCCTGGAGATGCCGATCATGGAACGCGGTGAGGGTAGTGAGATCATTGATATAGAGGGGCGCCGGTTTACCGATTTTGTCTGTTCCTGGGGGCCGTTGATCCTTGGTCACGCAGATGCCGATGTGCTGGCGGCGGTGACGGAAACGGCTGCTAAAGGACTGACCTTCGGAGCGGCCACCGAATTGGAATATGAGATGGCAACACTGCTGATCGATCTGATTCCGGGCATGGACATGGTTCGTATGGTCAATTCAGGAACCGAGGCCACCATGAGCGCCATTCGTTTGGCCAGGGGCGTCACCGGCAGAAACAAAATCATTAAATTTGAGGGCTGTTATCACGGCCACAGTGACGCTTTGCTGGTCAGTGCCGGCTCCGGCCTGATGACGCAGAAAAAGGCAGATTCTGCCGGGGTGCCGGCCTCTTACTTGAGCGAGACCATTCAGCTTCCTTTTCATGACATAGGGGCTGTCGAGCGGGCGTTTGCGGTGTATGGACAGCAGATTGCAGCCGTCATTCTGGAACCGGTACCTGCTAATATGGGCGTACTGACGGTCAATCCGACTTATCTGCGCTTTTTGCGCGAAATCACCAAACAAAACGGCAGTCTGCTGATTTTCGATGAGGTAATTACCGGGTTTCGACTGGGGTTGACCGGCGCCATCGGATTTTTTGACATTCAGCCGGATATCGTCTGCTACGGAAAAATCATCGGCGGCGGTATGCCGGTCGGGGCTTATGCAGGCGGGCGTGAATTGATGGAACAGGTTGCACCGCTCGGCGCGGTTTACCAGGCAGGAACCTTAAGCGGAAACCCGGTTGCCATGGCGGCCGGACTGACGCAGCTTAGAAAGCTGCGGGATCATCCTGAGATCTATCAGCAGATCGATAGTCTGTCTGCTTACCTGCAGGAGCAGCTGCGGCAGCGGATTAATGAGCAGGAGCTGCCATTGACGGTTGGAGCGACCGGAAATCTGTTTTCCATTTTTTTCACACCGCAGCCGGTTACCGATTATGAGTCGGCCAAG
Source organism: Bacillota bacterium (assembly GCA_023458035.1). Taxonomy (GTDB): domain Bacteria; phylum Bacillota; class Clostridia; order Lachnospirales; family Lachnospiraceae; genus JAEXAX01. Next base: position 30,447 of record JAEXAX010000013.1, on the reverse strand, counting down.
ACCTGTGATACGGAGCTATTTGCTGAGTGTTATCGCTATCTCTTCGCACGCGGATTCTATTTTGCGCCGTCGCAGTTTGAAGCCGTCTTTTTATCAGTGAAACATACAAGAGAACAGGTGGAGCGTTTTCTGGAGGTCTTTGATGCCTTTTGGAAGGAGTACCGCAGATGAATTTGACATTTATCCATCACAGCAGCTTTCTTTTGGAAACAGACAATTGTTTTCTACTGTTTGATTATGCGGAAGGAGAATTACCCGAGCTGCAAGCGGCTAAGCCGCTCTATATTCTGGCCAGTCATGGCCATCACGATCATTTTACCGAGGCAGCGCTGCATGTTTATCCACAGGCTGACAGAACCTGGATTTTGTCGGATGACATTCGTTTGTCGGCTGCTGACCGGGCTGACAGACGGATTTTCATGGTCAGCGAGCGTAAAAGCTATCAGATTGATAGGCTGATGCTTGCCACCTTTCATTCGACTGATCAGGGTGTCGCTTTTTTGGTGCAGGCGGATGAGAAAAGCATCTTCTTTGCCGGAGATCTGAATTGGTGGCATTGGGAAGGTGAGCCGGATGACTGGAATGAAAAAATGAAGAGGGATTACCTGACAGAGCTGGAGCTGATTCGAGAGAAAACGAAGGGGTATTGTGATCTGGCCTTTTTGCCCTTGGATCCTCGGCAGGAGGCAGCCTGCGGTATTGGTCTGACAGCCTTTGCCGAGAGGATTGACTGCAAACAGATCGTGCCGATGCATTTGTGGGGGAGATTTGCAGAAGGAATGCGTTGGCGAGTGCAGGCCAAACGGGAAAACAGACCGGGCGCAGAGCGTAGCCTGGAGATAAAAGGAGAGGGGCAGATATGGACAGACCTAGGGTAACGATATACAGTGACGGCAGCAGTCGCGGGAATCCAGGACCGGGCGGCTATGGTACGGTAGTGCATTTTCGGGATGCGGCCGGAGAATTGCACGAGCGTCGGTTCTCGCAGGGCTTTCGTTTGACGACCAATAATCGGATGGAGCTTTTGGGACTGATCATCGGCATGGAAGCTCTGACCAAGCCCTGTCAGGTGGAGGTGTATTCGGATTCTAAATATGTCATCGATGCGTTTTGCCAAAACTGGATCGCGGGTTGGCTACGCACAGATTTTCGCCGCGGCAAGAAGAATGAAGTAAAGAATATTGATCTGTGGAAACGTTTGCTGGAAGCAGTAGAGCCGCATACCGTAACCTACCACTGGATCAAAGGGCATGCCGGTCATCCGCAGAATGAATTATGCGATCAATTGGCCACTGCGGCGGCAGATGGTGATAATTTACAAAATGATGATGGTATGCTATGATGGGGAGAACCGGGATCTAGCCCGAATGCTGTACGACAGAGGAGGAATAACGTGAAGCAGTATGGTGTAAATGAATTAAGAAAAATGTTTCTGGAATTTTTTGAAAGTAAGGAACATCTGGCGCTGAAGAGCTTTTCATTGGTGCCGCGTAATGATAAGAGCTTATTATTGATTAACTCCGGTATGGCGCCGCTCAAGCCGTATTTTACCGGTCTGGAAATTCCGCCGCGGAAGCGTGTGACGACCTGCCAGAAGTGCATTCGCACCGGTGATATTGAAAATGTCGGCAAGACTGCTCGCCACGGCACATTTTTTGAGATGCTGGGCAACTTTTCGTTCGGTGATTATTTCAAGCGCGAAGCGATTCATTGGTCCTGGGAATTCCTGACTGAGGTGGTCGGTCTGGACCCGGAACGTCTGTATCCATCTGTCTATGAAGATGACGATGAGGCTTTTGCCATCTGGAATGAGGAGATGGGCATTGCGAAGGAGCGGATCTTCCGTTTCGGTAAGGCCGATAACTTCTGGGAGCATGGCGCAGGCCCTTGCGGTCCGTGTTCGGAGATTTATTATGACCGAGGCGCAAAGTACGGTTGTGATGAGCCGGACTGTACGGTCGGCTGCGAGTGCGACCGTTATATAGAGGTATGGAACAACGTATTTACCCAGTTTGAAAGCGACGGCGCCGGTCATTATTCCGAGCTGGAGCAGAAGAATATTGATACCGGTATGGGGCTGGAACGTTTGGCAGTGGTGGTACAGGATGTTGATTCCATCTTTGATGTTGATACCATTCGTGCTATCCGGGATCGCGTGTGTGAGTTGGCAAAGGCGACCTACCAAAGCGATGCCGCCAAGGATGTGTCGATTCGGTTGATTACCGACCATATTCGTTCTTCGACCTTTATGATCAGTGACGGTATCATGCCGACCAATGAAGGGCGCGGTTATGTACTGCGCAAGATCATTCGACGAGCTGCCCGTCACGGCAGACTGCTGGGTATCGACGGACTATTTTTAGCAAAACTGTCTGAAACTGTCATCAATGAGTCAAAGGATGGTTATCCGGAATTAGAAGAAAAGAAGGCCTTTATCTTTAAGGTATTAACCCAAGAAGAAGAGCAATTTAACAAAACCATCGATCAGGGCTTGAGTATTCTGTCTCAGCTGATCGATGAGCTGCAAAAGAAGAAGGAAACCGTATTGGCCGGCAGTGAAGCCTTCCGTTTGTATGACACCTACGGTTTTCCATATGAACTGACGGTTGAGATTATGGAAGAAAAAGGGATCACGGTAGACGAGGACGGCTATCGGGCAGCCATGGCAGAGCAAAAGCAAAAGGCTCGGGCAGCCAGAAAGACAACCAACTACAGCGGCGCCGACAGTACTGTTTTTGATCAGCTGGATCCGGCTATGCAGACCCTGTTTGTCGGCTACGAAAATGACAATGCGGCATCGGAAATTCTGGCCATGGTTCATATCGAAGAAGAACCGGAACATTCTGAGATCGTGGAAGCTTTGGAGGAGGGACAGCAAGGAGCCATCCTGGTGGACAAAACACCGTTCTATGCAACCAAGGGAGGTCAGATCGGTGATACCGGCATGATACGTGTCAAAGATGCGGTCTTTTCCGTAAAAGAGACCAAGCCGGTAACCGGAGATAAGATCGCTCATTTCGGTGAAGTGATTTCCGGCAGACTGGAAGTGGGAGATATCTCAGAACTGGCGGTGGATAGTGTTCGGCGTGATCGTATTAGAGCCAACCACAGCGCCACTCATTTGCTGCAGAAGGCATTAAAAATGGTTCTGGGTGATCATGTAGAGCAGAAGGGTTCATTGGTGACGGATGAGTACCTGCGTTTTGATTTCTCGCATTTCTCGCCGCTGACAAAGGAAGAGCTGCGGGCAGTGACGGATTTGGTCAATGAGCAGATTCGTGCCAAGCTGACAGTTCGGACGGATGTGATGACTATCGAGGAAGCTAAGCAGTCCGGAGCCATGGCTTTGTTTGATGAGAAGTACGGCGACAGTGTTCGTGTGCTGACCATGGGAGATTTTTCCAAGGAGCTTTGCGGCGGTACTCATGTGGAGAATACAGCCGATATCAGAAGCTTTAAGATCAGCTCCGAGGCCGGTGTTGCAGCCGGTGTGCGCCGTATCGTGGCTATTACCGGGGATGCGGTGGATGCGTATTTCGAGAAATTGGAGGAAACGGTATTCGAGGCCTGCCGGTTGTTGAAGGCCGATGAGGCGGCGCTGGTTGACAGACTTTCCGGCTTACAGGAGCAGCTGCGTGAGCTTCGTTCCGAAAATGAGAGCATGAAAACCAAGCTGGCAGCCCAGGCAGCCGGTGACCTGACCGCAAACATTCATCAGGTCGGTGACTTTGCCTATGCCATGGCCAGGGTAGATGATGTCGATATGAATGCGCTCAGAGAGCTGGGAGATCGATATAAGGAACTGGTTGGAGAAGGTGTTGTCCTGCTATTTTCCGTAACGAACCAAAAAGTGAATATTCTGTCCTTTGCGACCGAGCAGGCAGTGGCTCATGGCGCTCATGCCGGAAATCTGATCCGTGAGGTGGCGCCGCTGGTCGGCGGCGGCGGTGGCGGCCGTCCGAATCAGGCGCAGGCCGGCGGAAAAAATCCGGCCGGCATCCCGCAGGCTATGGAGCAGGCAGGCCTGAGTTTGGAGAAAATGCTGTCTTAACGGAAATAGTGATTGACGAACGGCATAAAAATGTATATAATAGACCCTGTGCAATGGAATACCCAGTCAGTTGTATCGTGCACAAGTTAACAACTGAAGGGAGGTTAGGATTGGGTTTATGTCAACTGTTATCGTAAAAGAGAATGAGTCTTTAGACAGTGCTTTACGTCGTTTTAAAAGAAACTGCGCAAAGGCAGGTATCCAGCAGGAGATTCGTAAGAGAGAACATTACGAGAAGCCGAGCGTAAGACGCAAGAAAAAGTCTGAAGCTGCCAGAAAGCGCAAATATAACTAAAAGATGAAAAAAAGCCCGGCTTTTCAAGTCGGGCTTTTTTTGCTATACTGCTTTTCGTAAGCACCTGTTGAGTAGCTGCGATCATTTGGAGTAAAACATGAAGAAATTATTGAATATCCTGTCCGGCCGCCTGCCGCTGATTACGCTGGCCGTTTTTATACAGCTGGGCTGGTTGTTGCTGGTATTCTGGCATCTGGGAGATTCTTTTTCCTATCTGAATATTATATTGATGTCGATCAGCGTGGTGGCGGTTATCAGTATCATTAATAACAAGCAGAATCCGGCATTTAAGCTGTCATGGACCATTTTGGTCATGGCCATACCGTTTTTCGGCGGTGTGCTGTACCTGTTTCTGGGATATTCGCCAATGAGCCGTCATATGAAGGAGAGGATGAATATGCAGAGTATGCAGCATCTGCCGGAACTGGCGCGTTACAGACTGCCCCGACAAAGCTTTTCTGATATGGAGGCGGATGACCATAACCAGCTGTCTTATCTCAGTGATTATGCCGGTTATTATGTCTATGGGCATACGAAAAGCGAGTTTTTGCCGACCGGAGAGCAGTACATGAAACAGCTGTATGAGGATCTGCGGGCAGCCAAAAGGTTTATTTTTCTGGAGTTTTTCATCATTGACCATGGTATCGTCTGGCAGACCATTTTGGATATCCTGGTAGAAAAGGTCAGGCAGGGGGTAGAGGTTCGTCTGCTGTATGATGATTTTGGAGTGTCAACCAAGATTCCGAGACGCTATGATGACAGCCTGCGCCGACTGGGCATCCAAGTAGGTGTTTTTAATCCGTTGCGACCGATTTATGTGACGGTACAGAATAATCGTGACCACCGAAAAATCGTTTCTATTGATGGGGTGATCGGTTATACCGGAGGCATTAATTTGGCGGATGAATATACGAATCAGGTGACCAGATTTGGTTACTGGAAGGACTGCGGCCTACGCCTGGAAGGGCAGGCGGTTTCAAGTCTGACAGCCATGTTTTTGACTATGTGGAATGTGGCGGCCAATGACAGTTTGGCGTTATCGACTTATATGGCGGCCCAGGAGCAGTTAGATGCCTGGCAGGAATATCATGATGGTTGGATACAGCCTTTTGCTGATTCTCCGCTTGACGGAGAGCCGATCTCGGAAAATGTATTTTTGAATATGATCAGTCATGCCCACCACTATATTTATTTTTATACACCCTATCTGATTCTCAGCAATGAACTGGCGACTGCCCTCAGTTTGGCGGCTAAGAGCGGTGTCGATGTGCGTATCGTCACACCGGGTATACCGGATAAGAAGATTGTCTTCCTGGTAACCCAGGCCAATTATCCGGAGCTGCTGGAAGCCGGTGTCAAGATCTACGAATATACACCAGGATTTCTGCATGCAAAGGCCTGTGTCTGCGATGACCTGCAGGCTATGGTCGGTTCGGTAAATCTGGACTTTCGCAGCCTGTACCATCATTTTGAGTGCGGCATATTGCTGCATCGGACGGAAAGCATCCGCTATATTTATCGTGACTTCATAGAAACCTTTGCGGTATCCAGGGCGGTCACACTGGAGGAGTGTGACAATCGACATATTGCAGCCAAAGTGGTACAGGCTGTCTTTCGGGTGTTTGCCGCCTTGTTTTAGAGAAATGTTCAATGAGTCGAATGAAAGGAGCAGGCACTATGAATAACACAAAACATCTGCGTCTGTTTTGCGTTTCGGATTTGCATCTGGGGACAGAACGGGGACAGACAGAGCGTCTGCTTCGGCAGGTGAGAGCAGCAGCTCCGGATCTGATCCTGATCGTTGGAGATCTGATGACGGCCAAGCTGCCGGAGAGTCAAAAACCGGCCGGGATATTGTTGATCAGTCTGGCCAAAGTGGCACCGGTCATTTTAAGTCTGGGCAATCATGAACAGAAATGGCCGGAGGTGACAGCCTCTTGGAGAAGACTATCCGGTGTGACCGTATTGGATAATGAAAAGTTGGACTTTCGCTGGGGAGAACAGCATTTGATGATTACCGGACTGACTCTGCCGGAGGATCATTTTAAACGGATCAGGCGGCCGAGCTTGACCATGAAAGAACTGTATCAATGTATCGGCCGCAGACAGCCGGCGGATTTCCATATTTTAATGGCGCATCATCCGGCCTACAGCCGACAGTATCGGCAGTGGGGGGCAAACCTGATCGTATCGGGACATTATCATGGCGGTCTCGTCCGACTGCCTCTGTTGGGGGGGCTACTTAGTCCGCAGCTGGTTCCTTTTCCGCATTTCAGTAAGGGAACTTATCGATCAAATGGACGGTTGCATGTGGTGATGGCCGGCGCCGGTGAACATACCGGCATTCCGCGGCTCGGAAATCCGAAGGAAGTGCTGCTGGTCGATCTGATTAAATCTGCCGGCCGGATCGGTATCGGGAAAATTGAAAGATGGGAGAGTAGATAAAGCATGAGTATTCCGGTTAAGCTGGAGCAGTTTGAAGGGCCATTGGATCTGCTGTTGCAGCTGATCGATAAAAATAAGATGGATATTTATGATATTCAGATCGTTACTATTACCGAACAATACATGGAGTATGTCGCTGCCATGCAAGGTCAGGCATTAGATGTGATGAGTGAGTTTCTGGTACTGGCGGCCACTTTGTTGGAAATCAAGGCCAAGATGCTGCTGCCGAAGGATGAGGAAGATATAGATGAGGAAGATCCGCGCGAGGAGCTGGTGCGTCGATTATTGGAATACAAGGTTTATAAAATGATGGCAGAGTCACTGTCTGAGCTGGCGGATGAGGGAGCGAAGCGCAGCTATCGAGAAAAACAGATTCCGCGGGAAGTGGCTAAATATGTTCCGCCGATCGATTATGATCAGTTACTGTCCGATGTTACTTTGCAGAAGCTGGAAGAGATCTTTCATTTTGTGATGAAACGAAAGGAAGACCTAAAAGATCCGATTCGTTCTGAGTTTCGGAACATTAAAAAAGAAGAGCGCAGTGTGGAGGATGAGGTCGTCCACATCCGGAAACGTCTGCATAAAAAAAGAAAAATGAGCTTTCGTGAAATGCTCAGTGCCGGACGCAGCCGAATGGAGACCGTGGTGGTCTTTTTGGCGGTTCTGGAGTTGGTCAAAACCGGTACGATAGACGTCAGACAGGATACATTGTTTGATGATATTTTAATAGAAGCGAAGGAGAATTTATGACAGTAGAACAACGAGCGGCTGTGTTGGAAGGGATTTTGTTTGCCATCGGTGAACCGACGGATGAGCAGAGTTTGGCAGCGGCATTGGAATGCACGCCGGATGATGTCGGGGCCGCGCTGATATATTTATCTGAGCAATACGGAGCGGCCGAACGCGGCATCGAGCTGCTGCATTTTTCGGACGGCTGGCAGTTGGCCACAAAAAAGAGCTGCTATCCTTATCTGATACCGATCGTGAAGCAGGTGAAGCAGCCGAGTTTGACACAAGTGCAGCTGGAAACGTTGTCCATTATCGCCTATAAGCAGCCGGTCACCAAGACGGAGATGGAGCATATTCGAGGCGTCAAATGTGATCATGCCGTTAACCGTTTGGTCGAGCTTGGTCTGGTGGAGGAGCAGGGACGTCTGGACGCACCCGGACGACCGGTATTATTCGGCACCACGGCCCGTTTCCTGCGTCATATGGATGTCAGCGGCCTGGATGCGCTGCCGACACCGGATCAACTGGTGGTGGAAGAATTAAAGCTGCAATCAGAGCAGGAGATTCCGGGAGGAGAACCGGAAAAAGAACAAAAAGAAACAGTGACGGAAGCGATAGTGCGGGAGTCTTTTTCAGAGCCGGCAAAGACCGAACAGGATGCTCGGCAACATTGACGGAACAGCCAAAACATGATATAATTTTAACGTATTTTTTCGTTAAATGTATCATGTTTTTTATGTTTGGAAAACGTTTTGATACAGCTGTCGAAATCTGTTGGTGCAACCAAGCATATTTGAGCTGAAAGGATTAAGGAGGTACTGGAACATGGAAGGAAGTATTCTGCAGTCTCCGGCCCGGAGCCGCATCCTGCACTTGCTGGATGATAAGAGCTTTGTGGAAATGGGAGCGGCGATTCGAGCACGCCGAACGAATGAGTCGGGAATCGGCAGCGGAGAGCCGGGAGATGGTGTTATCACCGGCTACGGTTTGATCGATGGAAAGCCGGTCTATGTGTACAGCCAGGATTCGACTGTGATGGGCGGAACCCTTGGCCGGATGCACGCCGCTAAGATTACCCGAATTTATGATCTGGCGACAAAGACAGGCACACCGGTGGTTGGCCTGATCGATAGCCATGGTTTTCGTTTGGAGGAATCGGTGGATGCCCTTCAGGCTTTTGGTGAAGTGTACCGTAAGCAGGCGGAAGCCTCCGGTTCGGTATTACAGATCGGTGCAGTTTTCGGTGAATGTGCGGGTGCAGTTGCTTTTATGGCAGCCATGAATGACCTGACTCTGATGGAAGCGGATAAGACAGCTTTCTTTATTAATTCACCGAATGCCATTCCCGGCAGCAGCCGGGAAAAGCTGGATACCACCACGGCGGCCTTTCAGGCGGCTGAAACCATGAATGTGGATATGGTGGCTGATGAGGTCGGTGTATTGGCGCGGATCAGAGCCCTGGTCAGTCTGCTGCCGTCAAATCATGCCGAAGGCTGCGACGCAATACAACTGACAGATGATCTGAATCGAAGCGTGGAGGAACTGAACGGTCTGGAAGCAGACGGTCGTTATGTGGCAGCCGTATTGGCAGACGAAAAACAGTTCATCGAGTTAAAGTCGGGATTCGGCGAAGATATGATCACCGGTTTCATGAGACTGGGAGGAATGCCTGTCGGAGTTCTTGCCAATAATGCTGTAACCACAGATGCAGACGGAGAAACGGTGGTATTGCCGGAGGGGCTGTCGGTACGCGGATTGAAAAAAGCGGTTTCTCTGGTTAAGTTCTGTGATGCGTTTTCCCTGCCGCTGGTGACATTGACAAATACCAAGAGCTTTAAGGCCAGCCTTTGCACCGAAAAGCAGTTGGTAACGGAAGCGGCTGCTCTGATCTCAGCGCTGGCACAGGCCGGTATTCCGAAGGTGAATGTAGTGACCGGCCGGGCTATGGGAAGTGCCGGCTTGCTGATGAACAGTAAAGCTTTGGGAGCAGATATGGAATTTGCCTGGCCGCAGGCGAGGATCGGCTTAATGGAGGCCAAGCTGGCCGCCGGTATCATGCACCATGATCAGTCGGCAGCCTATATCAGTGAACAGGCTGCTTTGTATGAGGAAGAGCAGAACGGTGCGGCCGCGGCTGCGGCCCGAGGCTATGTCGATCAGGTGATTGATGTGGCGGATACCAGGAAGCATTTGATTGCTGCACTGTCTCTGTTGGAATACAAGAGAGAAACGGTCTCCTTTAAGAGGCACAGTACCAAATAGGAAGGAAGTAGGCAGATGAAAAAAAATAAACGTGTCAGTGTCCTGTTATTCAGTCTGCTGCTGATCATGGGGCTGATGACCGGCTGCCGGTGGGAAAATCCGAATTCGGTTCGTTTAACAGCCGAAGAGGAGGCTTCTTTAAAGCCGGCCATCGAGAACACTTTGAAGCAGGTTTCCGCCACTTCGCCGGAACAGGCGAAAAGCCTGTTGCAGAAAGTTACGGATGCAAAAGAAAAGTCATACTTACAGGGTCTGTTTGCCAGCTGGGACGGCTCCAAGGAAGATTTGGGAAGCTTTGTATCGGTGAATCAGATCAATGTAAAAACTTCACAATATGAAATTGAAGTGGTTGCGGATACTACCTTCAGCCGTCATCCGGCTAAGGTGGTTTTAAAGATGAATGAGAACCGCAAACCGTTAAGTTTCACCATTTCGGCTGTTCTGCCTAAAGGGGAGCTGTTGACCAGAGCAGGTTTAAATACTTTACTGGGACTGGGAGTGGTTGGTGCGACTTTGGCATTCTTGACGATCGTCATTGCTCAGATGAAGCATATCGGAAAATGGAGCCAGAAACGGACAGCAGCAGTCCGGCAGACAGCTGCGGCAGTGTCGGTAAATGTAGAAACTACGGCAGAGAGCCAGACCGTTTCGTCGGCAGCTTGGGCTGAGGAAGAGGAGATTGCCGCCGTGATTAGCGCGGCATTGGCAGCATACAGAGCCGAGACCGGTCGTGACAGCGAATTTGTAGTTCGTTCTGTCCGCAGAGTTTCGGGTAAATCGTGGAAGACAGTGATCTAAGGAGGATACAGATGAAAGAATATACCATTACAGTGAATCAGAAAGTTTATCAGGTAACCGTGGAAGAAGGTTTTACTGCCGGTGCAGACCGGGCCGCTGCTCCGGTTGTATCCGCCCCGGCCGCTGCTGTTCCGGTTCCGGCAGCTCCGGTAGCCGCTGCTTCTGCTGCCTCGGCCGGTTCCGGCAGCGTGGCGGTAAATGCTTCTGTGCCGGGTAAGATTTTGCGCATCGAAGCTAAGGTAGGACAGAAGCTGCAGTCGGGAGATCCGATCGTAATTCTGGAAGCTATGAAGATGGAGATCCCGGTAGTAGCACCGCAGGCCGGCACCCTGACCAGTGTAGAAGTGGTTGCCGGTGATACGATCGAGAACGGAGCTTTAATCGCAACCATGAACTAACGGCCGGCTTTCGTGGAGGAAAAACATGAAATATATAACTGATACGTTTGCAAATCTGATAGGGCAGACGGCCTTTGCAAACCTGACATACGGGAACTTCCTGATGATCGGTGTGGCCTTTGTCCTGCTGTATTTGGCAATCAAAAAAGAATATGAACCATTGCTGCTGATTCCGATTTCCTTCGGTATGCTGCTGGTTAACATTTATCCTGAGATCATGGTTGCTGGGGAGCATACCGGAACCGGCGTGGGCGGACTGCTGCACTACTTCTTCCTGCTGGATGAGTGGAGTATCCTGCCATCGCTGATTTTCCTGGGTGTCGGAGCAATGACAGACTTCGGTCCGCTAATCGCAAATCCGATCAGCTTTCTGATGGGCGCTGCTGCTCAGCTGGGAATCTACATCGCTTACTTCCTGGCTATCTTCCTCGGCTTTAACGGTAAAGAGGCTGCGGCTATCTCCATCATCGGCGGAGCCGACGGACCGACATCGATTTTCCTGGCTGGAAAGCTGGGGCAAAGCGCCATTATGGGAGCGATTGCCGTGGCTGCTTACTCGTATATGTCTTTGGTACCGATTATCCAGCCGCCGGTAATGAAGCTGTTTACCACCGAAAAAGAACGTAAAATTAAGATGGAGCAGCTGCGTCCGGTATCGAAGCTGGAGAAGATCCTGTTCCCTATCATCATTACCGTAGTCGTTTGTTTATTGTTGCCGTCAGTGGCTCCGCTGCTGGGAATGCTGATGCTCGGAAATCTTTTTAGAGAGAGCGGTGTGGTAAAACAGCTGACGGAAACCTCCAGCAATGCACTGATGTATATCGTAGTTATCTTGCTGGGAACCAGTGTTGGTGCGACGACCAGTGCCGAAGCATTCTTAAAGGTTGAAACCTTAAAGATCGTTGTACTCGGTCTGGTGGCCTTTATTTTCGGAACGACCGGCGGTGTATTGCTGGGCAAGCTTTTAAGTAAGCTGACCGGAGGAAAGATCAATCCGCTGATCGGATCTGCCGGTGTTTCAGCCGTACCGATGGCAGCCCGGGTATCGCAGAAGGTAGGAGCGGAGGCTGATCCGACCAACTTCCTGTTGATGCATGCCATGGGCCCGAATGTAGCCGGTGTTATCGGAACCGCAGTAGCGGCCGGAACATTTTTAGCGATTTATGGTGTGAAATAAAAGGAGAGAGTCATGACGGAAGTAGTGAAGAAACCGGTTAAAATAACCGAAACCATATTAAGAGATGCTCACCAGTCATTGATTGCAACGCGTATGACGACCGAGCAGATGCTGCCGATCCTGTCGGAAATAGATCGCGTCGGATATCATGCGGTAGAGTGCTGGGGTGGCGCCACCTTTGATGCCTGTCTGAGATTTCTGAAGGAAGACCCGTGGGAGAGATTGCGCAAGCTCAGAGCCGGCTTGCCGAACTCCAAACTGCAGATGTTGCTGCGCGGTCAGAATATCCTTGGCTATCGGCATTATGCTGATGATGTGGTTTCCTATTTTGTTCAGAAATCTATTGCCAATGGTATCGACATCATCCGTATCTTTGATGCCTTAAACGATCTGCGTAACCTGCAGACCAGTGTGGCCGCCACCAAGAAGGAAGGCGGACATGCTCAGATCGCCCTTTGCTATACTCTGGGAGATGCCTATACGCTGGATTACTGGAAGAAGATCGCAAAGGACATCGAGTCCATGGGGGCGGATTCCATCTGTATCAAGGATATGGCCGGCCTACTGGTGCCCAATGAGGCATCCAAGCTGGTAACGGCATTAAAGGAAGCGACCGCATTGCCGATCGAATTGCATACCCATTACACCAGCGGAGTCGGTGGCATGACCTATATGAAGGCGGTAGAGGCCGGTGTTGATATCATCGATACGGCCATGTCACCGTTTGCCCTCGGCACCAGCCAGCCGGCCACCGAGGTTATGGTCGAGGTTTTCCGTGATACACCGTTTGACACCGGGCTGGATCAGATGCAGTTGGCCAAGATCGCTGATTATTTTCGGCCGTTGCAGGCAGAAGCTCTGCAGAGCGGTCTGTTAAATCCGAAAGTGATGGGGGTTGACATTAAGACATTGCTGTACCAGGTACCGGGGGGGATGCTGTCGAACCTGGTTTCCCAGTTAAAACAGCAGCACGCCGAAGATCGTTATTATGAGGTGTTGCAAGAGGTTCCGCGGGTTCGTAAGGATCTCGGCGAGCCGCCGCTTGTTACGCCGTCCAGCCAGATCGTCGGAAGTCAGGCTGTATTGAACGTCCTGATGGGAGAACGCTATAAGGTGGCGACCAAGGAAACGAAGGCCATCTTACGCGGTGAGTACGGACAGAGCGTAAAGCCCTGCGATCCGGAAGTAGTAAAGAAATGTATCGGAGATGAGGAACGCATCACCTGTCGCCCGGCTGATCTGCTGCCGAATGAGCTTGAGAAGCTGGAAGCCGAGGTGGCTGTCTGGAAAGAGCAGGATGAAGATGTTTTATCATATGCTCTATTCCCGGAGGTTTCGGTAGACTTCTTTAAGTATCGTCAGGCTCAGAAAACGAAGATAGACCCGACTGTGGCTGACCTGGAAAACAAGGCTTATCCGATCTGATCACCGGAAGTTCAAAAAGAATAAACATGTAATGAAGCGGGTTATGGATTGACATAGCCCGTTTCTTCATGCCATACTGTCTTGGTAATAGTGGCAGGAGGATAAAATGTACGATGTGATCATAATAGGTGCCGGGGCGGCCGGTATGATGGCGGCCATTCATGCAGCCAGACAGCAGGCCAGGGTGCTGGTTCTGGAAAAAAATGAAAAGGCCGGAAAGAAGATCTATATTACCGGAAAAGGCAGATGCAATATAACGAATGCCGCGCCCATGGATGAAATCTTGGCCAAGGTAAATTCCAATCCACGATTTTTATATGGAAGTTTTGCCTACTGTACGAACCGGGATGTCTGTGAGCTGTTGGAGGAGCATGGGCTGGAGTTGAAGACTGAGCGGGGATATCGGGTTTTTCCGGCCTCGGATCATTCTTCGGATGTGATCGGAACTTTGGTGCGGGCCATGAATCGACTGGGTGTTGAGCTTAGACTGCGAATGCCGGTAGCGGGACTGATTTGCCGGAATGATCGAGTGTGCGGTGTGCGGTTAAGCGATGGCAGCGTTCTGGAAGCAGCTTCAGTGATCATAGCGACAGGAGGTCTGTCCTACCCGGCGACCGGATCGACCGGAGACGGTCTGGACTTTGCCCGCCGAGCAGGGTTGAATGTGACGGATTGTTATCCTTCATTGGTTCCGCTCGAGTCGGATGAAGGCTGGATTGGCGAGCTACAGGGCCTGTCGTTAAAAAACATCACGGCTGATTTTTATAAAAACGGGAAAAAGCTGTACAGTGGTCTGGGTGAGCTGATGTTTACTCATTTCGGCATTACCGGACCGCTGGTTTTGAGTGCCTCGGCCTTGTTGACAACGGCTCTGGCAAAGAGAGAACCGCTTTACTGCGAGATTGATTTGAAACCGGCTCTGTCTGAAAAACAGCTGGATGAGCGAGTGCTGCGGGATTTTTCGGCAGTGATGAATAAACAGTTAAAAAATGCCCTTGATAAGCTGTTACCGCAAAAGCTGATTCCGGTGATCATCCGGGTGGCCGGCCTATCCGGTGAGATCAGTGTGCATCAGCTGACAAAGGAACAGAGAAAAGCTTTGATCAGAACCATCAAAGGGTTGCGTCTGCGCCTGACGGCTACCAGAGGGTTTAAGGAAGCTGTCATCACAAAGGGTGGTATCAACGTGAAGGAGATCAATCCAAAGACCCTGGAGGTGAAAAAGATCAAGGGATTGTATGCGGCCGGAGAGGTACTGGATCTGGACGCCATGACCGGCGGCTATAATCTGCAGATCGCTTGGTCGACGGGAGCATTGGCCGGCTACCATGCAGGCGTATCGAGTGTGACCGCAGATCAAGCAAGGCGGGATACCCGTGACATTGAAGTGGAATAAAACGGAAATCAGAAGCTAAGATAGAGAAGGTAAGAGAGATAGGGGAGGTATATGATGAGTTTTCAGGCCATTGCCATTGACGGCCCAGCCGGCGCCGGAAAGAGTACCATCGCTAAGCTGGTAAGCGGGAAATTAGGCTATTGTTATGTGGATACAGGAGCGATGTATAGAAGCATTGCGCTGGTTTTATTAAGAAATGAGATGACGGACGGCAAGGATGAGCAGCAGATGGAAGCCCTGCTGACCGACAGTGGCCTGACGGTTCGATATATTGATGGTGTTCAGCACATGTTTTTGCATGATGAAGATGTCAGCGGTCTGATTCGAGCAGAGGAAGTCGGCACGGCAGCTTCCAAGGTGGCAGCCCTTCCGGCTGTCCGTCGCTATCTGGTTGCCCTGCAACGACAGCTGGCAGCCGATATGGACGTGGTGATGGATGGGCGAGATATCGGCTCAAATGTCCTGCCTCAGGCAGAACTGAAGGTTTACCTGACGGCTTCAGTAAGAACACGAGCCAAACGCCGTCAAAAACAGCTGATGGAGACGGGGGCAGAGGCAGATCTGGAAACCATTTGCGAGGATATCAGACAGCGGGACGCCCGCGATATGGGGCGCGCTTTAAATCCGTTGATACAAGCTGAGGATGCGGTGCTGGTGGATTCGTCCGAGATGACCATTGATGAGGTGGTGGATCGCATTGTAAATCTGGCGTTAGAAAGGAAGTAAATATTGAAGAAAGTCATTACAGCTCAGACGGCCGGTTTTTGTTTCGGTGTCGAGCGAGCCGTGGCTCAGGTGTACCGCAAGGTAGAGGAGAAGGCAGCGGACGCCGGTCTGTATACCTATGGGCCGATTATTCATAATGAGATCGTGGTCGGTGATTTTGAAAAGGCCGGTGTGCAGGTTTTGTCAGAGCATGAGCCTTTGCCGGAGTATGCCGACACCATCGTCATTCGTTCACACGGTGTCAGCCGTCAGGTGAAGGAGGAGCTGCGGCAGCATGCACAGGAGGTGATGGATGCGACTTGTCCTTTTGTTCGCAAGATTCATCGACTGGTCAGCCGTGAGGGAGAGCAGGGCAGGGAGATCTTCATTATAGGAAATGAAAGACATCCGGAGGTACAGGGGATCATCGGTTGGTGCATCACACCGGTGACCGTAATAGGAAGTATCGAAGAGGCGAAGCGACTTTCCGACAATTTGCATAAAAAAATATCGATAGTGGCACAAACAACATTTAATATCGAGAAATTCAAAGATATAGTTGAAATCATTTCAGAAAAAGGGTATGATGTAGTTGTTTTAGATACAATCTGTGATGCTACTTTTAAGCGGCAGACGGAAGCAGTCAAAATCGCTGAACAGGTGGATTTGATGTTTGTGATCGGTGGGAAGACCAGTTCCAACACACAGAAGTTATTTGAAATATGCAGTAAGAAGTGTGCGAAGACATTCTATGTACAGTCGGTAGCTGATATCAGCCCGTCATGGTTTACGGATGTGGAAACGGTCGGTATTACTGCCGGGGCATCAACCCCAAAGAAAATTATTGAGGAGGTTCAACGAATGGCTGAACAAAATTTATTTGAACAAATGCTGGAGGAGTCCATCAAGACGATTCACAATGGCGAGGTAGTCGAAGGAAAGGTTATCGACGTGAAACCGGATGAGATCATTTTGAATATCGGCTATAAGGCTGATGGTATCCTGACCAGAAATGAATATTCTAATGATAGCTCACTGGATCTAACTACCGTAGCCAAGGTTGATGACACCATGGAAGTTAAGGTGTTAAAGGTAAATGACGGTGAGGGTCAGGTTTTATTGACCTATAAGAGACTACAGGCCGATAGAGGCAACAAGCGACTGGAAGAGGCTTTTGAAGCGCAAGAAATCTTAAAGGCGCCGGTTGTACAGGTATTAAACGGTGGGTTAAGTGTTGTTGTGGAAGAGGCTCGTGTCTTCATCCCGGCCAGCCTGGTATCCGATACCTATGAGAAGAACCTGGAGAAATATGCCGGTCAGGAGATCGAATTTGTAATTACCGAGTTCAATCCGAAGAGACGTCGTATCATCGGTAACCGCAAGCAGTTATTGGTAGCCCAGAAGGCTGAACTTAGAAAAGAACTGTTTGAGCGTATCCGGGAGGGGGACGTTGTAGAAGGAACTGTTAAGAACATTACCGATTTCGGTGCTTTCATAGATCTGGGCGGCGCCGACGGTCTGCTTCATATTTCCGAGATGGCCTGGGGCCGCGTAGACAATCCGAAGTCCTTATTGAAGGTTGACGAGAAGCTTCGTGTTCTAATCAAAGAGATCAATGGCGAAAAGATCGCCTTGAGCTTAAAATTCCCGGAGGAGAATCCGTGGGAGATCGCTGCAGCCAGATATTCTGCCGGCAGCATTGTTCATGGCCGTGTTGCCAGAATGACAGATTTCGGTGCCTTTGTTGAACTGGAGGCCGGTGTCGATGCATTATTGCATGTATCTCAGATTTCAAGAGATCATGTGGAGAAGCCGTCTGACGTATTAAAGGTTGGACAGGAGATTGAGGCTCAGATCGTTGACTTTAACGGTGAGGAGAAGAAGATTTCCTTAAGCATGAAGGCATTGCAGCCGGTAGCTGACAATGATGAAGTAGCTTATTCTACCGAAGATGTAAATGAATAATTAAAATTTAAAAACCCTCAGGCAGAAATGCCTGGGGGTTTTTTGCAGGTAAACGGAGTAAAAGCTTTTGAAACATACATAAAGGAGGGGAACATGGAACGGATTTTGGTACTGAATGATGGGAGCGTGTTTCGCGGAAAAGCATTTGGCAGTGACAGGGAAGCTTTCGGCGAGGTTTGTTTTACGACAGCCATGACAGGTTATCAGGAGCTATTGACGGATCCGTCATTTTTAGGACAAATGGTGGTGATGACCTTTCCGATGATCGGTAATTACGGCATCAATCGCTTTGATTGCGAGGCCATGTTACCGCATGTATCGGCCCTGATTGTGAGAGAGTGGTGTGAGCAGCCGAATCATTTTCGACAGGAAAAGACCCTGGATGAGTATTTGAAAAAGTATGATATTCCGGGAATCTGCGGTATCGACACCAGGAAACTGACCAGACATATTCGCAGCTATGGCTCAATCAAAGGCTATCTGGTAAACGGCGATATTAATATTTCGGCTGCGTTGACAAAACTGCATCAGCACCATTTTTTTACGAATCTTGTCGAGCAGATATCGGTCAAAGCAGCCTATGAGGTGCCGGGGCCGGGCAAACGGGTGGTGGCGGTAGATTTCGGAATGAAGGCTTCGATCCTAAAAAATCTGAATGTTATGGGCTATCATGTAACGGTTGTGCCGCATACTTATACAGCCGGGCAGATTCTCGAACTGCATCCGCACGGTGTACTGTTAAGCAACGGACCGGGAGACCCGACGCATATTCCACAGGCAGCAGAAACCGTCAGAGATCTGCTGGGAGTCGTTCCGCTGTTTGGAATCTGTATGGGGCAGCAGCTGCTGGCTCTGGCTGCCGGAGCTAAGACTGTCAAAATGAAATTTGGTCATCGCGGTGGTAATCATCCGGTCAAGGAGCTGACGACCGGCAGACTTTATCTGACTGCACAGAACCATGGGTATCGGGTCGAGGAGGAAGGATTGTCGGATACAGGCCTTGAGATTACTCATCGTAATGTCAATGATGGCAGTATTGAAGGGCTCAGACATACGACCGAGCCGGCTTTTGGCGTACAGTTTCATCCCGAAAGCGCGCCGGGACCGCATGATGCGCTTGCTTTGTTTCAGCAGTTTGATCGAATGATGGAGGGAAGATAAGATGCCGAAAATGAAGGATGTTAAAAAAGTGTTGGTGATTGGTTCCGGACCGATCGTGATCGGACAGGCGGCCGAATTTGACTATGCCGGTACCCAGGCCTGCGAATCACTGCGGGAAGAAGGAATCTATGTGATCCTGGTTAATTCAAATCCGGCTACCATTATGACAGACAGTGATATGGCGGATCGCGTTTATATGGAACCGTTGACCACAGACTTTTTGAAACGCATTCTGCGAAAGGAACGACCGGATGCCATCCTTCCCTCTCTGGGCGGTCAGACAGGGTTAAACATGGCTTTGGAATTATCTCAGGATGGAATTTTGGAGGAGCTTGGGATTCGTATCCTTGGCACCGATATGAACGCGATCAAGCAGGCGGAAGACAGAGATGAGTTTCGCGGTCTGATGCAAAAGATCGGAGAGCCGGTGCCACCATCGGCCATCGTTCACAGCGAGCAGGAAGCGCTGGATTTTGCGGCTGACATCGGCTATCCGGTAATCGTCCGTCCGGCTTTCACCCTGGGCGGCACCGGAGGCGGCATCGTACATTCGGCCGATGAGTTAAAGGCAGTGGTCGAGAACGGACTGAACCTTTCTCCGGTACACCAATGTCTGATCGAAATGTCGATCGCCGGCTGGAAGGAGATAGAATTTGAGGTGATGCGAGATGCAAACGACACCGCCATCGCCATCTGCTCCATGGAAAATTTTGACCCGGTCGGCATCCACACCGGAGATTCGATCGTAGTAGCACCGACCCTGACCCTGGCTGACAGAGAGTTTCAATTATTGCGTGATGCTTCGTTGAAGATCATTCGGGCACTAAAGATCAAAGGCGGTTGCAATGTACAGCTTGCCATTGATCCGGATTCATTTGATTATTATGTGATCGAGGTTAACCCGCGAGTCAGCCGATCATCGGCCCTGGCCAGCAAGGCGACCGGTTATCCGATTGCCAAAATCAGTGCCAAGATTGCTCTTGGGTTACAATTGGATGAGATTATCAATCCGGTGACCAAGGTGTCTTATGCAGCCTTTGAGCCGGCGCTGGATTATCTGGCCCTGAAAATTCCCCGCTTTGCCTTTGATAAATTTGATTCGGCCAATCGTCGTTTGGGTACCCAGATGAAGGCGACCGGAGAGGTGATGAGTCTTGGACGAAGCTTTGAAGAGGCTCTTTTAAAAGCGGTACGTTCTCTCGAGATCAAGGCCAGTCACTTAGAAAAGGAAGCGTTTACAGAATATCCGGATGAAAGACTGATGCGTCTCGTCGAGCGAGCCGAAGATCAGCGGTATTTTGCTATTTATGAGTTATTGCGCCGCGGTACGACAGCGGCTGAGATCCATAAGCGGACAAAGATAGATAGATTCTTCTTGGATAAGATCATGAATATCATTCGTATGGAGGAAAAAATTAAACAGTGTTCTCTGCAGGAAACTCTGAATGAGGCCAAGAGGATGGGGTTTTCCGATTCGTATTTGGCAAAGCTGAAAGGAGTAAGCGAACAGCAGGTTGAGGAAATAAGATTGCGGCAGAGGCTGACGCCGGCTTACAAGATGGTTGATACCTGTGCCGGTGAATTTACCTCTGATACACCGTATTTTTATTCAACCTATGAAGAAGAAAATGAAAGCCAGCCTTCTGTTAAGCAGAAGATCATCGTTTTGGGAGCCGGTCCGATCCGGATCGGGCAGGGAGTGGAGTTCGATTACGCGACGGTGCATTGTGTGCGATCCTTACAGCGAATGGGTTATGAGGCCATTATCATCAACAATAATCCCGAAACGGTATCAACCGATTTTTCGATTTCTGATAAATTGTATTTTGAGCCGTTAACCACAGAGGATGTGATGAATGTCATCAGATTGGAGCAGCCGATCGGCGTGATTGTTCAGTTTGGCGGACAGACGGCCATCAATCTGGCGTCAGACCTGTCCGCTCGCGGAGTAAAGATTTTGGGAACATCCCTGCATTCGATTGATCTGGCAGAGGATAGAGAGCTGTTTGAGCAAAAGCTGGCCGAACTGCAAATTCCCATGCCAAACGGTGCTATGGCGGCATCGACAGCAGAGGCGTTGGCGGCCGGAGCGCGTATCGGATATCCGGTATTGGTCAGACCGTCCTATGTGCTTGGCGGACGCAACATGATGATCCTGCACAATGAGGATGAGCTGCGGCGTTATATGGAACATCAGTTGACGGAAAAAGAGGCGGTACCGGTATTGATCGACAAATATTTGGTCGGTACGGAATGTGAGGTAGATGCCATCTGCGATGGACAGACGGTTGTGATACCGGGCATCATGGAACACATTGAACGGGCCGGTGTGCATTCCGGAGATTCGATAGCAGTTTATCCGCCGTATACATTATCACATGAGATACAGGCCCGGATTGAAGAATACACTACCCGCATCGGACTGGGGTTGAATATCATCGGTCTGTATAACATCCAGTTTGTCATCAGCAGAGATGAGAAAAAGCTCTACGTCCTGGAGGTTAATCCACGGTCATCCAGAACGGTTCCCTTCCTGTCGAAGATCAGCGGGATTCGGATGGCGGATGTCGCCACTCGGGTGATTATGGGAGAGCGTCTGGCAGCCCGGGGTATGACTGCCGGGCTGCAGCCGGAAACAGAGGATTACAGCGTCAAGATGCCGGTGTTCTCATTCGGTAAGCTGCGGAAGGTTGACATCGCCCTCGGTCCGGAGATGAAGAGTACCGGTGAGGTGATCGGGCGAGACAGAAGCCTGAACAAGGCTATGTATAAGGCGTTGGTGGCCGCAGGCTACCGGATACCGGAATTTGGCCGTGTGTTAATCACGGTCGGCAATCGAGAGAAAGCGGCGGCCTTAAAGCTGGCTGCGAAATTCTCTGACATCGGCTATAGCATCATGGCTACAGAAGGAACAGCTAAGTATCTGGCAGGTCACGGTATTGCGGTGACCACGGTGGGTAAGATCGGCGGAAGCGGTAAGACAGTACTGGACATCATTAGAAAGCAGGAGGTACAGTTCGTCATCAACACCTTTACGGAGATTCGGAAGGAACGAATTTCCGACGGTTTTATTATCCGCAGAGAGGCAGTTGAAAATAATATCCCCTGTTTTACCTCGCTTGATACGGCACTGGCCGTACTGGATGTACTGGAGTCGATCAGCTTTTCTGTCAATGCATATTAGAGATTGTGTTCACTGTCATTCTTCGTTATAATGTAGAGGATGTAACGAAAAGAGGAGGCAGTATGAAAACAGAACACAGACGCAAGCTATGCGTCATCTCACTGGATGCCGTCGGCACAAAGGATTTTGAATACCTGTGCGGACTGGAGCATACGGGACGCATTGTGCGCGAAAGTATTTTTACAAAACATGTTGAAAGTATTTATCCGAGTATCACCTATCCGGCTCATACCACCATTGTGACCGGCCGCTATCCGCGCAGTCACGGGATCGTGGACAACACGTTTTGGCAGCCGCAGCGTTTTCGCAGCCCGGACTGGTATTGGTACCGCAAATATATCAAGGGAACCACGCTGTATGATGAGGTCTTAAAGCAGGGGCGGACAGTGGCTGCCATCATGTGGCCGGTGACGGCATCTTCCAGGATCACCTATAATTTTCCGGAGATCTTTGCCAACCGCAAGTGGAAGAGTCAGCTGGCGGTATCTCTGCGGCACGGCAGCCCGTTGTATGAGTTGAAGATGTTTTTGCGTTATAAGGATATCGTGAATGGCAGCTCACAGCCGGAGCTGGATGAATTTTCCACCCGGGTAGCGCTGGACACAGTCCGTGAATACCAGCCCGATCTGCTACTGCTGCATTATACGGACGTCGATACCATGAAGCATGATTACGGGAATGAGTCGGAGCAGCGCACTCAAGCATTGGAACGGATGGACGCGCATATCGGACAGCTGTATGACTGTCTGCAGGAAACCTACGGAGAGGATGGCTTTGATCTGGTGCTATTAGGAGATCATAGTCAAAAGGATGTCAGTGAGCGGATCGATGTCAATCGGTTCCTGCTGGAAAAAGGCTGGCTGACTGTGGCCGGTGAGCAGATCATTGATTGGAAAGCCTACGGAAAGGGCTGTGACGGCGCTTGTTATATCTATATCAAAAAGCTGGATAAGGACAGGCAGGAACGCTTGTTTGCCGATCTTAGTCAATGGGCCAGAGAAACGGTCGGTATCCGGGCTGTGCTGGGGGCAAAAAGCATTGCCGCCAGAGGAGGAGATAAGGCGGCCTTTGCCATGCTGGAAGCTCATATCGGGTTCTGGTTTTCCGACTGGATGGTGGAAAATCCGGGACATGTGGCCTGCCACGGCTTTATGCCGGATATAGAAGATTATCATACATTTTTCTGCTTCCATCGAAAAGGTCTGGAGACTCGGGAGGTGGGAGAGATGAAGCTGGTGGACGTCGGCGCGACCTTAGGCGAATTGGCCGGTGTGGACTTAGGAGAAATAGACGGAGAGAGTCGGACGGAATTTTGTGTTGCTGCTCAAAGGGAGCAGCCAAACGAATGCCCGGTGCAGGAGGGTGCATGTTAAAAGGATTGACGAAAGAAGAAAAAAGCTGGATCATGTATGATTGGGCTAATTCAGCTTATACCATGGTCGTAATTTCTACGATCATGGGCCTGTATTTTTTAGATGAGGCCAAGATGGCTCTGAACGGCGTGGTGGCCAAACCGGAGGTAACGGCAAATGCCTACTGGGGCTTTGCCAATTCCGTTTCAACGCTTCTTCTGGTGATTCTGTCACCGATTTTGGGAACGCTGGCTGACTATAAGGGTCGCAAGAAAAAGATGTTTTCTCAAACCCTGATGATGGGCGTGTTGTCGACCGTTCTGCTCGGACTGGTACCAAGCGGCCGGTGGCAGATTCTGCTGGTGATTTTCATTATATCGACCCTGGCTTATTCGGCGACCCTGATCTTTTATGATGCCTTTCTGGTCGATGTCAGTGAGGATGAAAATATGGATAGCGTCAGCTCAAAGGGCTATGCGCTGGGCTATATTGGCAGCACCATTCCCTTTATTATGGCGATGACGGTGGTGGTACTCGCCACTCTCGGGAAAATTCCGCTGACAGTAACCTGGGCCTACCGGATCTCATTTTTTATTACTGCTGCCTGGTGGCTGGGCTTCAGCCTTCCAATCTTAAAAAATGTACATCAGCGCTACGGTATCGAACCGGGAGCTCATGATATCCGCAACAGCTTTATCAGCATCTGGCATACCTTTAGGGAGATCAGAAAAAACAAGTCGATCTTTATGTTTCTGCTTGCCTATTTCTTTTATATTGATGGTGTCGATACCATTATCAAAATGGCGACATCTTATGGAAAAACCATCGGTATCGGGGCTATTACGCTGTTGATGATCCTGCTGGCGACTCAGTTTGTAGCTTTCCCCTTTGCATTGATTTATGGCTGGCTGGCGAAACGGTTCGGCACCAAGAAGACATTATTTCTCGGTATCATCACTTATTGCATCATCTGTGTGGTGGCCTTCTTTATGAGTGAAGAAAAGTCGGTCGGTACACTGACGACCATGTTTTGGATTTTGGCCATGCTGGTGGGTACCGCTCAGGGCGGTATTCAAGCGCTCAGCCGTTCCTATTTTGCCAAACTGGTACCGAAGGATCATGCCAATCAGTTTTTCGGCTTTTATAACATCTTCGGAAAGTTCGCCGCCATCATGGGCCCGTTGCTGTTCGGCTGGATATCTCTGATCACCGGAAAGGCTAACTATGGTGTGTCCAGTATTATCATTTTATTTATCGTCGGAGCCATCATTTTCAGTCGGGTTCCCGAGGTGGAAAAGTAAGAAGCCTATAGCCGCCGATTGATTATGAGAGAATAACAAAATAGCGAAAAATTTAATTGCGAAAAATAAAAAATCCCTTTACTTAATTGCCCATCTTTGCTATAATGAATCCATCAAAGGATTTTGAAGATATACTTAGGAGGTATACTATGAAAGTATTAAAGAGCAAAGTAACCGGAACTGTGGTAGTAGTAGCTGAGGACCTGGGTGGAGTACTTTCCGCAAACGGTGAAGAGATGGTAGAATTAAAAGCAAATGTAACCGACGGTGCAACTGAGAAGCATGTTCCGGCTGTGACTGTTGAAGGAAATAAGCTGACCGCTGTGGTTGGTTCTGTACCGCATCCGATGACCGAAGAGCATTACATCGGTTTCATCCTGGTTGAAACCAACAAGGGTGTTCATCGGGCTACTCTGGATCATACCGGTGAAGCAAAGGCTGAGTTTGCTTTATTGGATGATGAGAAGGCAGTCGCTGTTTACGAGTATTGCAACCTGCACGGACTGTGGAAGGTTGAGCTGTAATCAAACGCGTGAGTTTAAGGCGGGGGTGCTGCGGAAGCGGGCCCCCGTTTTTTGAAGCATCGGCCTGAAAGTCGGCCGAATACCTGTCTGTACTGTGCTAATATGCAAATGATATGTAGAAGCTTCCCGCAGTAACCATATATTGTTACAGGGGAGAGACATGGGGTATTTGATCTATGCGATCGTTGCAGCTGTATTTGCAATCAGACTGTTATTTTTGAAGGTCTCGATTAAAAATGAGAAAAAAATTATAGCTGACGGCGGACGTGAATACGGAAAAGAAAATTCTAAGAGAATCACCATTTTGCATATTTTGTTTTATTTGTTTTGCTTGATCGAAGCAATTGTCAGAAAGACTGAATTTGATAAAATCAGCTTAGTGGGGCTGTTGTTACTGGCCTTTTCGATTTATATGTTATGGACAGTGACCAGACTGCTAAAAGACATCTGGACCGTCAAGCTCATGCTGCTTAAGGATCACAGGTATGTTGATCATTGGCTGTTTCGAGTGGTAAAGCATCCGAATTACTACCTGAATATTTTTCCGGAGCTATTGGGGCTGTCGCTGTTATGCCATGCATGGCTCACGGCGGCTGTATTGTCGCCCTTATATATATCTGTGATATATATCCGGATCAAAGAAGAAGAAAAATTATTGAGGGAAACCGTTATTCCGAACGGAATAAGAGAACACTAAAACTGATCGCTGCGTGGAATGTGTTTGCATATCATTTGTGTTTTAGCACAGTACAGATTGAAGTTCAGAAAGGAAGATGAACAATGAATTTTTCAATAAACCGGAAAGGTGCTGTTGAAGTGGTATTTTTGTGGAAGGAAGAGGAATTTCACGGCCATGCCGGTCTGGAAGCCTTATTGACCGATGAAGTAATCAGCGGTAAACGCGGTGAAACCTACCTGTGGCGGTCAGAAAAGCCGGTATTGGCGTTGGGACTGGGAAACAGGGACTGTGTCACCACTGACCGGTTACGCGAGGCTTTTTACAAATTGGGTAAAAAGGCCGATCAGGAGCATGTCAAGAGTCTGACGGTGCCGGCCCTGCACATAAATGGCTTGGATGAGGCGGCTGCTTATGAAGCGGCGGCGGAAGGTTTGCTGCACAGCACCTATCGTTATGATGTCTTTAAGAGTGAAAAGAAGACAGTCTATCTGGAAACCGTCAGCTTTTCCACAGAGGATGAAGCCATGGTACTGAACGCTGTGCGTGAAGCCGAGCTGCAGATCAAAGGTATCTTCACTGCCAGAGATCTGATCAATGAACCGGCCATGTATATGACACCGACCAAGCTTGCCGAGAGAGCCATAGAAATTTTAAATCCGCTGGGAGTTAAAGTGACGGTGTTGGAACAAAGTGAGATCGAAGAGCTCGGTATGACGGCGTTCCTGGCGGTGGCTAAGGGGTCGGCCCAGGCACCGAAGCTGGTCGTGATGGAATATCAGGGCGGTGCGGCTGATGAAAAGCCGCTTGCATTGGTCGGAAAAGGTCTGACATATGATTCCGGCGGTTATTGTATCAAGACCCCGAGCGGTATGGAAACCATGAATTCCGATATGGGTGGCGCAGCTACCGTTATCGGCGCTATGCAGGTGATTGCCCTGCAGAAGCTGCCGAAGAACGTGGTAGCTGTGGTTGCCGCCTGCGAAAATATGATCTCCGGTGATGCCTATAAGACCGGCGATATCATTCATTCTATGGCCGGTAAGACCATCGAGATTATTAATACTGATGCCGAGGGCAGATTGACCCTGGCGGATGCGGTATATTATACTGTGAACCGTTTTGAGCCGACGGCCATCGTGGATGCTGCCACACTGACCGGTGCCTGCCTGGTGGCACTGGGAGAGTTGTATACTGCGTTGATTTCTAATAATGTGAATTTTGCGGCAGAGGTTTTGACGGCAGCAGGGGAGGCAGATGAACTGATATGGCAGCTGCCGTCCCATTCAAAATTTGGAAAGATGAATCATTCGGAGAGAGCGGATCTGAAGAATTCCGGCGGCCGCATCGGCGGAACTATCTCGGCCGGCTTATTTGTCGGAGAATTTGTCGGTAAGACGCCGTGGGCGCATCTGGATATCGCCGGTACGGCATATTTAAGTAAGGCAGACGGCTATCTGCCAAAGAATGGAACCGGCAGTATCGTGAAAACCCTGGCTAAGCTGGCGGCCAATCACCGGTAACCATAGCATAATATACCCTTGTCGCAAATGAAATGTATGGAAAAGGGACATTCACCAAGTGGTGAATGTCCCTTTTTTGAAAGCTGAATTTCAGGGTGTATAGCCTGAAAGCGGCAGCATATTAAGCCCGCAGAAGCTTTGCCAGTGGTGAGGCTACGTACTCGTAGGTGCCGATCATCTCTTCAATATTGCCCTGGAAACCCTGTTTAAATTTCAATACACCGTAGTCGATGGCGTTTTCGGTAAAATCTCCGGAAACGGCAAAGAAGTTGTAGCGGCGATAGCCCCGACGGATGGCTTCGGTTAACATATGCTGATGGATGGCATAGACCGGAGAAAAGTGAGCAAATTCGCTGTAGGCTCCGCTCAGCAGATAGATGGCCTCCTGTCCGCTTAAGATAAAGAGTGAACAGGCCATCGGAACGATGTTGCCATGTGAAGTTTTCAGCTCTTCTGTAGTGCGAACCCGTTTTTGCAGGATCGCTATGTTCTCCACAGCCTCGCGCTTTTTGTTATTGGCCTTCTTGCTGTTTGGATTGGCCTCCAGCAGCTGATTACAGGAAGCGACCTCGGCTTCGAGAGCAGAGATCTGGCTGGCAAACTGGGTCAGGCTGGCATCGCAATCCATATAGGCCAGCACGAAGCGGGTGGCCTCCGGTACATATTCCGGCAAATCATCAATGTAAGACGGATAGGCCTGTATGGTCATACCGGTTCGTTCTTTGGTGTGATTCATCATATCTTTAAAGAGCGAAATCTCATCCGGCGCCAGATACCGGATTTGAATACCGTTTTTGACTGCCTTGTTCATCTCATA
The DNA here is from genome assembly GCA_023458035.1 of Bacillota bacterium. Taxonomy (GTDB): domain Bacteria; phylum Bacillota; class Clostridia; order Lachnospirales; family Lachnospiraceae; genus JAEXAX01. The sequence goes on along the minus strand of JAEXAX010000013.1, from coordinate 2,263 downwards.
TTTGCAGGCGGCCGAAACGGATTTTAAAATATCCTTTTCCTGCAGCCCCTCGATATCCTTGGTATACAGGATATCCGGCTGAGCAAGGGGGTTTTGAGTCCAGTTTTGCCTCAGTTTTTGGTATCCCAGATGTTCAAGAAGCTTTGGCAGGCGCATATCAGGCTCGGAGATCGGAAGGATATCCTGATAGAAGCGCAGCGGCGCCGGCGGAGCCAGGCTCAGGCGAAGTACCTTCGGTTGTCTGCGCATATAGGCAGCCAGGGCGGCAAAGAAAAATTTGGCTAGGGTTTCGTTTTCATAATCAAAGACCGGGCCATGGACGCATTGTGCCAGATAAAAGAATTTTTTATAGCGGAAATATAGGACCAGGGCTACACCGATGACCTTGCCCTTATCATCTTTGACACCGAGATAGTCAACCTTGGTACCGCCGGCCTGCTTTAATTCGCCATAATCATATCTTTGATTTAAAAAAATACGGTCGGCCGAATCGACAAATGCAGTATATTCTGCTTTGGTTAATGCTTGAAATTTCACGTATATTCACCTCTATTCATCATAGTTCTATTATCATACCATACAGATTGACGAATAAAAAGCCTTGTTTTTTACTGTTTCAAGGCTGCGCATCCGCACAATGTGTCCTTCATTCCGGACAGTCACCATGTGGCCGTTCGTTCAGGACATCGTTGCGTCATGTCCCTGCATTGGCATCTGCGGCAAAATGCCGGTTGCAGAATCGGGATTTCGTTTTATAATACAAGAGGAGAGATCGATCGTCCGGTCGTTTGGACGGCCGCGGCATTCAAAAGGAGGATACTATGATCAAACACATTGTCATGTTTAAATTTAAGGAACAGGCCGAAGGACGCAGCCGTTCGGAAAATGTGGCCATGACCAAGGCCATGCTGGACGCTCTGCCGGCTCAGATTCCGCAGATCACCAGTTCGCTGACAGAAACCGGTTGCGCTCACGCCGATACAGGCAATTATGATCTGATTTTGACATCTACCTTTCAGACCATAGAGGATCTGGCCGATTATATCGTGCACCCGGCTCATCAGGCGGTCGGAGCTTTTATGAGGCCGCTGCGGGAAAACAGGGCTTGTATAGATATTGAGGTCTGATTTCAAATGCGCTTCAGGAACTCCGGCGTACTGTGTACTGTGATACCGCCGCAAGGCGTGACTTGCGTTGCTTTCGGAATGGTGCTATAATATCAATGCTGATATAGTTCGTGTGTATAGTTCACACGGATCAGGATGAGAATCCGGTATCAAATATGAAAAGAAAAGAGGACAACTTTATGAAGAAGACAAACACATTGACAGTTGTTTTGGCAATCCTTGGACTGTTAGCCCTGATGGCAGCCATTGCATACGGCGTATATCGCTTTATGAATCCGGAGTATATCGAGGATCTGGATGATGATTTTGAAGACGATTTTGATGATTATTTTGATGATGACATCCCGGTGATTCATCATACGGAGGCGGCTGCCGGAGAAGCAGCTCCGACGGAGGCTTAATAACAGCATAAAAGCTCCGGCATGACTTTCATCGTTAGTTTAAGTCGGAAGAAAAGTAAACCATTTTCATTTATCTAAAAGATGATGAAAATGGTTTACTTTTTTATATGGCTATGGTATAGTGTTTCACGAATATAAGAGACCCAGACGATTGCAAAACCGGATCGTGGCGGTAATGCTGAAAAGTGAGAGTTTCACAAAACTTGACGGTGTGATAGCTTTGACTCTCTGATCTGTGTAGGAGACATTATCCTGCACAGCTTTTTTTGTGCCCTGCCGCTTAGAACGGACGGATATAAGGAAAAAGAGGATAAGATGAAAAAAAGCAGAAAATCAGGGTGGATAGCCATTTTTTTGGTTATTCTAATTATTTTCGACTTGATCCAATTGACGGTGACAGCAGAATCAGACAGTCGAGAGTTGGCCGGCTCACAGGCCGCGCCGGCCGATGCTCCGATGGAGAAGCAGGAGCCGGTTGGAGAAAAGCATTATGGTATAGACGGTTATATTGATCCGGAAGAAATGAAGAATGAGATCATATTGCCGGTGGTGGCGCCGGCGCCGAGAATCCGCCGCAGTCTGAACGCATTGGAAGAGGCTGAAGCTTTTGAATGAAAATCCTAATCCCCCAGCTATGCTGGGGAGAATAGAGTAAGTTGGAAACGGTGAGGATAAAATAGAAAAGCCTCCTGTGCTATGATGAGAATGGTGTCGCAAGCCAAACTCAATTAGCAA
>JAEXAX010000012.1 GCA_023458035.1 Bacillota bacterium | reverse complement strand
TCATTATTCATCTCATTTAATACCACGCCGACAGTCAGACCGAGGAAGCGGTGAACATCTCCCATCCACTTCGCATCACGCTCTGCCAGGTAATCATTGACCGTTACGATATGAACGCCCTTTCCTTCCAACGCATTTAGGTACGCCGGCAGGGTCGATACCAAGGTCTTACCTTCACCGGTACGCATCTCCGCAATACGCCCCTGATGCAGGATCATACCACCGATCAGCTGCACGCGATACGGCTCCATGCCGATGCTGCGGACAGCAGCCTCACGAACCAAAGCGAAGGCTTCCACCAGCAGGTCATCCAGGGTCTCACCCTTCTGCAGCCTTTCCTTAAACTCGTCTGTTTTGGCGCGCATCTCTTCATCTGTTAAGGCTTGCATCTTCGGACGCAGTGCCTCGATGGCATCGATCTTCTTTTTAATAATCTTTAATTCGCGCTGACTATGTGTTCCCAGCAGCTTCTTAAACATCTTCATTTTTAATCTCCTTATGACCATTCTACACATCCGCCGTATTGTCCACCCGGAAATTTCAGATCGACAAATGGGCAAAATATGCCTATTCTTAGACATTTTACCATCATATAGGTTTTGAAGCAATATTTTTTTCATTCCTTAATCATATAGGATTTAAGCGTCTGTTCGGGACACAAAAAACTTTTTTATCTCCATACAAATAATTGACAAATGTTTTTCACTGTAGTATTCTTTGTCACATGGACAATCGTCTTTCGCCCATGGACAAACGTTCCGTGAGGGCGAACACCGCCAAGAGGAGGAAAAAATTATGTCGTACGTAGATGAGGTATTAGAACAAGTCATTGCCCAAAACCCGAGTGAGCCGGAGTTTCATCAGGCAGCCAAAGAGGTACTGGAATCATTAAGACCGGTGATAGAAGCCAATGAGGCTGTCTATCGCCGTGAAGCTTTACTGGAGCGCCTGGTTAATCCGGAGCGTCAGTTAAAATTCCGCGTTCCCTGGGTCGATGATCAGGGGCAGGCGCATGTCAACACCGGATACCGGGTGCAGTTTAATTCCGCCATCGGTCCTTACAAGGGCGGCTTACGTCTGCATCCGTCTGTAAATTTAGGAATTATTAAATTTCTTGGTTTTGAGCAAATTTTCAAAAACTCCCTGACCGGTCTGCCGATCGGCGGCGGTAAAGGCGGATCCGATTTCGATCCGAAGGGTAAGTCCGACCGCGAGGTTATGGCCTTCTGCCAGAGTTTCATGTCGGAATTATATCGTCACATCGGCGCAGATACAGACGTCCCGGCCGGTGATATCGGTACCGGAGCCCGTGAAATCGGCTATATGTACGGACAGTATAAACGTTTAACCGGCTTATATGAAGGGGTACTGACCGGTAAGGGCCTGACCTACGGCGGCTCGTTGGCCAGAACCGAGGCTACCGGCTATGGTCTGTTATATCTGACCGAAGAAATGTTAAAGAGAAACGGCAAGCATATTGCCGGCAAGACTGTGGCGGTTTCCGGCAGCGGTAATGTCGCCATCTTTGCCACTGAAAAAGCCACCCAGCTGGGCGCCAAGGTTGTGACCGCCAGCGATTCCACCGGTTGGATTTATGACGCCGACGGTGTGGATCTGGACGCCATCAAGGAGATCAAACTGAACAAACGCGGCCGTCTCTCCGAATACACAACCTATCGTCCGAACGCCAAATACCATGAAGGACGCGGCGTCTGGTCGGTCAAGGCAGATGTTGCCCTACCCTGCGCCACCCAGAACGAATTACATCTGGAGGATGCCAAGCAGCTGGTCGCCAACGGCTGTTTCTGCGTAGCCGAAGGCGCCAACATGCCGACCACCTACGAGGCCACCTTATATCTTCAGCAAAATGGTGTGCTCTTTGCTCCGGGCAAGGCAGCCAATGCCGGCGGTGTAGCCACCAGCGCCCTGGAAATGACCCAGAACTCCGAGCGGCTGAGCTGGACCTTTGAAAAGGTCGATGCCGAACTGCAGCGCATCATGGTCAATATCTGTCACAGCATGATCGATGCCGCCGAGCGTTACGGTCATCCGGGCGACTATGTGATGGGCGCCAATATCGCCGGCTTTGAGAAGGTGGCTGATGCCATGCTGGCTCAGGGTATCTGCTAAACCCTGCTCTGACATTTTTCCGACATATCAAAAAGAAGCCCCGTGCCGCTTTTCCGGCTGCTTGCAACAGTGCAAATGACCGGAAGCCGGCACAGGGCTTCTTTTTCGTTTTCGCTCAGCCTTTACCGGCTTTTGCAGTATATTTTATCTGTGTCTGCGTCCCATAGACTTTACCCAGCTGCCGGTTTCGTCCACATAATAGCCATCCGGTGTCCAGGTCGATGTCAATCTGACACCGTTGTGATCCACATAGTAACGTCCTTCGATCCAACGGTTTGTCTGCAAATAGCCGGCGAAGTTGAAGTAATACCACCGACCTTCGATCTGCAACCATGCCGATCTGGCATAAAAGCCGTCCGAGTATTCGTACCAGCGACCGAAGATGTTTTTCTTCCAGGTACCGGCAGCACGCAGCCCATCGGCATCCACGCGAATGCCGTCCGGCGTAACTGCTGATCTGAGTTTCTTTCCTGCGGCATCCACATAATAGGTATTATCTACCCAGGCATCCGTCATTACATAGCCATTCAGGCGGAAGTAATAATCCACTCCGTCAATCTGATGCCAGCCGCCCTCATACCATTTTCCTTGCTCATATTCATACCAGCGTCCGGTTTCATCCTGATGCCAGCCCGGTGTAAACTCCGTCGTTCCCCCGCCGCGCAGGGCAGATGTCGCCGTTTCCAGCTCCCGGCAGGCCACGTCTACGGCTTTCTGATCAAGCGGCAGTTCAGCCAATACCGCTTCCGCCGCCAAAAGCTTCTGCTCAAAAGCCAGCTTCTGCTCTCCTGCAACTCCCTGATACCAGTCTGCAAACTTAGCTTCTTTAGCCAGACGGATAGCCGCCTCCAACTTTTCATAGCGAATCTGAGCCGCCACCGTCACATACCAGGCAATGGTCTTTCCTTTATAAGAAACACTCAAATTCTGCTTACCGGCCAACGTCGGTACAAACCCGCTCACTTCAACAGCTTCTGAATTAAATGCAATGTTCTCTTCGGTGTCATCGATATAGGTTACATGCAGCAGCCCGTCCCTGAGCGACAGCCCTTCCCCGTATTGATATTCGCTCTTTGGCTCCACCAAAATTTCCAACTTCGATACTTCCTTGTAGCGAAAGACCTCGATATCCAGTTCATCCACCGGCAAGCCACGATAGAAGATACTCACCTTCTGCACTTCATCCAACTCATCGTCAAAGCCCTTGATCTCAACCTGCGGATCATCCAGCGACACGACGGCTGTTTCTCCATCCTCGTATATCACCTTCAGACGGCCATCTTTCAAATCCAGCTTTTCACCGATCATGTATTTGAGCTTAGACGGATAAGCTTCCATCGTCACGCTTCGGATCGGTTTGTCAACGATCTTCAGACACCGCACGCTCATGACCAAACTGGGTTCTTTATTCTCCAACCTGGTGGTGTAGTACAGATACTCGCTATCGGCAGGTATTTCTACACCCTTCAATGATATGGCACCTTTATCATCCAATTTTTCCGTATGAATCACATTGTTCATTTCAATGTCGGTTGCCAGCTTCAGTTCCGCTCCGGCCGGACCGCCGGAAAAACTGAGATCAAAAAGATTTTCACCCTTATGCTGCGTCTTGACAAACTGCATCGGAATGTGCTTGGTTTTGCTGTTATCATCCTTTTCAAACATCTGCCACTCATAGATCCTGATGGCCGTCCAGGCAGATCGATCCGAATGATTGATTTTTCATATAAACTCTAATATATTTTTTAACTATCTTTTCAAAAGTTCTTATATGCCGATATATCTTGTATTTTCAAGTAATATCGGCATTTTGTGTATCGGGAGATACTCACATATTTTCTTAAATCTGCTTATGTTTTTGCTTTGAAAAGTAGTAAACAAGTAGTAAAACATCTCTTTTCCTTTAAGCCGTCAGTCTGAAAAATTCCGCCTGTGCACTGTCAAATGTAGCGTGTGCGTAATAGTTCAGGGTCATGGTAATGTTGGCGTGTCCCATAAGATACTGTAAGGCTTTCGGATTCATTCCCGCATTTGCCATATTGGTACAGAATGTATGACGCAGGGTATGGGGTGTTGTTATCGCCGGTAAGGATTCTTCATGGCTTTTGTTGTACTTTTCTACCAGCCTGCGAAACATAGCATCATAGTTGATACAAGCCTGTGGTGTTCCGTTCTTTGTGAGAAAGAGAAAACCTGTATAACCGTCAACGGTAAAATTACTTTTTCTTCGGTTTTGCAGCACTCTCTGTAAGGCTCCAAGCACGCAGTCGCTCATTGGAATTTTGCGAATACCGTTGTCCGTTTTCGGTGTTTCAATGCGGTAGGACTTTTTCCCGAAGTATTGAAGCTGATGATCCACATTGATTGTCCGATTTTCAAAGTCAACATCTCTGTCCGTCAGTCCGCAAAACTCGGAAATGCGAAGCCCTGTTCCAAGCAAAATGATAAGCTCGTCATAATGCTTGTAATAGGCCTTATCGCTTTTCACAAAGGAAAGCAGGCTTTCTTCCTGCATGGGCGAAAGAGGAATTTTCGGTTCGGTGTCATCCTCAATGACAGTGTTGATATGAAAGTCAAAAGGATTCTTCCTGATGCAGTCATCCTGAATAGCAGAATAAAAAGCTGCCTTTAGAGAACGCTTGTAATTGCTGATGGTTTTGAAAGAATAACCTTTTTCTTTCATGCGTAAAGCCCATTCCTTTGTATCGGACATTTTCAAATTCTCGATGCTGCAGGTGCCGATTGTATCTTCCTCAAGTATTCTCATGAGCTGCTTTCGACCTTGCTTTGTGCTGTGCCTTACATTTGCATGGTTTCGTATCTGCTTTGCATATAGCTGGCATACGGTCATTTTCTTTCCTACAGGGTCAATACCGTCATCAAGGTCTTTTTGTATCTCTTTGACTTTTTCACGCAGGGATTTATCCTCGCGTTTTCCTTTCGGTGTCTTATCCGTAGGAACTAATTTCCATGCGTACACAAACTGCGGTTTTCCAAAAGTATCTGTATATTTGTAAGCATATCTCCCGTCTTTTCTCTGGCTCTCACCTGACCGCAAAACTCGGTTCTTGCTGTCCCGTCTTTTTTCTGACATTTTATGCTCCTTTCCAAGACGGAAAGAGCCTTGATATGCTATATCTATTATACCATCGTCAAGGCTCGATCTCCATTAGATTGTGTCAACCGTATCGATCA
>JAEXAX010000011.1 GCA_023458035.1 Bacillota bacterium | reverse complement strand
AAAGTAATAGGACACTTATGATGGGTTTAAGTACTATTTTTCTAAAAAATGTAGTTTTAAATTGTTAATAACTTTATTTTTTCGTTTATTAACTCCTTTTTGACTCATTCCAATTGCCTTACCAATAGCCAATTCTGAATACCCTTCTTGGAAAAGCTCCATAATCTTTTGGTCGAGTTTTGTTAATTTTGCGAGCTCAACCTTCAACTCAGCGAGTAGTTCTTGTTTCATAACTTCTTGTTCTAAACTGGCTGTGTCGGCAATATCTAAGTCATACTCTTCTTTGATATGTTCCACTGATATTTGTGTCATACCGAGTTCTTCAAAGTGCTTTTTCTTGCGTTCTTCTTGCTTCATCTCACTCCAAATGGGACGCATATATGCACGGTACTGTTCCTCTGTACAAGGAATAAGTACTACTCGTTTAGCGATATTGCCTATACGCCACCAAACGACATCATCTGGTGTATAGCCATTTGCATAGATGAACGCTTTGTCTTCTGCAGTATTTACTTCCATCGGAATATAGAATTGTTTTTTGTTTTTAACCACGATTGGTTCCCTCTCTTTCCATAATGGAAATGAGGAACCCAGTGGAATTTCCTATTGTAATTGATCATAAAATGAGCTCCTCATTTCAGATCAACCACCCGACTAGGCTGATATAGTTAATTTGGTTTCCCTTCTTCGTTGTCGGCATCAACTCGTCAGCTGATGAACTTGGAAGGGAGCTGTAATTAGTTTTTGTAATCTTTTATTACTTTTAAATCATATCAAAGTAATAATTTTTTCCCGTTGAAGCTTATTCAACACAAAAAAGTCTACTTTCTCTCATTAAAGTTAAGTAGACATCTAAAATTTAGTATTTTTACACTATTACCGTTGAATATACTTCAACAAAAAAATTACTAAAATTTTTATTTTCATCATTTTTTCAATAAAATGGGATTTGATAAGATTCGCTTTTTGTCAAAAAAACATAACTTAAACAAAATAAAAAAAGCATAAAATCAAGGTTTTAACACTCTTGTTTTTATGCTTTTACATTTTTTAAGACTTTTTAAACAGCCTCATTTCTTATCTACATTTTCGGTTTTTTTATTAGATATTCAAGTTGCTGATTAGCTAGCTCGTCATAGACCTCCGAATAATCTGTTGCCCATTTAAGATGAATCAACATATCATAGATGTTATTCTCAACACCTTTATTCCCAGGTAAATCCAAATCTAAAGTAATCTCTGCTAACTGCAACATTTTTTTACTAACTCTAGAAGGTATGTGTATCCCAAGACAAGCAGATATAACATTAAGTTTAGTCAAATTGATACCTTTCCTCATATTACTAATAGTTGCTTTATCTAGTCCAGTTGTATCCTCTAAAAGTCTAAATGAATAGTTACAAACATTTTTACTCATCAATTTTTTAAAAGCTTCCCCAAACTCAAGATTATGAATTGCCTTTAACATTTCTGAAGACATCTGATTTACCAATCCATACTGAGATAACAGTTCCTCGGATATATGATCGTAATAATTAAATGTTTTATTTGCTAACGCTGATGGTAAAGATACATATTTTAGATTTCCATTATCATCCGTTATAAATTGTAAGAAACATTCTTCTTGATTATTTTTAGCATAATCCGTTAAATAGAGTACACCAGATGGTTTCTTTTCAACGTAATCATCAGTATTTAAACATAAATGATTTTCTACATAAGCAAAAGCATCACTCTCTATAATAGATGCAACAGCATCACTTTCCTTATACCATGAATTTAACTGAGCCGTAGCTATATTAGTAACTATTTGTTTATCTTTCAAGTCTTCTTGAGTTAGCACAACGTCAATTTGCTTATATTCTTTACTTTTATAATTTTCTTTTAATGCTTCTTCATAATCTAGTTCTATAAATTGATCGTCCCCATTATTTAAAAGAAAATGCCTTAAATATCCATCTATATACATAGATAGACGATTATTAGAATAACTTTCTCCATATGACTCCTCAAAGAATTTCTTTGATTTCTCTTTATCACAACTTTTTTTTAGCTCATCAAATGTTCCATATTCAGAAATAGTATTCTCAGTAACTTCTTTCTTAAACAAATATCTTAAAAGTTCTTCAGAACACCCTAAGTTATTTACAACTCTTTTTATTTTATTATTTTCGAGTTTGCTAAGCATCTCATTTATATAATCGTTAAAAGTTTTATTTGGATTCATCTTAATATTTCCAGATTGAATATCATAAAGTAATATTCTTGCGAGTTTTTGTTTATCCTGTGAGAGCATTGAAAATGAACTATGAAGTTCTTTTCTTAACTTTTCTACTTCTTCTTTTGAAACGTCCTCAGTTAATAACTTTATATATTTTTCAAATCTGGAATTCATGTAATCTTTATCAATTTTTTCACTATCGTGTTCTATAAGTCTAGTGTCAATATCAAAAGGCACATCATCTTTGCCAGAACCTCCACCACTCTTAGGCAATTCAATATATCTAGCTAAAAGTTTCAAATAATCTTCTTCTGAAAAAATTACTGCAATAGTAGAACCCTCGGTTTGATATTCCTTAATTCTCCACTCAAATCCCTGAATTAAAGCAGCATCCAAATGTTTTGAGAATTTATTAAACTCCTTCGCAAATTTTGCCTTTACACTATTTTCTTCAGGTAGTTTTTCAAAATTTTCAATTCCTGCATTTTCGAATATAGACCTCATATCCTCAAAGCTATTATTCATATTTCTAATATTACCAGGTAATTTATCAACAAATAATCCTAGTGGTATATCTCCAGAATAGGCTTTAACAGCTTCTTTTAGATTTTTCTCCATTGTATTAGGTCTTCTATACCATTTTATAATTCCAAATGGTTTTTCTTTTTTGTTGTAAATTCTATTAGTTCGTGAAATTGCTTGAATTAGATTTTCAAACTGAAGCATTTTATCAAGATATAAGGCATTAACTCTTTTAGAATCGAATCCCGTCAACATCTGATTTACAACAATTAAAATATCAATCTGCTCATTTCTATTGATATTTTCATATGGCTCTTTATGAGAAAGTCTCCTACTAACATCTTTTCTAAATTTATCATAGGTTGAAATCGCAAATGACACATCATATTTAGCATTGTAATCTTCCAGCATTTCAACAATACCATCCTCTTTATCCAAAGATGTTTGTCCTTCATTGTCAATACTAGGATCAAACATAGCTGTAATATTAAAATCTGGCATTTCTATTTTCATAAGCCTATAATAGGCAACTGCTTCGGGAATGCTGGCTGTTGCAAAAATAGCATGAAACTTATTGTTGTTACTATATAAAAGCCATTTGCTCTTTATATCATTAATAACCTGTAGCCTGTATTCTTCAGTTTCATATTGTCCATTTGAAACATAATCTTCTATACCTTTGACCCACTTATTATTTATAAATTCTCCACACATACCCACCTTAGAAGAATCCATGAATTTCGTAAATACTTTCTTTTTCTTTTCATCAGACATAGCGTCATTGATAGAATTCGCTTTCGCTTGATGTAAAGCTACCCTCTGTCTTATATCTGAATCAGAATAAACTTTAACCATATATGGATCAAATCCCAATACATTTCCGTCTCTAATACCATCAGATAAAGTGTATCTATGAATTTCATCTCCAAAAATTGTTGGCGTTGTACTATCTTTCTTTATATTAACTTCTTGTATAGGTGTTCCAGTAAATCCAAATATAAGTGCATTTCTAAAAGTTTTCTTTATTGTTGTAAGCATCTCTCCAAATGTAGATCTATGGCACTCATCTACAATAATGACCAATCTCTTTTTAGCAATGTACTTAATATCATCTACTTTTAATACATTGGTGTCTTCGCTAATATTTGATAATTTTTGAATTGATGTAACTATAAGTGTATTATCATAGTCATTACTTTTTAGCTTACTAATTAATACATTTGTATTTTCTGTAGCTTGCACCGATTCATCATCACTTTTGAAAGCTCTATATTCATTCAAAGATTGCGTAGCTAATTCTTTCCTATCTACAAGAAAGATAACTTTATCGGCATCATTTGAAGAGGCAATAAGCTGTGCTGACTTAAAACTAGTCATTGTTTTCCCAGAACCTGTTGTGTGCCATATATGACCACCTAACTGTTTTCCATCAAACCAAGTATTTTTAGCTACTTTCTCGGCTATACCATTTGCAGCATAATATTGATAGGATCTCATAACTTTTAATATACCATCACTACTATCTGCAACAGTATAAAAGCCTATTAACTGGTGAGCCATAGGAATATTTAGTAAGTTAGCTATTACATCTGACCAATGATTTATTGGTTCATTATTAAAATCTGCCCAATGAAAATAAAAATCTTGGTTGAATTTTCCTTCGCCAGGATTTGCAAAATAAACTGTTTCATCAGGTTGCATAGCTACAAATATTTGAACTAATGAAAATAATCCCTTAAAAATACCCTCATGAGAATATTTTTCAATTTGATTATATGCCTGACTAACCTCTATTCCACTTCGTTTAAGTTCCAAATGTATAACAGGCATACCGTTAATAAGAAGCATTAAATCTCCTCTTCTATCATTTAAGATTGAAGATTTCGCTTTAAATTTGGGTTGGCAAGCAATTTGATATCTGCTCTCGCCAAAGGCAATCTCCTGCCTATCGTAAATTTTTAAGCTGACCTCTTTGCCAAAGTGTAACTCATCAGCCGGATTATCTCTTTTTATTGCAACACTCTTCCCATTAATGAAACCATTAAGTTTCATAGGATTCTGAAGAGCAATAATCTGCTCTAAAATTTGATCCATTTCTGTTCTGGTTAAAGGTACACCATTCAACTTATCTATCTGCTGATTATTCTTAAATAAAATTTCAGCCCAGTTTTGTATGAGCTCATCTTCTGTAGGATAGTAAATTACCTCTTCTTCCCACCCATATTTTATTAAACATTCAATAACTGCTTTTTCAAATTCAACTTCTGTCTTAAATAACACTTTTCTCACCTCCTATACAAACATTTTATCCAATAGTGATGACTTGATATTTTTTAATTTTTTTATCTTTTGTTCTTGAAGATCTATTATTTTGTCTAAGTTTACAAAATAATCCCCTATCTTTTCTTGTTCTTCAGGTGACGAAGGAATTTCAATAATCATATCAAGAAACTGATCTGCCGATAACGTTCTTAACTTAGTCACTGATCCCTCAATATATTTTTTAATTTCCTTGATAAAATCGGGAGTTCTTACTCTCTCTCCAATATACTTCGCATTAACGTCTTGACATATGAAAATTTTATAAATTGGTGAAACTACCCCAGTACCTAATTTATTTCTATGAATCGCACCGTGTATAACATTTGCAGGATTGTAGATAATATCATTTTTTTCAATTCTCGAGAAAATTTTATTGTATTTATCAAGCATTATAAAATCCCTCTTATTACTTTTTTTATCTTCTGGATTTATAACACCTTCTGCATATGAAAAAGACAATAACGGTGCTTCATCAGATATTTTTTGAGGTTCTATTCGTTGTTTTAACACAGTACCCAGTTTTACTTTTTCCCATTCCCCATTAAAGCCATCAAATCTTAATTCAGGAGTAGTTTCCCCTTCTTTCGGGAATAACTTATACATCATAGATTTTTTAAAATCGAGTAACTTTTCATACTTATCCTGATGAAGAGTGATAAGGTTGTCGAGGTTGCGGAAATAGGCGCCGATTTGTGCTTGCTCGTCAGCTGATGTAGGCAACATTACATCAACTTTCCCAATTTCGTCCTTATTGATTTTCATAGGAATCGCTGTCTTTAAGGTTCTATTAGCTAAGCCATTTTGCACATAATCTGATTGAATAGCATTACTCAAAAAAAATGGATTTATGTTCTTATATTTCAGTAGTGCAAGACTTACATAGTATGCTTTTAAGCCATTATCTGCTACTACATTTGTTGTTCCAACATCACCAATTCTCGTCATCAGAATATCATTTTTTTGTGGATACACTTTATAATCTCGTTTGAAATCTTCTTCTGAAATATACTTTGAAGATTGTAAAGTTGAAATATTCTCTACCGATAAAAACATTATTCCACTATCTTGATATTCGGGTGTTTGGTGTACTCCATCGTATATTCCAACTATATCGCCGAGCTTATGCTGTTCCCAATATTCAGTAAAACCTTCAAACCTCATTTCTGGTACATTTTTATTATTTTTCATTTTGTACCTCCAGTAACTTTTGAAGTTCCTTTATTCCAGATAAATCTTTTTGACTACCTGTTAATTTATTTGACATAGCAATAAAATCTTCTTGAGTGCTATTTAGTTCTTCTTCTATTTTTACAAAAGTTTTAGCATACTTTTTATGCATAGCTCTTATTTTTTCTTCAAGCGTAGCCAGAACATTTTGTCCCAATTCATCTAAACTAGTTACAAGAGGAGATATCCATTTTTTATAAAGCAATTTTAAAGATGTTTCTTCATCTAAATTTTCAATAACATCTTTCGTCTTTAGATGCAGTTCTTCTTTCTTATTTTTTAAATCAACCTTTAATGAAGTCTCTTCTTCAATTAAATGCACAACTCTTTGAAGTTTACTTTCGAGTGAGTTTTCCTCAAACTTAAAGGTATATTGAATTTGAGCTATCCTTTTATTGATTTCAGTTTTTGTATAGCCTCCATTTTTCCCTTTTTCCATCAAATTCCAGTCAATACTATCATTAGAATTAACATATTCTTCTTTTTCTGCTTTTTTAGATAACAAAAGATATCCATTTAATATCTTGATTTCTTTAGTTTCTATTTCATCACAGGCTTCTTTCATATATTTCTTCACTTCAGCGTTTACAAAAGAACTATTATCATCTTTTACATAATCCGCATTTTTTTCATCTTCTTCGAGTGAATCTAGTATTTCTCCATATTCAGATGCTATTTCGATAAGTCTGTTTTCAATTGAATTAATTTCTTCAACCTCATCTTTTAATAAATTTTCCTGAACTAATTCAAAAGGTAGTATCCTGCCTCTCCATCCCTCTTGAACTTCAGGAACCTCCTCATCGTCTTCTTTTTTCTTTTGGATTACCATATTTGGATCAACTAAATTGATAACTTCATATCCCTCATCAAGAATCATTTCAAGATCAGCTTCAGTACCGTTCCAAATATCAGCAAAAATCTGATAAGCCTTATACTTATCTATTAGTTTTACTCTATCCAATCTTTTGAAAATATCTTCTATTATTTTTTCTCTTTCCTCTGCAATTTCCACATCAAAAATTCCATCAATCAAATCTTCTTTTAGCATTTCCTTAAACCCACTAAAAGCATCTCTATAGTTTTTAATGTATTTTTTTGATGATTCATGCGTTTGAATTATTTGAGATAGATTTTCAACATTTAAATTAAAATATTCTCCATCATTTGAACTAAAATTTCATCTTTTAACCCTTTCAGTTCATCCCAATAACTATTTAATTCCCCAAGTTCGGAATTTGGAATGCCACCAAACATAGTTGCATATAAATCATACTTTTCTGCTGATTCAGATGAATCAACATAACGAGGAATGTTAAGATTATATTCATTTTTCCTTATCTCATCTATCGATACTATTCTAGAATATTTTTCTATGCTTTCCCTCTTCTTTATTGTATCTGTAATTTTTCTAATGTCTGAGTCTCTTAGTTTATTACTTTTTCCTGATTTTTCAAATCCTTTGGATGCATCAATAATTAATACATCATTGTTTACCTTATTATGCTTCAATACCATAATAATTGTTGGAATGCCCGTCCCAAAAAATATATTTGACGGTAAACCAATAATTGTATCAATCTTATTTTTTTCTATTAAATTCTTTCTTATTTCGCCTTCCACATTCCCTCTGAACAACACACCATGAGGTAAAACAATAGTCATAACGCCATCTGGTTTCAAATGGTATAAGTCATGAAGTAAGAAGGCGAAGTCTGCCTTTCCTCTAGGTGCCAATCCATATGCTTTATATCGTGGATCATTTTCTTTATTTTTTGGTGACCATTTCTGTGAATATGGGGGATTTGAAACAACTGCATCTACCTTAACTAATTTGTAAGTACTGTCTTTTCTATCATCTTCAAAAAATGGCCAATCATCTTCTAAAGTATCTCCATTTCTAACATTTATATTAGCAGGTTTAATATCTCTCATTACCAAATTCATACGAGTTAGGTTGAATGTATTTTCTTTTAACTCTTGTGCGTAATATTCTATTTTATTATCGCTATCTAAATAACGCCCCATAGCTTTTCCAATATTTATTAATAGGGAACCACTTCCTGATGTAGGATCATAAATTTGGATTTTATCTT
The DNA here is from genome assembly GCA_023458035.1 of Bacillota bacterium. Classification (GTDB taxonomy): domain Bacteria; phylum Bacillota; class Clostridia; order Lachnospirales; family Lachnospiraceae; genus JAEXAX01. The sequence goes on along the minus strand of JAEXAX010000011.1, from coordinate 888 downwards.
TATCTTTTAACTCCTGTGCAATTATTTCAGACATCAACACTGACACTTCATGTGGTGTATAAAATTCACCTGCTTTTTTTCCTGCATTGGCAGCAAACATAGAAATTAAATATTCGTACACAAATCCTAATACATCATAATCTTGACTTCCATCCATCGGAATTCTTTTTATTAAATTCAATAATGATCTTGCCGATTTAGTCTGCTTCGCAGCATTTTCTCCTAATTTAGAAAGTCCTCCACTTAAAGTCTTGAATATATTCTCAAATACTTTTTTATATGTTTTATCTATATTCCTGTCAAAAGCAGAGAGTGCATCTCTCACATTTGCAATTTCAAAATCTGCACCTTTGCTTAACCACGTAGAATATAAATTTTCATAGGCAATAAAATACCCTAAATTTTTTCTTACATGTTCTGCATATTCTTCATCATCTTCATTTACTTTTTTTATATCTTCTTTCGATAATCCATCATTATTAAAGAATCTTAGTTCTTTGTCAGATAGGTACTTATAAAAAATAAAGCCTAAAATAAAATCTTTATATTCACTTGCTTCTATTTTTGAACGCATCTGATTGGCAGATTCCCAAATGGTAGATGCTAATTGCTGTTTATCCATATACTCATTTCCTCCACTAATATTCATTAATATCAATTCCATTTTTTAACAGTCTTTCAAATCTATCGTTAGAAATAACTATTGCCATTGGTTTACCATTTTTATTTATAAAACCAACATCATCATCTGATACAAGTTCTCTCAATATTTTTGATGATTGTCCTCTGTTAAATTCAGCAATATTGAAATGCTTCATAGGTTTTTTTAAAGATTTCTTTCTTAGCACGCCAACGCCTCCGTCCATACAGTATTATCCACATATATTT
>JAEXAX010000010.1 GCA_023458035.1 Bacillota bacterium | reverse complement strand
CCATAAACCACTGGATAACAAGAATAATGGCACTTGCTATGACTGTTATCAATTTGTTATCAAAAGACTAATCGAAATCGCTGAAACCCGCATAAACACTGGCTTTTTTAAGCAACTCGATTTATTCAAACTCAATCGTCGCCGGCGGTTTCCCGGTCACGTCATACAGGACGCGGTTGACATGCGGCACCTCATTGACGATACGGCTGCTGCAGATATGCAATACCTCCCACGGCAGCTCGAAGGCATCAGCAGTCATAAAATCAGAGGTGTTGACTGCTCGCAGCGCAACGGCGTAATCATAGGTCCGTTCATCGCCCATGACGCCGACCGAACGCATATTGGTGAGGGCGGCAAAATACTGTCCCAGCTGATGAGAAATACCGGCCTTGTCTACCTCCTCGCGATAGATGGCGTCTGCTTCCTGGACGATCTTCACCTTCTCCGGTGTGATATCGCCGATGATTCTGATGGCCAGTCCAGGCCCCGGGAACGGCTGACGGAAAACCAAATGTTCCGGAATTCCCAGCTCCAGGCCGGCCCGACGCACCTCGTCCTTAAACAGGTCGCGCAGCGGCTCGATGATCTCCTTAAAGTCAACATAATCCGGCAGGCCGCCGACATTATGGTGGCTTTTGATGACGGCCGATTTTCCGAGACCGCTTTCGATCACATCCGGATAAATAGTTCCTTGTACCAAAAAGTCTACGACCCCGATCTTCTTTGCCTCTTCTTCAAAAACGCGGATGAATTCCTCTCCGATGATTTTTCTCTTCTCCTCCGGCTCGGTCACTCCTGCCAGCTTCGAATAAAAACGCTCCTGGGCATTGACGCGAATAAAGTTCACGTCATAGTCATTGCCAAAAACCTGCTCGACCTCATCACCCTCGTTCTTACGTATCAGACCATGATCGACAAAGATACAAGTCAACTGATGGCCGACCGCCTTGCTGATCAGCACCGCTGCCACTGTCGAATCCACGCCGCCGGACAAGGCCAACAAAACTTTTTTATCACCGATCTTTTTCTTAAGGGCCTGAATCGACTCATCCACAAAAGAATCCATCTTCCAAGTACCGGCGCAGCCGCAGACCTCAAATAGGAAGTTCGACAGCATCTTGGTACCTTCTATGGTGTGTACCACCTCCGGATGGAACTGCACGGCATACAGCCTTCTGTCTGCCTGCTCGACCGCTGCCACCGGACAGGAGGGCGTATGGCCGATGACGGAAAAGCCCGGCGCCGCTTCCTTGATATAATCAGAGTGGCTCATCCAGCATACGGTGCTGGCATCCACGTCCCGGAACAGCTTAGAGGCGGTTTCAACCTCTACCACCGCCTTGCCGTATTCCCGCATAGTGGCCTTCTCGACCGTACCGCCCAGCTGCTTCATCATCAGCTGAGAACCATAGCAGATGCCGAGGATGGGAATCCCCAGATCATAGATGGCCGGGTCGGCTGCCGGTGATCCCTCTTCATATACCGAGTTCGGACCACCGGTGAAAATGATACCCTTCGGATTCATTTTCTTTATCTGTTCGATCGACAGACTGTGCGGATGAACCTCCGCATAAACTGCACATTCCCTGACGCGTCTGGCGATCAGCTGATTATACTGCCCCCCAAAGTCCAGTACGATCACCAAATCATCGTATTTTGCCATATTTTCCTCCTTCATATCAGCCGCTCTTCGGCCGGTCGATGTTATTCTGTCTTCTTCTCCGATTTGGTAGACTCAGTAGTAGATTTGCTTGATTCAGTCTTCGACTTACTCGAATCAGTCTTCGATTTGGTAGACTCGGTGGTGGACTTGGTCGATTCAGTCTTGGAATCGGTCTTCTCGGCTTGGTCTACGATCTTCACGCCCTTCATCAACTCGGTCAGTACCTTGTCATACAGCAGGCTGAGCGCGATGTCATGCTTTCCGTAGGTCTTTTCAAGAGCCGCCAGATCCGCTGCGCCGGTGCGGGTCACATACTTCTTGGCGCCATCCTGGTATTCCTTACTGCTTAGGGTAATCTTTTCTTTAACCGAGATGTATTCAGCTGTCAGCTGATCTTTCAGCACCGTTTCCGCCTGTGCCTTCATCTGCTTTTCCAACTCCTCAGCGGTGATATTTGCCTTTTTCAGAGCATCTTCCTTGCTCATCTTAGACTCCTTGGCCTTTTCCTCGAAGCGTGTCTGCATCTGATTCACCAGCTCAGTTATTTTATCCTCCGGCAGTTTCTTCACTGTCACGCCTTCCAGAATCTTAGCCCACATCTCTCTCTTATACAGCGTTTCGGCTCTCTGCCGCTGTACGTCTTCCAATTTTTTCTTCACCTCTGCCTTGTACTCGTCTACGGTCTTGGCGGTCTGAGACAGCTTCTGTACCAGCTCGGCATTGAGCTCCGGCACATTACGCTGCTTAACGGCATTGATTGTCACTGTAAAAACGGCCTGCTTGCCGGCTAGCTTCGGATTATTTTGATATGGATCCGGGAAGGTAGTGGTAACGTCAACCGTTTCCCCCTTAGTCTTGCCGATCAATCCGTCCTCAAATCCGGGAATAAAGGTGCCGGAGCCAAGCATCAGATCATAACCCTTGGCGCTGCCGCCGTCAAAGGCGGTGCCGTCGATTTTTCCGACATAGTCGATATTCACAGTATCACCGCCGGCAGCGGCACGATCGACTTCCTGATAGGTTGCCTGTCTTTCCAGTGTATTTTTAATATTTCCGTCTACATGCTCATCAGTAATGGCGGTGTCGGTCTTGGTCACCTCCACCCCCTTATAGTTTTTCACTTCGATATACTGGCCGATCTCGGCAGCCGGCACGACATCCGCCTGTTTGGTGATATCATTTCTCACATTGGCGCGGACGACCAGAAAATAATAGGCAGCTGCGGCGACGATCAATGCCGCAACGATACCGACAATAATAAATGGTGTTTTCTTTTTAGCTTGTTGTTCCATATGATTTCCTTTCTGTTTCACAGCCCCGGCCGTGTTTTTATTGCCGTCATGAACCGTGGGCCTTGATATTCCTCCCTTTGTTTGGCAGATAACTGCCGCGCAGTACGATCTTTCTTTTTATACCATAAAAAGCCTGATAAATAAAGTGAATTTTCTATGTCGAAGTGTATAACGCTTCCGGATGGAAGTCCTGAGAAACGGCCGTTCAAAATAAAACCGGCAGCCTCGCGGGCTGCCGGTTTTCTAAGCTGCCTCTGATATTCAAAGCAGCGGTAGCTTATTGATTTCCGTACCTTTATTTGCTTTTATGAAAAAGCAGCTTGGCCACTTCATTGCAGATCACCGGTATGATGGACATACCCAAAACGATCGCCCAGTCGGTCGGGTTCAGCGGAACAACCTTGAAGGCTGATGCCAGGAACGGTACATAAATGACGCAGACCTGTACCAGCAGGCCGATAAACAGAGAGCCGACCAACCACTTATTGGTGAACAGGCCCACCTTGAATATGCTCTTGTCTTCGCTGCGCAGGTTAAAGGCATGGAAGAGCTGAGATACACTCAGTACCACGAAAGCCATGGTTCTGGCATGCTGTAAGCCGGCAAGGTCATTATGGAAGGTACTCTCATCGGCAATATGCAGCAGCAGGGCGCCGATATCATGGATATTTGAATACATAGCCGCACCGACTACAAAGGCTGCCAGTGTCAGGAAACCGATCAAAATACCGTTTCCGATCAGGAACACTACGCGGCCCTTAAATAAGCTTTCACTGGCCTTGCGCGGCTTCGCCTTCATGATCTCCGGATCACCCGGATCAACGCCCAAGGACAGCGCCGGGAAGGTATCAGTAATCAGGTTGACCCACAGCAGGTGAACCGACTGCAGCGGTACCGGCCAGCCGAACAACACGGCCAGGAACAGGCTGACAATCTCACCGATATTACAGGAGAGCAGGAACATGATGGACTTCTTAATGTTCGCATAAATATTTCTGCCTTCCTCTACCGCATCCACGATGGTAGCAAAGTTGTCATCTGTCAAAATCAAATCAGAAGCCCCCTTGGCTACATCCGTACCGGTGATACCCATGGCCACACCGATATCGGCTGCCTTCAGCGACGGGGCGTCATTGACACCGTCACCGGTCATCGAAACGATATTGCCCAAGCCCTTGAAGGCCTTTACGATACGCACCTTATGCTCCGGCGATACACGGGCAAATACACGGATGTTACGCACGCGCTCGATCAGTTCTTCATCCGAATACTGATCCAGCTCCATGCCCGGCATGGTCTGGCTGATATCCGTAGCGATACCCAACTCCTTAGCGATGGCAAAGGCCGTGGTCTGATGGTCGCCGGTAATCATTACCGTAGTGATACCGGATGCCTTACAAGTGGCGATGGAGTCACGAACCTCCAGACGAGGCGGATCGATCATGGCCACCAAGCCGATAAAGGTCAGGTCACATTCCATAGCGGCCTCATCCAGATCCTCATAGGCTGCCACCTCCTTATACGCAAAGCCCAGTACACGCAGCGCGTCGGAGGACATGGCGTTTGAGGCATCTGTAAAACTCTTGCGGATCTCATCGGTCAGAACGACCTTCTCACCGCGGATCAGAGCGTGGGTAGACTTCTTCAGCAGGTTGTCCATGGCTCCCTTAGTCAGTACATAGTAGCTGTCGTCATACCGGTTCACGGTGCTCATCAGCTTACGATCAGAATCAAACGGCGCCTCATTGACACGCGCATGCTCCTCACCAACTTCCTCGCCGGTCAGGCCGTGCCTGCGGCCGGCATCGATCAGCGCGACCTCAGTCGGATCACCGGTGCTGCCGTTTTCATTTGAAGTGGCGTCCGAGCAGAGCATCAACCCCTCCACCAGCAGTTTTTGGGTGGCATTGCTCAGATCGACATCCTCTATCTTCACTTCCGCTTCGTCCACAAAGAACTTCATAACGGTCATTCTGTTCTGAGTCAATGTACCGGTCTTATCGGAGCAGATGATATTCACCGCGCCCAGGGTTTCTACCGATGGCAGCTTACGCACGATGGCGTCTTTTTTAACCATACGCTGTACGCCCATAGCCAATACGATAGAAACGATGGCCGGCATACCTTCCGGAATGGCTGCAACGGCCAGCGAGATGGCGGTCAACAGCATTTCCAGCATCGGCCGCTGCTGAATCACCGCAATCAGGAACATAGCCGCGCAGACAGCCAGTGCAATGATACCGAGCAGGTTACCAATCTCACCAAGCTTTTTCTGCAGCGGTGTCTTCTCGTCTTTCTCACCCAGCATACCGGCGATCTTACCGATCTCGGTCTGCATACCGGTACCGGTCACGATACCCTTGCCACGACCGTTGGTCACCAGCGTCGAAGAGAAGGCCATATTCTTTTTATCGCCCAATGGGATATCCTCTTCCGTGATCAGTAGCTCCGCATTTTTACTAACCGGAACTGATTCGCCGGTCAGCGCCGATTCTTCCACCTGCAGATTGACACTTTCCAATAACCGCATATCACAGGGAATAAAACGCCCTGCATCCAGCGCCACGATATCACCGGGCACCAGATTTTCCGAATCGATCTCAATGGTCTCGCCGTCACGGATGACATAGGCCTTCGGGGTCGATAACTTCTTTAAAGCTTCCATCGATTTTTCCGCCTTCGCCTCCTGCGAAACACCGATGATTGCATTTAATATGACGACCAGACCGATGATAATGGTATCGCTGATCTCACTCATCAAACCTGATACAACGGCTGCTATGATCAAAATAAAGATCAACGGGTCGTTCAGCTGACCCAGAAACAACATAAAAATGGACTTCTTCTTACCTTCATCCAGTTTATTCGGACCATACGTTTCCAGTCTGGCTGCTGCTTCAGCTGCGGTCAAACCGCGGGCGGGATCTGATTGCAGGCGCTCTACAATCTCTTCTCTTTGCTCGTTAAAATACATAGTTCTCTCCTTTGGGATTTTATAGGGTAATTCTGCCTTCCAATGCTCGCAATAATGTTACCTCATCAACATATTCCAAATCTCCTCCGACCGGTACGCCGCTGGCGATACGGCTCACCCGGATGCCCGTCGGCTTAATCAGCTTACTGATGTACATGGCCGTCGTTTCCCCTTCCAGAGAAGAATTTGTTGCTATGATGACTTCTTGAATATCCTGCTGCAACCGGATCATCAATTCCTTCAGACGAATATCGTCCGGGCCGATGCCCTGCAGCGGCGCGATGGCGCCGTGTAATACGTGATACAGTCCTCGGTAGCGCTCTGTTTTTTCATAAGCGGCCAGATCCTTGGTCTCCTGGACCACCATGATGGTGCTGTGATCACGTTCCGGATCTGCGCAAATAGGACACAGTTCTGCGTCCGTCAGGGTGAAGCACTCCTTACACTGGTGGATGTTTTCCCTGGCATGCGTCATCGAATCCGCCAATGCCTTTACCTGCTGCGGCGGCATGGCTAAAATATGAAAGGCCAGGCGCTGAGCGGTTTTCACACCAATCCCCGGCAGCCCGGCCAAATGATCCACCAGACTACGAATATCCTTGCTATAGTGGTTCATTGGCTTAGAACAGGCCTCCGCCCAAACCGCCGGTCAGCTTCGCCATATTCTGGCTCGATTCATCATTCATCTTACGGAAGGCCTCATTGACAGCGGCCATTACCAGATCTTCCAGCATCTCCACGTCATCCGGGTCTACCGCTTCCGGCGCCAACTTCACGCGGGTCACTTCCTTCTTTCCGTTGACCGTTACCTCGACCGCTCCGCCACCTGCTACAGCGGTAAATTCCTTGGTCTCAAATTCCTTTTGACTCTCCTCCATCTGACGCTGCATGCGCTGAGCCTGCTTCATAAGCTGACTCATATTTCCCGGTATGCCTCCGCCAAATCCACCTCTTTTTGCCATACTTCCTCCTAACCTTGTACTTCAATATTCATCTTGATCTTTTCCTGCAACCGGGACAGACTGAGCGACTTACCCTTCGTCCGCTTCGCCTCCGGCCGATATATACCGGTCGAAACCTGCACCCGATGCCCGGTAACTTTGGCAATCGCTTCTTCGATCACCCTCGCCGTCTCCTCTTCTCTGGCCAAATGTTCGGCCAGAGAATTCTGAAATTCCACTTCTAAAATTGGAATCTCACTGTTCTCTGACATAAGAAACAGCTTAACATTTTTTAACTGATTTTTCAAGAATGAAGATGTCACATTTCGGATCGCCGGCCACTGTTTCTGAATCTCTTCGACATTCTGCGGTACCGTCCAATGCTCATCCGGCGACTCGCCCGCTTCATACTCTTCTTCCGCCAAAACCGGCTTCTCTTCCGGGCTGCCGCCAAACACATCGGCCGCTCCCCGGGCGCCGGCTCCCGACGCCGGGCCGAACTGCTGCCGCTCATCCAGTTGTCGCGCCAGCTCCGCCACCTGCTCCTTTACGGAGATGATATCCTCCTCCATCTGCGGCTTACACAGCTTGATCAATGTAATCTCCAGTAAAATCCGCTTGTTATAGCCCTGTTTCATCTGCCGGCCAAGCTCCGAGATCACCCGAATCCAACGCAGCAGCTGCACATCCTCACAGGCTGTCGCCATCCGGATCATCTGCTCGCGATCCTCGCTCGATGCCTCAATACTGTCACTTAAAGCCGGCGCATTGCGCAGCAACAGCAGATTTCGCCAATACCAGGTCAGATCTCCGGTAAATACCGCCAGATCCTTACCCTCCAACACCAGCTCCTCTGTCAGGCTCATCAGGGTGGTAATACGACCGCCTAACACCGCCTCTGTCACCAGTTGAAAACGATCCAGCTTCACCGCTCCCAGGATGTTCAATACCCGCTCCAGGGTGACCGTTTCATTGACCAGATAGGACAGGGTCTGTTCCAGGATACTTAAGGCGTCACGCATGGCGCCGTCCGCCTGTTTGGCGATATATAGCAGCGCCTCCTCCGTCACCTGATAGCCCTCCTGCGCACAGAGCCCTCGCAGGTGCTCAACGATGGTTTCCACCTCCATCCGGCGGAAATCATAACGCTGGCAACGCGACAAAATGGTGGCCGGGATCTTATGGATCTCGGTCGTCGCCAGAATAAAAATCACATAAGCCGGCGGCTCCTCCAAAGTCTTTAACAGGGCATTAAAAGCACCCGGCGAGAGCATGTGCACCTCATCAATGATGTAGACCTTATAGCGGCCTTTGGTCGGCTGATAGGCTACCTCCTCACGGATCTCCCGAATATTATCAACACCGTTATTTGAAGCGGCATCTATCTCAAAGACATTCATACTGCGGTTATCACGAAGGGCAGTACACAGCTCGCAATGGCCGCAGGGATTTCCGTCCGCCGGCTCCAAGCAGTTGACTGCCGCCGCAAACAGCTTGGCCATGGTCGTCTTGCCTGTTCCGCGAGTACCGCAAAACAGGTAGGCATGACCAATCTTTCCGCTGCGCAATTGATTGCGCAGCGCCGTCACGATCGGCTCCTGCCCTTTCACCTCTTCAAAGGCTTGCGGACGAAACTTTCTGTACAATGCGATATATGACATCTTATTTCTCCTCTTGTTCTTGCTCGGCTTCCGCCTGAATGCCCTTTTCCCGCAGTCGCTTGCGGGTCCACTCCCGTGTCAGAGCATAAATCACCGATGCCACCGGCACGGACACCAGCATACCGGCCAGACCGCCGATATTGCCGCCGACGGTAACAGCAACCAGTACCCAAACACCCGGCAGGCCGACGCTGGTGCCGACCACCTTCGGATAAATCAGATTTCCTTCCAGCTGCTGGATCACAACGATGACAATCACAAAGATCAATGCTTTCAACGGACTGACCACGACCACCAGCAGCACACCGGTAGTGATGCCGATATAGGCTCCGAGGATCGGGATCAGCGCGGTCAGGGACAGCACCACAGCAATGGTCATGGCATACGGGATTCCGGCCAATGACATACCGATATAACAAAGACTGCCGAAGATCACCGCTTCAATGCACTGACCGGATACAAAGGATGCAAAAACACGGTTGGTCATCTTTAAAATATGACAGACCCGTTCATAATGCTTCGGTTCAAAAACAGCCTGCATTAAGCGATCGGCCTGGCCCAACAGCTTCTCCTTCTGGGCCAGCAGATAGATCGAAAAAACGCTGGCGATTATGAAATTAAAGAGCACGGATAACAGCTGACCGGCCACACCGATCACCGAAATGACCAGGTTCTGGGTTCCGTCCTTTAGAACCGTCAGGGCCGATCTGGCCACGTTAATCCACTCGGCCTCCATGGATTTTACAGTATCACTAATCTGCGGGTTATCGTGGAAGGTTTTTGTCAGCCATTCGACCAGCCGACTGATGCCCCCCGGAATATAATTAGTCAGCTGGGTAATGGTCTCGAGCAGCTGCGGCAATACCATGACAATCGCAAAATAAATCACACCGATCACCACCAAATATGATAACAGCATCGACACCATGCGAACCACACCGTCCCGGCCGCTGACAAAGCGTTTGATCTGCGCTTCAAAAAAACGCATCGGACAATTTAAGATAAAAGCCATCGCCCCGCCCAGTATAAAAGGGAAGATAATCTTTATGACGGTTCTCACCATCCCCCAGACCTGGGCTGCGTTATTGATGGCCCAAACCATCAAAATAATCATCAGGCACATACTTAATATCCAGTTTCTCGTTTGCTTGTTTAAATTCATAACAGCCTCTTTCCCCCTCTTTGGCAGCCGTCTCGCGAACCGCAGTCGATTACTGTTTCTATTATAAATAAACTTTTGAATACTGTCTATAGAAGAAGCCTGCCTGAGGTGCATAAACGATTGACAAATCAGGCGACCCATTGTACTGTACAGAAGTAACAGCATGTACTAAGGAGATTTATATGTATCAGCACATCTTATTTGATTTGGACGGCACTCTGATCGATTCGGAGGCCGGTATCACCAATGCCGCCCGTTATGCCTTTGCAAAGCTGGGAATCGATATCCCGGCCGATATGTCACTGCGTCCGCTGATCGGACCGCCCCTGACCGAGACCCTGGATCGGATCTACGGCCTGCCGCAGGAGCTTATCCCCCAGATCATAGAAACTTTCCGCGAGTATTACCAGCGTCAAGGCGTGCTGGAATGCGAACCCTTCCCTCAGGTAGCCGAAATGCTGGCTTCCCTGCAAGCTGCAGGCTATCGCCTCTATCTGGCCACCTCCAAGCCGGAGATCTTTGCCCGCCAGATTCTGGCCCGTTTTGATCTGGAGCAGTATTTTACCGGTGTCCAGGGTGCCAGCCTGGATCACAGTCTGGTCGAGAAGGCGGCTGTCATCGGGACACTGCTGGAAAGCTATCAGCTGACCAGACCCGAAGATATCCTGATGGTCGGCGATCATCTGGCAGATTATGAGGGTGCTGCCAGCCATCATATCCAGACCTTGATCCTCAGACACGGCTTTGGTGATCACGCGGCGTTACAAGCAGCCGGCGCCACCGAGTTTGTGGACGGGGCAGACGATATCCTGCCATACCTGCTGGCCCGGAAATAAGACAAAAAACAAAAGACCGTAGGGAAAAGCGATGGATTCAAACATCCGGCTTGCCGCTACGGTCTTCTTTTGTTCTGTTATTTCCTGACGATTTTCTGCATTTTTCTCCTCATCGCCCTGCTCTGTTATGGTAGATAAAGACCCGACCGTAACGCCGCTCTCTGAATAATCCACCCCCAGACTGTGGCTTTGCACTTAACACTGTCAATCATGAATGATTTTCCGGATTCGGACGATAATCCGAACTCTTTAGCAAATACGAACCGCCGCCGATAATCAGACCGCCGCCGATGATATTACCAATCGTGGCCGGAATAATGTTATGCAGGGCATGACCGACGGTCACCCCATCAATACCGGCCATCAGGGATACACCGTAAACTGTCATATTGGCGATGCTATGCTCAAAGCCGCTGGTGATAAACACGAACAAACACATAAAGGTCATCAGGATCTTGGCCACCTCATCCTTGGTCCGATAGGTGATCATCATTGCCAGACAGACCATCACATTGCAAAGGATACCGCGGCAAAGAATCTCAAAAAATGTTCCGTTCGCCTTGGCAAATGCCATCAAGCCGAAATACTCCATGGTATGAGTACCGTTCACCAGACCGCTACCAACAAAGATCAGGCTCAAAAGCATGGCGCCGATGAAATTTCCACAGTAGGATGTCAGCCAGATCTTCACCAGATCGATCAGGCGCACCGTCTTGCTCAGCCAGCCGATGGTCATAACAAAGGTATTTCCGGTGAACAGATCCGTCTTGGTAAAGATAACCAGACAGAGTGCCACCGCAAAGGATAGACCCATGATGGTCTTGACGGCCGGCGATCCCGCCATATAGCCGCCGATCGTAAAGATCAGAATCATACCGATACCGATATAAGAGCCGGCAAAGGCCGAGCTTAACAGATACTTCCAGTACCGGTCTCCCAGCACTGCCAGTTTCTTCTTGGCAGCATAGTTCACTGCATCTAGCATTTCGTTATACATTTCTCCCCCTCCGGCCGGCCATGCACTGATTGGCTGCCTGCCGCTTCTTTTTTTCGTCCTGTCTACTATACAAATCTGTGAAAGACTTGTCAATAAAGCCCTCCCCAAAAAAGAAGCTGAAAAAAAGAAGCCATGCGTTCCTCTCCTTCTCCGAGATCGCATGACTTCTAATTTTTTTCTATAAAACTCTGCTCAAAAAATATTCTCAGGCCAGACCGAAGATCTTCATATCCTCATCGACGGTACCGATACCGCTGATACCAAAGTTCTCTACCAGCACCTTTGCCACATTCGGGGACAAAAAGGCCGGCAGTGTCGGCCCCAGGTGGATGTTCTTCACCCCCAGATACAATAAGGCCAGCAGCACGATGACTGCCTTCTGCTCATACCAGGCGATATTAAAGGCCAGCGGCAGCTCATTGATATCATTGAGTTCAAATATCTCCTTCAGCTTTAAGGCAATAACAGCCAAGGAGTATGAGTCGTTACACTGACCGGCATCCAATACCCGCGGAATCCCGTCGATATCTCCCAGACCCAGCTTATTGTAACGGTACTTGGCGCAGCCGGCGGTCAGGATCACCGTATCATGCGGCAGAGCCTTGGCAAACTCGGTGTAGTATTCACGAGCCTTCATCCGTCCGTCACAGCCGGCCATGACGATAAATTTCCTGATGGCGCCGCTTTTCACTGCCTCGACCACCTTGTCAGCCAGGGCAAATACCTGGGCATGAGCAAAGCCGCCGATGATCTTGCCGCTCTCGATCTCGGTCGGAGCCGGACACTGCTTGGCCAGCTCGATGATCTCGGAGAAGTCCTTCTCTTCACCGATCTCTCCCGGAATGTGCTTGCAGCCGGTAAAGCCGGCCGCTCCGGTGGTGAATAATCTGTCTTTGTAAGAAGCGCGCGGCGGCACGATACAGTTGGTCGTCATCAGGATCGGGCCGTTAAAGCTCTCGAACTCCTTGTCCTGCTTCCACCAGGCATTGCCGTAGTTCCCGAAGAAGTGGCTGTATTTCTTAAAAGCCGGATAGTAATGGGCCGGCAGCATCTCGCTGTGGGTATAGACATCGACACCGGTTCCCTCGGTCTGCTCCAAAAGCATCTGCAGATCACGCAGGTCATGACCGGAGATCAGGATACCCGGACGGTTGCCGACACCGATGTTGACTTCTGTCATCTCCGGATTACCGTAGGCACCGGTATTGGCGCCGTCCAGCAGGGCCATCCCCTCTACACCGAATTTACCGGTCTCAAGGGTCAGTGCCACCAGGTCATTTATGCTTAAGCTGTCATCCAGAGTGGCCGCCAGCGCGCGCTGCAGGAAGGCATCGACTTCCTCATGATCAGCCAGCAGCGCATTGGCATGCTTACCATAGGCCGATAAACCCTTCAACCCATAGATGATCAGCTCACGCAGGCTGCGGATATCCTCATCCTCAGTGGCCTGCACACCGACCAGACGGCCGTCCAACTCCATGCGCGAGCGCTCGGTTTGTGCATAAAAGGCCGCCTCATGTAAGCCCTCCTGATGATCCAAAGCCGCCAGCAGCTCTGTACGGGCGGCAACGGTCAGTCGAATACGGGCGGCGATCGCCTCCTCATCAAAGTTCGCATTGGTAATGGTCGTAAACAAGTTTAAGGTGATCAGATGATTAACCTCTTTGGAAACCGGTTTGCCCTCGGCCCGCAAACGGGTGGTAATCTGGGAAATTCCCTTTGATACATATACCAGCAGATCCTGCAGGGATGCTACGGACGGTTTCTTACCGCAGACCCCGACCTTCGTACAGCCGGTCCCCTTGGCTGTTTCCTGACACTGATAACAAAACATTTGACAGTCGCTCATATCTACATACACTCCTTCTGATACTATAATTGGCTGTTTCTCAGCCGATACAGCGATTCTAGCACAGGGGGAGGCAGCGATTCGGTAACAAATGCTACTATTTTCTCACAAATACAAAGGCTGGGGAAGTAGCTCCCCAGCAAATCCTTTTCAAGATTTACTGCTTGGACACCACCAGACGGTACCCATGACGGCTGATAATGCAAATACCCCGATGATGATATTGATCTAGGGCAGTCCGATCCCCTTACCGTCCATGGTGATCAGTCCCTCATCCAGCATTCGCATCAGCTCCCGTGACAGGGCAGGCCTTGAAACCCCCAGCGAATCTGCCAACTCTTCCCGGGTCATAAAATGCGCCGTGTCGGTCTGCTGTTGTTCCAGCAGGCGTAGTACTTTTTCACGGATGCTGCCGCCGCCCAGTACATACAAGCGGCTGTTCAGATAAAAGGCCTTAGTCGCCAGCACCGACAACATATTGCTCATCATCAGCTCACGCACCGGACTGGCCGTCGCCCGGCCGTCAAAATAGCCCTTCGGTATAGCCAATACCAGACTCTTTTTCTGAGTCTCCGCATAATAATCATAATGTCCGGCCGGAATAAAGGCATATACTTCGGCAAACAGATCGCCCGGCCGCTCGATTCGAGTCACGATATGGCGTCTGCCGTCCTCCGAATCTTTACAAACCGCCAGCAGGCCGGACACCAAAATATAAACAAAGCGAACCTCATCCTCCTGTCTAAAAACAAACTCTCCCTTTGCGAAGCTCTGCAGCCGGGTATCGCTTTCCTCCAGCATCCGAATCAATTCGTCCTCAGAAAAATCCCGACACAATAAGGAAGCTTCCAAGGCCGGTTTTAAGACCGCATGCAGCCTTCCGTTGACCACCGCTTTTTGCAGCATCTTGTTCCTCCTAATTATATTTACTCAAGCATTCCTGGCACAGCAATCACCTTACAGATCGGCTGGCCAAGACCGGCAAATTTTTCCTCATATTCTGTCATAATATTCCCGCGTACCAGCTCTTCATCGCGATGCAGGTCACGGGTCAGAGCCAGAAGCTGCCACTCAGCCGCCGCCAGTTCTTCCAGAGCGAAATCAAACAGACCGATATTGTCCGTCTTAAATTCCAGACGGCCACCCTTACCCAACAGTCGCGCATATCGATTCAAAAAACCTCTGTAAACCAGCCGACGCTTGGCATGTCGCTTCTTCGGCCAGGGATCGGAAAAATTCAAATAGATGGTATCCACCTCACCGGCCGCCAGGTACTCTTCCAAAATGGCGGCATCCATCCGCAGAAAAGCGAAATTCACCGGCTGATCCGGTGAAAAACACTGCTCAGCCTTCTGAACTGCGCGCAGCAATACGCTCTCATACATCTCTACACCGAGAAAGAAGTGATCGGGATGCGCGGCTGCCTGATCCATGATAAAGCGCCCCTTGCCCATGCCGATTTCAATCGCCAGCGGCAGACTGCGTCCGCAGCGCCGTCTGATCAGCTGCTGCCACTCGCCCGGCCTCAACTCCTCTGTTTGTACGCAAAACGGGCTGGCCGCCACCTGCTCCCCGGCTCCCGGTATATTTCGTAATCTCATATAACCTCCTGTATCTTTGTTGTGCCTTAATATTGTATCATTTTTTGCACTTTTTTCAACTTTCCAAAACTTTTTCGGCGATTTTTTGTCAGTTTGGCTGTATCCTTTTTGACTAAAAGGTGTATGATAGTATTGCGTTCGTTTTGTTGAATGTATAGAGAACGAAAAAGAAAGGAAACAGGTTATGGATACGATTGTAGAACAGCTGGCGCAGATCGAACAGCGGGCCTGTCAGATTAAACAAGAGGCCGAACAACAGAAGGCGGCGATGACCGCCGGCATGGAAAAACGAATTGTTGATTTTGATCAAAAGATAGAAGCTGACACTGCTCTGGCGCTGGCTTCATTAAATAAGAAACTGCAGGCTCAAACTGAGGCCGATCTGGCCGCCGAGATCGCCAAATCCAAACAGTATATCACGAATCTGGAAGCATACTTCGAGCAGCATCACGGACGACTGGCCGATGAGGTGGTGGCGCAGGTGATTGGAGACTGATATGGGACAGCAAGCCTATTATGCAATTTCCGCCAAGCTGCGCGGTATGAAGCGTAAGCTGCTGCAGCCGGATGAGCTGGAGACCCTGATGAGTCTTACCTCGGTGATGGAGATGACTGCCTTCTTAAAGCAACAGAGCGCTTACAGCCGCCTGCTGGCCGGTATCAATGAAGCCGACACCCACCGTGATGAGCTGGAACGCATCTTTTTGCAGTCGGTCTTTGATGACTTTACCAAGCTCTATCGCTTTGCCAATCTGGAACAGCGGGAATTCTTAAATTTTTATCTGATCAAATATGAGATCCGCTTATTAAAAAACTATTTACGTAAGATCCTCGATCCTGATCTGCAAAAGATCAATGTCGAGCCCTATGCCGACTTCTTTTACCGCCACTCACACCTGGATCTGAACAGCTTGGAAAACGTTCATTCACTGGATGAATTTGCCATATTATTGAAAGACAGCATGTATTTCAAGCCGATTTCCAGGCTGGCCAAGCTGGCGGCTCCGACACTGTTTGACTATGAGATGGCCCTCGACAGCTTCTACTTTGATTACATCATCAAGCATCGGTCAAGACTGCGCACCGCGGTCGAGCGCAAGGGCTTTCACAAGTCCTACGGAACCAGCTTCGATGTACTGAATCTACTGTACATCTACCGCTCCAAGGTCTATTACCGGGTACCTGCCGCCAATGTCTACCTGATGCTGATCCCGGCTCAGTACCATCTGACAAAGGAAGAGCTGACAGCCATGGTCGAAGCAGCGGATGAAGACGCCTTCTGGCAAATCTTCAGGAAGACCTATTACGGAAAGTACCTAACAAACGGAAAGACCAGCCTGAATCTGGAGAAGCTGTATGGTACACTACTGTCGGCCACCATCTCCAAGCTGGGACATATCCATTCCTTTACCACTCTCGGTCTGCATGCTTACCTGTATGCCAAGGATACCGAGATGCACACATTGACCACCATCTTGGAAGGTCTACGTTACCACCTGGATGCCAATGAGATCCGCTCTCTGGTATCCGCTACAAACCTACCGGGAGGAAGCAAATCATGATCGTTAAAATGAAATTCCTCAATATCACCGGACCGAAGGATGATATTGACCGGGTCGTTGAAACCTATCTGACCCAATACGAGGTGCATCTGGAAAACACCTTTCATGAGGTCGGTGACGGCAAGCAGAACAGCCTGATGGCCTATACCGATCCCAACCCCTATACCGGCTATGTCGAAACAGCCACCAAGCTGCTCTCTATGATCGGTGTCAATCCGCAGACACAGGTGGTCGAGCTGCCGCGTGATGAGGCTATCCGTACCATCACCACCGTTCAGACACAGGTCCTGACATGGCAGCAGGAAATGACCGAGATCCAGCAGCAGCGGGATAAATACATTAATTCACTGGCGCATATTAAGCCCTTCCTCGGTCTGCCCTACAGCATTCACGAAATTATCGGCTTCCGATTCATCCGTTTCCGGTTTGGAAAGATGTCTCTGGATTCTTATCGCCGTTTTACCGGCTTTATGTACAATGAGCTGGATACCTTCTTTTATCCCTGTTATCAAGATTCGGAGAATATCTGGGGCGTTTACTTTGTTCCTGCCGGGCAACGCAAAAAGGTCGATGCTATCTTCCGTTCATTAAAATTTGAACGGATCTTCCTGGCCGATGAATACGACGGCACCCCGGAGGAGGCCGTCAGCGGTCTGGAAGCCTCGATCGCCGGTTGCGACGAACAACTGGCCGCCCTCGATGCCAAGATCAAAGGCTTGATCGAGGAGCAGTGCAAGCCTTTGACGCTGGCCTGTCAACGTCTGTCGGTGCTGTCCCGTGTCTTTGACATTCGTCAGCTGGCCGCTTATACGAAGGAAGACGGTCAGCCCTTCTTCATCCTCTGCGGCTGGATCTCCGAGGCCGATGCCAAGAAGCTGTCGGCTCGCATCGCCGGTGAGGAAAAGGTCTTCTGCATGATCGAAGACGGCGAAGGCGCGACCGCCAGCACCCCGCCGACCAAATTGAAAAATCCGAAGCTGATCAAGCCCTTCGAGATGTTCACAAATATGTATGGCCTGCCGGGCTATAAGGAAGTAGATCCGACTCCGCTCGTCGCCCTCACCTACGCCTTTATCTTCGGCGCCATGTTCGGAGATCTCGGTCA
Organism: Bacillota bacterium; assembly: GCA_023458035.1. Taxonomy (GTDB): domain Bacteria; phylum Bacillota; class Clostridia; order Lachnospirales; family Lachnospiraceae; genus JAEXAX01. Next base: position 23,371 of record JAEXAX010000010.1, on the reverse strand, counting down.
GGGTCTGGTGCTGGCCCTCGGCGGTTTTGCCCTGTATTTCCTAAAGAAAATGAATCTCGGCGCGATCATCGGTTATGCCGGAATCTTTTCCTCCATCTTCGGCACTCTGTACGGCAGTGTCTTTGGCTTTGAGGATCTGATCCCGGCTCTCTGGATCAAACCCACCCACCGGATGATGAACCTGCCCTTCTTCGGCAAGCTGAATTCCATCTTTGTATATGCCGTCCTGTTCGGTATCGGCCTGATCCTGCTGACCATCATACTGAACATTATTCTGGCTATTCGAGCCGGACAAATTAAGGATGTGCTGCTGGACAACAACGGTATCCTCGGTCTGATCTTCTACAGCGGCGTAGTGGCCGTACTGGTACTGTTCTTCACCGGACAGACCCTGCCCGGCGGTATCGTTCTGCTGCTCTTCTTCGGCATTCCGATTATCCTGTTTGCCTTAAAGGAGCCGCTCACCAACCTGTTAAACAAGAAAAAAGAGAAACACTCGGAAGGCATCGGCGTGATGGCCATCCAGCAGTTCTTTGAGGTCTTTGAGATCCTCTTAAGCTACTTCTCGAATACCATATCCTTTGTGCGTATCGGCGCCTTTGCCATCAGCCACGCGGCCATGATGGAGGTGGTGCTGAGTTTCGCCGGAGCCGGCAGCGGCGGATCGCTGAATCTGCCGGTGGTGATTCTCGGAAATATCTTCGTCTGCGGTATGGAGGGTCTGGTTGTCGGCATTCAGGTGCTTCGTCTGGAATTTTACGAGATCTTCAGCCGTTTCTACAAGGGAACCGGCCGTCCCTTTAAGGCATACAGCCTCGGCCGCAAACAGCAGGACTAAGCAAGTCCGTTTATACCAGAAAATTTAATAAACTCAGAAGGAGAACAATATTATGTCTATTGCAGTACAAATCTTATTGATCATTACCCTTGTGGCCACCATTGTGGTGCCTTTCAGCCTTTATGCCAAAACCAGGAAAACCCGTCAGGGCTATAAGCTGACCCTGGCCGTCAATGTGGTGCTGTTCTTCGGTACCCTGTTACTGGCCAATGTCTTAAGCTTCGGCAGCGCCTCCGCTGCTCTGGCCGCTGAGCAGGCCGCAACAGGCGCAGCCGGCGGTATCTCAGCCGGTCTCGGCTTCCTCGGCGCCGGCCTTGTAACCGGTCTTTCCTGCATCGGCGGCGGCATCGCCGTTGGCGGTTCTGCTTCGGCAGCCCTCGGCGCCATCAGTGAGGATGACAGCATCTTCGGTAAATCACTGATCTTCGTCGGTCTGGCCGAGGGTGTCTGCCTGTACGGTCTGATCATTTCCTTTATGATCCTTGGTAAACTGTAAGCCGAACAGCGGAAACGGAACAACACTATGAAAATATTTTTAATCAGCGATAATGTCGATACCCATACCGGTATGCGTTTGGCCGGCATCGAAGGTGTCGTGGTGCATGAACGCCACGAGCTCAAGGAAGCCCTGGAGCAGGCCCTGGCAGACAGCGAGATCGGAATCATTTTGCTGACCGAAAAATTCGGCCGCGAATTTCCGGAAATCGTCGATGATGTCAAACTGGCCCGTCGTCTGCCGCTGATCGTCGAGATCCCCGATCGTCACGGTACCGGCCGAAAGCCGGACTTTATCACCGCATATGTCAATGAGGCCATCGGCATCTCCTTATAAATACCGGAAAGGATCACACTATGACCACAGAAGAAAAACTTCAACATTTTATGGATACATCGCTGGCGGCGGCCCGGTCGGAAAGCAATCAGCTGCTGACTGCCCATAAGGAAGCGATGGATAAATTATATGAAGAACACGTCGCCACAAAGCAGCGTCAAGCGCAGCTGCAGCTGGTGATGGAAGAAAAAAATATGGAAAAGGAGCGTAATAAACGGCTCTCTGCCGAACAGCTGAAGCTCAAGCACGAGACCAATAAACGGCTCTATGAATTAAAGGAAACCCTGTTTGCCGAAGTGCGTATGAAGCTGTCCGACTTTATGACCACGGAAGACTACCGCCGTCTGCTGCTCAAGCAGATTCAGGATATCAAAGCTTTTGCCGGTGACAGCAACTATACCATCTATCTGGACCCGGCTGATGAGCTGTTAAAATTCGAGCTCGAAAGAACCACCGGCATCCCGCTGACCCTCTCCGCCTATTCCTTTTCCGGCGGAACCAGAGCCGTGCTGGCTGATCGCAATATCCTGATCGATCATTCATTTGAATCCAAGCTGGCCGGCCTGAAGGATCACTACACATTCATCATGGAGGAAAACTAAAATGGCTTCACAACTTGCGACCATCTATGGAATCAATGGTCCGATCATCTATATCAAAGGCCCTACCGAATTCCGCATGAATGAAATGGTCTATGTCGGACCACAGAAGCTCATCGGCGAGGTCATCGGCCTAACCTCAACCCAGACGACCGTCCAGGTCTATGAGGAAACCTCCGGCCTGCGTCCGGGCGAAGAAGTGCTCGGCACCGGCTCGGCTGTGTCCGTCGTGCTGGCTCCGGGTATCCTGAACAACATCTTTGACGGTATCGAGCGGCCTCTGGCCCAGATCGCCGCCCACAGCGGCGACTTTATCACCAAGGGTGTTTCCGTTTCTTCCTTAGATGAGGATAAGCTCTGGGAAACCACCCTGCTGATTCATCCGGGTCAGGAGGTTTCCGGCGGTACGATCATTGCCGAAGTACCGGAAACTGCCGGTATCATCCACAAGGTAATGGTCCCGCCGAATACCTTCGGCCGAGTACTGGATGTCGTGCCGAACGGACAGTATCGGATTTGGGATCGTCTGGCTACCATTCAATGTATCGACGGCTCGGAGATCTCATTGACCATGGCCCAGCGCTGGCCGATCCGTATCCCGCGTCCGGTAGTAAAGCGTTATCCGGCCACCACTCCGCTGATTACCGGCCAGCGTATCCTGGACAGCATCTTCCCGATCGCCAAGGGCGGCACGGCTGCCATCCCGGGCGGCTTCGGTACCGGTAAGACCATGACCCAGCATCAGATCGCTAAGTGGGCGGATGCCGACATCATCATCTACATCGGCTGCGGTGAGCGCGGCAATGAGATGACCCAGGTACTGGAAGACTTCTCCAAGCTGATTGACCCGAAAAGCGGTCTGCCGCTGATGGAACGGACCACCTTGATCGCCAATACCTCAAACATGCCGGTGGCAGCCCGTGAGGCCAGTCTTTACTCCGGTCTGACCCTGGCCGAATACTACCGTGATATGGGTTATGACGTAGCCATCATGGCTGATTCCACCAGTCGCTGGGCCGAGGCTCTGCGTGAGCTCTCCGGTCGTCTGGAAGAAATGCCGGCCGAGGAAGGCTTCCCGGCTTATCTGGCCTCCCGCCTGTCCTCTTTCTATGAGAGAGCCGGTATGATGCAAAACTTAAACGGCAGCGAGGGCTCGGTGTCCATCATTGGCGCCGTATCGCCGCAGGGCGGCGACTTCTCGGAGCCGGTGACCCAGAATACCAAGCGTTTTGTACGCTGCTTCTGGGGCTTGGACAAATCTCTGGCCTATGCCCGCCATTTTCCGGCCATCAACTGGCTGACCAGCTACAGCGAATATCTGGAAGATCTGGCCCCATGGTACCGTGACCATGTTTCAGCCAACTTTATCGACGAACGCAACCAGCTGATCGGACTGTTGAATCAGGAAAGTCAGCTGATGGAGATTGTAAAGCTGATCGGCTCGGACGTATTGCCGGATGATCAAAAGCTGGTGCTCGAGATCTCCCGCGTCATCCGTCTGGGCTTCCTGCAGCAGAATGCCTTCCATGCCGAGGATACCTCGGTACCGCTGGAAAAGCAGCATCGGATGATGGAACTGATCCTGTATTTATACAAAAAATGCAAGGCTCTGGTCACCATCGGTATCCCTCTGTCCATCCTCAAAGAAGAATCTATCTTTGAAAAGGTGGTCAACATCAAATACAACATCCCGAATCATGATCTGGCCATGTTCGACAGCTATCGTCTGGAAATCGACAGCTTCTATAATCGCATCATGGCAGAACACGCCTAGAAAGGAGGACCGTTATGGCAATAGAATATCTCGGACTCAGTGAAATCAACGGCCCCCTGGTCGTACTTGAGGGCATCAGCGGCGCATTCTTTGACGAGATCGTCGAAATCGTGGTCGAAGGCCGCGAAAAAAAGCTCGGTCGGATCGTTGAACTATATAAAGATAAGGCTGTCATTCAGGTGTTTGAAGGCACCTCCAGCCTTTCCCTGCGCAACACGCACACCAAGCTGACCGGTCGGCCGATGGAGATCGCCCTCTCGCCGGAGCTGCTCGGTCGTACCTTTAACGGCATCGGCCAGCCGATCGACTCGCTCGGCCCGCTGACCGGTGCCGTTCGCAAGGACATCAACGGTCTGCCAATGAATCCGGTACGCCGTGAATATCCGCGAAACTTTATCCAGACCGGTATCTCGGCCATCGACGGCCTGACCACCCTGATCCGCGGTCAGAAGCTGCCGATCTTTTCCGGCAACGGCCTGGCTCACGACAAGCTGGCTGCCCAGATCGTGCAGCAGGCCTCCCTCGGCAAGGACGCCGGCGAAAACTTCGGCATCGTCTTCGCCGCCATGGGTGTTAAGCACGACGTCGCCGACTTCTTCAAAAAGACCTTTGAGGAAAGCGGCGCCCTGGATCACGTGGCCATGTTTATTAATACCGCCAATGACCCGGTGGTAGAGCGTCTGATCACTCCCCGAGTGGCTCTGACCGCCGCCGAATACCTGGCCTTTGAATGCAACATGCATATACTGGTCATTCTCACTGATATGACCTCCTTCTGTGAGGCTCTGCGCGAGGTTTCCTCCTCTAAAGGTGAGATCCCGTCCCGTAAGGGTTATCCGGGTTACCTCTACAGTGAACTGGCGACTATCTATGAGCGCGCCGGCATCATCGCAGGCGTGGACGGTTCCGTGACTCAGATCCCGATTCTGACCATGCCCAATGATGATATCACCCACCCGATCCCCGACCTCACCGGTTACATCACCGAGGGTCAGATCGTACTGGATCGCGGCATGGCCGGGCAATCCATTTACCCGCCGATCAATGTGCTGCCCTCCCTCTCCCGATTAATGAAGGACGGCATCGGCGAAGGTTTCACCAGAGCCGACCACCAGGCAGTGGCCAACCAGCTCTTCTCTTCCTATGCAAAGGTAAACGATGCCAGAGCCCTGGCGTCTGTTATCGGCGAAGATGAACTCTCCGCACTCGACAAAAAATACCTGGACTTCGGAAAACAATTCGAGGCCTCCTTTGTCGGCCAGGGCGACACCGAAAACCGCAGTATCACAGATACCCTGGAGCGGGGCTGGCAGCTGCTGCGCATCCTGCCGCGTGAAGAGCTCGACCGTATCGATACCAAGATCCTCGAACAGTACTATGACGCTTCTGCGGCCTCTCCGCTCGGTTCGACCGCAGAAACCGAGGCCTCGGCCACCATCGGTGCCGCTGTTTAGGAGGTGTCTATGAATCTGAATACCTTTCCCACTAAGGGAAACCTGATTCTGATCAAAAACTCATTGTCCCTGGCCCGCCAGGGCTATGAGCTGATGGATCGCAAGCGAAATATCCTGATCCGTGAAATCATGCTGCTGATCCGCGAGGCCAGCGATATCCAATCTCAGATCGACAGTCAGTACACCGCCGCCTACAAGGCTCTGCAGCGCGCCAATATCGAAATGGGCATCAATACGGTCAAGCAGATATCGGCCACTGTGCCGATCGACCGCAGTATTCGTATCCGGACGCGCAGCGTCATGGGTACCGAGATCCCGTTGGTTTCCCACGAAAGCGATGCCAACATGCCGACCTATGCCTTTTACAGCACCCGCGTATCCCTTGATCAGGCCCGTCAGGCTTTTGAAAAAGTAAAGGAACTGACCATCCGCCTGTCGATGATCGAAAATTCGGCCTATCGACTGGCCAACAACATCCGCAAAACCCAAAAACGCGCCAACGCCCTGAAAAACATCTCTATCCCAACCTACGAAACCCTGGTGAAAAGTATCTCCGAGGCTTTGGAGGAAAAGGAACGGGAGGAATTTACCCGATTGAAGGTAATAAAAGGACGGATGGAATAAGAAGTCGGCAGCCGGTCGCCGCTTTTTATGATCCTCCGAGAAATAAGCCGCAGCTGTCTTCTCACCTGCATGCTGTCCGCCAAGGCCCCGCTGAAGGAAGTCCTTGACAAAACCCACACCCTTTCGATACACTGGTAGCGAAAATGAAAATTGGGAATATTCCCCAGAGATAGGAGAAATCATATGAAATTAACAAAAAAGCTATCTATGATGGTGATCGCCGTCATGACCGCGGCCATGCTGCTGACCGGTTGTTTCGGAGGAAAATTTGACGCCTCCGGTTATGTAAGATCCTGCCTGGAGCTGGTAACCAAAGGTGAGACCGCAGCCTATATGAAGGCTACAAAGTCAACCAAAGAAGAGGCTCTGGCGGTGTATAATGCCGAGGTCAAAAATTTTGTTGATCAGCTGGCCGGGCAAGGTATGCCTGAAACGCTGAATGAAAAGTATACAGAGTTCTTTAAGAAAGCTTTGGCCGCCACCAAATATGAAGTCGGTCAGGCGGTAGAAACCAAGGATAAAGGCTTTGAAGTCGATGTAACTGTGGAACCGCTGAACAACCTGCTGACAAATATGGAATCGGTGATGGAGCCGATCATGGAAGATTATGCTAAGAAGAATCCGGATAAGCTGACGGATGAGAAGGCTGTCATGGAGGTCGTATATTCTACCATACTGGATGAACTCAATAAAAGACTGGCCACCCCAACCTATGGTGAAAAGAAGACCATCAAAGCCAAAGTGACCTTGAAGGATAAAGTTTACACTCTGGCCGAAGAATCCTTGGAAGAAATCGGTTCTTTGTTATTTGATGTTTCAAACGAGAGCGAAAGCAAGTAAGAATTTATAAATAACAAGCTTGATCCGCCGGCCGGATCGTAAAAACAAGAGGTATGACTATCGGAAGCTTTATATGATCCGCCTGTCATACCTCTTACTGTTTGTTTTTCCGCATCGTCCGGTTCAGACGTTTAGACTGTATGCTGATCCAACCAGCGCAAATAACGGTCGATCACACCCCGGCCTTTGGCCTCTTCCTCAAAGGCTCCGGTATCGGCATCGACTTTTGTCTTTGTATCATTGTCCAAGGTGCGCTCGGCAAAGGGATAGGCCACCGTGTTTTCCTTGGCGATATGACGGCGCAGCAGATCGCACCAGGCGCCCATATGGGTGATGACGGAAACCATAGCCGCATTATCGGCGCCGTCCTGATCAATCGCATCCAAAACAGCCGACAGCTGGCTCAGATGGTATCGTCCCAGATCATGCTCGACAAGCATGCCGTACTGCACCAGCTTCTCCGCCGCCGGCCCGCATTTCTCCACCATCACCTTAAACAATATAGCTTCCTCCTTGCCGTGATGATGGCTGTCGGCATAGCCGCGGGCGAAGCTGATGCCCTCACGAAAGAAGGCCGTGTCAACTACCCTCCGGTCGATCAGCTCACGGCATTCTCGCTCCATTCTCTCAACAAAACGCAGTATATTTTCATGCTCCTCTACCAAAATCTCAATTCCGTACATACGTTTTCTCCTTCTCTATCTGCCCCGCAATGTCCAAACCGTCTCCCCTGTCTTGCTGCAGACCACGCCGCTGCCAGTCAGCAGACCTTCTATCACCGCCTCGCGCAAGCGCGTATACCAGGCCGGATCACCATCCATCTGCTGCCAATAGGCGGCATGGATATCCTTTGTCTGCTCCCAGGTCAATGATGCTTCATCCTGTTCGACGATACGGTTCACATGATCGCAGGGCATCCCGTTTAAGAGCGTATTTTCCAGCAGGCGGTAGGCACCTTCGGCCGTCTGCTCTGCATTGGCAGCCTGTGATCTGCCATAAGCGGCCGCCTGCTCTGTTAATGCCGTCAGCTTCTTTGGAGCATCTCCGAGCATGCTGGTCACCACGTAGGCCAATCTGGCTTCGACCATGGCTACCCGCTCCTGCAGCCAGCCATGGATATTGGTGGGATCAATGATATCGGCCAATTCACCACTCTCCGGCTCACCAAACAGTTCTGTTGCCTTTGCCAGCAGCTCGCTTGCGGCTGCCGAACCGGCTGTTCCTGCCAGGCAGCTGGTCAACCCTTCCTGAAATAAAATCTTATTATACAGCCAATGATGAATCGTCCCTAAAAATGCGCTCATTCGCTCTCCTCCTCTGTCGGAAATACGACTGTCAGCTGCATTTTAAAGTCTTCTACCGCCTCCACCGAATGCGGTACCAATGCCGGCATGACGATGCTCTCGCCGGCCTCCAAGATATGCGAAACCCCGCCAATGGTCAGCTGTCCACGCCCCTCCAGGATGGTGACCAGAGCATCACCCCGGGAATCATGGGTACTGATCTGTTCCCCTCTCGAGAAGGCGAACAAGGTGATGCTGACAGCCTTGTTCTGAATCAGGGTCTTGCTGACGATCTGGCCGACGCCCGCCTCTACCAGGTCGGCTAAGTGCAGTGATTGGCACTCTGAGATATTTTTTAACATATATGTCACATATAATCCAATTATCAGTTGATGCTTGGATTTTCTCCTTTCTCCCGGCTCCTTCCGGGTAATCTGATCTTCTGTCCGATATATTGATCAGGGTGCTGTGGACCTATACCTAATATAACGACATCTTAGCAGAAAAACCGCCGCATTTCCGTAAGATATGCAACGGTTTTCTGTATCGCTCCATTAAGGAATACCGCACCAAGAAAGTTCGGAAACGGCTCTGCGATTTGGAGCTGACGCTGAGAATCTATCTGTTTTCTTCTCCCGTCACGATATCCGGCATTACGAATTTAGCTTCTGCCAAAACCGACTGCTACTTTATCGGTGTTACCAGGGAAAGCATTCTTTCGCCAAGCTCCCTAACTCCAAGTTCCTCAAGCAGAGGCCCCTCATACCGCATCCTAAGAATCATCCCATTATTGACGGGAACAAGCATAGTAAATCGCAGGCCCCTATGCGAACCGTCCGCCGCTTCTTTATAAGCATATCCCCTCATTGTGTCACTGTTGATCCAAAATCCATCAGAGGGAGTATGGGCTTCCAGGCTTTGAAAGTTTCCTCTCTTATATCCTTTCTCATTTGAAATCATTGAAAAGTAAAAACGATGATGTTTTTTTCTTTCCCCTACGGACCTAAACTCTCCGTTTAATTTTTTTCCGCCCTTCGGGCCAAACAGCAGATAATAAAACGTATAGCCATCCAGCTTCTTCTCATCCTTATACTTTTCCAACCGATCCCCTCTTAATACAGAATATCTTTTCAAGCCATCTTCATTGATTCCATCTCCGTAAATAAATTAATTCTTCGGAATTTTTACGGTACAGCCAATCCTCTGCGTGCCGTCCAATTCTACTCCCATGGATACTTCCATGACTCCTTTACTGTTTACATACACTCCGGTTTCATCCAGTTGATTGGAACGATATCCTGCAAGTATTGCCAGCATTCCCGCAAGTATCACCAGCATTCCCGCCAACAACACCATTATATTTTTTTTCTTCAAGTTTCTTATCCCCTTTTACGTCCTGACTTTTATTTCAGATAAGCCGACGGGGCCGGCGGTATGCCCATGGCGCGCTCGATCTTTGTTACCAGAACGAAAGAAATCACACCGCAGAAGCAGCCAAAGACGATAGCAAGAATACCGAACGGCTGACCGATCAGCTGCCAGATTACCGCTGCGGCCGATCCGACGACGATCGACACCAGACCGGCATGCTTGGTCGCATCCTCCATGATCATACCCAGACCGTAGGCGGCAAAGGGACCGGCCGACCGCAGGGCAAAGGCAAACAGGTTTAAGGTTACCAAACTGATATTTAGCATGGCGATGACCATGGAGGCCACACAGATCATAATATTGCTGATGCGGGTATAACGGATCAGCTTGTGATCTTCAATATTCGGATTAAAAAATTTCTGATACAGATCCTTCATCAACATGGTAGAGGCACAAAGCAGGTTCGAGTCTGCACTAGACATGGTGGCCGCTACGATAGCCGCTGCCAAAAAGCCGGTGATGATCGGTGGCGCATAATTGGTGGTGGCATACATCATGGCGGTGGTTCCCTTTCCACCGTCCAGACCCGGATTTTCAGCCAATGCCACCAGACCGATCAGGGTCGGAATAAATGCCAGCATGGCCATCATCACGGCTGACAGCACAGCAGCGCGGCGTGCCGTCTTTTCATCCGATGCGGTGGCAAAACGGCTGACCATTTCCGGCCCGGACAAAAAGGTACAAAAATAGTTAAAAATCAGACCGAGGATCGTCGGAATACCAATCTTCCATACGTCCAGTTCGATCGGCGGCAGCATCCTAGACACTGCGTCCCAACCGCCGGCTCCCTGAATCACAAACGGCAGCGCGATCAACAAACCAACAAAGATAATAAAAAACTGGATCAGATCGGATAACTGATCAGCCAGCATACCGCCCATGGTCGTGTAGACAATCACCAGTACACCGCTGATCAGGATGGCCACGTTTAACGGAATACCGGCCAATACCGATACGATTGAACCCGAGGCCAGAATCTGGCTCGAGGTCAAAGCGAACAATGACAGGATATTCAAAACGGCAGTAACAGTACCGGCCGAATTTCCGAACCGACGACTGACTACCTCCGGAATGGTGATGGCCAGTGTACGGCGGATTTTCGGCGCAAAATAGGCCAGCGGAATCATGGCGACAGCCGCTGCCAGTACATACCAGGCGGCACTTAAGCCCCAGCCGCTGAATGCTTTGGCAGCCACGCCGGTGGTCGAACCGCCGCCGACATTATTAGCCGATAGGGAACAAGCCACCATCACCACACCCATCCGGCGTCCGGCCACCATATAGTCCTCACTGGATTTAATGGCAACCTTATTGGTGATAAAGCCGATCGCCAGCATCACGATCAGATAAAGCACAAGAATTATGATCGGCAGCACCTGCAGTTTTGAAACATCCATATACCTTTCCTCCTTCAAAATAATCAGCTTTCGTTGACTCTGTAAGATAATTTCAAGATATTTTCATATTAGCATGTCACAAGCAAGAGGGCATACAATTATGATTTTCTGAACAAATGGCGCGGAATACCGTCTACCATGATCGGAGAAACATCACCCTGAATCAGAGGTCTGACATAAGTGATAAATTCATCCGTCACATAAGTGCCGGATTCATTGACCCAGCTTCTGGGCACCAGGCGTTCATCATTGGCGATCTTATGCACATCCTTGACCTGAGTGCCGCTCTGATATGGATCATCGGACAGACGTTCGATCACTACCATCTGACCGGAGTCACCTTCATCCGCCGCCTTCATGGCTGCGCCGCCCACCTGATAGGCCTCCAGGATATCCACCCGGGACGCCGAATGTGAGGCTGAACGCTGCAGGGTACTGAGTTCAATGGCTCTGGTCTTGCAGTGCAGCTCTCCTGCTGCCACACCGGCCAGATAACCGGCTGTACCGGTCAGCTGCTTATGGCCGAAGGCGTCCACAAAGTTGACGCCGGAGCCAAGCTCACAAATATAAACACCCTCCCGGTTTCGGATACCTTCCGACACGGCTACCACCACGGACGCCTTTTCTTTTAGCAGCTCCCGGCAGCGTCTGATGAAGTCATCGACATCAAAGGGCAGCTCCGGCAGATAGATCAAATCCGGTCCGGCACAGTCCTCACCCTGGGCCAGAGCTGCCGCTCCGGTCAGCCAGCCGGCATTTCGCCCCATTACCTCGATGATGGTCACCAGGCCATTCTTATATTCCAGGCAGAAGCTGTCACGGATAATCTCTTTGACTGAGGTGCCGATGTACTTGGCCGCACTGCCATAGCCCGGTGTATGATCGGTCAGAGCCAGGTCATTGTCAATGGTCTTCGGACAGCCGACGAAACGGGTTTTATAACCGGTCACGATGGCATAATCCGACAGTTTTTTGATGGTGTCCATGGAGTCATTGCCGCCGATGTAGATAAACACATCAATCTCCAGCCGATTCAGAATCTCAAAGATCTTCTCGTACACATCGCGGTTCTCGTGAATCTCCGGCAGCTTGTAGCGGCAGGAGCCGAGAAAGGCGGCCGGCGTACGCTTTAACAGCTCGACGTCCAAATCACTGGTAATATGCTCCGCCAGATCAATGTACTTCTCCTCCAGTAGTCCCTGCACCCCGTGCAGCATACCGAAGACCTTTTGATAGCCTCTGTCCTTAGCCGTCCGGTAAACTCCGGCCAGGCTGGAGTTAATGGCAGCTGTCGGCCCGCCCGACTGACCGACAATGACATTCTTCTTCATAGATATATCCCTCACTTTCTACCAAAACTTTGTAGAAAGTGTATCATATTTTTTATATTTTCTCAATATGTTTGTGAATTTTCTATAGGTCTGCCCCTCCATTTTTGCTGGCTTAAGATCTATTCGGACCGCTCCTTACTCTTCCCCTCGGTATAAAAACAGGCCGCTGTATAATTTCGGCTCAAACCAGGTACTCTTCGGCGGCATAATGCCGCCGGCATCGGCGATGGCAAGCAGCTCACTGATGGCCGTCGGATACATGGCAAAGGCCAATGGATAGGCCTCCAGTGCCGACAGCGGATGGCAGCCGCCGACAAAATCAATGCGCTGATCGCCGCGGATATCGGTGATACCAAGCAGATCTTCCAGGATCTCATCGCCCAGCACCGCGACATCAAGCTCAGCGGCGCGTTCTTGTGGCAGGCTCAGACTGTACCAGCCGCCGGCCAACCAGACGCTGACGCTGCCTTTTTGCTGCGGCAGGGCTGCCGCCGACAGCTTCTGTAAACCGTATCGCTCCTCCAGACGGCTGCGCAGTATCGTCGCCTCCCAGCCGCATAATTCCTTTAATACCCGGTGGTACGGCAGGATCTGCAGCTGCTCCTCCGGGAATAAGACCGATAACACCCGGCCGTTTCCGACTGTCCGACAGGCTCGCACCGCGGCAGCCGCCCGGTGATGGCCATCCGCGATATAGACCGCTTCCATAGCCGCAAAGGCGGCGGTGATGGCTTTCTCATGCTCACTGCCGACCACAAAAACACGCTGACGCACGCCCTCAGCCGCTGTGAAATCATACAGAGGCTGACCGTTCAGCACCTCATCAATAATCGCCTGAAGCACCCGGTTCCGGCGATAGATCAGAAAGACCGGTCCCGTCTGAGCCTGCAGGGCTTCGATATGGCGCACCCTGTCGTCCTCTTTTTCACGCCGGGTCAGCTCATGACGTTTGATCCGGCCGTTTTCATAATCGTCCGCCGAAAATCCGGCCACTATGCCGCATTGACAATGCTCTGCGGTTGACAGCTCATACAGGTAATAAGCCGGAGCCTGTTGCTCATACAAGCCGGTATGGATCCGTTCCTGTAAGAGAGCGGCTGCCGCCCGGTAGACCCCCTCGGCATAGGGATCGATCCCCGGTGCAAACAGCGTTTCCGGTCTGTCCAGCGCTAAAAATGACAGCGGCCGCTTCATCACCTCGGCTCTGGCCTCTGTCTCATTAAATACATCATAAGGTAGGGCAGCTATACCGGCGACAGCCGCCTTTGTCGCAAGCGTTAATGCCAGTGGACTGATCTGAACCATCGTATTCTCCTTTTCCATTGTAAAAAGTCAACTCTCATCATTTTATATCTTACTCACATCACAGCGGCGCTTCAGCCTTTCCTCACCTTTTTGAACAGCTTCGCTATCCCACCGCAAAGCTTCGTATAAGCAAAGGCGGACACATAGGACAGGAGCAGCATTAAGATCAAAAAGATTTCTTTGGAAACAATGGAGTCTGCATGAAGCTCCAAAGGTCCGCGTAAAAGCCTGCGGCTGATAATGTGCAGTACATATAATTCCAAGGTGATCGAACCGGTATAGCGCAGGAAACGTCCTACCGGACCTTGTGACAGGATCGGTAAAAAGGGGAGTAAAAACAGGACACTGCCCACTCCCTGCAGGCCCATCCGCAATCTGACGGCCAGCTAGTACACTCCCCAGTCATTATATAAGCCGGCAGCTTTTAATGCCACGACCACCCCATCCGTCAATACAAACAATAGCACGAGCATAACCATAAAGAAGCCGACAGGAATCCTCCTTCGATGATATACTGCCGGACCGCAAAGTGCGCCGGCCAAAAAGACCGGATACCGGCCCAAGGAAATATTGTATCTGACAAAAAATTCCGGGAAGAAGAACAAGCTTAACAGTATACCGCCAAAAATTCCGCCGTATAAAATAATCAGCCCCGCGTTATTGTGCTGTTCCAAAAAACGAAATATAATCGGATAGAGCAGATAGCAGACCAGGATGGCAAACAAAAACCAAAATGAAGAATGCGTGTTGGCCGTAAAGGTTACCTGCTCGAGCAACGCCGGTACATTCCTTGAATAGATCAGGTACATATACAGGAAAAACGGGATGCACAGGGTAAGATAAATCAGCCCGATCTTCTGGATTCGTTTCTTATAAAACGTTAGCCATGATACCGTTCCACTCTTTTTCTTTAACGAAAAATATAGAGAAATACCGGAAATAAAAAGAAAAACATCCACACCGATCATCCCGTGATCAAGTATCTTCCCCAGCGTATTTTTCAGTGGGCCGATCTTCGGAAACAATTCGTTTACATGGAAAATCATGATCCATAGAATCACGATTCCATAAATTTCTCCTCTATACTGACTGATCGCATGCCAGTTTAGTATCTCATCGACGATATCCCGCGGCGGCGCCTGCGCGGTCGGTCGTGAATCATTCTGTTGCATTTGCTCCTGCCTCCTTTATTTGATACATATTCACCGGTTAATCCTGCCTTTTTCAGTTAGTTAAACTTGTTCGATTTTATCACATTCGGCAAACAGGTTCAATATGCTCTCCTTAAGCTATATACATTATACTTCAAAATCAGCTAAAACACCGCCTTAAGTTTTCAATTCTTTTTACTTTGTCCTTGACTTCCAATGATCTATGCGGACGGCCGCTTATTCATTACTAAAAAAATTTTTCGCTATTTTAAAAAAACTCTTGCAAAAACAATTTTGTTAGCGCATACTAACAGTAATAAACACTGTTCACAAAATTTGTGAATGTTATCACTGAGAATAAATATAATCGGGCTTTGTCCCGATTATATTTATATTAGCAAGTTAGTGAACACTAACGCAAAACGTTTGCTTGCCAAATAGATTTTGATTGGCTTGGAAAGGAGTATAGTGTGTCCAGAAATAAAACCCTCAGCAAAAATTCCATCCTTAAAAGCGCCAAAAAATTTTTTTTGGAAAATGGTTTTGAAAAGACTTCTATGCGCGCCATAGCAAAGGAAGCCGGCCTTACAGTAGGTGCTCTTTACAGATATTTTGAATCTAAATCCGCTTTGTTTGAAGCTCTCGTGGAGCCGACTCTAAACGGCGCCGTTGAGCTATATAACAAAGAGCTGACCCTGGCTTTAAATAATTTAGACACTATTACAAATAAGCCAAATTGTTATATCGATGAGGACTCCACTGCCGGAATTCTCATACTGGAGTATATATATGAACACTATGATATCTTCGACTTAATGTTTAACTGCAGTCAGGGTACAAAGTATGAACGCATTCAAGAGTTTTTTGTCGATATGGAGATTACGGGTACCAAAAGGTTCATTAAAGCGCTGGAAGACAGAAAAAAGATCAAGAATCCCTTTTCAGAAAGAGAGCTGCATATTTTTTGCACAATGGGGCTGACCCCTTTATTTGAAGTAATCAGCCATAAATACAGCTATGAAGAAGCGGTAAAAATGGTTAAATTGATGTTTTACGGTCAATGTTGCGCATGGAATAGTATTTGCAGGATAAGAGCCGACCAAGGCCAACCGGAGGTTGTCGATGAATAGACTTAGATTTGATGCCCTTACAATCATTATCATAAATGCCATGCTGCCCACCATGTGCTCTCTTTTTCCGTCGGATAAAATGGTGGCTCTTACATTTTTAATCGCCTTTTTTGTTTTGCTGGTATCCGGTAATGTGAAACGAATGCTGAAAATTGGTATAACAATCGGGATTTTTTTAGCAGTCTATATCTTAAGTGAAACCTATATAAACAATCGGTTTTTGAGCGCCTGGTTTCGTATGATGCTCCTATTTACGCCGAGTTTTTCCCTTGCTGCAGTTTTAATTAGTGAATACAAGTCTTCTGAAGTGGTGTCCGCTTTGCAAAAATTAAGACTTCCGAAGATGTTTATCATCGGGCTTACCGTTACGCTCAGATATGTCCCCACCTTTTACCGCGAATTTAAACTGATAAAAAAGGCTATGAACATACGTGGCGTTAAATTTTCTGTCCTTCATCCCATCAGAACTTTTGAATACATGATGGTTCCGCAGCTGTTTAGATGTGTTGCGTTAAGCAATGAATTAACATCCGCGGGCTTGACGAAAGGAATCAGCGCAGCAAAGAGGCGCACCTCTTATTTTAATCACGGCTTTACCCTCATCGATTATCTTACCTTTTCTCTTTTAGCGATGAGCTATGGCGCGATTATATCAGGACTTATATAGCCGCACATGCTCGAAAAAACAGCCCGCAAACAAACTTATTACACCGACAGGAAAGAAAGCATAAGTAATATGAAACCAAAGATCATAGAATTTAAACATGTGAATTTTACATATGAAGGTTGTGAGAAGCGTGCCCTACAGGATGTTAATTTTTCGATTGATGAAGGCAGTATCATTTTTATCAATGGCAAAAGCGGTTCAGGCAAATCGACCTTGCTGAATATTTTGAACGGAATCATCCCCGAAGTAATTGAAGGCGAACTGGAAGGCGAGGTCCTAATTGACGGACGACAAAACTTGACGATTGCTGAGCGAAGTCTGATTTTAGGGAATGTATTTCAAAATCCCAGAAGTCAGTTTTTCACCACAGACACTACGGCAGAATTGGTTTTTGCCATGGAAAATTATGGTTTTCCCAAGAAAGAAATGGTATGCCGCCTACATTCGATCATAGATGAATTTAAGGTGGCTCATTTGCAAGACCGAAGCCTCTTCGGAATGTCGTCCGGCGAGCGTCAGCTGATAGCGCTATTGACTGTTTTGATTATGAACCCTAAGGTCATAATTTTTGATGAACCCTCTGCAAATCTTGATTACGGAAATGCGATGCGCCTCAGAAAGCAGCTTAAGACTTTGAAAAAGCAAGGCAAAACCGTAATCGTTGCCGATCATAGATACTTTTATCTTCAGGGAATGGTTGACAAGTTTTTGTTGATTGAAAATAAGACAGTGCTTTGCTTTGAAACAGAGCAGTCGTTTCTTAACAGTGCGTATAGAAACAGAAGTTCGGATTTATTTCATTCCGACTACGGCCGGCGCAAAATTTGCAAAACAACAGAAATAGGCTTAAAAATTGAGCATCTGACCTATAAGAACATCTTAAAAGATATAAATTTGGAGGTTAATAAACATGAAGCTACTACGATCGTCGGCATTAACGGAGTCGGGAAGACCACCTTGGCAGAGCTTATCAGCGGCGCCGTAAAAAACTATGATGGCACTATTACAGCCTTTGATGAAAAGAGCGGCGCTCGTAAAGCAAATTCCATCCGGGCTCTTTATATCCTACAGGATGCAGACTTCCAGCTCTTTGGCGCTACCTGCTTAAAAGAACTGGAAATCACCCGAAAAAACTCTGCAGAAAATATGCTCGCCTTAGAGCTGTTGAATTTAGACCGACTGAAAGACCACCATCCTCAAAGCTTAAGCGGCGGCGAAAAGCAGCGACTTCAGATGGCGATCAGTATGGTCAGCAATAATCAAATCATCATTTTTGACGAGCCCACCAGCGGTCTTGATCAGGCTTCCATGGCGCGAGTCATTGAAATGATAGAACGATTAAAAAAGGACAGGACCATCATTATTATTTCCCATGATTATGAATTTATAAGACAGGTGAGCGATACGATCGTCTACCTTAAAGACGGAAGTATCTGCGATAAATTTTATTTAGAGGATGGTAATATTGAAAAATTAAATACTATTTATAAAGAAATGGAGGCTTATTATGAATCATAACCTTAAGATCAAGGACATCTTGCTAATAGCACTTTTGACTGCTATCTACATGGTACTATATTTTTTATGTATGGCTTTAATCGCACCGCTCGGCGCCTTTGGACATGCTATCAGCCCGGGGATCTGCAGCATATTTGCCGGTACCATTATTTACTTTATGTCACGAAAAGTGGGGAAGATGTGGCAATTTACCATATTTACTTTGTTTGTGATGGGGTTGTTTGCTCTCATGGGCGGCGGTTATCTGCCATGGCTCATCACATCAGTTACTATGGCTGTCATTGCAGATCTCCTCGCTTCACGGACGGCTAAGCCCGGCGCCGGCAGGGTTGCTGTTGCCTCAGCTCTCATGCACGTCGGACAGGCTTGGGGAGCAATTATCCCGTCTCTCTTTTTTGTCGAAAGCTATAGAAGCAGCTGGATCAAACGAGGCCAAAAACCGGAAGATATGGATGCGATGATCAAGTATACTGCCGGAACCTGGGGATTGATAAACACTGTGATCGTATTTGTCCTTGCTGTGATAGGAGTTTATATCGGTTACTTGATTTTAAAGAAGCATTTTAAGGAAAATTAAATACAACATTTAGGGGGAATTAAAATGGATACATTCAAACGATTATTCAGTTACGCCAAAGAACGAAATGGTTTTATGATAACAGCCCTTATTATGTCAGCGGTTGCCACCATTTTATCCTTTGTGCCTTATTATTATTTTCTGCTTCTATTAAAGGAGATTACATCAACAAGCGATCCGGATGTTATCGCCAAGTATTCATATATAATACTGGGAACGACTCTGGCTTATGCACTTACATATTTCCTTGCTCTCGGCGGCAGTCATATATTTGCATTCAGACTGGAAACAAATATGAAAAAAAGAGGTCTAAATCATCTTCTCGATGCGTCTTTTTCTTTCTTTGATATGAATCCGTCAGGAAAAACCAGAAAGACGATAGATGATAATTCTGGCAATACCCACACGATCATTGCTCATATACTGCCCGATTCTGTCAACGCTGTTTTATTTCCCATTTGCGTGATCGGCTTTGCCTTTGCAGCAAATGTGTATATAGGAATGCTTATCGTGGGCGGTATCATATTCGCTCTCATATGCTTCAAATTTATGTATGCTGACAGCTCTATGATGAAGGACTATATGGATGCTCTTGAGGATATAAACTCCGAAACCGTTGAATATGTAAGAGGCATTCAGGTTATCAAAAGTTTTGATATGGTGATTGAATCCTTTGAAAAATTATACCGGTCCATAATCCATTATTCAGAAATCGTTAACAGGCAGTGCCAAATGTGCCGGATCCCCTTTGTGGCTTATCAATGCGGTCTGATGAGCTTCGGCGCTGTCATCATTGCCATTGCCATTCGGCAGGCCGGAGCAGGCGTCATGCTCGGTGAGATTATCAGCATGGTGGTTTTCTTTATATCCTTTGTGGGGCTTCTCAACAATGCCTTTATTAAAATTATGTTCTTTAGCAAGAACTTCCAACTGGGCAAGGATGCTGTCGACAGATTAGATGCCTTGTTTGGCGAAATGGATAAAAATAAACTGGAAAACGGTAAGATCTCCGAGATCAGCAGCTTCGATATTGAATTTGATCATGTTAGTTTTGAGTATGAGGAAGGCGTAAGTGTCCTGAGGGATTTCAATCTGAAGCTTTCTGCCGGAAAAAAATATGCTCTTGTCGGTTCATCCGGCGGCGGCAAATCAACGATTGCCAAGCTTTTGTCCGGCTTTTATCCGGTAACCGGAGGAAACTTAAAAATCGGCGGCAGAGATATCCGGGAATACACCGGCAAGGCTCTCGAGAAAAATATTGCGTTTGTGTTCCAGCATTCTAAATTATTTAAAACCAGCATTTATGAGAATGTCAGGATAGGAAAGCCTGAAAGCACTCGTGAAGAGGTAATGAAGGCACTTGAGCTTGCCATGTGCAACAATATCCTGGATAAATTTGAGAGCAGAGAAAATACGGTGATCGGCGCGGAGGGTGTGCATTTATCGGGCGGCGAGATACAGCGAATAGCAATTGCCAGAGCTATTTTGAAGGACGCTCCTATCATAGTTTTAGATGAGGCCAGCGCTGCCAGCGATCCTGAAAATGAATATGAAGTTCAAAAAGCTTTCTCCACTCTGATGACAGGAAAAACCGTAATCATGATTGCTCATAGACTTTCAAGTATCAGAAATGTAGATGAAATCTTGGTTATAGAAAATGGTACTGTCATTGAGCGCGGTTCTCATAAGGACTTGATGATAGGTGAAACCAAATACAGAAGATTTCAAGATTTATTTAACAGAGCCAATGAGTGGAGGATAGGGTAATGAAAAATAAATTAAAAAAATATTTTGGTCTGAGTGAAAAAGGTATTACAAATACCCTCAGAGCATCCAGATGGTCATTCTTAAAATTTTTCTCTTTCATATGGCCGCCGATGTTGACTTTTTTCTTCTTGCAGGATCTGCTAAACGGAAATATGCGAGCTACCATATTTTATATGGGGATTTTAGCGGTCATCGCTTTGCTGATGTTTTTGATTTTGGCACGAGAATATAAGCTTACATATGATGTTACCTATGATGAGAGCACTCAGCTCAGATTGGATTTGGCAAAGAAGCTCAAAGAGCTGCCTCTTTCATATTTTTCCACCCATAATTTATCGGATCTTTCGCAGACGGTTATGATGGATGTAAGTAATATCGAAATAACCATTTCTCATGCCCTTCCTGCCGGCATCGGTTTTGCGGCATTCTTTACCCTGATGACGGTGTTAATGTGTGCATCAAACTTAATTTTGGGCCTGACGGTTACGGTTCCGATCTGGCTTGGCTTTATTGTCATGATACTGTCAAAGAAATTACAGCAGCGAGGTGTTAAAAAATACTACCAAAAGCTTTTGGAAAATTCCAACGCATTCCAGGAAGCCTTTGAAATGCAGCAGGAGATCAAGAGCTACTCCATGCAGGATAAATGGCGGACGGATGTTACCAAAAAGCTCGAAGATACCGAGAAAATTCATATTAAGTCTGAATTGACGCTTGGCTTTACAGCTCTACTCATTGGCGTGTTGCCTTATTTGGCGCCTGTTCTGACAGCCACGGTGGGCGCAGCCCTTTATATCTCCGGTTCTGTGAATATTCTGTACTATGTGGGATATTTAATGGCGGCCACAACGATTTCCCATCAATTTGCGGCAGTTTCAGAATATATCCTGATGATATTCTTTTTTGAAGACAGCTTTAAGCGTATAGGCGAATTAAAAGCCGAGCCCGTCCAAATAGGAGAGGATACAGATCTAACCGGCTTTGATGTAAAATTTGATCATGTGGAATTCCAATATGGTGATAATAAAGTCATTAAAGATATTTCTTTTGTGGCAAAGCAAAATGAAGTAACTGCTATTGTAGGTCCATCCGGTTGCGGCAAAACCACTACGCTGAGACTGATCTCAAGACTTTATGACTATGATAAGGGAAGCATCACAATCGGCGGAACCGATATTAAAACCATTAGTACCAAGTCTTTATTTGATAAAATGTCGATCGTTTTTCAAAAAGTTGAGCTTTTCGATTGCTCGGTTATGGACAACATACGAATGGGAAGAAAAGATGCCAGTGATGAAGAAGTGCTGGCAGCGGCCAAAATGGCCAATGTTGATGAAATTATTGAAAAGCTTCCAAATGGCTATGACACAATAATCGGTGAAAACGGCTCCAAATTATCAGGCGGAGAACGTCAGAGAATTTCTATTGCAAGAGCCTTCTTAAAGAATGCGCCGATCATTCTGCTGGATGAAATATCAGCTTCTCTTGATGTTGAAAACGAAATGGAAATTCAAGAAAGTATCAATAAGCTAATTGAGAATAAGACAGTTATCATTATTTCTCATAGATTAAAATCCATCGAAAAAGCGAACAAGATTATCGTAATGAATGATGGAAGGCTGGATTCTGAGGGAGTGCATGGCGAGCTTCTGAAAACCTCCGAATTATATGCATCTATGGTAGAAAAATCAAGATTAACGGAAGAATATGTATATTAAAAAATGTACTAAGAGGAGAATGGATTTTAATCTGTTCTCCTTTTACCTTTGCCGCCTCAGCCGAAATTCACAAAATAAAACAGCAGCACCAGATGGGTGAGCATAATCAACAAAATGCCGCTGGTGAAATAATTTTTCTTCGTCTTGTGACGCAGCAAATACATGGCCAACAATGCCCCGACGGAGCCGCCCAGGCAAGCCAGACCAAGCAGCGTAATGATCCTGATCCGCCGCTTCCCGGCCGCCGCGTTGACCTTGTCAATGGCGTATACCGCAAAGCTGATAAAATTGATCGCAGCCAGATAAATCCATAATATCCGATTGCCGATAAAAGGCTTCCAGATTGCGAAGGAAAGGGTATCGGCCCGACACCCCCGGATCATTAACAGAACAATGGTCTGAATGATCAGTACGCAGATGGCAAAAACTCGTACCATCATGTTTTCTTTTTTGGTTTTTCGGTCAACTAAAAAAACAGCCAGCAATACACCGATCGATCCGCCGGCCATGGCTACGGCCATCACCGCTTTATCACTTTGCTTCCCGCTTTTACGGGAAGCATACCATAGCTTCAGTAGATAGCTCAAAAACCCGCTGATGTTCATAATCAATATATAGCCTGCCAGCTTCCCCATATCCTCTCCTGCGCCCTTCTATTAATGCCAAAAGAGCTGCTCATGCTTGTTTGCATCAGCAGCTCTTTGCTTTACGTTCAGGGGTACATTCTAAAGCCTTCTTATACTTGTCTTTATACCCCGCCTTTTTACATATATCTGCAATCTGCCGTTAAATTTGCTTTAAGGTAATTTCAGACTCTTATATACGAGAAGGCTTTCTTCTTTTAATAATGGTAACACTGACTAACAAAGCCGATATCCCCATAAGCATGGCATAGCTCCATAAAGGACTTGCATCCCCTGTTTTAGGAGCATTTTTAGGCGTATCTCCGGAATCGCTCGGATTCGGCTGATTCGGCTCATTCGGCTCATTCGGCGTCGGCTGATTTGGTTCGTTCGGCGTCGGCTTGTCCGGCTTATCCGGTGTCGGCTTATCCGGCTTATCCGGCTTATCCGGTGTCGGCTTATCCGGCTTATCCGGCGTCGGCTTGTCAGGCTCATCCGGTGTCGGCTTATCC
>JAEXAX010000009.1 GCA_023458035.1 Bacillota bacterium | reverse complement strand
AAAAAGTACCGCCTTATAAGGCGGCCGAGTAACACGCTTGTGACACCGCCCTTCGGGGCGAGGCAGTAATTGCCCCTTATGAGGGGCGGAGATAAACCACCAGCTGAGCTGGTGGATAGTGACTTTGTATGATTGAAGTAATATAGTTGCAGTTGTCAGTCCATTGGATTTATGGTATTCTGAAAAGAAGATTGCACAGGGGTTAAAATACTATGAGATACGCTAATGTCATCATTGATATCGCACATGAAAAAGTAGATAGAGTCTTTCAATATCAAATTCCGGAGGAGTTGTCCGTCGAGGTGGGACAATGTGTGTATGTTCCCTTTGGACGCAGTGACAGTCGGAGAACCGCCTATGTGGTAGAACTGACAGAAGAGTCATCCTTTGCTCCTGAACGAATTAAGACAATCATTGGAGTGGACACTACCGAGCTGGGAGTAGACGGGCAGCTGATCCGTCTGGCCTGGTGGCTGAAGGAGAATTATGGCGGCACCATGTATCAGGCCCTGCGTATGGTTCTGCCGGTCAAGGCAAAGATTCAGCTGAGAGCGGCTTATCAGGTGAGATTACTGCGGCCGGAGTTGGCTGCAGATCGACATGAGGAATATCTTCGCAAACGTCAATACGGTAAGGCCAGAGCCTTATCGGCTCTGCTGCAAAGCCCGATTCTGCCGAAGGAGGTGTTGACCGGAGAGTGGCGAATCGCCGCCACCTCGTTGAAGGCCTTGGAGCGTGAACAGGTGATTGTGATTGAGGAGGCAAAGCCCCCAAAACAAGAGCAGCAGACCCCACCGCCGTTGACGAGCGAACAGCAATATGCGGTCGATCAGATTCTATCAGCCGCTGAAAACGGTCAGACCGCCTTACTGCAGGGGGTGACCGGCAGCGGAAAGACCCGGGTTTATATCGAGCTGATCGGACGAATTTTGGAGGAAGGGAAACAAGCCATTCTGCTGGTGCCGGAGATTGGTCTGACCTATATGTTGATTAAGCAATTTAAGGATATCTTTGGAGATCGAGTGGCAAGTATTCATTCGCGTATGTCGGCCGGAGAACGGTTTCGAGAGTTTGAGCGGGCCAGAAACGGTCAGGCCGATATCATGATCGGACCGCGCTCCGCCCTGTTCACACCGTTTTCAAAACTCGGTCTTATGATACTGGATGAAGAGCATGATGAAAGCTATAAGAGCGAGCTGATGCCCATGTATCATACCAGGGAAACGGCCATCGCCAGAGCGACCATGGAAGGGGCAAAGGTTTTATTGGCATCGGCCACACCCTCAGTTGAGAGTTACTATATGGCTGTGCACGGCAGCTATAAACTGGTTGAGATGAAGAAACGGGTGATGGAGCGAAGTTTGCCCCAAATCAGTCTGGTGGATATGCGGGAAGAATTAAAAAACGGAAACCGTTCTTTGTTCAGTCATCAGGCTCTGTCCGCCATAACGGATTGTCTAAAACGGGAGGAACAGGTCATCCTGTTTTTGAATAGGCGAGGCTATACAGGCTTTATCCATTGCCGCAGCTGCGGGCATGTTTTGAAATGTCCGAATTGTGATGTGTCGCTGCACGAGCATAATAACGGAACCATGCAGTGCCATTATTGCGGCTTTGTTATGCCGAGTCTTCATGCCTGTCCGCAGTGCGGTTCCAAAAGCTTCGGCGGTTTTTATGGCGGAACCCAGAAGGTGGAAGAGATAGTAGAGCGATATTTTCCGGAAGCCAGAGTCCTTCGTTTGGACAATGATGTGGCGGCGGCCAAAGGCAGACAGGCGGCGGTGATTGAGGATTTTTTAAATCATCGGGCCGATATACTGATCGGAACCCAGATGATCGCCAAGGGACATGACTTTCCGGGGGTGACATTGGTTTGCGCCTTGGCGGCAGATATGAGCCTGCACGGCGGCGGGTACCGAAGCGGCGAACGAACCTTTCAGATGCTGACCCAGGTGGCCGGTCGAGCCGGACGCGGTGATCGGCCGGGGCAGGTTCTGATTCAGACCTATCAGCCGGAACACTATGCATTGACCGCTGTAAAGGTCAGCGATTATCAGGAGTTCTATAATCAGGAGATCATGTACAGGGGCCTGCTGGGATATCCACCGGTCGGTCATCTGTTAGCCATTCGACTGCGAGGAGGGGAACAGGAGCAGGTCAGAATCGCCAGCGAGTACATGGGGCGGCTTTGTCATGCCGCAAAAATTGGCGGGGTGCAGGTGATCGGGCCGACCGACGAAACGATTGCCAGAATCAATCAGGTGTATCGCCGAATCCTGTATATCAAGCATGCCGATTACCGTATTCTGGTCAGATTGAAGGATTTGATGGAGGAATATGTACGCTTAAATAATGGCTTTGACCGATTGCAGGTACAATATAATTTTGATCCACTGCGTTAGAGAAGAAATATATAATATGATGAAACAAGAGAGAATTGCTTCAGAGCAAATACTGGAAAGAGGAAGATAATGGCGATTAGAACGATCAGGGAACTGGGAGATCCTATTTTAACCAAGAAAGCCAGACCGGTGCAGGAGATGACGGGGCGCACCATGGAATTGATTGATGATATGTTTGAAACCATGTACGATGCCGGCGGTGTCGGACTGGCTGCGGTTCAGGTCGGAATATTAAAGCGAATCGTGGTGATTGATATCGGAGAAGGACCGATCGTTCTGATTAATCCGCAGATCATCGCCAAGGACGGCGAGCAGATCGGAGATGAGGGCTGTCTGTCTGTGCCGGGCAAGGCCGGCGTCGTAAAGCGGCCGAAGCATGTGGTAGTACAAGCGTTGAATGAGAATATGGAAATGTTTACGCTGGAGGGTGAGGACCTGATGGCCAGAGCAATCTGTCATGAATGTGACCATCTGGACGGTATCATGTATGTCAGTCTGGTGGAGGGTGAATTAAAGGAAGTTTCATATAATGAAGAAACAGATGAGGTGATGGAGTGAGAATCGTCTTTATGGGAACACCGGATTTTTCAGTGCCGGTATTGGAGGCATTGATCCGGGAAGGATATGAGGTGTCGTTAGTGGTTACCCAGCCGGATAAGGCCAGAGGCAGAAGTAAGCAGCCGCAGCCGTCTCCGGTTAAGGCTGCCGCTCAGGCACATGGACTTCCGGTCATTACTCCGAAACGAGTACGGGAGCCGGAAGTGATTGTCAGGTTGGCCGAACAGCAGGCAGACTTGTTTGTTGTTGTGGCCTTCGGGCAGATATTAAGTAAGGAGGTTCTGGAATTACCGAAGCTGGGCTGTCTGAACGTACATGCCTCCTTGCTGCCGAAATATCGCGGAGCTGCGCCCATGCAATGGGCTATACTGGATGGCGAAGAGGTGACCGGCGTGACCGTCATGCAGATGGATGAGGGTTTGGACACCGGCGCCATGTTGACCAAACGGGAGGTGAGGCTGACCGATAAAACGACGCTGGCATCTCTGCATGATGAGATGATGACAGCCGGCGCCGAATTGTTAATCGAAACCATTCCGCGACTTGCCGCCGGTGAGTTGACGGCCGTGGCACAGCCGGAACAAAGCCCAACGGCCTATGCTAAAATGTTGACCAAACAGATGGGAGAGATTGACTGGTCACAGTCAGCCATGCAGATTGATCGCCAGGTAAGAGCATTTCATCCCTGGCCGACCGCTTACACATATTTAAAGGGCTTATTGTTTAAGATTACGGAATCAGAACCGCGGCTGTATGATGCGGCAGCGGCTCCGGGAACAGTGACCGCTGTGACCGCACAGGAAATCGTGGTTGCTTGCGGCGAAGGCAGCCTGGCTTTACATAGGGTGCAGCTGCAAGGGAAAAAAGAGATGGAGACAGCCGCTTTTTTACGCGGCTATAAGTTGGAGAACAACACAGTATTTGGAAAGGAGTAAACGAAGATGGGATATATGCCTTACCGTTATGGTTTTTTTGGGGATCCTACGCTTATTTTGGTGCTGATCGGACTGGGACTGACGCTGCTGGCCTCGCTTCGGGTGAAGTCTGTTTTTGCGACATATTCAAGAGTGAGAAATATGGCCGGACTGACCGGCGCCGAGGCTGCTGCCAGAGCCTTGCGTCAGGCCGGAATTTATGATGTTCGCATAGAGCGGGTGGCCGGCAGCATGACAGATCATTATGATCCGCGTAATAAGGTGCTCCGATTGTCCGAAACGGTATATGATACTCCGTCCATCGCAGCTGTCGGCGTGGCTGTTCATGAATGTGGTCATGCGGTACAGCATCAGGTGGGATATGGACCCTTAGCTCTTCGTTCGGTTTTTGTGCCGACTGCTCAGATCGGATCGACGCTCGGTTGGCCGATCTTTCTGATCGGGCTGATCAGCAGTATTTCGATCTTAATGACCATAGGTATTATTTTGTTTGCCGCGGCGGTCGTATTTCAGCTGATTACATTGCCGGTGGAATTTAACGCATCAAGTCGAGCGCTGCGTCTGATTGAGGAAACCGGCATGCTTTCCAAAGATGAAAACCGCGGAGCCAGGAAGGTATTGTCGGCTGCTGCCATGACCTATGTGGCAGCCCTGTCGGCCTCTGTTTTAAACTTATTGAGATTGATTATTTTAGCCGGAGGAAGAGATCGTGATTAAACCGGAAAACACCAGGCTGATTGTGCTGGAGCTGCTGTTGACCATGGAAAAGGAACAGCTGCCCAGTCATGTGGCGATCAGCGCCTGCCTGGATAAGTACAGTTATCTGCCAAGGCAGGATCGGGCTTTTATCAAACGCTTGACAGAAGGGACCCTGGAATACCGCCTGCAGCTGGATTATCTGCTGGGGCGGTTTTCGTCAGTGGCAGTGAAGGATCTGCGACTGCCGATTCTGATGATTTTACGTCTGAGTCTGTACCAGATCCTGTATATGGATCGGGTACCGGATTCGGCTGCTGTCAATGAGGCTGTACAACTGACGCAAAAGAAAGGCTTCTTCCCGCTGAAGGGTTTTGTCAATGGGGTTCTGAGAACCGTTATTCGTCACAAGGATACCCTACCGTGGCCGGATCGAAATGATTTGGTAGCGTGCCTGTCGGTGGGATATTCCATGCCGGTATGGCTGGTGGACAAGTGGATCCATGAACAGGGATACAAGGCGACGAAGGCCATGCTGAAGGCTTTTCTGGCTCCGAAGGACTTGGTGGTGCGCATGAACATTGGGTGCTTTGCGGAAGCGGAGATTCTGGACAGCCTGAAACGGCAAAATATTTCTTATGCGAGGCTGGATTTTCCGGACTATGGTTTACGCTTAAGCGGTTATGAATCGGTTGAGCAGATAAAGGCGTTTTGCGACGGTATGATACAGGTACAAGACAGAAGTTCCATGCTGGTTGGCGCTGTAGCCGGTGTCAAAGGCGGGGAGCTCATTCTGGACATCTGTGCCGCACCGGGCGGGAAATGCCTTCACTTGGCAGACCGGTTGGTCGGTTGCGGCCGCGGCGGGCGGGTGATTGCCCGGGATATATCTGAAAGCAAGGTAGCTTTAATCCGGGAAAATGCTGCCAGGACCCCGGAGTTACCGGTGGATGCAGAGGTATTTGATGCCACTGTATCGGATGCTGCTCTGTTGGAGCAGGCAGATATTGTTATTGCCGATGTGCCCTGCAGTGGTCTGGGAGTGATAGGGCGAAAGCCGGATATTAAATACCGAATGACAGATTGGCAGATAGAGGAACTGGTTAGTCTGCAACGAAAGATACTGGAGCAGGCTGTTCGTTATGTGAAACCGGGCGGGACACTGATTTTCAGCACATGTACGGTCAGTCGTCAGGAAAACGAGGAGAATGTCAAGTGGTTACTGGAAAATCTTCCGCTAGCACTCGATAGTCTGGAGCCATATTTGCCGGGGTATTTACACACATCCCAGAGTCGAACCGGCTACCTGCAGCTGTTGCCACAGGAAGGAAAGGGAGACGGTTTCTTTATCGCCCGCCTCAAGCGAGTACAGCTTTAAGCATTCAAAAGGAGATGACATGGATTTAAGAAGCGCGACACCGGAGGAATTACAATTATATATGAAAGAAATCGGTGAGCCGGCTTTCCGCGGCAGCCAGATTTTTGACTGGCTGCACAATAAAAAATGTATGGAAATCTCTGAGATGACAAATCTTGGTCTGAATCTGCGCAAACGACTTGAGGCTGCTGCACAGCTGCATCCGTTGCGCCGGATCACGGTTCAACAGTCGAAGGTCGATGGTACCAGAAAATACCTGTTTGCGTTACATGACAGTCAGATGGTTGAAAGTGTTTGGATGGAGTATAAGCATGGGAATTCGGTTTGTATCTCCACCCAAGTGGGCTGCAAGATGGGCTGCGTATTCTGTGCCTCGGGTCTGGACGGCTTTACCAGACAGTTGACGGCCGATGAAATGCTGCAGCAGGTGTACCTGATGGAGCGGGATAACGGGAAACGAGTATCGAACATCGTAATGATGGGTACCGGAGAGCCGCTGGATAATTATGACAACAGTGTACGCTTTATTCGTCTGATCAGTCATCCGCAGGGCAGTCATATCAGCCAACGAAATATTACAATGTCAACCTGTGGTCTGGCGCCGCAGATCCGTAAATTGGCGCAGGAAAAACTGCAAATCACTCTGGCGCTGTCACTGCATGCGCCAAATGATGAAGCTAGACGCCGGTTGATGCCGATTGCCAATACGTATCCATTGGAAGCTGTGCTGGCAGCCTGCCGGGAATACTTTGAGGTGACCGGTCGCCGGATTTCCTTTGAATACAGTTTGGTACGGGGGTGCAACGACTCCCTGAAGCAAGCCGATGAACTGGCGGCTTTGTTGGCCGGCTTCCCCTGTCATATCAATCTGATTCCGGTCAATCCGGTGGTCGAAAAGGGCTATCAGCAGACATTCCGCAAGGATGTTGAAGCTTTTAAAAATCAGCTTGAAAAAAAGCATTTTAATGTTACTATAAGAAGAGAATTGGGGGCGGATATTGACGGCGCCTGCGGCCAGTTGCGAAAAAAGAAACTGGATGAAACGATCGAACAGCCTGTGCCATGTAATACAGCTGTCCCCAAAGGATTTCAACAGGCAGAAAAAACGGAGAGGAGGTAAGATGGAAGCTTTTGCAGCAACAGATATCGGAAGGGTCAGAACGGAGAATCAGGACAGTATCTTTTCCAGCGTTCAGAAAGTCGGACATCTGCCGAACCTATTTCTGATAGCGGACGGTATGGGCGGTCACAAAGGCGGTGCTCATGCTTCGCAGTCGGCAGTGAACATCATTTGTGATTCCATCGCCGGCAATGAAGAATACAATCCCATCAAGGTTATGCGACAGGCCATTGAAGGGGCGAACCATAAACTGTATATGGAGAGTCGGCAGGATGCGGAACTGGCGCAAATGGGTACGACGGTGGTGGCCATGACAGTGGTAGGCGGTTATGCGTATATCGCTAATGTCGGTGACAGTCGGATGTACCTGATCGGAAAGGGTATTTACCAAGTGACAGCGGATCATTCCTATGTTCAGGAGATGGTCAGAAAAGGTCAGATTACCAATGAGGAGGCGGAACAGCATCCCGGTAAAAATTATGTGACGCGGGTGGTCGGCACCGAACGTGAAGTAAAAGTGGATTTCTTTGAAATTAAGATAGAACAGGGCGAATACTTATTGCTTTGCTCGGACGGATTAACGAACATGTTGAGCAATACCCGTATTCATCAGATTTTAACGACGGACGAGAGACTGGAAACAAAGATTAACCGCTTGATCGCAGAGGCAAACGAACGAGGCGGTTTGGACAACATATCAGTGATCGTTGTCAGTTGGTGAGGAAGAGGAGTGAGGTATGATTCAACAGGGAATGTTATTGGGAAATCGTTATGAGATCCTGGGAATATTGGGAACCGGTGGCATGGCCGATGTCTATAAGGCAAAAGACAGGGTGCTGGATCGTTTTGTGGCTGTGAAGGTTTTAAAGGGAGAACTGTGCAGTGATGCAAATCTGATTGAACGCTTCCGGGCGGAGGCCAAAGCGGCAGCCGGTTTATCACATCCGAATCTGGTGCGTGTGTTTGACGTAGACAGTCAGGCCGGCATCCATTATATCGTGATGGAGCTGGTGGAAGGTGTGACACTGAAAAAGTATATTGAACGAAAGGGACGGATTCCGACCGAGGAAGCGATTATGATCGTGCTGCATGTGCTGGCCGGTATGGAAGCCGCCCATCGTAACGGCATCATTCATCGTGACATCAAACCGCAGAACATCATTATTTCAATGAATGGTGAGGTGAAGGTGACGGATTTTGGTATCGCCCGTGTATCCAGTAACCAGACGATCAGTATCAATACATTGGGCAGCGTGCACTACAGTTCGCCGGAACAGGCCCGCGGTGCACATTCAGATTTTCGTACCGATATTTATTCACTTGGTGTGACTTTATATGAAATGGTGACCGGACGTGTGCCGTTTGACGGTGAAAGCACAGTTTCGATTGCGCTGATGCACCTGCAGGATACACCGGTCAATCCGTCGGTCTATAATCCGACAATCGGTGCCAGCCTGGAAAAGATCATCTTAAAATGTATGCAAAAAAGTCCGGCTGCCCGATATCAAAGCACGGCGGCCTTAAGCTCTGACTTGAAAATGGCTTTGTCGGACAGCAGTGGCAGCTTTGTGACACCGGCTCCGATTGTTGATGCCGCCTTTGGCACAACACGTATTATGGCGGCTGATGAAAAACAGGAAATTGAGCGAAGCTTGCGAGCAGGTGTGGGTGGTCAGGCAGGTGCATCCGGAAAGCATGCTGCTAAATCCGGTGCCTCAGTCAGAAAATCCGGTGGCGGACAGCCGGTTGATTCGGAGGAGGATGAGGGTGAGATTAGTCCGAAGCTGGATCGCATCATGACTATCGGCATGATTATTATCGGTGTGATTATTATTACGATTCTGGCATTTATCGTTTTGAGTGCGCTGGGAGTCGGGAAGAAGAAAACACAGGAAACCACCGCTTCATCTAAAACTTCCAGTGTTGTGAAAGAGGCGGAGAAGACCATGATCAAGGTGCCAGATTTTACCAATAAAACCATGGCGGAGGGGTTGAGGCTGGTAAACGGAAAGCTGACCTTATTGCAGGCGGCAACCGATCACAGTGATACCATCGAAGCTGGCCGGATCATTTCTCAAAGTGTTGAAAAAGGCAGCGAAGTAGAACCTAATACAGAGATCAAACTGACCGTAAGCTTAGGCAAAAAGCCGGAGGAAAAGAAGACATCCACGGTTCCGAAGCTGGAGGGACTGTCTCGGGAGGAGGCCGTACAGGCTCTGAAAAATGCTGTGTTAACGATCAATGAAGAGGAAGATTTCAGTGATACGGTACCGGCCGGGTATGTGATTTCCGCCAGTCTTGCGAACGGTGTTGTGGTAGAGCAGAATACCACAATTACCATTGTGGTTAGTAAGGGTAAGGAAGAGTTGATCATTCCGTCTGTCAGCGGTCTGTCAGTGGCCGGTGCCAAGACGGTTTTGGAAGCGTCCGGATTTGCACTCGGCGGTGAGGAAGAAAAGGAATCAGATCAGAAAAAAGGGTTGATCATCGACCAGTCACCGGCGGCCGATACCAAAGCGCTGAAAGGGACGAAGGTGGTTGTGATCGTCAGCAAGGGACCCAGATCCGATGCCGATCAGAAGCCGACCCCGCCGGATAATAATACATCTAAAACAGACGTGACAGTGAAAGTGGATATTTATGCGCCGATCGGTTATGTCGAGGGTGATCCGTTGACGGTACAGATCGGCGGTGATGCTCAGATATTAAAAGCTCCGGGAACTATTTCGGTGACCGGTAAGAAGGGCACTACCATGACCATCAGCATCAGTGACGACAAGGGTCATCAGTACGAGAAGGAAGTTAAGTTTGAGTAAACAAAACGTAGAGGGAAGGATTATTAAGGGCATCGCCGGTTTTTACTATGTACATACCGGCGGTGTCGTCTATGCGTGTAAAGCCAAGGGGATTTTCCGAAAGGATTCAAAAAAACCGTTGGTTGGAGATCGAGTGTTGATTGATATTCTGGATCAGGAAAAGCTGATCGGAAATCTGGTGGAGATCCGCCCGCGGATGAACGAAATGCTGCGGCCTCGGGTGGCCAATGTTGACCAAGCGATTGTTTACTTTGCACTGGCCGACCCCAAGCCAAACTGGGAGATGCTGGATAAGCTGTTGATTCGCATTGCCTTTGAACGGATTCCGATCATGCTGGTCTTTAATAAGAGGGATCTTCAGACGAATGAGCAGATAGAAGAGGTGCGCAGTCAGTACGCGGGAACCGGCTACCGCCTGTTTATGATCAGTGCGGCAGATCCCGGTTCAGTCGCCCCGCTGCGCCGGGCTATGATCGGTAAAACATCGGTATTGGCCGGTCCGTCAGGCGTCGGGAAATCAACTTTTACGAATTTGCTGCAACCGACTGTTTGGATGGAAACACAGGCTGTCAGTGAAAAAATCAGCCGTGGGAAACATACGACTCGCCATGCTCAGCTGATCCCGTTTGCCGAGGACAGCTTTCTGGTTGATACGCCGGGCTTTACCAGTATTGACGTGCCGACAGAGCTGGAGACGATAGATCTGCAAAATTTTTATCCGGAATTTGCGCCTTATTTGGGGGCCTGTCGTTTCAGGAGTTGTCTTCATAAAACCGAGCCCGCTTGCCGGGTTCGCCAGGCGGTGTGCGACGGAGAGATTTCGGAGCAGCGCTGGCAGCGGTATATGGATATTGTTGCCCAATTAGAACAAAGAAAGAGGTATTAAAGATGGGAAAGATAATTCTGGCACCGTCCATGCTGTCAGCTGATTTTATGAATCTGGGCGACCAGTTGGCATTGCTTGAGCGTGAGGGAATCGAATGGCTGCATATAGATGTGATGGATGGAGCCTTTGTCCCGAGCATCTCCTTCGGTATGCCGGTGATCGCCTCTATGCGTCCGCATACAAAATTGTTCTTTGACGTGCATTTGATGGTTCATCAGCCGGAGCGGTATATAGAAGCTTTCCATGCGGCCGGAGCGGATTCTTTGACACTGCATCAGGAGGCTTGTCTGCATTTGGACAGGGCGATAGACCGTATCCATGAATTAGGAATGAAAGCCGGTGTGTCGATCAATCCGATGACCGATATTTCGGGACTGCGTTATGTCCTGGAAAAGGCTGATATGATCCTTCTGATGACGGTGAATCCGGGCTTCGGCGGGCAGTCTTACCTGCCATATATGGATCGAAAGATCGCTGCCGTTCGTCAGATGATTGATGAGTCCGGTCGTGATATCAGATTACAGGTAGACGGCGGTGTCAACCTGACCACTCTGCCTCAGGTTCTGGCGGCCGGGGCGGATGTCATTGTGGCCGGTTCGGCTGTTTTTGGTACGGATATGAAGGCCAGACTGGCAGCTTTTCGGCAGGTGTTGCAGGATGCGCGGTGAGAATGCCTGGCTGTTGATCAGCGGTGGGCGATTTGAACCGGATTGCTTGGCCGCAGTCCTGCATGAAAAGCAATTTTCCGAGATTGTGGCTATTGACGGAGGAGCGGCCTACTGTCGCTCGGCCGGGCTCCGACCGACGTTGGCAGTTGGAGATTTTGATACCATAGATCATGGCAGTATGGACTGGCTGTTGTCCGAGAAGGTGCCGCTGCATAGCCTGCCTTGTCAAAAGGACATGACAGACACAGCGGCGGCAGTGGAACTGGCCATCAGCCGGGGCGTGACGCAGATCCATCTGGTGGCCGGCATGGGCAGTCGGTTTGATCACAGCTATGGAAATTTACTGTTACTGACGAAAGCTGAGCAGGCTGGGGTTGCTTTGATGCTGCATAGTACCGGGCAGAGGCTTCGGCTATTGATACCCGGACGGCACCAACTCACAAGAGATACTCGTTATCCTTACCTTTCGTTTTTTGCATGGATGGGTCCGGTAGAGGGACTGAGCCTGACAGGTCTTGCGTATTCATTGACAGACTATAGACTGTGTCCGGAGGATCCCCTGTGTATTTCAAATACATGGGGAGGAATGACAGCCACAGTTGATTTTAGGGAGGGGCGGCTATTGATGGTGGAGGCCTGTGACGAAGCATAGAAAATGAACAGCTTGTTTTTCTTCGTGTGGCAGTGGAAGTGTTATCAGAAAGAGAGTGCGGAACATGAAAATTCCGCAGGCTAAAGGAAAATTAAGGAGATAAATAGAACATGAAATTAGGAATCGTAGGCCTTCCGAATGTAGGCAAAAGTACCTTGTTTAACTCATTGACCAAGGCTAAAGCGGAATCGGCCAATTATCCGTTCTGTACCATTGACCCGAATGTCGGTATCGTACCGGTACCGGACGAACGTCTGGGCAGACTGGCCGCCCTGTTTAACTCGGCCAAGATCACTCCGGCGGTGGTGGAGTTCGTTGATATTGCCGGTCTGGTCAAGGGGGCTTCAAAGGGCGAAGGCTTGGGAAACCAGTTTTTGGCCAATATCCGTGAGGTAGATGCTATCGTGCATGTGGTACGCTGCTTCGAGGATACAAATGTCA
Organism: Bacillota bacterium; assembly: GCA_023458035.1. Lineage (GTDB taxonomy): Bacteria > Bacillota > Clostridia > Lachnospirales > Lachnospiraceae > JAEXAX01. Next base: position 42,510 of record JAEXAX010000009.1, on the reverse strand, counting down.
TCCATGTCGATGGTCAGGTTGATCCCCTGCGTGATATCGAGACCATTGAGCTGGAGCTCATTTTCTCGGATCTGGAAGTGTTGGAGCGTCGTATTTCAAAGGTCGCTAAGAGCGCCAGAAACGATAAGACCTATGCCAAAGAACTGGAAATGCTGCAGCGCTTGAAGGAGCATCTGGAAAATGAACAGCTGGCTTCTGCCTTCCGCCCGGAAAGCGAAGAGGAAGAGGGATTTTTTGCCGCATATCAGCTGCTGACATCTAAACCGGTGATCTTTGCGGCCAATGTAGATGAGTCTTCCCTGTCTGATGACGGCGTTTCCAATCCGATGGTACAGGCGGTGCGCGCGTTTGCCGCCAAAAGAGAGCAGGAGGTTTTTGTGGTCTGCGCCCAGATCGAGCAGGAAATCGCCGAGCTGGATGACGAAGAGAAGAAGTTGTTTTTGGATGACCTGGGAATCGAGCGTTCCGGTCTGGAGAAATTGATAGCGGCCGGCTATCAAATCCTTGGCCTGATCAGTTACCTGACAGCCGGAGAAACAGAAACCAGAGCCTGGACTATTACCCGCGGAACCAAGGCGCCGGGAGCAGCCGGCAAAATTCATACCGATTTTGAGCGCGGATTTATTCGGGCCGAGGTTGTGGCGTATGAAGATCTGCTGGCCCACGGTTCCTACCAGGCCGCCCGCGAGAAGGGCCTGGTGCGCCTGGAGGGCAAGGAATACATCGTGAAGGATGGAGATGTTATCACATTCAGATTTAACGTATAAGGAGACATAATGAAAGATACGATTCTATTTCCGAACCTGGGTCTGGAATTGCCGGGGATCGGAGATCATATTTCCATTTTTGGATATGAAATTGCCTTTTACGGCCTGATCATTGCTCTGGGAATGCTGGTGGCCAGCTTGACGGTGCTGCATCTGGTAAAGAAGCACGGAGAGTCGACGGATGGTTATATTGATCTCATTTTTTGGGGGATTATCTTCGGCATCATCGGCGCCAGAATCTATTATGTGGTATTCTCCTGGGACATATATAAAGATGATCTGATCGGAATTTTTCAGATCAGAAACGGTGGTTTGGCAATTTATGGCGGTATTATCGGTGCCATGTTGGCTGTATGGCTGGCGGGCAAGAGAAAGAAGCTGCAGTTCGGTCACATCATGGATTATGGCTGTATCGGTATTGTCATCGGACAGATCTTCGGTCGTTGGGGTAATTTCTTTAACAGGGAAGCTTTTGGCGGTTACACGGATTCATTATTGGCTATGGCTTTACCGACCTCACGGTTACGGGAGAACGAGATTTCCACAGCCATGCTGGAGCATGCCTTTGATAAAGGCGGTGAGTTGTGGGTGAAGGTTCATCCGACCTTCCTATACGAAAGCTTGTGGAATTTACTTGTCCTGATTATTTTATTATGGTTCTTTAATAAAAAGCGTTGGGATGGGCAGGTGCTGACATTATATCTGATTTCCTATGGTCTGGGTCGGGTCTGGATCGAGGGGCTGCGGACAGATCAGTTGCTGTTGCCGGGAATCGGATGGCCCGTGTCACAGGTGCTGGCCGCAGTGACAATCATTGCCGGAGTGATCTTCTGGATCCTCTATGGACGAAAGGCGAAGACCAGGCCGGAGTAATACCGGTTCGGAATAAAAAAATAGATCAGACTGTAGATTAAGTGGAGAGCTTTAACAGAGAGTATCATCCAAAAGGATGAGTAGTCGCCTGTTAGGGCTTTTTTTATGCCTTAAAAATGGCAAAATCATAATAATCATAATTTACTGCCATAAAACAGTATTTCAATATTGAATTTTAGTGCCGAATAGGGTATGATATAAAACAAAAGTGGTAAATTGTGGCGGATTATGTAGGAAAGTAGAGAAAAAGGGAGGTGAGCGGACCATGTTTCACGGTTTTACCGGCGTGTTTTATCATGCGATCGATGCAAAGGGCCGCATCATCATTCCGACAAAGTTTCGTGAAAAACTGCAGGGTCAGTTTTGGCTCACTCGCGGTATCGATGACTGTCTCTATCTGATGACAAACGAAGATTGGGAAACTATGGTCATGGATATCAAGGGTCGTTCCTGGATGAATAATCAAGATCTTCGGAAACTGGAAAGAGGTCTGGTGGCTTTCTCCAGCGAATGTGAGTTGGACAAGCAGGGACGTATTCTGGTTCCGCCGGCTTTTAGAAAATTGGTGCCGATGGACAAAGAGATCGTTCTGGCCGGTCAGATCAATCGTATTGAGATTTGGGACAAGGACAAATGGGAGGCTTCTATTGCCGAGATCGATCTGGCTGACATTACCGGTCGATTAAATGATAGCGAGCAGCCGGCCTGACGGCAGATGGGAATCAAAAAGAATGGATTTTAAGCATACGTCAGTATTATTGGAAGAAGTAATCGAAAACCTGAACATCAGGCCGAACGGAATTTATGTAGACGGAACACTGGGGGGAGCCGGGCATTCAAGAGTAATCTGCGAACAGCTGTCTGAAAACGGCCGCTTGATCGGCATCGATCAGGATACCGATGCCTTGGAAGCGGCAACGTCAGTTCTGGAATCGTACGGTCAGCGGGTACAGATCGTACACAGTAATTATGAAGCCTTCGCTTCAATACTGAGCCGGCTTGGAATTGACCGGGTGGACGGCATCCTGTTGGATTTGGGGGTATCTTCTTATCAGCTGGATACAGACAGCAGGGGATTTTCCTATATGAAGGAAGGACCGCTCGATATGCGAATGAATGCGGAACAGGCTCAGACTGCATACGATATCGTAAATGGATTTTCGGCAGAAGAGCTGACCAGGATCTTTAAGGTCTATGGTGAGGAACGCTATGCAAAACCGATCGCAGCGGCGATTTGTCAGCAACGTGAGCGACAACCACTTTCCACCACGCTGGAATTGGTAGAGGTGATTCGAAATACTATCCCGATGAAGGCGCAAAGAGATGGCGGACATCCGGCCAAGCGGGTATTTCAAGCTATCCGCATTGAATTGAATCGGGAGTTAGAGGTGCTGCGCAATACTTTGGAGACCATGGTACGTCATCTGACGGACGGCGGCCGCCTGTGCGTGATCACCTTCCATTCGTTGGAAGACAGGATCGTGAAGCAGGAAATGAAACGATTGGAGAATCCATGCACCTGTCCGGCTCATTTTCCTGTTTGTGTCTGTGGACAGACATCTCTGGGACGAGTGATCAGTCGTAAGCCGATTCTGCCGGGAGCGGAGGAATTATTACGAAACAGTCGTTCGGCCAGCGCTAAATTACGCGTATTTGAAAGAAGGATCTCTGAATAAGAGGATAAAGATAGATAGGAGTCATAAAAATGGCGAGAAGAAATGAATTAAATGTGATATCATTAGAAGGCAATACCTTAAGAAAAATGGAACCGATGAAACGACCGAAGTCAGGCTTAACGGCGGCGCCATTAAGACAGCCGAAGCCGGTGAAGACTGTGACGGAGGATCTGACGACTTACCGAAATAAGCATCGCGCTATGCAGATGGACAGGAGTTATTTGCGCGCAGTCATGCTGACCGTGATCATTTGTCTGGCATCTATTGTCATGCCGATTCAGATGATGGCACAAACGCATCATGCCCGCACAACCCTTGGTCAGAGAGAAGCCCAGTATCAGCAGATCAAGGAGGATAATGATTCCGCTTACAATAATCTGATGTCCTCCGTTAATTATAATGAGATCAGAGAAAGAGCTATCAATGAATTTGGAATGCAGTATCCGACAGCCGAGCAGGTCGTACTTTATGACGGAGCAGAGAGTAATTTTGTCAGACAGACTCAGAATGTGACGAGCAATCATTAGAAAAGAGCGATCGATGAAACGTAAGAAAAAAAATAAAATTTTGAAACGTTTTGTAGGAGAGTACGTTAAGGTTAGAATGATGGTGATTTATTTGGCAGTGCTGGCACTGTTTACTGTCTTTGTTTTACGCGTACTCTCTTTAAATTTAAATAAGGGGGATGAATATAAGAAAACTATCCTGAATCAGCAACAGATTTCCAATCAGGAAATCCCCTTTCAGCGCGGAGAAATTTATGATCGGGATATGGGGGTGTTGGCCAGAAGCCAGCGGGTCTATCGTTTGATACTGGATCGCAACCAGATCCATGATGACAGATCGGAGACTGCTACAGACGCGTCCGGTAATCAGGTGAAAGTCAGCCGTTATATTACACCGACCGTGGGAGCCTTAGTAAAATTTTTTGGGTTTACCGAGGAGGAAGCCAGGGCAAAACTGGCTGAAACTCCAAACAGCTATTATGAGATTATTAATGAGTCTATATCCGAAGAACAGAAAAAGCGGTTTGAGGATTATATAGCCGGAACAGATCTGGACAAGAATCCGGATCAGGAATTTGTTGCCAAGGAAAAGAAGATCAGGAAAAATGTCAAGGGCATCTGGTTTGAAACTACTTATAAGCGGGTTTATCCTCATGATAAGCTGGCCAGCCAGATCATCGGCTTTACAGTCGGTCAGAATGGTATTGAAGGTCTGAACGGACTGGAATTATATTATGATAAGCTGTTGAACGGTACAAACGGTCGAACCTATGGATACATGGAAGCCGGAGAGGGTGTGCAAAGCAGAACAAAACAGCCGACCAATGGACACAAGGTGGTAACGACCATCGACTCCACCGTGCAGTCCGTAATCGAGGATGAGATCGCCTCCTTCATGAAAAAAAACAAGAACATAGTAGAGCAGCGGGCGGCAGCCGAAAATGTAGGCATTATTGTCATGAATCCGCAAAACGGTGAGGTGCTTGGAATGGCAACCTCAAATTCCTATAATTTAAATCAACCTCGAAGCTTTGATAACTGGTACACTAAAGAAGAACAGCAGAAAATGAAACTGTCTGAGATGTCGGACACGGATAAGGCCAAGCTGCTGGAACAAAAATGGAACAACTTTTGCCTCAGCTATACCTATGAGCCGGGTTCGGTTATCAAGCCTCTGACCGTAGCGGCAGCTCTGGAAACCGGCAGCATCAAACCGGGGGATACTTATTACTGCGCCGGTTCGTTACAGGTCGGTGAGCATACCATTCACTGCGCAAATCGTGCCGGACACGGTGCGCAGACATTGTACCAGGCAGTGGCAAATTCATGTAATGTGGCATTGATGGAGATCGGAAAAAAGACCGGCGCCGAACAGTTGATCAAATACCAGGATATTTTCAACTTTGGTCAGAAGACAGGTATTGATCTGCCGGGTGAGAACTCAGGTATTATTTTCTCACCGCAAAATATGGGAGAGGTGGAAGTGGCTACCACCTCTTTTGGGCAGGGCTTTAATATTACGATGATTCAGGGAGCGGCCGCATTTTCGGCAGCGATCAATGGAGGAAATTATTATAAGCCGCATATCGTGAAGCAGATCCTGGATGAAAATGATCATGTGATTGAGAATATTGAGCCGGTGGTGGTTAAAAAGACCATTTCCGGAGAAACGGAAAAACAGGTCAAAGAAAGCATAGAATATATGATCAATAACTCGCTCAGCGGCAGCCTGGCCAAGATCGATCATTACAAGATCGGCGGCAAGACCGGTACGGCCGAGGTTCTGACTGTGGATAAGAATGGCGTACTGGGACGTGACGAAACAAACTATGTTTGTTCTTTCTGGGCGGCCGTGCCGATGGAAAAACCGCAGCTGTTGATTTATGTAGTAGTGGAAAAACCGAATGCCGAAAATCAGGCAGCTTTTTACGAGCAGGTGAATATTGAAAAACGGGTGATGAGTCGTCTGATTCCGTATTATCATCTGGTGGGGGATGACGGTAAGGTATATTCAGCCGAGCCGGAGAAAAAGGAAGAAAACCCGGCCGGACAGTCGAACGGTACACAGAATCACAGTGGAGAACAAAGCGGTGAGCAGCCGGCATCGGAGCAAAACGGTGAAGAACAGTCCGGCGAAGAACAGTCCGGCGAAGAACAGTCCGGAGCGGAGCAGCCGCAGGAACAGCCGGGCGGTGATGCGCAACCGACAGAAACGCCGGGAACGGAAGAGGCTCCGATCGAGCAATCTCCGTTTGAAGAGAGACCGGTTGAGGAAAGGCCGGTTGAGCAGCATACATTTGAAGAACAGGAGCCGGGTCAACCGACACAGTGATACCGGGTGAATGTTAAAGGAGGAAATGAAAGTGGGATTTGTATATGCGGCATTGATCGTATTTTTGATTACAGTGTTGATCGGCCCGGCGACCATACGTTTTTTAAAACGTCTGAAGGCCGGCCAGCCGATTCGTGAGGAAGGTGTAAAAGAACATTTGGCGAAAGCCGGTACCCCGACCATGGGGGGGATCATGTTTTTACTACCGGTCGTATTTCTGTCGTTTTTCTACATGCAGTCACATCCGAAGCTGGTGCCGATCCTGATCGCCACTCTGGGCTTTGGCTTGATTGGCTTTGCCGATGACTTTCTGAAAGTGGTATTCAAACAGACCGATGGTCTAAAGCCGTTGCAAAAAATGGCCGGTCAGGGGCTGGTTACAGCTTTGTTTGCCTTTTATTTGATCCGTATATCCGGTATTTCTCTGGATATTGTTATTCCGTTTTCAAAAGGAGAGATCATCTGGAAGGCCGGTTGGTGGAGTATTCCGTTGTTGGTATTTATTTTGCTGGGAACAACAAACGGAGCTAACTTTACCGATGGGCTGGATGGTCTGGCGGTTTCAGTGACGTTGCCGATCACGGTTTATTTTCTGGTGGCCGACCTGGCAAGAGGAGTCGGTATCGCTCCGATGGCAGGAATGATGTTCGGTGGTCTGCTTGGCTTTCTGGTTTATAATGCTTATCCTGCGAAGGTCTTTATGGGAGACACAGGTTCGCTGGCTATAGGAGGCTTTGTGGCCGGTACGGCCTATGTTCTGCAGCAACCGCTGCATCTGGCTATCATCGCCTTGGTTTATGTGCTGGAGATTCTGTCTGTCATCATCCAGGTGGGATATTTTAAGCTTTCCCACGGTAAACGAATCTTTAAGATGGCGCCGCTCCATCATCATTTTGAGCTGAGCGGCTTTAAAGAAACCAAAGTGGTTTCACTGTTTATGATTATAACCACGGTTCTTTGTCTGGTGGCTATGATCCGCATGTAAAAAATGATTTCGATCGTCATTGTGACAAGAAATGGAGTGAAATATGGATATGAGGGCAATGAAGGTGCTCGTTATCGGCTGCGGAGTCAGTGGTATCGGTGCGGGGCGGGCATTACATGAGAAGGGGGCCGCTGTCTATTTATTTGATGCAAATTATGCTTTAAAGGTGCAGGAATTATGCGACCGCATTGATTTTACACCGAAAAATATTTATCTCGGGATGATGACGGATGAACAGTTATCTGAAATGCAGCTGGTAATCGTCAGTCCCGGTGTTCCGATGGAAGAAACAATTATCTGTCAAGCCAGAGACTTAGGTCTGCCGGTCTGGGGAGAAGTGGAACTGGCTTATCGGCTGGGTAAGGGGCATATTCTGGCCATTACCGGTACAAACGGTAAGACGACGACTACAGCGCTGCTTGGAGAGATTATGCAGGCGACCGGTGCCGATACCCATGTGGTCGGAAATATCGGTCTGTCTTATACCGGGGAGGCCAATTATCTGCAGGAAGCTTCTGTAGTGGTAGCCGAGCTCAGTTCCTTTCAGCTGGAGACGTTCGTTCAGTTTCGACCGCAGGTCAGCGCGATTTTAAACATCACGCCGGATCATCTGAATCGACATCATACCATGGAAGAGTATATCCGTGTAAAGGAACGCATTGCCGAAAATCAGCAACCGGAAGATTACTGTATCCTGAATTATGAGGATGAAGTATTGCGCAAATTCGGGCAGCAGCTGCAATGTCGGGTTCTGTACTTCAGCAGCTGGAGAATACTGGAGGAAGGTGTTTACATCGAGGATGAAACACTGCGGCTCAAGCTGGACAAAAAGACGATAGATATCTGTCGGCTGGATGAACTGAAATTATTCGGTCGTCACAACTATGAAAATTATATGGCGGCCATAGGCATGGCAGTTGCCTATGGGGTTGATTTAGAGGTATTAAGAACAGCTTTGAAACAGTTTGGCGGCGTGGCTCACAGGATCGAATTTGTAAAGGAAGTAGCCGGTGTGGTTTACTATAATGATTCCAAGGGGACGAATCCGGATGCGGCTATAAAAGCGGTAGAGGCTATGGTTCGACCGACGATCCTGATCGGCGGCGGCTATGACAAGGATGCCGATTTTGAAGAGTGGATTCGTTCATTTAACGGAAAGGTCAAGCATTTGGTACTGTTGGGTCAGACCAAAGAAAAGATCAGAGCTCAGGCACTGGCGCTGGGATATCAGAGCATCACCCTGGTAGATCAGCTTGAGGAGGCAGTATCTACAGCGCGCAGTTTGGCCAATGAGGGGGATGCGGTGTTGTTATCTCCGGCTTGTGCCAGTTGGGGAATGTTTCAAAATTATGAAGAGCGCGGCGACCGCTTTAAGGAGCTTGTGCGGTTACTGTAGGCAGTAAGGTAGGAGAGCAATGGCAGCAGAGGAACGGGTAGAAAAGAAAAAATCAGGCAGGATAAGATTGATCTTAGGGGCGTTTTTGGCGCTTCTGATTTTGATGCTGGTGACTGTGACTCTGGTGTTTCGGGTAACGAATATTCAGATTGAAGGCAATGTCACCTACTCCGATCAGGAGATCAAGGATAAGGTCTTTGAAAATATCCTTAGTTATAATTCTTTATTTCTGAAATGGAAATATCGCAACCGTCGTACAGATATTCCGTTTGTCAGTGATATTGATATCAGTCTGTTATCGCCGTCATCGGTCAAAGTGGTTGTTTATGAGAAAAAATTGCTGGGTTATGTTCCGTTCCTGGATTATTACCTGTATCTGGATTCGGACGGAATGGTAGCCGAGAGTACGAATCAGTTATTACCGTCGCTGCCGAAGCTGGCTGGCATACAGGTTGACAGCTTTCGGAAAAATGAAAAACTGGCAGCAAAAAATGACACAGCCATTGAGCAGATGACTTATATCAAAAAACTGCTGGAAAAATATAAGGTGACAGTCGATACGATCTCGGTTGATGAAAAAGGGTATTACGGACTGGATATCGCAACGGTTCATATCAGCCTTGGTGAGGCGATCAATCTAGAAGATAAAATCGGAAAACTATCCTCAATTGTACCGTCTATTCAGGGTCAGAAGGGAATATTACATCTGGAAAACTTGACAGATAAGTCGGATAGCTTTACATTAGAAAAAATAGAGGATTAGCACAAGGAGAGCGATGATGAACATAATCTACAGAAGTACCAGAAACCATCAGCATACGGCGACAGCCTCAGAAGCAGTATTGCGCGGCTTGGCTCCGGACGGCGGTTTGTATGTGCCTGATCGTCTGACGGCAATAGATACGGATTTCACCGCTTTGGCCGAGATGAGCTATCAAGAGCTGGCATTTGAAGTGTTGTCAAAGCTGCTGACAGATTATACCGAAGCCGAACTGAAATATTGTATCGCCTCGGCCTATGATGAGAAGTTTGATACTGATGAGATTGTACCGATGACAAAGGTGGACGGGGCTTATCACCTGGAACTATTCCATGGTCCGACGATTGCCTTTAAAGACATGGCTTTATCTATTTTGCCGTATCTGATGACCACAGCGGCCAAAAAGCAGGGGATGGATCGTGATATCGTGATTTTGACTGCGACTTCAGGAGATACCGGAAAGGCAGCTATGGCCGGCTTTGCCGATGTAGAACATACAAAAATCATCGTTTTCTACCCGAAGGACGGCGTCAGTGTTATCCAGGAACAGCAGATGCTGACCCAGACCGGCGCAAATACCTATGTGGTTGGTATTCATGGGAATTTTGATGATGCTCAAACCGGTGTAAAAAAACTGTTTGCCGATCAGGCGCTGGCCGGTGAACTGGAGGCTGCCGGACTGCAGTTTTCATCTGCTAATTCGATCAATATCGGTCGTTTGGCGCCGCAGATCGTGTATTATGTATATGGCTATTGCCGACTGGTGAAACGGGGTGTGATAAAGGCGGGAGACCGGATCAATGTCTGTGTTCCGACCGGAAATTTCGGCAATATTCTGGCGGCCTGGTATGCCAAGGGAATGGGACTGCCGATCGCAAAATGTATTTGTGCATCCAATGAAAACAAGGTTTTATTTGACTTCTTTACTACCGGTGTATATGATCGCAACCGTGATTTTGTTCTGACAACTTCGCCGTCCATGGATATCTTAATTTCCAGCAATTTGGAGCGCCTGATTTATGCGGCAGCCGGTCAGGATTCGACAGTTTGCGCAGGCCTGATGAAGGAGTTGCAGGAACAAGGCGTATATTCGGTGAGTGAGCAGTTAAAGAGCGGTCTGCATGATTTTATTGGAGGCTATGCTACCGAAATCGAAACAATCCACCGTATTCGAGAGGTCTATGAGCAGGAGGGATATGTGATGGATACGCATACTGCGGTCGCCTCACAGGTCTATCATAAATACCGAACCGACAGCGGTGATGAAACAGTGACGTTGCTGGCTTCCACGGCCAGTCCGTATAAATTTGTCAAAACCGTTGTATCGGCCATTGCTCCGGAAGAGCGGCAGAAGAACGAATTCCGCCTTTTGGACATCTTGGAGAAGCTGAGCGGAGTACCGCAGCCGGCTGCTGTCCGTGGCCTGGAGACTGCACAGATCCTTCATCAGCGGATCTGCCGGGCGGATCAGATGAAGCTGACGGTACAGCAGATACTCGGTCTGGATCAAATGGGGGAACGGTAATGGGGGTTGAGATTCTAAAAGGACTGCGACTGGATATCTTTGATATTCTGATCGCAGTCGGTGGTCTATATGCCCTGTATCAGGGCGTTTCGGCCAAGTATTTTAAGGTACCGTTATCGGCCAAAATCCTGCCGAAAGAGTTTGACAGCTGGAAGCTTACCAAAGAAGGGAAGCAGGCCTACCGGGATTTGTTGATGAACTTCTGCATTGTGTTGGGTCTGTATATGATCATCGGGACCATTCTGCGAGCCTTAATGCTCGGAGGGGTCTTGCCGAAACCGAAGCTGCCGGTGGTGGGTGCGGGAATTATCGACATCGTCCTCTTGATCGGAATGATCATTATGTTTGCGGTATTTGTCAGAAAGGATAAAAAATTAAAAGAAATCCACCGGCTGTAAATAAACAGCAGCAGTGATGAAAAAAAGGCTTATTGTTACGGGCGTCAAACCGGTCCCGGCAATGAGCCTTCTGTTGTATCACAGACAAAAACAAACCACCTGCTATGCAGATGGATGGAAGCTCTTCAGATCAGAAAACATTGAATTAGCAATGTATAAATAAGCTAAATTCAATAAAATAATACATAGGAACTGAACAGGCCACCGGCTCAGCCGGTGGCGTTGACTTGGTGTGATTTAATTTAATAGCATGCGGTCATTGGTCAGCTCGTCATGGCTGATCTCTTCAAATTTCAGCAGCAAATCCCTCACGCTGAGCTGTTTTTTCGCTTCACCGCTGATGTCATAGATGATGCGGCCTTCGTGCATCATGATCAAACGGTTTCCGATATGAATGGCATCCTTCATATTATGAGTGATCATCATGGCAGTCAGTTTTTCTTCAGCTACGATCTCCTGTGTCAGCTCCAACACTTTTTTTGCGGTTTTCGGATCAAGCGCAGCCGTGTGTTCATCCAAGAGCAGCAGCTTCGGAGCTTGCAGGGTGGCCATCAGCAGTGTCAATGCCTGACGTTGACCACCCGAGAGCAGACCGACCTTAGAGGATAAGCGGTTCTCCAAACCGAGATCCAGTCGAGCGAGCGCTTCCTTATAGCGGCTGCGCTCGGCGTCGGTAATGCCCCAGCCGAGCCGACGTTTTTTGCCGCGGCGGAAGGCCATGGCCAGATTTTCTTCGAGCATCATATTGGCGGCTGTACCAAGCATCGGATCCTGAAAGACACGTCCCAGATGAGCTGCCCGCTTATGCTCCTTTTCCAGGGTGATATCCCGGCCATCCAACAGGATGCGGCCGGCATCGATCGGATAAACACCGGCAATCATGTTCAGCATAGTTGATTTGCCGGCACCGTTACCGCCGATGACGGTAATAAAGTCCCCTTCATTGACGGTCAGCGAAAGATTCCGGAGGGCCTTCTTTTCATTAATGGTATTCTTGTTAAAGGTTTTGTAGATCTGATCCAGGACTAACATAAATTTCCTCCTTGCTTCTTGCCGCGACGATCGGTCAATCTGGTACGGATGACCGGCAGGCCGAGTGCTACTGCTACCAACGTCGCCGTCAGCAGCTTCATATCATCGGTCTTTAGACCGAGCTGCAGCACAATGGCGATGATCAACCGGTAGACAATGGAACCGATGATGATCGAAAGCAGGAGACTGCCGAAGGATTTAAAGTGTCCGAGTACCACTTCGCCAATGACGATAGACGCCAGACCGATGACGATAGCGCCGACGCCCATGCCGGTATCGGCGAAGCCCTGGTTCATGGCCATCAGACCGCCGGAGAAGGCGATTAGGCCATTGGACAACATCAAGGTAATGAGCTTGGTCGTGTTGGTATTTTGTCCCTGTGCACGCACCATAAATTCATTATTTCCGGTGGCTCGTATGGCACAGCCGATCTCGGTGCCGAAAAACCAGTAGAGTATGACAATGACAAGGACGGTAAAGAGCAGGCTGAGAATCATCTCTGCATAGACTGCTTTCAGCTGCAGCCCGATCGAATGCAGAAAGCCTTCAAACAAACTGAACAGTGTTTCATACTTTAATAGGGGCGTGTTGGCCCGACCCATGATACGCAGGTTAATCGAATACAGGGAGATCTGAGTCAAGATACCGGACAGGATGGCCGGAATGTCCAGCACAGTGTGCAAAAAAGCGGTGATATAACCGGCTGCTGCGCCGCAAATCATGGCGATCAACAGGGCGGCCAGCGGATGCAAGCCGTTGATGATACCGGTGGCACAGACTGCTCCGCCGAGAGCAAAGCTGCCGTCGGCTGTCATATCCGGATAATTCAGAACGCGAAAGGTCAGAAAAACGCCGATTGCCATAATTCCCCAGAGAATGCCCTGCACAAGTGCGCCCTGACCGGCGCTCACAAGACTAAACCAATTCATAAGTGACTCCTTCTTACAATAAATATTATGTTTATTTTTGAGAGGTCGGAACCTTTAGATTTAATGCTTTTTCAATTTCCGGGTTGACAGTCAGGGTCAGCTTATTCGGATACTCGATCGGCATCTCGGTGATCTTGGCCTCACCCTTTAAGAGCTTCACTGCCATGGCTGCCGTCTGCTTGCCCAGGGCATAGTAGTCGATACCGTAGGTGGCCAGTGCACCGTTATTGACCAGAGCTTCCTCGCCGGCAAATACCGGGATTTTAGCGTCAGTTGCCACCTTGGAAACAACGCTCATAGATGATGCAATAATATTGTCGGTTGGAGTATAGATGGCATCTGCCTTGCCAACTAAAGATTCTACGACGGACTGAACATCATTGGTGTTCTGGACGGTGGCATCGGTATAGGTTATGCCTGCAGCATCCAGATATTTCTTGGCCAGCGCTATCTGAAAGCGGGAATTATCCTCGGCAGAGGAGTAGAGCAGGGCTACCTTTTTGACCTGCGGCATGGTGTTTTTCAGCAATTCAATCTGTTCCTTGATCGGGTTCAGGTCTGAGGTACCGCTGACATTTCCGCCGGCGATATCGTTTGCCTTTACCAGACCGGCAGAGGCCGGATCGGTTACAGCAGTGATCAGGATGGGGATCTCAGCGGTCTTATTGGCGACGGCCTGCGCAGCCGGAGTGGCGACGGCCAGAATCAGATCTTTTTTATCACTGACAAATTTATCGGCGATAGTTGATGTATTTGACTGGTCGGCCTGTGCATTTTCATAATCAATGGCGATGTTTTTGCCGTCTTCATAACCTGCTTCGGCCAATCCGTCGATAAAGCCTTTTCTGGCGGCATCCAGCGCTTCGTGCTGAACATACTGGATTATACCGATCTTAACGGTTTCGGCGGTTTCGACTTCCGAGCCGGTTGTCTTGACCGTCGGCTTGCTGCCGCCGGATGTATTTGTTTCACCTGACTTCAGGTTATTGGTACAGCCACCGAGTACCAGAAGAACAGTGCCGATCAGAGTCAGCGTTAGCACTTTCATTTTTTTCATCATGTTATCCTCCATCAACAAATTTAAGTGAGCGGCTGATCCAGCGGCTCCGAGATAGTGAATAGTATAAACCAGAATCGAGGCCATGTCAACACGTTAAAGCGTTGCGGTGTAAAGTGCAAAAGCGTGAATTTCGGCATATTGCTTAGGATATAATCAGTCAAAAGAAAAGGTTTTGATAATAAGTGAAAAATTTGTCAATCTTTAAAAAAGACTTGCTATTTTATAGTGGATTCGTTAGAATAAAGACGATAGGTGGAAAAAGAAACCACCGATTATTTTCGCCCATATTACAAGGGAGAAAAGAGTACTAATGATACAATTAGGAGGAAAAAATTATGGCAGTAAAAGTAGCGATTAACGGTTTTGGTCGTATCGGACGTTTGGCTTTCAGACAGATGTTTGGTGCAGAAGGCTACGAAGTTGTTGCGATCAATGACTTAACCAGCCCGAAGATGTTAGCTCATCTGTTAAAGTATGACTCGGCTCAGGGCAGATATGCCTTGGCTGATAAGGTTTCTTCTACTGATGATTCCATCATCGTTGACGGAAAAGAGATTAAGATCTACGCTCAGAGAGATCCGAAAGACTTACCGTGGGGCGAATTAAATGTAGATGTAGTTCTGGAGTGTACCGGTTTCTTCACCTCTAAGGAGAAGGCTTCCGCTCATATTACTGCGGGCGCTAAGAAGGTTGTTATTTCTGCTCCGGCCGGAAACGATCTGCCGACCATCGTATTCAGCGTAAATGAGGGAACTCTGACCGCTCAGGATACTGTTATTTCCGCAGCTTCCTGTACGACCAACTGCCTGGCTCCGATGGCAGCTACCTTGAACAAGCTGGCTCCGATCGTGAAAGGCTTTATGACCACCATCCATGCTTATACCGGAGATCAGATGACTTTGGACGGACCGCATCCGAAGGGTGATTTAAGAAGAGCCCGCGCCGCTGCCTGCTCGATCGTTCCGAACAGCACCGGTGCTGCCAAGGCGATCGGTCTGGTTATCCCGGAATTAGCCGGTAAGCTGGACGGCGCTGCTCAGCGTGTTCCGGTACCGACCGGCTCCACCACCGAGCTGGTGGCTGTAGTTGAAGGCGAAGTAACTGTGGCAGATGTAAATGCTGCTATGAAGGCTGCCGCTTCCGCTTCCTTCGGTTATACCGAAGAAGAGCTGGTTTCCTCCGATATCGTGGGAATCACCGAAGGTTCCTTGTTTGATGCTACCCAGACCAAGGTTACCCCGCTTGAAGCAGGCAAGACCTTAGTGAAGGTTGTATCATGGTATGACAATGAGAATTCTTACACCAGCCAGATGGTTAGAACAATCAAATATTTCGCTGAACTGGCATAAGCTGCTACAGGCAAATTAAGATCCAAAAGGGTCCGGTCTTTTAGGGACCGGGCTCTTTTATGATATAAGGAGGAAAGCATGTTAAATAAAAAATCCGTAGATGATATCAATGTAAAGGGCCTGCGTGTGCTGGTTCGTTGTGACTTTAACGTACCGCTGAAGGATGGCGTGATCACAGACGAGAATCGTCTGGTGGCCGCCCTGCCGACTATTAAGAAGCTGTTGGCTGACGGTGGAAAAGTGATTCTGTGTTCTCATCTGGGTAAGCCGAAGGGTGAGCCGAAGCCGGAGCTGTCGCTGGCCTCGGTGGCTGTTCGCTTGAGCGAGCTGTTGGGTCGGGAAGTGAAGTTTGCGGCAGATGCCGAAGTGGTCGGAGAGAATGCTAAAGCGGCCGTGGCCGCCATGAAGGACGGCGATGTGGTATTACTGGAAAATACCCGTTATCGTAAGGAAGAAACCAAGAATGAAGAGGCTTTCAGCAAAGAACTGGCTTCTTTGGCTGATGTTTTTGTCAATGATGCTTTTGGTACTGCTCATCGTGCGCACTGCTCGAATGTCGGTGTGACCGGGTTCGTGGATACCGCTGTGGTTGGGTATCTGATGCAAAAGGAGATCGAGTTCCTGGGCAATGCCGTAAATAATCCGGAAAGACCGTTTGTGGCCATCCTGGGCGGTTCCAAGGTTTCCTCGAAGATCTCTGTTATCAACAATCTGCTGGATAAGGTAGACACCCTGATCATCGGCGGTGGTATGAGCTATACCTTTAAGAAGGCTTTGGGCGAGGAGGTTGGCGCTTCATTGGTTGAGGCCGATTACCTGGATTATGCCAAGGAGATGGTTGAGAAGGCTAAGGCCACGGGGGTTTCCTTATTGATCCCGGTAGATGATGTGGTGGCCAAAGAATTTTCAAATGATGCAGCCTTCCGTGTGGCAGAGGCCGGACAGATGGCGGCTGATGAGATGGGACTGGATATCGGACCGAAGACCCAGGCTCTGTATGCGGATGCCGTGAAATCTGCCAAGACTGTGGTTTGGAACGGACCGATGGGAGTATTTGAGATGTCCAACTTTGCAGCCGGTACGGTAGCGGTAGCGAAGGCTTTGGCTGAGCTGGATGCCACTACCATCATTGGCGGCGGCGACTCGGCTGCGGCTGTTAATATCCTGGGCTTTGGTGATAAGATGACCCATATCTCCACCGGCGGCGGCGCTTCTTTGGAGTTTCTGGAAGGCAAGGAGCTGCCGGGCGTAGCAGCGGCCAACGATAAATAATCATTCACGGATTAAGATAGATACGAGTTATATAGGAGGAAACATATAAATGCGTAGAAAAATTATTGCCGGAAATTGGAAAATGAACATGACCCCGAGCCAGGCTGTAAAGCTGATTGAGGAGTTAAAGCCGTTGGTAGCTACGGATGCAGCCGATGTTGTATTCTGTGTACCGGCCATTGATATTTTCCCGGCGCTGGAAGCGGCTAAAGGCAGCAACATTAAAATCGGTGCAGAGAATATGTATTTTGAAGAGAGCGGTGCGTATACCGGAGAAATCTCACCGGCCATGCTGACAGATGTCGGCGTGAAATATGTTATCATCGGACATTCTGAAAGACGTGAGTACTTTGCCGAGACGGATGTGACCGTTAATAAGAAAGTGTTAAAGGCATTCGAGCATGGAATTACCCCGATCATTTGCTGTGGCGAGAGTTTGGCACAGAGAGAGCAGGGCGTGACCATCGACTTTATCCGTCAGCAGATCAAGATCGCGTTCTTAAACGTAACTGCCGATCAGGCTAAGGAAGCCGTTATCGCATACGAGCCGATCTGGGCGATCGGAACGGGTAAGGTGGCAACCACTGCGCAGGCACAGGAAGTATGCGCGGCCATCCGTGCCTGCATTGCTGAACTTTATAATGAGCAGACAGCCGAAGCCATTCGTATTCAGTACGGCGGCAGTGTTTCGGCAGCCAGCGCGGCCGAGTTGTTTTCGCAGCCGGATATCGATGGCGGTCTGGTAGGCGGCGCAGCCCTGAAGCCGGACTTTGGAAAGATCGTTAATTACAAATAAGGAGTATTATGAATAAAAAACCAACCGTATTAATGATATTGGACGGTTTCGGCCTGAATCCAAAGCAGGAGCATAATGCTGTGGCACTGGCGAATACACCGGTGCTGGACGGCTTAATGCGGGAATATCCGTTCGTGGAAGGAAATGCCAGCGGTATGGCTGTCGGCCTGCCGGACGGTCAGATGGGAAATTCCGAGGTCGGACATTTGAATATGGGGGCCGGACGTATCGTTTATCAGGAGTTAACCAGAATCACTAAGGCTATTACAGATGGTGACTTTTTTGAAAATGAAGCCTTAAAGGCGGCATTTTCTCAAGCCAAGGCGCATAGTTTGCATTTGATGGGGCTGGTGTCTGACGGCGGCGTACACAGCCATATCACCCATATCTACGGCTTACTGGCAATGGCAAAGCGCGAAGGTGTGGAAAATGTCTATGTTCACTGCTTTTTGGATGGTCGTGATACCCCGCCGTCATCCGGTAAGGAGTTTGTCGCTCAGCTGGAAGCCAAGATGGAGGAGTTGGGCGTCGGTGCAGTAGCGACTGTGATGGGACGTTACTATGCCATGGATCGGGATAATCGCTGGGATCGTGTGGCGCTGGCTTATAAAGCTATGACAGGCGCCGAAGGGGAAACCTCTGAGGCGGCCACCGAGGCGATTGAGGCCTCTTATGCCGACGGAAAGACGGATGAGTTCGTTTTGCCGACCGTGATTACCAAGAACGGCGTGCCGGTTGGTCAAGTGAAGAATGATGATGCTGTCATCTTCTTTAACTTCCGGCCGGATCGTGCCCGTGAGATGAGCCGTGTTTTCTGTATGGATACGTTTGACGGCTTCGACCGCGGAGAGCGTCTGCATACTAAATTTGTCACTTTTACCGAGTATGATGTAACCATTCCGAATAAGGAAGTGGCCTTTAAGCCGGTTAAAATCACCAAGACCTTCGGGGAGTTTCTGGCAGAAAACAATCTGACACAGGCCAGACTGGCAGAAACTGAGAAATATGCTCATGTAACCTTTTTCTTCAATGGCGGTGTGGAAGAGCCGAATCCGGGGGAAGACCGTATCCTGGTCAAATCTCCGAAGGTGGCTACCTATGACCTGCAGCCGGAGATGAGTGCCTATGAGGTGGCTGATCGTTTGGTAGAGGCCATCAGCGGCGGCAGGTATGATGTGATCATCATCAATTTTGCAAACCCGGATATGGTAGGGCATACCGGTGTGGAAAAATCGGCAATCAAGGCCGTAGAAGCCATCGACGAATGTGTCGGCAAAGCAGTGACTGCTTTGAAGGCGGTCGGCGGCCAAATGTTCCTCTGCGCCGACCATGGGAATGTGGAGCAGCTGGTAGATTATGATAACGGCGAACCGTTTACGGCGCATACAACCAACCCGGTACCGTTTATTCTGATCAATGCCGATCCGAAGTACGACTTGCGTGCCGGCGGTTGTCTGGCTGATATCGCACCAACCTTGATCGAATTGATGGGTCTGCAGCAGCCGGCTGAAATGACCGGAACTTCACTCTTAATAGAGAAATAAGATGAAAAATGGATGCTTTCCCGGAATGTACAGGGGGCATCCATTTTTTTTAAAAAGATCAATTTATAGCTGTTCCGAAAAATGATATAAGGCAGAGGGGGTGTCGCACCATTTTTAGTGTGATAGCCCTTTTGCTTTACGGACAAATTCAACCAGTGAGGAAAGAACCGGCTGCCTGCCGTGGGTTTTAGAGTATACCATATAATATTCACGGAAAAATCCTTCTTCCGATAATGGCAGAATACGAAGCTGCCCGGCAGTGTCAGCCTCTTCCACGACCTGACGGGGCAACAGTGAGATGCCCAGACCATGGATAACAGACTGCTTTAAGGCTTCCAGGTCGTTCATTTCCGCCACGATCATCAGGTCATCATAACTCAGTCCGAGCTGAGTCAAGATCCCCTGTGTTTCCCGTTTGGTTCCGGAGCCGTTTTCTCGGACGATAAAGGGGGCAGTCGTTAACAGGCGCAGTGGATCAGGATTTCGGGGTACCCCGGTAAATTGGGGGGTCACCGGGGCGACCAACACCATTTCATCCCGGGCGATCGTTTCACAAAAGAATTGTTCATGATATAGAGGAGTGCCGATAAAACCGATATCAAGGCTTTGGTTGATCAGCCGATTGATGATTTGGGTACTGCCGGACTGGGTGATATGATAAGTAACATCCGGATGAGCCTCATAAAACCCGGTCAGCAAGGCAGGAAGGATACAGGAAGAGGGGATGGAGGAGGCGCCTATTTGCAGATGCAGTTTTGTATCCTCGCGTAGATTCAGTAAAGTCTTATTGCGAAGCAACAGTAATTGCTTGGCATTTTGATAGAACCTGCGCCCATCCTCGGTCAGGCGCAGGGTTTTGGTGGTACGAAGCAGCAGCGGCTTACCCAGATGGTCTTCCAGCTTTTGTAGATGACTGCTGATAGTCGGCTGTGAAATATATAGATGTTTGGCAGCCTCGGAAAAGCTGCCCCATTCTACGATAGCGCAAAAAGCCTCGATTTGCCGAAATTCCATAGTTTTATCCTTTCAATATGGTAGTCAATGCACTGACAGCCAGGGTTACATCCGCCGGGGTGTTTTGATATCCGAAGGAGAATCGAATACTTCCCTGCGGGTAGGAGCCCAGTGTTTTGTGAGCGCCGGGGGCACAGTGCAGACCGACCCGGGTCTGAATTCCAAATTCTTCTTCCAGACGAGCGGCCACCATTGCGGGATCGGCCTTTGTCGGTGTAACGGAAACGACACCGACTCTGCCGGCCGTATCAGGACGTCCAAGCAGGCGCAGGTTTGGGATATCAGGAATTGCTTGCAGTAATGCTGCCGTTAATGATAATTCGTGCTCAAAAATAGCGGTTTGACCGATCTGAGCGATATAGGACAGAGCAGCTTGCAGACCGATGATGCCGGGAAGGTTCAGGGTGCCTGCTTCAAAGCGGTCCGGCATCAATTCAGGGATGGTTTCCAGATGCGAGAAGCTACCGGTGCCGCCGCTGATTAAGGGATCGATTTCGGCAGCGATGGCCGGCGTCAGGATACAACCGCCGATGCCCTGCGGGCCGAGCAATGCCTTATGACCGGTAAAACAGAGGGCGTCGATACAGTCGGTGGTCATGGAGATCGGAATCAGACCGGCTGTCTGAGCCGAGTCGAGTATAAAAAACAGACCATGCCTGCGGCAGAGGGCGCCAACCTCACGGATGGGCATCATAGTGCCGCAGACATTGGAGGCATGCAGCATAATAATGGCCCGTGTCTGTGGATGTATCAGACCGGGAAGAGCTGTCAGGTCAAGCTCACCCATGGTATTGCAGGGAATGCGGTCAAAGGTGATACCCTTTGCCGACAGCTGGGTCAGCGGACGGGTGACGGCATTGTGCTCCATGGAAGAAATCAGTACATGATCCCCTTGTTTTAGTAAGCCTTTCATTACCAGATTCAAGGAATGAGTGATTCCGGCACTGAAGACTACATCCTGTGGACGCGGATGATCAAAAAAAGAGGCCAGCTGGACTCTGGTATCATACAGCGCTTCCTCCAGACGATAGGCAGAACGATAGGTACCGCGGCTGATATTGACAGCTTCATTGGTCATAAATTGATACATTCGATCGGCCACACAGGCCGGCTTCGGGAATGAAGTGCTGGCATTGTCCAGATAAACAGTGTTCATAATGGTTCCTTTCCGAATGAGTCATAACGGTTAAACGACTCATTTATAGATAAATGTAATGATTGCTATCAGTATATCAGAATTATCAATTTTACGAAAGCGTTATTTTTGGTATAATATAATGCATGACACGAAGGAGGAAACATATATGAAAATGAAAAACGAAAATCTATTGATGGTGGCCGCGGGGCTTATCATCGGTGTAATTGCCGGTGGGATGGTTATCTTCGGAAATCCTGCAAACATGGGCTTTTGTATTGCTTGTTTTATCCGTGATACTGCCGGAGCATTAAAGCTGCATAATGCGGTGCCGGTAGAGTATGTCAGACCGGAGATTATCGGCTTGGTGCTCGGATCTTTTTTGTTGGCTGTTACACGTAAGGAATTTGCACCGCGCGGCGGTTCATCGGTGATGACTCGTTTTGTGCTCGGCTTTTTCGTTATGATCGGCTGCCTGATGTTCCTGGGCTGTCCGTTCAGAACGATCTTGCGCCTGGCCGGCGGAGACGGAAATGCCATTCTGGGTCTGGCCGGATTTATCCTCGGTATTCTGGCAGGTGTGTTCTTCTTGCAAAAGGGTTATTCCTTAAAGAGAACCTATCAGCAAAGTAAGGGCGAAGGAGCGGTCGCTCCGCTGACAGCAGCAGCTCTTTTGGGGGTTACCGTTTTTGCTCCGTATTTATTAAATGTGACACCGGCCGGAAAGGGTCCTGGAGCCATGCATGCAGCCATCGCCATTTCGCTGGCAGCCGGTATCGTAGTCGGTGCCCTGGCTCAGCGCACCAGACTGTGTATGGTCGGCGGCGTCAGAGATTTGGTATTATTCGGACAGTGGAAGCTGATGCTGGGATTTCTGGCGATCCTGGCGGCAGCCTTGACCGTTAATATGATCGTTGGAAATTTCCATCCGGGCTTTGCCGGACAGCCGATTGCCCACACCGACGGTCTGTGGAATCTGCTGGGGATGCTGTTGGCCGGCTTTGGCTGTGTGCTGCTGGGAGGCTGCCCGCTGCGTCAGTTGATTCTGACCGGTGAGGGAAATACCGATTCGGCAGTGACGGTACTCGGCTTAGCAGTCGGTGCGGCATTTGCGCACAACTTTGGGCTGGCAGCTTCTGCAAAGGGACCGACCGGCCACGGGAAATATGCGGTGATCATTGGTCTGATCGTTGTCGGTGTTATTGCCTGCTATCATACATGTAACTCAAAGAAGGCATAAGGAGGAGAAAAAGATGATTGATGCAAGAGGACGTTCCTGCCCGGAACCGGTTATGATGTTAAAACAGGCTTTAAAATCAGCGGAGAGCAGCTATGAGGTCTGGGTGGATTGCAAAGCGGCACTGGAAAATGTCAGCCGTTACGGCGAAGAGCATGGATATCGGGCGGCGGTTGAAGAAAAAGAAGATATGTATGTGATTCGACTGACAAAGTAGGTGAAAGATGCAGACCTTTATCGCAACCTTTTACTCACACTTTGGAGCCATCCGGTTTAAGAAGACCGTGCCGGCAGAGTTTATAGGCTTGCAGCTGATGCCGGTTCCTAGAGATTTAAGCTCTTCCTGCGGCACCTGCGTACGCTTTCAAACGACGGAGGAGTCTGTCCGGTCCTGGCAGCTTTCTGACGAAACGGAGAAAATCGTTCGGGTGACGGAAACAGGTTATATCATAGTCTCCGAAAATGTATAAAATTGCACATGTATACTATGCCCAAATTCAGATGAATGAGTTTGGGCATTTCTTCGTCTTATCGAAAAGATAAAAGCTTGCTATAATGGGAACGATACCATTGAGATATTCAAAAAGAAATATGGAATTGAGGGAGGAAAAGTGATGAAGAGGAAAAGCAGGCGCTTGTTGCTTTCGTGGCTGATTGTAATTTGTATGCTGCTCCAGCCGTTGTTGCCTTTTGCAGGCGACAGTCGGGCTTTGGCGAAGGATTTGGAGTATGCCACGGCGACAGAGAACAAGGGAGAGGAAACCGTCACCTTTCGTGTGAGATATACAGACGGTGATCCAAATCCGGCGTACAGTTATGTAGTAGGTGAATTTAATGAGTGGAAGTATGATCCGAAATATAAGCTTGAATGGAAGCAGGATCCGTCGGACGACAATCGCTGGAAGATGCTGGGAACCATCGCTATTCCGGCCGGCACCTATGAATATAAATTTCGGGTGCATTACGGAAATCAAAATGATCCGCCCGGCGAGGGGGATCAATGGATCAAACCGACCGGCGGGCCGTACGCATCAAATAATGATAACGGTCTTTTAACCATCTCCCCAAAGGAAACCGGCATCAGGTTTCAGGCATCCCGCAATACTGTATCAGCGGCCGTTCCGACCTATCTGGCGGTTGATTATTATGCACAGGATGGGGCGATCGAGGCTTTGCAGCCGACCTACAGCATCGAGCCGACCGTAGTCGGTGCTGAGATTGATCAGAATGGTAAACTGACCGTGACAGAAGCAGTGGCGGATCAGCAGGAAGTGACGGTCGTGGCTGTGACGCCGAGGGGGCGGGCTGTCAAAACGCTGCGAGTGATCAAGACAGATACTATGGCCGACGGCAATCGTGTGCATTATCATCGGTATGACAGTCAGTACGAGGGCTGGAATGTCTGGTCTATTCCGACTGCCGGTGACGGTAAACAGGTTGATTTTTCAGAGGACAGTGAATTTGGAAAGATCGCAAATCTAAAGGAAGATAAAGATTCCATCATTCGAAAAGGGGACTGGAAGGGGCGGGAGAGCAGAGCCGCACTATCAGATGAAGATTTGGCTGCCGGCCGTCATGATCTATATGTGATCGAGGGTGACGATCGTTTTTACACTGATTTTCGGCAGGCGGTAGATGCGGCTAAGCCAAAGGTGATTACCGCCATCATGGATAGCGAGAGAGAAATCAAGGCGTATTTAACTCATGTGCCGACAGAGCTGACGAAGTTTGCTTTATATGTGGATGGTCAGGAAAAAGAGGCGACGATCACCGTAAATGATAAGACCCTGACGGTGACGTTGCCGGAAAATGTAACGATCGATCCGTCTTCTTTGCTGGAGATTAGGGCCGATAAGATGTTTAATCCATGTCAGGTAATGATGCGTCGGATTTTGGATCATAAGCAATATACCGGAGACGACCTGGGAGCCGTTTACAAAGAAGATCGGATCTCCTTAAAGCTATGGGCTCCGACGGCCAACAAGGTATCGGTGCTGGTGTATTCGGATGCTGAAGCAGAGAAGAGCAGCGGCGCGGTCACTGAGATGCAGATCGATGAGGCCGCCGGCGTCTGGTCGGTTGAGCTGCCGCGTACCGAAAATGAAGGGAAATACTACCTCTATCGCTTGGATTTTTATGATCAGGTAGAGAATAGCTCATATAAAAAACAGACCTACGCGGTCGATCCGTATGCAACAGCCGTTGGCATCAATGGCGATAAGGCTGCTTTTATTGATCCACAGGACCCACAAACCATTCCGGATGGCTGGAATGCCGTATCCAAGCCGGCCTTTGGTGAACCGGAGGATGCAGTCATCTATGAGATGCATGTGCGTGATTTTACCATTGATGCGACTTCCGGTATATCGGCCGAAAAAAGAGGAAAATTCCTTGGTGTAGTAGAGCAGGGGACGACCGTAGACGGTAAGGGACAGGTAAAAACCGGTCTGGATCATTTAAAGGAACTGGGTATCACCCATGTTCATCTGATTCCGGTTTACGATTTTGCTACTGTGGATGAAAAGGTTACAAATGATCCGGCAAACCGAAACTGGGGCTATGATCCGAAGAATTATAATGCCATCGAGGGATCTTATGCGACCAATGCAGCCGACCCGAAGGTGCGAATTAAAGAGTATCGACAAATGATTCAAGGTCTGCATGATGCCAATATTCGCGTGGTTATGGATGTGGTTTATAATCACATGCACAGCACCGCCAATATGGATGCCATCGTGCCGGGCTATTATTTCCGAACAGATGATTTGGGGCGCTTGACCGATGGCTCCGGCTGTGGCAATGAGGTGGCCTCAGACCGTCCGATGGTCCGTAAATTTATCATCGATTCCTGCCGGCAGTGGGCAAAAAATTATAATATTGACGGGCTGCGCTTCGATCTGATGTCTTTGATAGATATCGAAACCATGAAGCAGGCGACTGCCGCTATGAAGGCCATTGATCCCACCAACATCATCTACGGCGAGCCGTGGGCCGGCGGAGTATCCGCCCTGCCGATTGACCGGCAGACGCTGGACGGTCAGCAGAAGAATCAGCATTTCGGTGTCTTTAATGATACCTTCCGTGATGCCCTGCGCGGTAATAATGATCCGGGCAAGGGCTATATCAACGCCAATGCAGCCGATACCCGGGAAAGTGTGAAGAAGGGGCTGATGGCTTCAGTGAATGATTTTACCGCTGATCCGGAAGAGACCATTAACTATGTTGATGTTCATGACAACTATAACCTGTGGGATCAGCTGGCATTGACATTGACAGATCATAAAAAACCGGAAGAGGTATTGGCCGGAATTACAGCAGATACAGTGATGGACAATCAGCTGGTACAGCGGGCTCTGCTGGGGCAGGGGCTGGTTTTGACGGCTCAGGGGGTGCCTCTGACCCAGGCCGGCACCGAGTTTTTACGTACCAAGAAGGGTGATGGAAACAGCTACAGGAGTCCGGATGAGATCAATGCCATCCGCTGGAATCAGAAGGAAACCTTTGCGGCAGTCAATGCCTATGTCGAAGGTTTGATTAAGCTGCGCAAAGAACATCCGGCCTTTCGTCTGCGTGACGCCCAGTCTGTGAATGCCCATGTTGGCGTATGGAATGCCAAGCATAAGCCGGAGATCGTTCTCATGCACCTGAAAGAAAATGCCGGCGGCGACAGCTGGAAAAATATCTTTGTTATTTATAATCCGACAGACGACGACTATAAATTTACAGAGAGTGACGGTACGGCTCTGCCTGATCCGGACGGCGGCTGCTGGCAGGTGGTGGTAGATCATAAAACTGCCGGAACTACATCTTTGCGGCAGGTTGATAAATACGGCATCGTCATTCGGCCGCGCTCCATGATGGTGCTGTATGATCGGCAAGAGGAAGTTGACAAATTAAGCTGGAGTCATCTGTTTGCTGATCAAAGTAAGCTCTACATTTCCCCGATGGCGCCAAAATCTTCAGATGAGGTGACGGTTCGCTTCCGGGCCAAGGCCGGTGAGGTAACAGAGGCCAGGCTGCATTATTATGATGAAGGAAATAAAACGGCCGGCGATCAAAGCCTGGCCATGACTAAGGTGACAGAGCAGAGCTTTTATCAGGCCAACGGTTTTGATCCGTCTAAGATCGAGTTCTGGGAGGGAAAGCTTCCGGCCGGCGCAACGACCAGATACTATAATTTTGAAGTACACAGTCAGGATGATGTTGCCTGGATCAGCGGCGGCGTGCATAAAGACGGCAGTCATAACGGTGTGACGAAGGAGGCTCCGCGACTTGGCGAGGGCATCAACTATGGCTTCCGTATCGTGCCGGATTATGTCTTGAACACCAAATTAGGGGAATCGATCTTTTATCAGATCATGGTCGATCGCTTCCGAAATGGTGATACAGGCAATGATCGTTCTATTTTGGATCCGGCTGTCGGTAACGATCCACTGAAACGAAGCAGTGCTCCGGAGATTCTGGCAGCGACAGATGTACCACGAGCCGGAACCGAGACAGATTTAATCTGGAACAATGATTTTTATAACGGTGACCTGACTGGTGTGCGTGAGGCTCTGCCGTATCTGAAAGATCAGCTGGGTGTCAATGCCCTGTACCTGATGCCGATCCTGCAGTCCTCCAGTAATCATAAATACGATACCGAGGATTATGAGCATGTAGACACAAACTTTGGCGGCAATAAGGAATTGGCTGCGTTGACTGATGAAGCACATGCCAAGGATGTACAGGTTGTTTTGGACGGCGTGTTTAATCATACCGGCAGTCTGCATCCGTGGTTTTCCGATGCAAAGGCGACAGATGCAAGCGCATATCGTAATTACTATTTCTTTAACAGCGGTCATGATGTCGAGGGCGGCTATTATGCATGGAATAGGATTCCGGGGCTACCGAAGTTGAACTATGCCAATGAGGCCGTCGAAAACTATATGTATAAGGCTGATGATGCCATAGTCAAAAAATACCTGAAAGCCCCGTACTCGATTGATGGCTGGCGGATGGATGCAGCCGACGATATCGCTAAGGGAGCTCATGAATACACCACTGAGGGAACGGTCGAGGAGCATAAACAGCAGAATCTGGAAATCTGGAAAGACGTTTATACGGCAGTCAAAGCTGCGAAGCCGGAAGCATATGTATTGGGAGAGTTCTGGAAGGAAGATAATCAGTGGTTCGACGGCGCGCACTGGGACGGAAAGATGAACTACAGCGGCTTCTTGCTGCCATTTGTTCAGAATCGTCAGCAAAATGAGTTTTTGGGCAAACAGTCTTTGGATAATAAGGGAGAAATGAGTGTAGCTGACATTGCCGCCTATGGCAGAAGTCATTTTGCAAAATTTCCGTATCAGGCCATGCTGCAGTCCGCCAATTCACTGTCAACCCATGACAGACCGCGTTTTCTGGATTGGGATTATACCGGCAAGGATAATGAAAAGATGATGGAACTGGCAGCTGCCTTACAGATGACTTATGTCGGCATACCGATGATTTATTATGGCGATGAGATCGGCATGAAGTCTGCCGGGGAAAGAACGGATAAGCCAAAGCTGGATGATGGAAATGATCCGTATAACCGTGGTGCCTTTAACTGGGATGTCAGCACATGGAACAAAGAGATGCTGAGCGACTATCAGAAGCTGATTGCTGCCCGAAAGCAGCATAAAGAGGCTTTTGTGTACGGAGCCTTTGAGGAAGTCGTTTCGCATAAGGAAGATAAATACCTGGTATATGCCCGTTACGGTCAGAATGATCGTGCGCTGGTGGCTCTAAATAATAGTGGAAGTAACAGCAGCAGGCAGGTTCAGATCAAAGCTGTCAGCCGTTATGGATTTAAAGAGGGCGAGGTCTTATACGATGCCCTGACAGGCCGGACCGTGACCGTGGTTCAGGATCAGCTGCAGTTGCAATTAAATGATATGAGCGCAGCCGTATATTTGCCGGCTCCGGTAGAGGTTACTCCGATTCAGTCGGCGCTTCTGGCGGAGAAACATGATGGCAGGACAGAACTGGCTCCGGTTCAGGAGCTTATCTTAAAGTTACAGGAAGACGGCAGTACACAGCTCAGCTGGAAGAAGTACGAAGACAGTCATGCCAAGGAGCTGTTGATCAGAGCCTATGATGAAAAATTTACGGTAGTTAGAGAAGTAACAGTGTCATTGACAGAGTCTGCTTATACATTGGAAGCAAACGAGAATATCAGCCGGATTGCCATAAAGGCAGTGGCTGATCGGAGTAAAACCGAGGGCGATACAGATGATATCGTCCGGGACAGTGCCTATCGGCTGGCCTATGTTCGGGCGGTTGATCCGAAGGAAGAGGCGGAGGATGTTCCGGTGGACGGCAAAATCGCAATCAGTCTGGATACCAGCTGGAAGCTGACCCGGGAAGATCTGAAGGATGTGAAGCTAAAGACGGAAGGCAGTGAGCAGGCTGTAGAGGTTGAACTGACGCTGGAAGAGGGGCGTTTGATCTTGAGCCCGAAGCAGAGCCTGATCCATGAAAAGACCTATACCGTTACGCTGCCGGATATCGCCATCAAAGAGGAAGATATGAAGGCAGGCAATGCGGGGCTGGCAGGATATCAGTTCAGCTTCAGAACAGTGAAGAAAACAGACCAGATTCCTGAGCCGCAGCCAAAGAAAGGCTGGCAGAAGCTGGCTGACGGTCATTACATTTATCTGAACGAAGACGGCAGCCGTGTAAAGGAAGCCTGGAGAGGGGAGTACTATCTGAAGGCTGACGGTATTATGGCGGATAAAGAATGGATCTATGATAAGACCTACCAAGCCTGGTATTATCTGAAACCGGGCGGCGCATATGCCAGGGCGGAATGGCAGGGCAGCTACTATCTGAAGCCAAACGGCAAGATGGCGGATAAGGAATGGATCTATGATAAGACCTATCAAGCCTGGTATTACCTGAAACCGGGCGGCGCATATGCCAGATTGCAGTGGCAGGGCGAGTACTACCTGCTGGGCGACGGAAAAATGGCGGTGTCCCGTTGGATTTATGACAAACAGTATCAGGGCTGGTATTATTTGACAGAAACAGGAGCTTATGCCCGTGATACCCTTACGCCGGACGGCTATAAGGTTGATCGCTACGGAAAGTGGATCCGCTAGTTTCAGCGACTACTCTCAGCGACTACCGATAATGTAGCTGTAAAATAATAGTAGGCAAAAACCTACTATTATTTTTTTACAAATTTTTATTAAGAAAGGAGATTGGCATACAGAAACAGAAAAGGAGTATTGTACTATGGAACACCCTGTACACGATTATTTTTACACTAAACATGTAGCACAGTTTACATTTTTGCAAATTCCTGAAATATTAGTCGAATCACCACGCTATCGTTCCTTAAGCAACGATGCAAAAATCTTATACGGGGTTTTGTTAAAGCGCATGTCCTTATCAAAAAAGAACGACTGGGCTGATGAAGAGGGGAGAATATATATTATTTATTCTGTTGAAGATATTCAAACAAAATTAAATATGTCAAAACCGACGGCCATTAAAAGCTTAAAGGCACTAGAGGACTTTAATTTAATTGAAAAAGTTAGGAGGGGACAAGGAAAACCAAGTATTATTTACGTTAAGAATTTTGTCACAGAAGATGATTTTTTAGAGTGTTTAGATACCAATACTGATGAGGTAGATACCGTTAATACAGTGGAAAATCAGATTATAAAAGATCCGGTTGAAAATCAATTTCATTCTGAAAATGTCCAGGAATCATGTGTTACTTCTAGAAGTAAAAATTCTTTACTTCTAGAAGTAAAGAAACTTGACTTCAAGAAGTCAAAAAAATTTACTTCAAGAAGTCAAAAAAATGAACCTCTAGAAGTAAAGGAAATTGACCCTAATTATATAGATATAGATAGAGATATAGAGTTATATAAATCTATCACTCCTTCAGGCAGTGGAGGAGATATACAGGGACAGAACGAAAGAGTGATATCGGACACAAAAATGTCCAGGGAAACTATGTCCAGAAGCATCAAAGAACAGATTGACTACGACTGTTTGATATTACATTA
The DNA here is from genome assembly GCA_023458035.1 of Bacillota bacterium. Taxonomy (GTDB): domain Bacteria; phylum Bacillota; class Clostridia; order Lachnospirales; family Lachnospiraceae; genus JAEXAX01. Next base: position 11,885 of record JAEXAX010000009.1, on the reverse strand, counting down.
TCCCATGGATGTAGCGATTATCGACGATATTGTCGAGTTAATGACAGATGTCCAGCTTGGCGAGAATCAAACAGTAAGAATTAACGGTGAGCTGATGGATGCAACGCTGGTACAGAGTAAATTTAATACTCTGGGATCAACAGAAATAGGGATTGTTATCACAGAACTGAAAAAGGTGACTAGCAAAATCACCAACATTCGAGGGTATCTATTGTCTTGTTTATACAATGCCAAAATCGGTGGTTTGTATTATCACAACTGGGTGCAATCAGATATGTATAAGCAGGCCAGACAGATAGGGTTAGATATCAGCAAGCTAATAGTACAATAGCAGAAAGGAAGAACTATGTGGGGAAAGAAAAAAGAGAAACAAGAGAAACCAAAATATGTAAAGATCAATCGTGGGCATGTCTCGACTTATTTGTTGACATTGACAAATGAAGCAAAAAGAAGCGGTGACCGGACAAAAGAAGAGCTGCTTAAGCATGCTCTGTGGGACATTAACCATCTGATCAATTTAGAGGGGTTTGATTATGACAGATAAACATAATAACTCCAGTGTACAGTCAAAGGATAAAATTCAGAGGCCATCCTTTGATCAAAAGGCCAAAGATTTTGGCCTAACGCTTGACCATATCGGTCTAATTGCCGGCATGTCAAAGCAAAAAATCAACTATTACAAGAACCACTATAAAGCGGGCCTCTTACCATTTTTCAAACTATCAATTGTCTTGGACATCCCCATGGAAGAATTGTTTTTCGAGGAATACAAGGATGCCAAAACAGAGATCAAACAATACTATGAAAGGGTGAAAGAATTGTATGGCGATACTGAGCGAACTGATTAATTTCAAGCCAGAAAAGGAAGAATTTATTAATATTCCCATCGGCCAGATCAAAGCCAATGAGTTAAACGCAATCTATGAGATTGAAGATATATCTTCTTTGGCGGCCAACATCAATAGTGCAGGCTTGCTTAGCCCATTGACCGTTATGTCAAACCCGGCAGGCGGTTATAAGTTAATTAGCGGACATCGCAGATTAGCTGCTGTTAAAACTCTTCACTGGGATACTGTTCCCTGTTTTGTAATCACAAAACAACAGGAGCTTGATACAGAAGATGAACAGCTGCTACTGGTAAACAGTAATATTACCAGAGATATGACACCAGAACAAAAAATCAAGATTGTTGGCACCGTTGAACAGATTTATGATGCTAAAAAAGAGAAAGGCTTGTTATCAAACATCAAAAAACGCGAATATATTTCGATGGCTACCGGATATGGAGAGCGAAGCATTCAGGACTATCTTAATAAGATTCATGGGAAAAACGAACCAACAAAGCTAGACATTCAGAAATTTGCAAAATATGTGAAACTGCATACTCTTTCTGTTTCAGAGACAGAAGAAAGGCTGATGCAGATGGGGCGACAGCATACAAGCTATTATGGCGGCATGGTGGATTTTGCATGTGATCCAAGAGGAATTAAAATAAACAACAAAGATAAAATCACTTGGAAACGGTGTCTGAAGTTGATCCGGCAATATGTACCTTTGCCGGAAGAAAAATCTATAGACCAACAGATTCCCGGTCAGCTGTCTATGGAGGAAATTTATCCGGAATCCGCAGGACGAGAGGTTCGAGAAGCTAAGCTTGATCCGATAGAAGCTGACACCACTTTGGAATGTGAGGAGCATATAGAAAAGCCATTTCAGCTTGATTATGAATTGACGTACATCATATTAAAGCACTGTCCCAGAGCCTCCAATACACAAATAAATCGCATTACTGTAGAAATCAAACAATTATTACATGAAATGGGGGTACACTATGAACAATCCTTATGAAATGCTCTCTAATGTTTCTCTTTTATCGGTTTATCAGGGAATGATCTTAAAAACAGAAAAACTATGGTATCGACCAGATGAGCAAAGACAAATTGATGAAGAAATGCAAAAAATAAAGCAAGAAATTCTAGAAAGAATGGGGGAGCAGCATGAAGATCGTTAGTATCATGAATTTGAAGGGCGGAGTTGGAAAAACCACTACAGCCTGCAACATGGCGGTGGCACTGGCCGGTATTGGATCAAGGGTATTGCTGATCGACATTGACCAGCAGGCAAACAGCACAGGTTTGTTTTTATCGGATGATCTGGATGAAGAGGTTGGTATTACCAAAGCAATCATACAGCCGGAGGAGACAGTTGCAGAGATCCGCCGGACAGAATATCAAAATTTGGATATTTTACCATCTACCTTAACACTTGCCATCAAAGAAAAGCAACTGATGTGCAGCACCTTACCGAATCATAACCGACTTAAAAAGGTAATCGAACAAGTACGGGATCGTTATGATTATATTATCATTGATTGTTCGCCGAGCTTGGGAACCTTAGCCGTTAATGTACTGTTTGCAACAAACGAAGTAATTATCCCGATCAAGATCAGTAAGGATGCCCTGCAGGGATATAAAAGGACAATGGAACATATCAAAGAAATGGAAGAAGCATTTGGTTTGACCATTGAAACCAAAGTATTGTTTACAATGGTGAACCGTAATAATACAGACCGAGAGATTATCAATAATTTTGATAAAACAGATTGTTTTGAACAGACCATCCGATCACAGGCCAAGCCTGTTACGCAAGCCTCATTCGATAAAAAGCTGGTGATCGAAGGAAATAGTGGTGTGGGGAAGGACTACGAGGCATGGATGAAAGAATACCAACAAAAAAAGTATCTGCAACCGTCAGTATAAATACCAAGCAGTCGCAGACACCCTCAACACAAACAAAGCGTACCATTGCTTTCGACAAATTGCAAGAGGAAAAGCAAAATTTGTTTGAAAAAAAGATATGTAGAGGGTATTTCACACCGAGATCGGGAGTAGATGTATACCAAATCTATCTATTTGCCGATGAAATGACAGCACTTTTAGCAAAAGAAAGAAAGGCTGCCAGTAATAGTTGGAAACAGTCTGCTGTAGATTTTCTACAGAAAGAAAGTTCTTTGATCGCCGGAGTGGGATACGAAGAGCGGGTTCAAACAACGAAAAGCATAGATGGTATCTATGGTGTGTTGCTACAATTACATTACCAGCTTAACCGTTCATATACTATTCGCTTACGGCGCATTGTAACAAGATTACATCTGATCACGATTATCACGGCCTTATGTAGCAGACTGTCCGCTCATAAGAAAGAAATTTTAGGGACATCAGAGAGAGTATATTGCAAAAAATACAGCATATCCAGACGGACATACTATAATTATCGTAACCAGGCCGGAAAAGATCTGTGGCAGCAATATAAAAAAGAGGTTATGAGGGAGAGGAAGGATGGGATATTTAGGGACTAAGGAGATCATGCAAAAGTATGGGATTAGTCGTGCGACAGTTAAGAGGAAGAAAAAGAAATTTTTAGAATGGGCAGAACGGCACAACCTTAGAGAGTATAAATTCGTTGATATTTCCGGCTATATTTATATAGATGAAAAAGCATTTGATGAGTTTTACCATCTGTATTATTTTTTGCAGGATAATTAGCCTTTAGGTGGCTCAAACCGGCTCAAAGTGGCTCAAAATATGCACTAGCCATTCTTTTTCGATTGTGTTATGATATTTGTGTAAAAGAGGATCAGCGGACAAAGTATCAGTACTTGCCATCCTACAAAATCGAATATCATAATCATCCAGAAGAAAAATGCTAGTTGCAGACAGTATTTTTCTTTTTTGCTATATACAAAGAATAATGTTTGCCGGAATCCGTCAATATTGTTATTATGTTATACAAGGTGGCAACGCTGCCACCTTGTTGAATTAATATGGTAGGGGGTTATTATGTTAGATGAAAAGGTAAGATTGGAAGGAATACGCAAGTATAAATGGTTAGTTGTCAAATTTGCTTTTTTCTTAATCGCTCTAATTATAGCGAAAAAGAATTTTGTTTTTGCCAATTATCTTTGTCGAGAAATAGACAATACACAGCATCGGTTGATAATAAGTACATTGATTTGTATTGGACTCCAATTCATTATATGTAATATAGGTTTTTTTGTTTTTGATTGGTGGGAAAAGCATGAAAAATAGAAGGGGTGTATATGGAATTATTAGGAAAACTATCAAAATTTGTTTAATTGCAAATATGCCTATCGGATCGTTTCTGGTATTAATGTTTGGAAGTTCAGGCGCTTTGTCAAAGGCAGCCGTGATATTATCGATTGTAGTTATATTTGTTGGAGTTATAATTGCGTTTACTTTGATGATGAATGATTCTCTCGATTCGTTTAAGGCAATAACTGAGTATGATGATAGACAGAGATACCAGTTGAAGTTAAAGTTCTATATGATAGAAGATCAAATAATTACCGTTTTTGTATGGAGCAATGTAAAAGAGGGAGTTTTAGATTATTTTATGTTTGGTAAAAAATATATCTTTCATCAAAATGGTAAGATTATTAGACTGCCTAAAAAGCAAATTTTGTGTAATAGAATGGAAATTATTGATAGATACTTAATGGCATAGTAAGATTCATTTACAAGGTGGCAATGCTGCCACCTTGAAATTATCGAGTAGGTGAAAAATCCGCGGAGGATAAATACCAGATGCATCTGAAGAATAAAGGGAAGGGAAATAAGTATGATAAAAATTATATATAAATGGATTGTTTATTTTATTGAGACAATGCTTTTGCTGGGAGGTGTGATCTTTTATAGCTTGATGTTTCCGATGATGTTTTGTACGCCGGATAACCATAGAATTATTACTAATGAATTAGCTGAAGATGCTGTGAAGACGATGGCAATTATTTTTTATGGTCTTTTATTTTTATTATTATTAATATCGGTAACTGTAGCCAGTATACGTACATTTTTGTATGTTAAAGCAGAGAAAGAATTTTGTGAAGTAGAAAGAATAATCAATATACAAAATACCAGCATGGGTATAGCTAAATGTATTGAAAAACCTGAAAACGAAGGAGGACTAAAAAATGAAAATTAAAGAGTTATTAAAAACAACAAAGGGTAAAATCACGGCCGCAGCCATTGCGGCCGTGTTAATCATCGGCGGATCAGCCGGAGCGTATATCGCCACTCACCAACCAGCTGCAAAGTCGGAGGTGAAGGCAGTTAAGACCGCCGGATCAAAGGTAACCGAAAAGACCAAATCGGATCCGAATCAAAAGAAAAAGTCAGATCAGGATCAGAAGTCGGATATCAAGAAAGAAGCGACCAAGTCAGAGAAGGAAAGGGAAGCTGCCGCCAAAGCCGAAGCCGAAAAAAAAGCAGCTGAAGAAGCAAAAAAAGCGGAGGAAGCAAAAAAGACTGAAGAAGCGAAAAAAGCTGAAGAGGTTAAAAAGGCGGAAGAGGACAAGAAGGCCGAAGAAGCCAAAGTCGCAGAAGAAGCTAAGCCTACAGAGGTAACGAAGCCCGAGCCGGCACCTGCACCACAACCGGAACCGACACCGGCCCCTGTACCCACTCCGGAACCGACACCGGCCCCTGCACCCACTCCGGAACCGGCTCCAGCCCCTGCACCGGCACAACAGCCGGAACCGGCACCTGCACCGGCAGATGAGCCGTTGATCGTGGATGGGGCGGTATGGTCACCAAGAAACCAGTATGAAAGAGTTTTCTATAGTGAGGCTGAATGTATTGCATTTTATGAGAGTGTCCCGATGGAGGATGTTTTTCAGTATGATCATTTCGGTTTTGCATCTTGTGGATCAAATAAAAATGGTGGTATTGTTTGGGTGACTTATTGTTATTAAAGCAATAATATTTATTATTATATTTCAAGCACTTGTTAAATATAACAGGTGCTTTTTTCGTGGAAAGGAAATAAAAATGAAGTGGATACTGAAATACCTTATCCTGGTGCATGGCACCTAGCGTAGGAAAAAACAAAACAATGAGGATAGATCAATCAAGGCACTGATAATAATACAGTGTCTTTTTTAGTTGAGAAAGGATTTATATGAAGTTAATAAAACAAAGAATCAAACAGGGTATAAGCACAGTGATGGCGCTGCTATTGCTGTTCTTGCCGGTTGGAATGACGGCGAAAGCTATGTCCAGTACGCCGACCGTCACCACAAGCTATATCGGCATCACTTATACCGGATCACAGCCGGGATATAATACATGGGGTGAGGTGGATATGATCATGGCAGATGGAGAGCCGGTCTTTTGTATGGATCCGCTAACAGCTGTGGCTAATGGGCAGGCTTATAATACTGGCGAATTTAAGGCTGGTGCTTTCTATAATGCCAGAGGTCATAAATTAACCGATGCACAGGTGGCAAAAGTAAAGAACATCATCTTCTGGAGTTGGGACATGGCTACCAGTAAAACAAACCAGAGGTATGCAGCTGTACAGTTAATGATCTGGGAGGCTTTGGGTACAACCATCAATACATTAAATGGTATTAGCTGGGACGATTATGCGTGGTATAAAAATGAGCTGGCTGGTCATACAACGGCAACAGTATCTTTTAATGGAGAAAGTCATACCTTTACACCAGGACAGAGTAAAACCTTAACGGATAATAATGGAAACTTGAAGTATCTGTCTTTTAAGAATCAGAATGGTTGGAGTTTTAGCCAAAGTGGTAACTCGGTAACGGTAACGGCCGGAAATAATGCAACTGATTATAAGGCGTTGACAGAGAATAGACAGTTATATAAAAAGGCAAAAACCAACCTCATTTTAAAGAAAGATGGTGCTCAGACTCTTGTAGCCTTCCGTGATCCGGATCGTTTAAAAGCCACCCTCAACCTCTCCATCAACAAGAAGGGCTTCCTGTCCTGGACAAAGGTGGCTGCCAATACCGGGACATCCTTATCCGGTACGAAGTGGACGGTGCAGGAGTGGAACAAGGATCAGGGAAAGTATGTTGACTATGCGAATCAGAATGTAAGCTATTACAGCTCACCGCAGCCACACTATGGAATTACCTGGTCAGGTGCATTTGCGACCGATTGGTTGACAGCCACGGATAAGAATGAAGGTTGGTTTAGGGTAGTGGAAAAGACTGCTCAAACCGGATATATCAATAACGGTGCTATCTTTGAAGCCAACATCCTGAAAGCATTTGCCGGGTATGATTATACCTTTAAACGTGGTGCAAATGGAGAAGGCATTGCGCTTAAGAAAACGGATATTAAAAATAATCCGCAGCCGGGCTTCTTAGCTTGGAGAAAGTTATCGTCTACAGAGGGCACAGCTCTGAAAGGTACGAAATGGAAGGTGCAGGAATGGAGTACTGCTAAGAATGCCTATGTCGATATGGCTAAGCAACCGTCTATTACCTTCTATGGTTCTAAGATGCCGGAATACGGTATTAACTGGAACGGATCCTTTGCAACCGGATGGTTGAATGCAACGAAGGACAATCAGGGATGGTTTAAAGTGGTTGAGACCACAGCGCAGAAGGGCTATCAGAATACTGGTGTCAGCTTCTCAGCCAATATCACCAGAACATCGGAAAGCGGAAAATATTCGTTGCATCGTATGCCGTCCGGTAAGACGGTGGCCATTGCCAAGAGCGATTATACCAATACACCACAGCCCGGTTTCATAACCTGGAGAAAGTTATCATCGACCGATGAAACACCTCTGAAGGACACCAAATGGAAGGTGCAGGAGTGGAGTGCTGCTAAGAATGCCTATGTTGATATGACTACACAGCCGTCTATAACCTTTTACGATTCCAAGATGCCGGAATACGGTATCAACCGGGACGGTTCGTTTGCCACCGGATGGTTGAATGCTACAAAGGATAATCAGGGCTGGTTTAAGGTGGTTGAGACCACTGCTCAGAAGGGCTATAAAAACTCCGGTGTAAGCTTCTCGGCCAATATCACCAGAACATCCGACAGTGGGAAGTATTCATTGCAATATTTGGCGAGCGGGCGCACGGTGGCCATTGCCAAGAGTGATTATACCAACACACCACAGCCCGGCTTCTTGGCTTGGCAGAAGAAGGCTGCCGGATCCGGTGAATTATTGCCGGAGACCCAGTGGAAGGTGCAGGAATGGAGTGCTGCCAAGAATGTCTATGTTGATATGGCAAAGCAGCCGACCATTACGTATTACAAGACCGCTCAACCTCATTTCGGCTTGAAAGAGGGTGGATATTTTGCTACCGACTGGCTTGTAGAGACCAAAGATAACCAGGGATGGTTCAGGATTGTAGAAACAAAAGCCCAGGAAGGCTTTGTGAATAACGGAGCCTACTTTAGCGCAAAGATCAGTACAGCAGCCAATGACAACTATACTGTTTTCCGTACAGAAGCTGACAGATCGGTGGCCATTGCTAAGCGCCCGCTGTTTAACGGCTCACGTGGCTTTATGATGTGGCAGAAGATGAAGTCGGGAACGAAAGAACCGCTTAAAGATACCCAATGGAAGGTGTTGGAATGGAGCAAATCGAAAAATGCCTACCGGGATTACAAGAAACAGGATATATGGTTCTACGATAAAGCCCAAGAAGAATATGGCACCACTGAAGGCGGTTATTTTGCAACCGACATCTTGGAATTTACGGATGATAACCAAGGTTGGTTCAAGGTGGTCGAGACAAAGGCGCAGGAAGGTTTCTTCATGGATCAAGAGATTTCTTTTGTCGCCAATATCGCCAACCTGCATCCGGAGTTTCAGTATAGACATGCAGAGCATCCGACCTTTGGTAAGATTGCCATTCGTACCGGTAAGGCTTTAGAGAATCCGCAGATCATGGGCAAGATCGCCATTGATAAGAAGATGGACATCGACAAAGAGGACACATCAAAAAAGAACACACCGGGTCGAAACATTACATTTACCATCAAGGATGTAGCCGGAAAGAGCGTTGCCACAATGACTACTGATGATGCCGGTCATGCCGAGAGTGAAGCTCTGCCGTATGGTACTTACACGGTATCCGAGGAAGCTTCCGCAGCCAATGCCGGATATAAACTGGTAGAGCCGTTTACGGTGCAGATCAATGAGCATGGAAAGGTATATCAGTATGAATTAAGCAATGAACTGATCAATCAGAAATTGCAGATTCAAAAGGTCGATGAGAACGGCAAGGTCGTTGCCCTGGCCGGTTTTAGTTTTAAAATCAAGCAGTCCGCTGGAAGCTTTTTAAGTCAAACCTTGGCTGATGGCTCTAAATCAGATACCTTTGTGACAGACGAAACAGGAAGTGTAACCCTGCCCCAGGTACTGGCGAGCGGTCATTACTCTGTTGTGGAGATTAATACGCCTAAAGGAAGTGGTTTTGTTTTAAATGAGGCAGAACTGCCGTTTGAAATCAAGGACAATAAGGATGTGACCTTAACTGTATCGTTTAAGAATGAAAGCCAAAAGGGTATTCTGAAGGTCAACAAGACCGGTGAAAAGTTGGTTGGCAGTACCACTGAAAACGTTGCTTTAGGCGGAAAGAATTATACCATTGTAAAGCCGGTGTACGAAGCCAGAGCCTTGGCCGGAGCGATCTTTGAACTAAAAGCTGAAGATGGTACTGTCGTGCAGACCTTAACCACGGACGGAACAAATGAGTTAGAGTTTGATCCGGTACCGCTTGGAACCTATTATCTGGCGGAAACTGCCACAGCTGAAGGCTATGTGTTAGACAGTACACCGCAGAAGGTAGTCTTTACTGCTCAGGAGCAGACCATTCGCTTTGATATTCAGAGCAAGCTGATACATAACGATCGTCAGAAGATTAAGATCGATTTTAATAAGACCTTTGAAGAATCGAAATGGTTTAAGAGAAGCGGTGTAACAGCCACCTTTGGATTGTTAACCAAAGCCGATGTCATCGGTGCCGATGGTAAGGTAGCCATTGCAAAAGACAGTTTGTTGGCCGTTGCCCTGGTGACAAAAGAAGATGGTAAGGGAAGCTTTACAGATATCACCGTAACCAATCAGTTATACATCAAGGAACTGGCTACTCATGAGGCCTATCAATTACATGATACCAATATCGATGTGACCACCGATTATGTGCCGAATCAGGACAAAAAGACCGTCATTGAAAAGAGCGTAGAAGAAACCGTTCACAATGAGCTGAAGAAAATCAAGATGGAACTGATCAAGGTGGATCAGAGTGACAGCAAGAAGGTAATCGCAGGAGCAAAGTTTAAGCTGGTCGCTGTATTGGATGATAAGACCACTAAGGAGATCGGAGAGTACACGACGGATGAAAATGGTCGAATCCTGGTAGACGGCTTAGAAGTGGGCAATTATCGCTTTGAAGAGGTTACACCACCTGTTGAATATCTGCCACCGGTGAACCCGAATACGGATGTAGAAATTACTCCGGAACAGGAACATGGCAGCACTCAGGAAATCACGGTTACGAATGAAAAGAAGCCGGAGATTAAGACCACAGCTTATGTGAATGGCAAAAAGGAAATTGAAGCCATTGGCAAGGTGACCTTAACAGATAACGTTTCCTACCACGATCTGCTTGTCGGCAAGGAGTATGAGGCAACTCTTGTATGGATGGATAAGAGTACCGGAAAGCCGTTCCTGGTGGATGGCAAGCCGTTAACTGTAACCAAGACCTTCGTTGCCGAAACAGCTGGCGGTGAAGTGACTTTATCCGTAGAGGTAGAAAGAAAGCACTTTGTTAAAACAACTGACCTGGTAGCCTTTGAGACCTTAAAGAAAGACAACATAGAAGTGGCCGCCCATAAGGATTTGACGGACAAAGACCAGACCGTGACCGTGCATCCGGAACCGAAAATTAAGACCAAAGCAACCGCTAATGGTGAAAAAGAAATTCAAACGGTGAAAAAGGTTACGTTAACAGACACCATCACGTATAAGGATCTGATTGTCGGCAAAGAGTATGAAGCCACTCTGGTATGGATGGATAAGAGTACCGGAAAGCCGTTCCTGGTGGATGGCAAACCATTGACCGTAACCAAGACCTTCATTGCCGAAACAGCGGGCGGTGAAGTGACTTTATCCGTAGAAGTGGACGGAAAGTATTTCACACAAACAGTCGATCTGGTAGCGTTTGAAAGCGTGACAAGAGACGGGATTGAAGTGGCGGCACATATGGACTTGACCGATAAAGATCAGACCGTGACCATTAAGCCGACGCCGCCGGCTAAGAAGGTGCCGCCGACCGGAGAGGCCGGATTTACCGGTATGATTGCAGTCTTTGCGCTGTCTTTAGTTGGTATCGGTGCAGTGGTAATTAATCGTAAAAAAGTAACTAAATAAAAAGTACCTGTATAAACAAAAAATCTGATTAACAAAGGTGGCAGTACTGCCACCTTTGTCTTTTGGTAAGGAATATCACAAAGCAAATGCCATGAGAATCAGATAGTCATTCAAGGTGGCAGTATTGCCACCTTGAAAAAAGGAAGAATAGAAATGGATAAAGAATTTAAAATGATCGATGATTTGGGAGCAGAAGATTTTTATTTTGCTGGCCTCAACAAAGAGATTAAAGCTGTTATTGTATATGCCGGCTATGAAAGAGGAAATGTTGTTGTAACAAATGACAATTTTGGCACTAACCGAAAATATCCGGATTTTACAGAAGGTAAAGTGGCTGCTGATCTGAATCCATATGAAACGGTGTTTGATAACGTTGAAACAGCGGCGTATTTTGATCTCAAGTATCTCAATGCAAATGATGAAATTTGTGATTTTAACAAATTGAACGAAAATCTTAATAAAAAAAATAAAGCAAATCTTAATCCCGTACAAGTGTTTGAAATCCGAGAAGGTCTGGAGGCCGGTTTAGATGTAAGCATCTATGCCAAACCGGAATATGACGAACGGCAAATGGAGCAAATCCGTTGTGGCTTACAAGACGGTTTAGATGTAAGTATTTATGCCAAACCAGAGTATGATTACCGGCAAATGCGAGAAATCCG
>JAEXAX010000008.1 GCA_023458035.1 Bacillota bacterium | reverse complement strand
ATGGAAAGATACAGGGGGAGAGAAAACGACTGTTGTACATGGCTGGATATTAAACTGGGACAAAACATGCTATTTCAACAAAAAGATAAATCAAAAAGAAAGTTGCCAACGATTACTTGACAGTAACTTCAATGAATGACTTGCGCCCGGAAGATTGTTTTTGCGGGCGTTATTTTTTATAATAAATAAGGAACTAAGGGTACGGACGGCCGGGAGAAACCGTTCGTTTTATTTTAGAACTCAAGGAGAAGTGTGTATGTCTGATTATGTAAAGATGTGGGAAAAATTGGGAATGAATCTGGAGCTGCATGACAGTCTTTGCCGGGTGCTGCCAACGGCCTTCGGAGATATTTATCTGTCTCAGGAGAACCGTCCGGAGGCCATGAGCTTCTGGGATCTTGTGGTATCTGAAATCCATGGCATTCGCCCGGCGGAGTTGATCGAAGCTCAAAAAAAGGGACAGAAGGTGTTCGGAACCTTTTGCGTTTATGTACCGGATGAGGTGGTCATCGCAGCCGGCGGTATCGTCACCGGTCTGTGCGGCGGTTCTCAGTTCTGGGTCGGTGGGGGAGAAAAGGTATTGCCAAAGAACACCTGCCCGTTGATCAAGGCCTCGGTCGGAGCGCGTCTGGACAAGACCTGCCCATTTTTTAGGATCGCCGATATGTATGTTGGAGAGACGACCTGCGACGGTAAAAAGAAGGCCTGGGAGATCCTCGGTGAAGATGTTCCGATGCACATCATGGATATACCGCAGATGAAGCGGAAGAGCGATATCGAAAAATGGGCCGGTGAGATCAGGCATTTCGCTCAGGTGGCGGAAGGCTTTACCGGCAATGAGATCACGGTAGAAAAGCTAAATGCCGCCATTTGTGTCATCAATGAGAAGAGGCGGGCATTGGCCCGGGTCTATGCGGCCAGAAAAGCGAAGAAGTTGCCGATCAGCGGTAAAGATGCCTTGCTGATGATGCAGATTGCCTTCTTCGATGATCCGGTGCGTTGTACGGAGATGTGCAACAAGTTGGCGGATGAACTGGAGCAGCGCATCACCGACGGCGTCAGCGTTTTCCCGGCTGGAACCAAGCGCATCATGCTGACCGGTACGCCATTGGCCATTCCGAACTGGAAACTACATCATATTATCGAAACCGGTGGAGCAGCTGTTGTCTGCGAGGAAATGTGTACCGGTACGCGTTATTTTGAGCATGAAGTGGAGGAGGGGCTGTCTACTTTAGAAGAGCAGTATCTGGCGCTAGCGAAACGTTATATGAAGAATAACTGCGCCTGCTTCACTCCAAATTCCGGACGAGTCGATGACATTTTGCGCCTGGCCGAGGAGTATCAGGTGGATGGTATCATTGACGTTAATTTGAAATTCTGTAACCTGTATGATACAGAAGGCTATCTGGTAGAGCGCGCCCTAAAGGAGGCCGGTATTCCGGTTCTGGGATTGGAAACAGATTATACGGACTCCGATGTCGAGCAGTTAAAGACCAGGATCGGAGCCTTTATCGAGATGTTGGAGTAAATCATGTCCGAGGGAATGAACTATTATATCTTGTTTCGTAATTATGAGCACGGACTGGCGCTTCATGATATACTAAAAGCGGCGGGGTTACAGGCGCGGATTGCGCCGACTCCGCAGTCGGTCCGGGGAACGTTGGGCTGCGGTATGTCCTTGCTGGTGACGGAGGAGCATATAACTGCGGTCAGAGCCTGTATTGCGAAGTATCAGGCGGTTCATGAAAGTATCGTTGCCATGCCCTGTCGGATTAATCCGCAGAGGCATCGCTATTGCTAGGAGGAAGATATGATTTATTTAGATAATGCGGCAACCAGTCTGCCGAAGCCGCCGCCGGTCATTGAAGCGGTAGCGCAGGCCATGCGGACCATGGGCAATGCATCCCGCGGCACGCATGAAACGGCGATCTTGGCAGCCAGAACCGTATACCGGACCAGAACGCAGCTGGGCCGGTTATTTGGTTGTCCGGCGGATCGGGTCTGCTTTACCGCAAATGCCACGGCGGCCTTAAATATCGCCATACAGGGGGCGATCCCGGACGGGGCCCATGTGTTGACCACTGATATGGAGCATAATTCGGTGCTGCGGCCGCTGCATCGGCTGGCGGATCAGGGGCGGATCAGCCTGGACTATATTCCGGTTGATGGCCGTGGCCGTCTTTGTTACGATCGGTTGGATCGTCTTTGTACCGGAAAGACCAGGGCGCTGGTCTGCACCCAGGCTTCAAACCTGACCGGAAATGTGGTCGATTTAAAACGAATGGGCGCCTTTGGACGCAGCAGAGGACTGCTGCTGATCGTAGATGCTTCGCAGGGCGGCGGTCTGTTTGACATTGATATGAAGGACTGCGGCATCGACATCCTCTGCTTTACCGGCCATAAGGCCATGCTGGGGCCGCAAGGTATTGGCGGCCTGTGTATCGCGGAGGGTGTCGAGGTGCAGCCGCTGGCAGAAGGCGGCAGCGGCGTCCGCTCCTATGAGCGGCGACAACCGCAGGATCTGCCGACCAGACTGGAGAGCGGAACCTTGAACACCCATGGCATCGCCGGTTTATCGGCTGCTCTGGACTGGATAGAGAAGCAGGGAAGGCAGCGAATCAGACAGCATGAACAGGCTCTGGCCGAGCGGTTTTACCGAGAGGTGTCCGGACTGCCCGGCGTGACAGTACTGGGTGACTTTGAAACATTTGATCGGGTGCCGGTGGTCAGTCTGTGTGTGGAGGGCTATGATTCCGGAGAGGTGTCGGATATTCTGGCGACGGAATTCTCCATTGCCACCAGACCGGGAGCTCACTGCGCGCCGCGGCTGCATCGGGCGTTTGGCACGGAGCAGTCGGGCGCCGTGCGTTTCAGCTTCTCTTATGCCAATACCGTTGAAGAAGTGATGAGTGCGGTGCATGCGATAAGGAGTTTGTTATGAAACAGTATCAGATCGGCATTGACCTCGGGTCGACCGGAGCCAAGTATGTGGTGATGCGGGACGGACAAGTCCTGTACCGAAATATTTATCCGACCGGCTGGAATGCCAAAGAAACAGCCGGTCGGATCTTGGAGGATCTGGAGAAACGGGGGTTTCACAGGGACGAGGCGGCCATCGTGTCTACTGGTTACGGCCGGGCGGCGGTGGATGGAGCGCATAAGGCCATGACCGAGATTACCTGTCACGCCAAGGGGGCGGAGCAGCTTTTCGGAACCGGCGATACAGTCGTCATTGATATCGGTGGCCAGGACACCAAGATCATCGTCATGGAAGGCGGCCGTGTCAAGGACTTTGTGATGAATGACAAGTGCTCGGCCGGTACCGGCCGCTTCTTGGAGGTGATGGCCGCAGCCATGGGGGAGAGCCCGTATTCGCTCAGTGAGTTGGCCAGAAATGGCAGTGGGGTAAAAATCAGCTCCATGTGTACCGTTTTTGCCGAATCGGAGGTGATCAGTCTGGTCGGCGGCGGTCAGTCAAAGGAAAACATTGCCTACGGCATCATTGAATCAATCACCGAAAAAGTGGCTGCCCAGTGTCGTAATTTGACGGCCGAAACAGTTTACCTGACCGGAGGCTTATGCGGCTGCGGCTATATACTGGAGTCTCTCGGGCAAAAGCTGAAAAAGCAGATCTACACGCATGAGCTGGCCCGATATGCCGGCGCCATCGGGGCTGCTATTTTATCAAAAAAATTTTTTGATTTCAGTTGATTTTTTTGACAGCATAATGTAAGATGATGATATAAAGCCAAGGGCAATTCATCATATTGCATATTTCAGAGGCTATAACCGTAGTGGATCAGTAAAATATGTCGGATGAAACTCAAGGGGAACCTTGGGTTTTTTGCTCTTAAAATTCCAACGAGGGGGAAACAAATATGAGAGAATGGATGTTGTATGTGGTACCGGCCTGTGCGGTGCTGGCACTGGCATTCGCAGGATATCTGGCCTTGCGGGTGATCAGGCAGGAGGCCGGCACAGAGCGTATGCGGGAAATCGCGGGAGCGATCGAGGAAGGGGCAAAGGCATTTTTGAAGGCGGAATATCGTATTTTGATCTTCTTTACCGTAGCCCTATTTTTATTGATCGGACTTGGGACAAAAAACTGGCTGACCGCCCTGTGCTTTGTGGTCGGCGCAGTCTTCTCGACAGCGGCCGGGTACGCCGGCATGGCGGTGGCCACCAAGGCAAATGTGCGGACGGCCAATGCGGCCCGTACCGGTGGCATGAATAAGGCTCTGCAGACCGCCTTTTCCGGCGGTGCTGTCATGGGTATGTGTGTGGCCGGTCTCGGTGTTCTCGGTATCAGCACAGCCTATTTGCTGACCAGGGATATTTCGATTTTATCCGGCTTTAGCTTTGGCGCTTCGTCGATCGCGCTGTTTGCCAGAGTGGGCGGCGGTATTTATACCAAGGCGGCAGATGTCGGCGCCGACCTGGTCGGCAAGGTGGAAGCCGGTATTCCGGAGGATGATCCGCGAAATCCGGCCGTTATTGCCGATAACGTCGGAGATAATGTCGGTGATGTGGCAGGAATGGGCGCCGACCTGTTTGAATCCTATGTCGGCTCATTGGTATCGGCTCTGACGCTGGGAGCCCTGGCGGCCGGCGCAGCCGGAGTGCTGTATCCGCTGCTGGTAGCCGGTATCGGTCTGCTGGCTTCGATCCTGGGCTCCTTCTTTGTGCGGGGCAATGATCATACGGATCCGCAGAAGGCCCTGTCCAGAGGAAGCTATGCGGCGGCCGTCATCGTGCTGGGCGCTTCTTTGGCCCTCAGCTGGCAGCTGTTTGCGGATGTGAGAGCCGGTCTGGCGGTGCTGGCCGGTCTGGCAGTCGGTGTGATCATCGGTAATGTAACTGAATATTATACATCATCGGCTTTTAAGCCGGTGCATAAGATCGGCGTTCAGTCGGAAACCGGCGCGGCCACTACCATCATCAGCGGTATCGGCGTCGGCATGCGTTCGACGGCTATTCCGATTTTGCTGATCTGTACCGGTATCTTTGCCTCCTACAGGGCCTTCGGCCTGTATGGCATCGCTCTGGCGGCAGTCGGTATGCTGTCAACCACCGGTATCACGGTGGCGGTAGATGCCTACGGCCCGATCGCCGATAATGCCGGCGGTATCGCCGAGATGTCAGGTCTGAATCAGGAGGTTCGTCAGATTACCGATAAGCTGGATGCGGTCGGAAATACCACGGCCGCCATGGGCAAGGGCTTTGCCATCGGTTCGGCTGCCCTGACCTCGCTCGCCTTATTTGTTTCCTATGCCGGTGCGACCGGTGTAGAGACCATCAACCTGATGGATTATCGTGTGATGATCGGGGCCATGATCGGTGGCATGCTGACCTTCCTGTTCTCGGCCATGACCATGGACTCGGTATCGAAGGCGGCTTACAAGATGATTGAAGAGGTCAGACGACAGTTTAAAGAAAAGCCGGGCATCATGGCCGGTACCGAAAAACCAGATTACACGACCTGTGTATCGATCTCGACCACCGCCGCCCTGCACGAGATGTTGCTGCCGGGTGTGATGGCAGTGCTGGCTCCGATTGTCATCGGCATCGTCCTCGGTGTTGAGGCCTTGGGCGGTTTGTTAGCAGGTGCGCTGATTACCGGTGTGCTGATGGCCATCTTTATGTCAAATGCCGGCGGTGCCTGGGATAATGCCAAGAAATATATTGAAGAGGGACATCACGGTGGCAAGGGAAGTGAGACGCACCGTGCCACTGTGGTCGGAGACACGGTCGGCGATCCGTTTAAGGATACTTCCGGTCCGGCGATCAATATTTTGATTAAACTGATGACCATCGTGGCATTGGTTTTTGCACCGTTGTTCATGTCAATCGGTGGACTGTTGTAAGGGTTATCTGCTTTTCGGCAGACGGAAATACTTGAAAAACCTGTGGAAGACGAAAGGGAAATGCCCTGTTTTTCACAGGTTTTTTGTGACATTTTTGGGGAGAACCGAAAAGAAAAATATGCTATAATATTATATTATTGTCATGACTGCCTGCCTGAAGGCATCGGGTGTCCGGCATGAATGAGTGAGAAAGGAAAGTTTATATGGCAGAAAGAGAAACAGGTCGTCGCATCTCAAAAAAGGAGCTGCGCAACCAAAGTGCAAAATTAAAGAAAAAGAAAATATTATTTGCTGTTGGTACCATTTTACAGCTGATCAGTGTGCTGCTGACGCTGGTGATCGGTTATTATATCGTGCGATATAAAATCCTGCCGGCCGATAAACGAATGATGGCGCTCGGAGCGCTGGCCATTATTCAGCTGTTCGTGCTGCTGATCCATCTGGGCGGTGTGAAACGCATGGGTCTGCGGATTACGCAGCTGGTACTCAGCGTGATCCTGATCATTACCATGGGAGCCGGCTCCTGGTACTTATATAAAGGCTTTTCGACCCTGAACCGTTTGGGCGCCAATACCAGAAAACAGATCACCAAGATGCTGATCGTAGTGAAGCAGGACAGTCCTCTGCAGGTGATCGACGAGCTGGCGGGAAAACGGACGGTGGCCCCGATGCTGGCCGATCAGGATAACCTGGAAGCCTTCCTGGGGCAAATAAAAGAAAAGAAAAACGTTGTTCTGACACCGGAAAACACACCGTCCTATGCCGATGGCGTGCAGCAGGTGGCAGATGCAAAGGCGGATGCGGCTGTCCTCAGCGAGGCCTACTATCATCTGATTGAGGCGGAAAAGCCGGAAACGACAGCGCAGCTGCGGATATTGCTGGAGGATCAGGTGACGGTAGAGATACCGGAAGCCCGCGCCATTACCGAAGAACGCTTAAATAAGGAAAGCTTTAATGTGTATATCAGCGGAATTGATACCTACGGTCCGATCGGAACTGTATCACGTTCGGATGTGAACATCGTTATGACGGTTAATCCGACGGCCAAGAAGATCCTGCTGACGACAGTGCCGCGTGACTCTTATGTTCCCATTGCGGACGGCGGCGGCAATCAGATGGATAAGCTGACCCATGCCGGCATCTACGGCGTGCAGGCATCCAAGCACACGCTGGAGCAGCTGCTGGGTACACAGATCGACTATTATGCCAGGATCAATTTCAGTTCTCTGATCCGTATGGTGGATGTGCTGGGCGGCGTGACAGTGGAAAACCCACAGGCCTTTACGACCTATGACGGCCGCTTTCATTTTCCGGCCGGCAGCATTACCTTAAGCGGTGAGGAAGCCCTAGGCTTCTCCCGTGAGAGATACAACCTGCCGAGCGGCGACGGAGACAGGGGAAAGAATCAGATGCGTGTGATCCAGGGTATCATTAAGAAGGCGAGCTCGCCGGAGATCCTGTTCAACTATACCGGCATCCTGAATTCTCTTTCGGATTCTATGGAGACCGATATGCCGACGGATAAGATCGTTAGTTTGGTCAATGTTCAGATGTCTTCCGGCGGCGGTTGGACAACCGAGACCAATGCCTTGACGGGCTATGGCCAAAGCGGTTTACCTTCTGCGGCTATGCCGGGCTACAGCCTGTATATGATGGTACTGGATCAGGGCAGTGTGGCGGAAGGACAGCAGAAGATTCAGGAATTGCTGAACCTGGTGCCGTAAACAGGTAGAAATGACTAGGGGATGTCATGGTGAAAAGATTAACGAAACAAGAAAAAAGTTGGATCATTTATGACTGGGGACATTCGGCATATACCATGATCATAATCGCGGTCTGGTGGTTGGTTTTTAGCTTGCCGCTCTTAAAGAATGTGCATCAAGGTTGCGATTTTGAATCAAAGGAGCGCGACAGTCGGGGGGGCTTGGGCAGTCTCTGGGAGACCGTAAAGGAGATTAAGAATAACAAACCCCTGCTCCTGTTTTTGTTGGCTTATTTCTTTTATATCGGTGGACTGGATACCATTATCATTATGATGATTGCTTATGGGAAAGCGCTCCATCTTGAAACGACGACACTGGTGTTGATTTTACTGCTGACGCAATTTGTAGCCGTTCCGTCTACGTTGTTCTATGGTTGGCTGGCTAAAAAAATCGGTACGAAGAAGACGATAGTCATCGGTATCATAACCTGTTGCATCATCTGCGTGGTGGCCTTCTTTATGGGCGTAGAAAAGTTATTCACACCGATGGAACTGGATGGGGCACCGGTTTGGCACCAATATCAGTATCAGAACTTAGAGACCATGCGAGCTCTGTTTGTTGCCTTGGCCGTGCTTGGCGGCACCGCCCAAGGCGGTATTCAAGCATTGAGTCGTTCCTATTTTGCAGGCTTGGCACCCCGGTATCAGGCTAGCCGGTTTTTCGGTGTTTATCACAGTTGTAGAAAATTGGCCATCCTGATTTGGCCGGCCCTGTTTGGTGGAATTTCGCTGTGGACCGGTAAAGCCAACTATGGAATTTCGGCTACGATTATTCTGTTTATCATCGGCGCTGTACTGTTTCAGAGCTTGGAAAGCATTTCAGAAAAAAAATAGACCGGCATCGATTTTATTACCGGCGTGTCACTCGTCATGCGGTATAATAAATGTGCTTTCAATGAAAGAGATGCTTGATTGGCAAAATGGATGAATGAATGGATATTCAATTTGACAGATGAATGGAGAAGAAGATATGCACTACCTAGTGGTCGCCGAGACAGATATTGGCATCAGCAAGAGCTGTAAATGGTTTTTCATTGATAAAGACGGAAAAGCAATTTCGGATAAGACATATGAGGATGCCAGAGCATTTAGCAATGGTTTGGCGGCTGTCAAACAAAAGGGCAAATGGGGTTTTGTGGATAAGGATGAGAATATCGTGATTGAACCAAAATTTTCCGATGCTAAAGATTTTAATGCGAAGGGGAGTTGTTTTATTAAAGAAGGAGATATTTGGCAACTTTTAAAACTGTATAGGTTGAATAGATAATAGGGAGGGGTCGTAGTGCCAACATTTACATTTGAGAATCAGGGAGCAAATAGTTATTTGGTGTATACCATTACACCAAATGATAAAATGGATACGATGAGCATGGGAATGCTTGTCAATAATGATATTCCGGGCTTGGCACCCATGATATATAATCAGCTGGATGAACAGTGCCTTTTGAAGTTTCAGATTTCGTCCAAGGTTTCTGTGGCTCAGTTTCTGGAGGGCGGAGCGGCCAATAAAAAGCAGATGGTTGGCTTGCTGAGCGGTATTGCCGATGCTTTGGCGGCGATCGAGGACTATATGCTGGATATACAATATATTTTGCTGGATGCGAATTATATGTATATTGATGTTTCGTCTTATCAAACGCAGCTGATATGTTTGCCGATTATGGAGCAGAAGAATACTGTATCATTAGGGGATTTTTTGAAAAACCTGATCTTTAATACGCAGTATGATCAATCGGAAAATTGTGTGTATGTGGCTAAGATGGTTAATTTTTTGAATCGCTCGGCGATCGTAACACCGGAAGCCATTCGAACCTTGGTTCATGAATTACAAAGAGAAAGTCAGGAGTCGACTACCCGGTCGGCTACAGCAGCCACTGCTCAAACAGCAACCGGAAGTGCGGCTGCCATAAAACCGGCCATGCCAAATCAAGGCAGGGAGCTGTATCAACCGGCTGCTGCAAATGCCGCAACACCGCATGCTCCTGCTCCGGCGCCAACACCGGCTGCTCCGGCACAGACATTACCTCAGCAAAATGCGTCTATGCCTTCGGAGCAGGCCGCAAAGCCGGAAAAGCAAATTACCTGGTTTAAGTTGATGTGTCATTACAATAAAGAAAATGCGGCTCTTTACAAGGCGCAGAAGGAACAGAAGAAAGCGACAAAGGCGCCGAAGAAGAAAAAAGGGAAGGCAGAGCAGCAGCCTCAGTTTGCCATGCCAAATATGCCGTCCATGCCGGCGCAGTCAGCCGTATCAGCACAGCCGCCGCTGGTACCGGCGCAGTCGGCCAAACCAACACAACCACCGCTGGTACCGACACGGCCGGCCATGTCGATACTGACGCCTACGCTAGCTCAGCCGGCTACACCGGCTCCGGCACAGCCAGCAGCTTCGCCGATGGCTGCGCAGGCACCGATCCCCCAGCCTGGAAATTTTGCTGATCACTCAGACCAGGGCTTTGGTGAGACAACCATTTTGGGTGGTGCCGGAGGCTTTGCTGAAACAACGCTTTTAGGGGGAGACAACAGAGCAGCAGCTGTAACACCGCATTTGATACGTTACAAGACCAATGAAAAAATCATGTTAAGTAAACCGGTCTTTAGAATCGGGAAAGAGAGAAGTTATGTAGATTATTTTATTGGGGACAATGCGGCGGTAAGTCGTAGCCATGCCAATATTATTACACGCGGACAGCAGTATAGTATTGTTGATACAAATTCCACTAACCATACATTTGTTAACAACCAAGAGCTTGTTAGCAATGTAGAGGTGGCCTTGGAGCACGGTAGTAAATTCCGTCTGGCCAATGAAGAGTTTGAGTTTCGACTGTATTAACACCGCGTTATCGTTGACCTACTGACAACCTCATAAAAAACGCTCAGACCAATTTCGTGGCCTGAGCGTTTTTTTGAGGCTGACAGTATTTATGAATCATGGCGACGACGTTGTTGTTGTGCTTTTCGTCGTCTGGCGGCTCGCATGGCTTCCCGGCATTTCCGGCGCCTGCGCAGCACGATCTGCTTCCGAAGCAACATGATCACTACAAAGAGTGAGAATAACAAGATGATGGCCAAGGCAAACTTTAAGATAAACTTAACCACCCGTAGGAAGAGGGCGGCCGCCCCCGGTTTTGTGGTCGTAGACTTGGCAGCGGTTTGAGCATTTTCGGACTTGATTGCAGAAGCCAAGCGATAGGCTGCTCCCGGCGCACTGTAACCCGGTAAATATTCGCCGGCAGTGCCAAGCATGACGTGATCCTTTTGTTTGATCAGTTCGGGAGCCTGTCCTTTCGGTACGGTGGCCATGAAATCATTGGCCAGGCTGACGGCCTCGCCCCCGACGGTTTGTTCACCGGCCTTCAGCACGGTGCGATATTCGTATTTGGCAAAGCAGTCTTCCAGTAAAGCATTGACGATCCGGGCACGATTGTACTCGGCCTTGTCATCCACCCAAGCACTGACGCCGAGAACGACTGCGACCAATCGGGTATCTCCGCGTTTGGCAGAGGCGACCACGTTGTAACCGGCCGCCGGACTGGAACCGGTCTTAAAACCATCGATACCTTCTCGGTAGAGTTCCTGGCCGGGCAGAGAGTAGTTATGACCGTCATAAGTCGCTTCCTGCGGCGTTCCGGCCGACATGGTAATCTTACTGCTGGTAGTATGGTTCAGTACTTGCGGGTGCTCTTTGATAAAATGTGATACCAGGATGGCATAATCCTTGGCCGTAATCTGATTATCGGCATGTGGGTCATGCTTGTCGGACAGATAGGGCGACAAATCAAGATTCGGTGAACCGATTGGATTCTCGTAGTGGGTGCCTGTCATCTGTAACTTGGCAGCCGTATCATTCATTTTTTGGATAAAGCCCTCTGTGTCATCCGGCATCACCAGATCCGCCAACATAAAGGCGGCGGCGGCCGAGGATGGAACGATCAGGGCATCGATCAGCTCCTTAACGGTAAATTCTTGGCCGGGCGTAATCTTATGGTTTGACAGACTGAAGCGCCCGGAAATATCGAGGTATTTATCATTGGCCTTGACCTTGGTATTTTCGTCAAACTTGCCTTCCTTCATGGCCTCATAGGCCAGATATAGGGTCATCAGCTTGGTCAGGCTGGCCGGTACCCGCGGGACATCGGCATTCTCGGAAAAGAGGATGCGACCGCTGGTGGCATCGACGACGATGGCGGCTTTGGGAGCGTATTTTTCAGTCAGGTCGGTATTACCGGCATCGATCGCAATCTGCAAGGCAGACTTTTGGGCGGTCGGCGTTTCTTCGGCTCTGGCTGTGGTAACAGACAGGCCGTTGCCGATCATATAAATAGTCGCCAGGCAACCGATGGCCAAACGACGAAACATTTTATTTGGGAAATGCATGAGTGTATCCTTTCGTTGTTGTTTTGTATGAAATAAAGCATACAGCTACAGTATAACAAAAGGTCTGGGGCGAAGCAAGGAAAAGCCAATAATTGTTCTGTTTGATACGCAAAAAACCGGATCCTTTCGGAATCCGGTTTTTTGCTTGCTTATAGAAAGGAGTTACACGAACTACTGATGAATTCTGGTTCCGGTTAAGCCGAGGATACCATCCTTGGCCTTCTCCAGCAGGGTGATTAAAGCGGTACGTCCCGGTGCGGACTTGGCAAATTCCACAGCCGCCTGCACCTTTGGCAGCATCGAGCCCGGTGCGAAATGACCTTCCTCGATATAACGTTCGGCTTCGGCTACGCTCAGCTCATCCAACCATTTTTCGTTTTCTTTGCCGTAGTTGATGGCTACCTTCTCGACAGCGGTCAGGATGATCAGGAAGTCTGCATCCAGATTCTGAGCCATCAGGCTGCTGGCGAAATCTTTGTCGATTACGGCCGAAGCACCGGACAGGTGATTTCCGTTCTTCATAACCGGAATACCGCCACCGCCGCCGGCAACAACCAGCTGCCCGTCCTCAACCAGTGAACGGATGGCCGGAATTTCTACGATCTCGGCCGGCTTCGGAGAGGCTACCACACGGCGATAGCCGCGGCCGGCATCTTCCTTGGTGACATAGCCGTATTTTTCTTCGGCCAATTTGGCTTCTTCTTCGGTCATAAAGTGACCGATCGGTTTGGACGGGTTCAGGAAGGCCGGATCATTTTCATCCACACGCACCTGTGTGATCATGGTGGCGACCGGAATATTTGTGATGCCGCGGTTTAACAGCTCTTCTCTGAGGGCGTTCTGTAAATCGTAACCGATGTATGCCTGGCTCATGGCCACGCAAACGGAGAGTGGCGTGTTCGGCTGTTTCGGGTTTTCGCGGGTCAGGGCGGCCATGGCATTATTGATCATGCCGACCTGTGGGCCGTTACCGTGGGATACCACCACCTCGCAACCTTCTTCGATCAGGTCGACGATGGCGCGGGAGGTAATCTTTACTGCTGCCATCTGCTCCGGCAGGGTATTGCCCAGAGCATTTCCGCCCAGGGCGATGACAATGCGTTTTTTCTTATCCATTATTTTGCTCCTTTGAGTGTTTGGTAGGATACCAAAAGCCATCACGCAGGATGGCTTTCGGTGCAGTGCATAAGGCAGAAGCCTTATGATATGTCATTGCTTATTCGAAGATTCTCGGGGTTCCCTTTTCTTCCAGTTTCTTTAACAGCTCGGCCGGGTTCTCAAACTTGCTCAGCATGATCATAGCAGCGATTACATACGGCTTGAAGCTTGCTTCTTTGTAAAGCGGAACACGATAACGATCGAATACGGAAGCGTCTACTTCACCTTCCTTACAGCTTACATCTGTGATGTCGGCCGGTAAGCAGTGCAGGTATAAAGCCTTACCATCCTTGGTCAGCTTCATCATTTCTTCGGTGCAAGCCCAATCCTTATGGGAGGCATTCTGAGCCAGTAATTCTTTCTCCAGAGCCTTGATACCGGCATCGTCGCCTTCGCCGTACAGGTTGGTACGTTTCTCCATAGCGGCAAACGGAGCCCAGCTCTTCGGATATACGATATCGGCATCCTTGAAAGCTTCCTTCATATCATTGGTCTTGGTGAAGGATCCGCCGGAGGCGGCAGCATTCTTCTTAGCTACTTCTTCAACTTCCGGCATTACTTCATAGCCTTCCGGATGAGCCAGTACCACGTCCATTCCCAGACGGGTTAACAGACCGATGATACCCTGCGGTACGGACAGCGGCTTTCCGTAGGACGGAGAGTAAGCCCAGCTCATGGCTACCTTCTTGCCCTTCAGGTTTTCGATTCCGCCGAACTCATGGATGATGTGTAAGGCGTCAGCCATAGCCTGGGTCGGGTGGTCAATATCACACTGCAGGTTCACTAGGGTCGGTCTCTGCTCTAAGATACCGTCTCTGTTACCTTCTGCAACAGCGTCCATGAACTCATGCATGTAGGTATTTCCCTTGCCGATGTACATATCATCGCGGATACCGATGACATCAGCCATAAAGGATACCATGTTAGCGGTCTCGCGAACGGTCTCGCCATGAGCTACCTGAGACTTGCCTTCATCCAGATCCTGAACTTCCAGACCTAACAGGTTACAAGCGGAAGCGAAGGAGAAACGGGTACGGGTGGAGTTGTCACGGAATAAAGAGATACCCAGACCACTCTCGAATACTTTGGTGGAAATGTTGTTTTCTCTCATGAAACGCAGAGCATCGGCTACGGTCCAAACAGCCTCTAACTCATCGGTGGTCTTCTCCCATGTCAGGAAGAAGTCGTTGTTGTACATCTCTTTGAAGTTCAACGCATTGAGCTTGTCGATATAATCCTGTAATGTTTTCATCGGTAAAATCTCCTTTTTAAATGTGATTTAATTGAGGTTTATCATGAGCCGGAAACCGAAAGTTCCCGAGTCACGAACCGGTGCGGCCAAACGGACACCGGCTGAAAGGTAAGTGTAAGACTTACTTATTCACAATAGTTGGTCGGCAGTACAGCGTAAACGGCAGCACAGGTTACCAAATCCTGCTTCCAGGTGATTTCGTTCGGAGCATGAGCCTGAGCTTCTGCGCCCGGTCCGAAACCGATACACGGAATACCGTTACGTCCCATGATGGATACACCGTTGGTAGAGAAGGTCCACTTATCGGTCAGCGGGCGAGCCTTTCTCATTTCCAGAGTCACCTCAGCACCGATTCTTTCTTCGCCGTACAGGCTCTTGTAGGATTTCTCCAAAGCCTTGGTCACAGCATGATCCTGCGGAATCACCCAAGTCGGGAAGTAGCACTCGATCGGGTAGGTCAGGCCCTTCCAGGACTCTCTGGCATACTGATACATGCTAACTTTGGCACCGTACTTCTTAACGTTCGGCAGGTCCTCGATCTCCTTGATACAGCTCTGCCAGGTCTCGCCGGCGGTCATTCTGCGGTCCAGAGAGATGGAGCAGGAGTCGGCTACGGCGCAACGGCTCGGAGAGGTGTAGAAGATTTCGGAGGTGGTTACGGTACCGCGGCCCAGGAACTGAGCCTCTTTGTACTGCTCGTTGAATTCCGGGCTGAGCATCTTTACCAGACCCTTGATTTCGGTCGCTGCTTCGGCATCATTTTCATTTAAGGAACGGATATCCTGCAGGATGTCGGCCATCTTGTAGATCGCATTGTCACCACGCTCCGGAGCGGAACCATGGCAGGAAACACCCTTAACATCAACACGGATTTCCATACGTCCGCGCTGTCCGCGATAGATACCGCCGTCGGTCGGCTCGGTCGAAACAACGAATTCCGGTCTGACGCCACGTTCTTTGATGATGTATTCCCAGCACAGGCCGTCACAGTCTTCTTCCTGAACGGTACCGACTACCAATACGGTGTACTTGTCATTTAACAGACCCATATCCTTCATGATCTTAGCGCCGTATACAGCCGATACGATACCGCCCAACTGATCGGAAACACCGCGTCCGCCGATTTCGGTGTCCGACTCAAAGCCTTCGTACGGATCAAATTTCCAGTTATCTTTGTTACCGATACCGACGGTGTCGATGTGAGCGTCAAAGGCAATCAGCTTTTTGCCGGTTCCCATGTAACCCAGTACGTTACCCATCGGGTCAACCTCAACCTTGTCGAAGCCGACAGCCTTCATTTCCTGCTCGATACGACGTACATGCATTTCTTCGCCGCAGCTCTCGCCCGGATACTGTACGATCTCGCGCAAGAATTTGGTCATGTCTTTTTCATAACCCTGTGCCAGCTCTTTTACCTTTGTTAAATCCATTGTTTTTTCCTCCTTATTTTAAACAAAGCAACTTTGTTTGTGTTAGATGGTGTATTCGTCTTCCAGATAAGCTCTGCCGCCCCAAACGATTTCTTTGTAGCGATCCGGATCGGTATCGCCTTCGGTGGAGAAGCACAAAACCTTGGAGTTCTTGTCCAGACCGAGGATGTTCTTCAGCTCGGCATATTCCGGCATGGTCATCAGGCAGGCCAGCAGACCGAACGGAACAGCGCCGGATTCACCGGAAACAACCGGTGTATCACCCTTGAATGGAGCAGCACTCATGCGCATACCCTTGGCAGCTACCCAGTCCGGAGCGGATACGAAAACATCGACATGGTTCTTTAAGATATCCCAGGAGATGGTATTCGGCTCACCGCAGGCCAGACCGGCCATGATGGTCGGCATATCGCCGTCCACGATTCTCTGTTCACCGTCACCGGCCAGTGCGCCCTTATACAGGCAGGCAGCGGTATCGGCTTCGACAACCACGATCTTCGGCGGGTTGTTCGGATAACGGTTTGCGAAGTATCCGGTTACGGCACCGGCCAGAGAGCCGACACCGGCCTGTACAAATACGTGGGTCGGACGCTCACAGCCATACTCGGTCAGCTGTTCGGAAGCTTCCAGAGCCATGGTTCCGTAGCCCTGCATAATCCAAGCCGGGATTTCTTCATAGCCATCCCAGGCGGTATCCTGTACCACGATACCGTTCGGTACCTTCTCGGCTTCGGCAGCGGCTAAACGTACGCAGTCGTCATAGTTGAATTCTTCGATGGTGGCGGTTGCATTTTCGCGACGGATGGCTTCCAGACGATACTGGGTAGAACCCTTCGGCATATAAACAACGGCCTTCTGACCGAGCTTATTGGCAGCCCAGGCCACACCGCGTCCGTGATTTCCGTCGGTAGCGGTAAAGAAGGTTGCCTGTCCGAACTCCTTGCGCAGTTCATCGGAGGTCAGTACGTTATACGGCAATTCGGAAACATCTTTGCCGATCTGACCGGCGATGTATTTTGCCATGGCGAAGGAACCGCCGAGCACCTTGAAGGCATTTAATCCGAAGCGATAGGACTCATCCTTGATGTATACCTCGCTCACCCCCAGATAGTCGGCCATCACGTCCAGCTTAACCAGCGGAGTGGTGGTGTACTGCGGGAAGCTCTGATGGAATGTTCTGGCTTTGGCGATCTCGGTCAGACCCATAACCGGCAGATTTTTATCTTCGGTCTTCGGCATCTGATTGACTGCCCATAGAATTGGTTTCATTGGTTTACCCTCCTTAATATATGTACTTGTTTCGTTTCATGGTTCATAGTGCTGACTGTTTAGTTTGCCTCGTCCTGCTTCATGGCATCCAGATAGGTGTAGAGCATGTATTTGGATATTCCGAAGTAGTCACAGATCTTATCGCCGGACTTGGTGATCAAAAAGGCACCGGAGTCATTGAGGAAGCGAACGGCCAGGGCCTTATCTTCCTTTGACATCATGGCAACCGGTTTGCCGATCAGACTGACGGATTCTTCAATCAGGTCATCCAGCAGGTCATTGACATTTTGGGTGATGCGATCCGGCTTCTTTTCGGAGCCGTTGCCGTTCTCCGTGATTCCGGTAAAGGAACGGAGCACATTTTCAGCCACCATCATGCTGGTGATATCATAATTGATACTGAAAATGTAGCGAACATCACCGGTTTCATCCCTAATATATAGGGTGCTTGATTTCAGAACCCTGGCATCACCGGTGCGGGTCAGATAACCATGTCGATCTTTCAGAGAATTCGGCTTGGCTTTCTTGGCTTCCAATACAACGTGAGAGAAGCCGGCGCCGACCGAGCGGTGTGATACATGTCCGTTTTCGATGTAGACGACGGTTGCTTCCGGGTTCGGTGAGTGCAGATCGTGAATAACGATCTCACAATCGGAACCAAACTGCATTGCCATACCATGAGCCAGCTGTTTCAGAATTTGCAAATCTACCATATGCGCCTCCTTTCAGAACAACAGCCTACTTATGAATCCATCATAGCACAATTCGGACAAAAATCAAGAAAAATAAAAATATTTTTTTGACAATCAAAATTTTATTTTGAAATGCTTGCATATTGACGAGCGAAATGCTAGAATACAAGCAAACACTTATGACAATACTACGCAAAAAACATAAGTTATCCGCTATGCTTTGTGCATTTCATACAGACAAAGGGGCGGACCTGGGCAACCTGAAACCTATAAATGGGCAGAATGCCCGCCAATCAGAAAGGGGAGTAATGAGTATGCTATTATTAGGAAACGGAACAGTCTTTACAAGAGATGCAGCCAACCCGATGATCGAAGACGGCTGCGTGGCAATGGAAGGAGATACCATTGTCAAGGTAGGTACCGCAAGCGAGCTAAGGGCTGCGTATCCGGACGCCGAATGGGTGGATGCCAAAGGCGGAATCATCATGCCGGGCTTTATCAATGTGCATGAGCACATCTACAGTGCGCTGGCCAGAGGCTTCTCGATTAATGGTTATAACCCGAATGGCTTTCTGGATATTTTGGACGGACTGTGGTGGACGATCGACCGTCACCTGACCCTGGAGCAGACGCATGAGAGTGCCATGGCGACCTATATCGACTGTATTAAGAACGGTGTCACCACCATTTTCGATCATCATGCCAGCTTCGGTTATATTAAGGATAGTTTGTTTGCCATCGAAGATGCCGCTAAGCAGCTGGGTATCCGTAGCTGTCTGTGCTATGAGGTGTCGGATCGTGACGGCGAAGCAAAGATGAAAGAAGCAGTTGCCGAAAACGAGAACTTTATCAACCATGCCTTAAAAGATGACAGTGACATGATCGCCGGTATGTTCGGTCTGCATGCATCCTTTACCCTGTCCGATCAAACCCTGGCCTACTGCCGTGAGCATAAGCCGGACGGCGTCGGTTATCACATTCATGTGGCAGAGGGTATCGAAGATCTGTATGATTCCTTAAAGAAATACAATAAGCGCATCATAGACCGTCTGATGGATCAGCAGATTCTGGGCGATAAGACGCTGGCTGTTCACTGTATTTATTTGAACAAGCATGAGATGGATGTGCTGAAGGAAACCGATACCATGGTGGCTCATAATCCGGAGTCAAATATGGGGAATGCCTGCGGCTGCCCGCCGACCCTTGATATCGTTCATCACGGCATTCTGACCGGACTGGGAACAGATGGCTATACCCAGGATATGACAGAGTCCTTCAAGGTGGCCAATGTGCTGCATAAGCATCACCTGTGTGATCCGACCGTTGCCTGGGGAGAGATCCCGCAGATGCTGTTCGAGGGCAATAGAGCCATCGCAAACCGTTACTTTAAGAAACCGCTGGGTATCTTAAAGGCCGGGGCCGCCGCCGATGTCATCGTTTGGGACTATAAGCCGAGAACTCCGCTGGATGCATCGAATATCAACGGACATATCCTGTTCGGTATGCAGGGACGCAGCGTTTCCACCACCATTGCCAACGGCAAGGTGCTGATGAAGGACCGTATCCTGTTGCATGTCGATGAAGAAGCGGCCATGGCGAAGGTCAGAAGCGAGGCACAGAAGCTGTGGAGCACTATCAACAGCCGCTAAGACGGCAGCGTTGGCGAAAGAGAATTGTTTCTGAAAATAAAAAGAAATGTTTATGTATGAATGGAGGAAAACATGAGTGATAGAATGACCCCGATTCCGTTTCGGGAATTGATGACCTGGATTCTGGATGAGAAGGAGAAGCACCAGACCGTTTTCGGTATCAGAAAGGCATATCATGCCAAAGGAGAAAAGTTTTTATCGATCTTCGGTGAAAAGATGGAAACTCCGTTTGGACCGGCAGCCGGACCGCATACCCAGCTGGCGCAGAATATCGTGGCGGCCTATTATGCCGGCAGTCGTTTCTTTGAATTAAAGACGGTACAGAAGCTAGATGGCGAGGATCTGCCGGTAGCCAAGCCGTGTATCACGGCCGATGACGAATGTTATAACTGTGAATGGTCAACCGAGTTATATGTACCGCAGGCCTTTGACGAGTATGTTAAAGCATGGTTTGCCTTAAAGCTGTTGTCCAAAGAATATGATTTGGGTGCGGCTGACGGCTTTGTGTTCAACATGAGTGTCGGCTATGATCTGGAAGGCATTATGCTGCCGAAGATTGATCGTTTTATCGAAGGCTTAAAGGATGCCTCCGAAACAGATATTTTTAAAGAGTGTAAGGCGGTTGCGGCTGAGTTGCTGCCGAGATTTAAGAAGGTGACCCGGTCGGATATCGACGCCATCGGACCGCAGATCTGTAATTCGGCCACCCTGTCGACCCTGCACGGCTGCCCGCCGCAGGAGATCGAGCGTATCGCTTCTTATCTGATCACAGAGAAGAAGGTCAATACCTTTATCAAGTGCAATCCGACCCTTTTGGGCTATGAATATGCCAGAAAAACCATGGACGACATGGGCTATGACTATGTGGCCTTCGGTGATTTCCATTTCAAGGATGACCTGCAGTACAGCGATGCTGTGCCGATGCTGCAAAGATTGCAGGCATTAGCCGATGACAAGGGACTGGCCTTTGGTGTGAAGATCACCAATACCTTCCCGGTAGATGTAAAGGCCGGTGAATTGCCGAGTGAAGAGATGTACATGTCCGGCCGTTCTCTGTATGCCCTGTCCATCTCCGTAGCTGCCAAACTGGCCAAGGATTTTGACGGCAAGCTGCGTATCTCCTATTCCGGCGGCGCCGACTACCACAATATTCAGAGGATCTACGAAGCCGGTATCTGGCCGATCACCATGGCGACGACCATGTTAAAGCCGGGCGGTTATGCCCGTCTGGTGCAGATCGGAGAGATCTTTGACGGCGTAGACTATCATCCGTTTGAGCGCGTTATTCCGGAGGCGGTAGAGAAGCTGCGTGTCGATGCTCTGACAGATAAGCATCATACCAAGCCGGTGAAGCCGCTGCTGACCAGAAAGACCGATAAGCATGTGCCGCTGGCCGACTGTTTCTTTGCACCCTGCGAGGAGGGCTGCCCGATCCATCAGGATATCACCTTATATATGAAGCTGGAAGGCGAGGGACGCTATGAGGAGGCTCTGCAGACCATCCTTGATAAGAACCCGCTGCCGTTTATGACCGGCACCATCTGTAACCACAGATGTATGAGCCGTTGTACCAGAAACTTCTATGAGGAACCGGTAGGCATCAGAAGCTCAAAGCTGATCGCGGCCAAGGGCGGTTTTGATGCCGTCATAGCCAAGCAGGCGGAGGTGGCCAAGAACCGTGAAGGAAAGACAGCCATCATCGGCGGTGGTCCGGCCGGCATGGCAGCAGCCTATTTCCTGGCCAGAGCAGGTAAAGCCGTGACGATCTTTGAGCGCAAGGATTCCCTCGGCGGTATTGTAAAGCATGTTATTCCGGAATTTAGAATACCGACAGAGGATTTAAAGAAGGATGTTGCCCTGCTGGAGGCTCTCGGTGTAGAGGTTCGCCTGAATACCGAGGTAAAGTCGATCGTAGATGTCAAGGCGGAAGGCTTTGACTCGGTGATCGTGGCCATCGGTGCATGGAAGGCCGGCGACATGGAGATTGAAAATGCGCATGTGGAGGACGCCATCGAATTTCTGGAAGAGTTTAAGAAGACCAACGGTCAGATGGATATCGGTGAGCATGTGGTTGTCATCGGCGCCGGAAATACTGCCATGGACACAGCCAGAGCGGCCAAGAAGACCCGCGGCGTAAAGAGCTCCTCAATCCTGTATCGCAGAACCAAACGTTATATGCCGGCCGATGAAGAAGAATTACAGCTGGCCTTCGGTGATGACATCGACTTTAAGGAGCTGCTGGCTCCGCAGTACTGGAAGGACGGCGTGCTGACCTGCCGTAAGATGATCCTCGGACCGGTAGATTCGACCGGCAGACGTTCACCGGTAGAAACCGATGAATTGGTACAGGTTCCGGCCGACACCATCATTGCCGCAGTCGGGGAACAGACGGATGCGGAATTCTATCGTACCAACGGTATCACTGTTGATAAGAAGGGGCGTCCGGTTCTGGAAAGAGACACTATGGCAACCAATGTGCCGGATGTTTATGCCATCGGTGACGGCGCCTGTGGACCGGCTGTTGTCGTAGAGGCTATCCGTGATGCCATCAAGGCAGCCGAAGCCATTCTGGGAGAGAAGGTGACGAAGGAGCTGGAGGATCATAGAGAGCGGGCCGAGATCGACGTCAAGACCGGTAATATCGTAGAGCCCAAGGCCGGCGTACCGGATACCAACCGCTGCGTATCCTGTGCTTCTGTCTGTGAGAACTGCGTAGAGGTTTGTCCGAACCGCGCCAATATTTCGGTCGATGTACCGAGCAAGGCTATGCCGCAGATCATCCATGTGGATAAGATGTGTAACGAGTGCGGTAACTGTATGACCTTCTGTCCGTATGACAGCGCACCGTACAAGCATAAGTTCACCCTGTTTGCCAATGAGAAGGATTTCGCCGACAGCGAAAATGAGGGCTTCGTATTACTGGATGAAGAAACACTGACCTTTAAGGTACGTTTGGGCGAGGACGAGATCGTTGTCAGCGGCCTGGACGGCAAGACCGGTCTGCCGGCCGATATCGAAAAGATGATGGCGGCGGTATACCATGAGTATCGCTATATGATGTAAGCGGCAGTTGCCGTCTGCAAGAGATGAGGGAGGACATGACGTTCACCTGATTCTCATATAACGCAACTGGACAATGCCTGCCGGTCTATGGTATTCTGAATGAAGAAAATAGACAGCAGGCATTGCTGTTTTGAATCACAAGGAGGGATTAAATATGAACAAAGTTATCTTTACAGAAAAGGCTCCGGCAGCGATCGGACCGTACTCACAGGCTGTTTTGACCGGCTCTATGCTGTATACATCCGGTCAGATCCCCATTGATCCGGCAACCGGAGAAGTGGTAGCGGGCGCTATCGTTGAACAGACCGAGCAGGTATGCCAAAATATGGCCGCCGTTCTGGAAGCAGCCGGCACCTCGTTTGCCAATGTTGTGAAGACCACCTGTTTCCTGGCTGATATGGCTGATTTTGCCGCCTTCAATGAAGTATACGCAAAATATTTCGTATCCAAGCCGGCCAGATCCTGCGTGGCTGTGAAGACATTGCCGAAGAATGTACTCTGCGAAGTAGAGGTAGTGGCAACGGTTGACTGATCGGTCAGCCGACATAGGGAGGAAGCAATATGAAGAAACTGATTCGCGGCGGCACCATCGTAGCCGAAGGCGCCGTTTATCAGGCGGATATTGTGATCGAGGATGAGACCATAGCGGCCATCGGTAGGTTTCCCGAAAGTGAGTTTGATGAAATCATGGAAGCCGGTGGAATGTATATATTCCCCGGCTTTATTGATCCTCACACTCATATGGAGCTGCAGCAGTCTCCAAAGTATCGGGCCTGCGATGACTTTTACAGCGGAACCGTGGCGGCAGCCATGGGCGGCACGACCATGATCGTCGATCATATCGCCTTTGGGCCGGCCGGCTGCCGGCTGCACCATTCCATTGATCAATATCACGAGCTGGCCAAGAAAGCGGTAATTGATTACAGCTTCCACGGTGTGCTGCAGCATGTCGATGATGATATCTTAAAGGAGCTGGCCGATATCGTGACCAATGAGGGTATTCCGAGCTTTAAGGCTTATACCACCTACGGGTTTAAGCTTGAGGATCGGGATCTGTATCGTGTTTTGCAGGTGATGAAGCAGACAAACGGTCTGCTGACCGTGCACTGTGAAAATGACGCCATCACCAACTGGCTGCGGCAAGAGTGCATCGAGCACGGACAGCATGAGCCGATTTACCATGCTAAGAGCCGGCCGAACGCTACGGAAACAGAGGCTGCCAAACGGCTGATGCAGTTAGCGGTGATGGCCGACGAGGCTCCGCTTTATATCGTTCATACCTCGGCCAGGGAGAGCCTGTGGGCAGTGGAAGATGCCAGAGCGCAGGGACAGCAAAATGTTTATGTCGAGACCTGCACCCAGTATCTCACCCTGACAGAGGAGAAATATAAACAAGGCGGCGCCTGCGAGGGAGTGAAATATCTGATGGCTCCGCCGCTGCGCAGTCAGGAAGATCAGGAGGCATTGTGGCAAGGTTTGGCTGACGGTAGTATTCAGGTGGTGGCGACCGATCACTGTCCGTTTATGCTGGCTGAAAAGCTGGATGGGGCGGAGGACTTTACAAAGGCGCCGGGCGGAGCGCCGGGCGTAGAGGAACGCGGTCTGCTGTTATACAGCGAGGGTGTGGCCGGCGGCCGGATTTCATTGACCCGTTTTGTCGAACTGATGAGTACCAATGCCGCCAAGATCTTCGGTATGTATCCGAAGAAAGGCACCCTGCTTCCGGGCAGTGACGCCGATCTGGTGATCTTTGACCCGCAAAAGAAGACCGTTTTGTCACAGGAAACTCTGCATTCGGTCTGCGACTATACCCCTTATGAGGGCTGGCAGGTAGAAGGCGGTATCAAGGCAGTGTTTGCACGCGGTAAAAAGATCGTGGAAGACGGACGGTTTCTGGGTGAACGCGGTGACGGCCGGTTTGTACCGAGAAAACGAAGTGAGGCAATATAAATGTGGAATTGGATCAAACACACCGAGGAAGATCGGACAGCACATCTGCTGTCCGGCCTGTCTGAGCCCGTGCTGGGAGAAAAACTGTATCTGAATGCTGAAGAGTGGCAGCAGGAGCGCTGGAGAATTTTGCATCAGGCGCCGTCGGGCAGACTGACCTTTGAGCAGGAGGAGTGGTTTCTTGAGCATTTGAGCGGACAGCCGAAGCTCTATATCTGCGGCGGCGGTCATGTGTCGCTGCCGATTATCGGTCTGGCGCGAAAGCTGGGCTTTTATGTAACGGTATTTGAAGACAGACCGTTTTTTGCGGATCAGGCCAGGCTGGCCGGAGCGGATCGTGTTGTCTGCGATGATTTTGCAAAAAGCCTTAGCGCCGTGTCGGGAGATGCGGACAGTTATTTTGTGATCATTACCCGCGGACACCGCTATGATCAGGTTTGTCTGAGAAAGATCCTGCCGCTTGAGAAGGCATATGTCGGCATGATGGGCAGTCGCCGCCGGGTGGCCATCGTCAAGCAGGAGCTGCTGGCGGATTTTTCGGCTGAGCGGGTTGACAGTCTGCGCGCCCCGATCGGTCTGAGCATCGGAGCGGAAACGCCGGAGGAGATCGCCGTATCCATTATGGCGGAGGTGATTTCGGTCAAAAACAGTTTGTTCAGAACAGAAGGATTTACAACGGAAATACTGGAGGCTCTGGCCTGTCCGGGGGCGAAGGCGCTGGCCACCATCATTGGTCGGAAGGGCTCTGCACCGCGTGCCGTCGGGACCAAGATGGTGGTCTTTGCGGATGGCGGCATCAAGGGAACTGTCGGCGGCGGCTGCGCTGAAGCGGAGGTGATCCGGGCGGCCAGAGAGCAGCTGCTCAGAGGCGGCGGTCCGCAAATTTATCATGTGGATATGACGGCTGATCAAGCCGAGGAAGAGGGAATGGTCTGCGGCGGCACCATTGATGTATTGGTGGAGCCGGTGCCGGAGGCGGCAGTTTGATTTTCGCGGCGGTTGATCGGCTTGGTAAGAAAAAAGGTGATTGAGATGGAAGAAATCGTATTTTGTAAGGGGGGCGGCTGTACGGCCAAGCTGGGACCGGGAGTGTTGTCGGCGGTTCTCGAGAAGCTGCCGCGGCCGAAGCTGCCCCAACTGCTGGTCGGCTTTGACAGCTCGGATGATGCGGCGGTCTATCGGGTGGCGGATGATCTGGCGATCGTACAGACGCTGGACTTCTTTCCGCCGATGGTGGAGGATCCGTATACCTTCGGGCAGATTGCGGCGGCCAATGCGTTGTCGGATATCTATGCCATGGGCGGAGAGGTGAAGACGGCGCTGAACATCGTCTGCTTTCCGGAAAAGATGGATCTGAATATCCTGGGCGCCATCCTACAGGGGGGCAATGACAAGGTGCTGGAGGCCGGTGCCGTCCTGGTCGGCGGTCATTCGATTCAGGATGACAGCGTTAAGTATGGTTTATCGGTGATGGGTACCGTTCACCCACAGCGTATTTATCAAAATAATACACCGCAGAACGGCGACGTATTGATCCTGACCAAGGCCCTCGGGGTCGGCCTGATCTGCACGGCGGATCGGGCAAAGGCGGCTTCCGAGTCGGCCGTGGCAGCGGCCGTCTGCTCGATGACGACGCTGAATAAAACGGCAGCCGAGGTGCTGCGGGACTTTACAGTCCATGCAGTGACCGATGTGACCGGCTTCGGATTGCTTGGTCACTTAAAGGAAATGGTTGCCACCGGTTTCGGTGCCGAGATCGACAGCCTGATGCTGCCGAAGCTGCCGGAGGCTCTGCGTTATGCAGCGGAGTTTTATATTACGGCAGCGGCTCAGCGCAATCGTAATCACGTCGGCGAGCTGGCTGAGTTCCACGGGGTGCCGTTTGCCGTCGAAGAGCTGGTTTTCGATCCGCAAACATCAGGCGGGCTGTTGGTCAGTGTTCCGGCCGATGAGGCCGAAGCTGCGCTACAGGCCTTGCATGAGGCCGGCGTGACCGCAGCGACCGGAATCGGCCGCATTACCGCTGCGCATCAGAAGATTCAGATTTGGTAGGAGAAGGGTATGAGAGAAGAAGTAAACGCATTAGGCAAGGTGTGTCCGATCCCGGTGATCGAGGCCAAAAAAGTGATCGAACACTTAGCTGTCGGAGATGAAGTGTTAGTGCTTGTTGATAATGAGGTGGCAGTGCAGAATATACAGAAAATGGCGACCCTGCTGGGACATGACTCGTCCTTGCTGTCGAAGGAGGCCGGACGCTATGAGGTGCTGATCAGTCTGCGGGAGGCAGCGGCCTGCCGGCCGATGCAGGAGCATGAGAAAACAACAGTCGTGGTCGTATCATCGGATGTGATGGGTGTCGGCGACGAACGTCTGGGTAAAACCTTGCTAAAGGGCTTTCTCTATGCACTGACCGAGCAGGACAGCCTGCCGGATTGCATCCTGTTTTATAACAGCGGCGTCAAAAATGTGGTACAGGGATCGGAGTCGATCGAGGATCTGAAGACCATGGCAGCCCATGGTGTGACCATTCTGGCCTGCGGCACCTGCCTGAATTTTTATGGTCTGACCGATCAGCTGGCTGTCGGTGAAGTGACTAATATGTACGAGATTGTCAGACGTCAGCTTTCGGCCGACACCATTGTGAAACTGTAAGCTTATGATCAGACAAAAACAGGAGATCTGCTTACTGACCTTTGAAAACACGCATGAAGCCATGCGGTTTGAAGCGCTGGCTGCGGCGGCCGGCCTGAACGGTCGGCTGATTCCGCTTCCCGGACAAATCAGAGCCGGCTGCGGTCTGGCCTGGCGCTCACCGGCCGCCTTGTACGACAGCGTCGTAAAACTGGCAGAGGAACGAGAGATAAAGGACAGCGAGATTCATCGGCTATTATTGTAAAGGATATAAAAATCACCCTGGTGACGAGGGTGATTTTCGTGTATTATAAAATTATAATTCAGGTTGTAACCTAGATGGGGGTTGTAATTGGCACAACAGGTAATAGCGGATTTATATGGGTGTGATCCCGAATTGTTGAATGATGAGGTTCGGATCAGTCATATTTCCGGGAGCGTCATTGAGAAGATCGGAGCCGAGGTGGTTGAAGAATGTATTAAGAAATTTGATCCCATCGGGATCACCTATTTTGCGATCATCAGTACCTCTCATTTTTCGATTCATACCTGGCCGGAGCATGGGTATCTGGCTTTGGATGTGTTTTCGTGCACGGATTTGGTGGTGGATCAGATCGTTGCAGAAATAAAGAAGCATTTTATGCCGAAAAAGCTTGTAATCAGAAGTATGGAAAGGCAGGTGGGCCGGTTTGAATAAGTACGGGGTCGGAACAGAATTAAAAATCCGGGATAAGACTTATACAGTTTGCGGCTATATCGTTTATAAAAATCCGGACGACGGCTGCAGCTGGATAGACTATCGACTGAAGTGCGGCGGCCGGGAGTTTTGGTTAAGCGTAGATGTTGCTTATAATGAATACTCTCTTTCGCGGCCGGCCAATACCGGGGGGAATATCGGTCCGGAGTGGAAAAAGGTCGATGAGGGAACCCAGATCGTGACGGAATGCGCCGGAAATGTCGATGTCGATCCGGGAGAGAGGGCCGAATTTGTCGAGTATGAGGATGAAGCGGAAGAGAAGACTCTGTCCATGGAAATATGGGAGGACGGCACGGAAGTATCTCAGGGTTATTATCTGAACCGAGAAGATGTCCAAGTAACAAAACGGGCCGATGCTATATCACATAAATCGAAGCGGCCGCAAAAAAGCGATTTTATGAAACGGCTCCTGCCGATACTGTGCGTGCTGCTGATCGTCGCCTGCAAGGTTTATTTTTTCGGAGAAGAGAATGATGGCATAAAAGAGTATCTGAAAGAATCAACCTCCAAATATCAATATGTGACGTCCATCACCGGTCAGCATAAGCAAAAAGCGCAGGTATATGAAGCCCTGCGCGCTTCCGGAACGGATGGAGTAACGCGCGATATCATTGACGGCGTCAATGGCGAAACGGAGAATATATCACAAAACAGCGAGAATACTGCGGATCAGAGTATTTCCATCGTAACAAAAAACGAATATGCTCTTGTGTATATACCTGAGGACGCTCCTGACAAGGTATATATTCAGGTGTCGGACAGAAAGTATAATTACAGTTCGAATCAGGCGCCGTACAGAGCGAGCGTTCGGACCGGCTCATGGTACAGAAGTCATTATTACAGTTCTTCGTATAAGGCCGATGCACAAAGATTTAAAAATATACCGTCAAGCTATCAGATGTATAATGGGCCGATCGTGCATGACCTGGGAAACGGATACTTTGATTCATATGCCAGCAGCATCAGACAGACGCATATCAATACCAGAAAGTCTTCCGGTGGGGGCTTGAGCTTTGGGAAATAGGGAGGAGTAGGCATGGAACAGATTTTAGATGTGGTTGTTTATGTGGGAGTCGGTATCATTGCCATGATGATAGGCTATGCGCTCATCGATCTCATCATACCGGTTAATTTTCCGAAAGAAATTAAGGAAGGAAATCGGGCAGTCGGCTGGCTGTCAGCCGGTATTTATACCGGGCTTGGGTTTATCATCAGGGGGGCGATCATTACTTTGTCGGCGGCAAACGAACACCGCGGCTTTTTGGAGGGGCTGAAGGATACCGTGATTTATGTGGCTTTGGGGCTGGTTTTCTTTATGGTCGGTTATTTCCTGATTGATTTAGTTAACAGAAGGTTTAATTTTAATGAAGAGATTGCCAGGGGAAATGAAGCGGCCGGTATCATGGTGTTTGGAATTTTCCTTGGGATCGCATTGATTGTGAGCGGAGTGATCCAGTAGTAAGGGGAAAGCCATGACAAAAAAATATAGGTTGCTGATGCTGACAACTCTGATTATCTCGGGTTGCTCCATGACCTATGAATTGATTATCAGTGCCGTGAGCTCCTATCTGCTGGGTAACAGTACCCTGCAGTATTCACTGACGATCGGCGTATATATGTTTGCCCTCGGACTGGGGTCCTATCTTTCCAGATTTTTTAAACATAGTCTTTACAATACCCTGATCAAAATAGAGCTGGGTATCGGAATCATTGGAGGAACAAGCTCCCTGATCCTGTTTTTGGCCAATCTGTATATTGAGTCTTATGGTGTGGTGATGTTCATCCTGATCTTTATCATAGGAGGCTTTGCGGGAGCGGAGATTCCCATTCTGACAAGACTGATTGAAGAAGAACAACAAGATCTGAAGCTGACCTTATCGGCTTTATTCAGCTTTGACTATATCGGAGGACTGGTGGGAGCCATTGTCTTTCCGTTGCTGCTGCTGCCTTATCTGGGGTATATCGGGGCCTCGTTCCTGTGCGGCTTTCTGAATGTTGGCTGCGGTCTGCTGATTTTGATCAAATATAAGCATAAGATCAAAGCCTCCGGTATATACCGGAGGCTTGCCGTGGCGGTTGCTGTCCTGATGCTGTTCGGCATCGTGTTTGCCAATAACCTTTCCCGGGTGATTGAAGGCGGGCTTTACAGGGATCAGGTAATTTATTCCAAACAGACAAAATATCAAAAGATCGTCATCACCAAGCATAAGGATGATACCAGATTATATATAGACGGGAATTGTCAGTTTTCAGCGGCGGATGAATACCGTTATCATGAGGCGTTGGTGCATGTGCCGATGAGTAAGCTGGAAAGCCCGGAGCGGGTGCTGATCCTGGGAGGCGGAGACGGCCTGGCGCTCAGGGAAGTGTTAAAATATGACGTAAAGGCCGTGGATCTGGTCGATCTGGATGAAGAGATCGTGAACATCTCAAAGACGAATCCGCATCTTCGTGCCATCAATCAGGATAGTCTGCGGAGCGACAGATTGACCGTGTACAATGAGGATGCCTATAAATATCTGGAAACGAACAAGAAACAATACGACCTGATCCTTGTTGACCTACCGGATCCGAATTCAGAGGTGCTGAACAAACTATATTCCAATGTGTTTTACAGATTGTGTAAGCATAGTATGACGGAAGACGGCCTGATGGTTGTGCAGTCAACCAGCCCATATTATGCCAAGAAGGCATTCTGGTCGATCAATAAAACGATTCAAAGCGAGGGCTTTACTGTTTTACCATATCATCTGGAAGTGCCGGCTTTTGGAGATTGGGGCTTTAATCTGGCCTGCAAGCATACACCTCCTGCCGGTTTTGATTTCAAAGTGGAAACCAGATACTTATCCGAAGAAAATGTGCAGGCCTTGTTTATGTTCGGGAAGGATGAAAAAAACGATGATGTGGAAGTCAATCGACTGACGAAGCCGGTATTGATGCAATACTACAATGAGGCCGTGAGGGAGTGGGAGTAATGGAGCATAAGAAGATAGAAGCTCTTTGGAACTGCAGCTATTGCTCTGCCGAGGGAATCGGCGGAAGTCTGCGTGAGTGCCCCGGCTGCGGGCGGCCGAGGGGGAGAGATGTCAGGTTTTATCTGCCGTCCGATCCGAGCCAATATAAGGAGGCGGATTCGGCGAAAACAGATATCGGCGAGCAGCCGGATTGGATGTGTGCTTATTGCGCAGCCTACAATCATGCAGCAGCGGAATACTGTAAGGGCTGCGGCTCGCCGAGAACGGAAAGCAAGGAAAGCTACAGAAGTATACAAACGGCAAATCGGCAAGAAAAGAACAGTCAAAATCATCCTGACGGAGAGGGTGATTTTTATGATA
Organism: Bacillota bacterium; assembly: GCA_023458035.1. Taxonomy (GTDB): domain Bacteria; phylum Bacillota; class Clostridia; order Lachnospirales; family Lachnospiraceae; genus JAEXAX01. The sequence goes on along the minus strand of JAEXAX010000008.1, from coordinate 1,859 downwards.
CATTTTGATAAAATTTAGGTAAAATTTATGGTAGATTTCATCGCAAAGCTTCTTGACAGGGACAAATTCAGGTGATATTATAGATGAGCTTTGTGTTTCCGCTACAACTAAAAAGCGGAGCAAAAAGCAAAAAAACAAGCGAAAAACTTCTTGACAGAAAGAACACGAAATGCTAACATGAAGAAGTTGTCGCAAGACAGAGGACCTTGATAATGAAATAATAAACCATCCCTGAAAATTCTAAAAGAGCTCGGCATAAAGCGGAGCGAAAGAGATTTTCAAGCGAGTACGAAAGTACTGAAAAAACATCGAAAGATGAAACCCAACCGGACCTCGAAAGAGGAAACAAGGGGATCGTTGAGAGACGATCAAAAGAAGACCAGAGTGAGATCTGTGTCGGACAAACTTTAATGAGAGAGTTTGATCCTGGCTCAGGATGAACGCTGGCGGCGTGCCTAACACATGCAAGTCGAACGAAGCAATAGGGCGGAAGTTTTCGGACGGAAGCAGTATTGACTGAGTGGCGGACGGGTGAGTAACGCGTGGGTAACCTGCCTCATACAGGGGGATAACAGTGGGAAACGACTGCTAATACCCCATAAGCGCACAGCAGCAAAAGCTGAAGGGCGAAAAGCGAATACGGTATGAGATGGGCCCGCGTCCGATTAGCCAGTTGGCAGGGTAAAAGCCTACCAAAGCGACGATCGGTAGCCGGCTTGAGAGAGTGACCGGCCACATTGGGACTGAGACACGGCCCAAACTCCTACGGGAGGCAGCAGTGGGGGATATTGCACAATGGGGGAAACCCTGATGCAGCGACGCCGCGTGAAGGAAGAAGTATTTCGGTATGTAAACTTCTATCAGCAGGGAAGAAAATGACGGTACCTGACTAAGAAGCACCGGCTAAATACGTGCCAGCAGCCGCGGTAATACGTATGGTGCAAGCGTTATCCGGAATTACTGGGTGTAAAGGGAGCGTAGGCGGATAGGTAAGTCAGATGTGAAAGACCGGGGCTCAACCCCGGGGCTGCATTTGAAACTATCTAACTAGAGTACAGGAGAGGTAAGCGGAATTCCTAGTGTAGCGGTGAAATGCGTAGATATTAGGAGGAACATCGGTGGCGAAGGCGGCTCACTGGACTGAAACTGACGCTGAGGCTCGAAAGCGTGGGGAGCAAACAGGATTAGATACCCTGGTAGTCCACGCTGTAAACGATGAATACTAGGTGTCGGTGCCCATGGGGCATCGGTGCCGCAGCTAACGCAATAAGTATTCCACCTGGGGAGTACGTTCGCAAGAATGAAACTCAAAGGAATTGACGGGGACCCGCACAAGCGGTGGAGCATGTGGTTTAATTCGACGCAACGCGAAGAACCTTACCAGGTCTTGACATCCGACGCAAGACTCTAGAGATAGAGGGATAGTTCTGGTCGAGACAGGTGGTGCATGGTTGTCGGCAGCTCGTGTCGTGAGATGTTTGGTTAAGTCCAGCAACGAGCGCAACCCTTGTCCTTAGTTGCCATCATTAAGTTGGGAACTCTAGGGATACTGCCGATGTAAGTCGGAGGAAGGTGGGGATGACGTCAAATCATCATGCCCTTTATATCTTGGGCGTCACACGTGCTACAATGGCCGGTACAAAGAGATGCAAAACCGCGAGGTCAAGCAAATCTCATAAAGCCGGTCTCAGTTCGGATCGGAGTCTGCAACTCGACTCCGTGAAGCTGGAATTGCTAGTAATCGCAGATCAGCCATGCTGCGGTGAATACGTTCCCGGGCCTTGTACACACCGCCCGTCAAACCATGAGAGCTGGTAATACTCGAAGTCGTTATCCTAACCGTAAGGAGGGAGACGCCT
>JAEXAX010000007.1 GCA_023458035.1 Bacillota bacterium | reverse complement strand
CAATACTTCATCATCCTCAAAGTGATGGTCGATATAGTGTTTCACCTGCTCATAGGCGGTCGATGCCTGAGCAGAGTGATGCCGGATTCGTTCGCGCAACAAAGCAATCACCAACAACAGCTCTTCTTCTCCCAATACAAAGCAATCAAGCTTCCCAGTTCTTTTGCTTCCATGGTATATTCACTCCGATATATCTTCCGATCAGTTACCCTTTCTCTTATGATATTCAAAATCCCAAGACATAGCATCCCCCGGATGTCTTGTCTTGGGATTATAAGTAGGTTAAAACAGTCAGGTCTATGACAGCCGGCGAACCGAATCCCGCACCAACAGCGTCCCCTCCAGTACGATCTTGCCGAAATCGGTATCCCCCTCTATCACCTTGATTAATTCACGAATGCTGGTAGATGCCAGTTCCGCGGTCGGTTGTCCGAGGGTAGTCAGTGACGGGTGCATATATTGTGTCAGCTCGATGCCGTCAAAGCCGACCACAGAATAGTCCTCCGGTATACGCTTGCCGGCATTGAAGATGGCCTTATAGGCTCCGAAGGCCATCAGGTCGGATATGGCAAAGACGGCGGTAAAGTCTGCACCGCTCTCCAGCATCTGCTGCATGGCGGCAAAGCCGCCGGCCGCCGTATAATCCTGTACTTCCTCCGGTGTATAGGCGATCAGCTTCGGATCCGGCTCGATACCATAGTCCCGCAGAGCCGCTTCATAGCCGCGAATACGCAGCATGCCAACGGCGCTGTCCTGCCGCCGGCCGGCCAGAACGGCGATTCGTCGGTGTCCCTGCTCACAAAGGTGGGCAGTGATTCGACGGCTTTCCGCCTCGTCATCGATACTGACCGAGGCGCAGTTCGTAGTACTGGCATTTAGAGCTACCGTACAAAGCACATAAGGAATCGACAGCCGCTGCAGCAGCGTGTCCGGATTTGACATCATACCGCCCAGGAAGATCAGGCCCTTCAGCCGTTTCTCCTTACTGATTTCCTCGGCCATATGAACCAAATCCTGATCATTGCCGATCTCCTTTAAGATAAAATCATACCCTTTTTGCGACAGTTCCTCTTCAAACTGCTGATACATGCTCTGAAAAAAGCGATTGTTGATACCCTTGACGATCAGTCCGATGGTGTTAGATTCGGTTATCTTCAGATTTCTGGCCGAATTATTCGGAATATAATGAAATTCCTTCACTACCCGCATGATACGCTCTCTCGTCTCCGGACGGATGCCGCTGTCATTGTTCATCGCTCGGGAAACGGTACTGGTGCCGACACCGCATAATTTTGCTATATCCTTGATCGTTAAGTCCGCCATCGGCCTCCTCCTGTTCTCTGCAATGCTTTGTTATCTGTTATATTCTCAAACGGTTACCCTGTTCTGTCCACTGCCGCACCGTCTCCCGACAGCCGGCAAGCACATCGGCAGTCACCCGCCACTGCCAGTTTCCGCCCATCACTGACGGACGGTTCATTCTGGCCTCGCTCCCCAGCCGCAGGTAATCCTGCAGTGGAATGATGCACAGCTTGGCCGGCGAGCTGACCACGATACGAAACAAGCCATCCAGCAAATCCTCTGTCGTATCCGAGACGGCCTGCGTATATGTCTGCACCTGCTTCCGCTCCTGCGGAGTGATCTCTTCCAGCCAGGCCATCAACGGCGGATTATCATGAGTACCGGTATAAACCACTGACCGCCATCCATAGGTATGCGGCAGGTGATCGCCCGCCTGCCCGGTATCCCGAGCGTCAAAGGCAAATTGAATCACCTTCATATTTGGATATCCGGTCGCACGAACCAACTCTCTGACCGAATCGGTGATAAAGCCGAGATCCTCGGCGATGATGTCGATCTCCCCCAAGCTGTCATGCATGGCGGCAAACAACTCCATGCCCGGGCCGTCCAACCAGCAGCCGTGTTCAGCTGTTTCGGCCTCCGCCTCGATGGCAAAGTACTGGTCAAAACCGCGGAAATGATCGATACGGATCACGTCATACAATTGCATGCAGCGGCGCATCCGGCGGATCCACCACCGATAGCCGTCCCGCTTATGCTCCTCCCAGCGGTAAAGCGGATTGCCCCAGCGCTGTCCCTTCGGCGCAAAGGCATCCGGCGGGCAGCCGGCGATCCGATTCGGCAGTCCGTTCGTGTTCAGTTCAAACAGCTGCGGCTCGGACCAGACATCGGCACTGTCATATGAAACATAGATCGGAATATCCCCGATGATTCGGATGCCTCTGGCATTGGCATACTCCTTTAAGGCCAGCCACTGCCGTTCAAACAGATATTGCAGGTAGCTGTGAAAAGCCACCTGATCAGCCAGACGGCGGCGGTAGCGCACATAAGCCTGAGGTCGGCGCAAACGGATATCCTCATCCCACTGCTCCAGACCGACATCTCCAAAATGATGCTTCACCGCTATAAACAGCGCATAATCCGGCAGCCATTCCCGATTTGCTTCCAGATATTGCCGAAGACCGTCATCCGGCTTCTGGCTTGCCCGCTGCCAGGCCAATTCTAATAATGAAAGACGATGGCGATACAGCAGCTCATAGTCGATGCGAGTCTCATCCGCTCCGAAATCACAGGCCTCGCACTCCTCCTGCGTCAAAAGCCCTTCCTCGATCAGCTTTGTCAGACTGATCAGATACGGATTGCCGGCATAGGTTGAAAATGACTGATAGGGAGAATCCCCGTAGCCGGTCGGGCCGAGCGGCAGGATCTGCCAAGCCGACTGACCGGTCTGTTCTAAAAAATCGACAAATTCATAGGCTTCCTGTCCCAGTGTACCGATGCCGTATTTCCCCGGCAGGCTGAAGATCGGGAGCAGGATCCCACTGCTTCGTTGCTTCATAGCTTCATCCTTTATAATTCAATATTATAGGTAATTCAACCGATATGCGCAAGGTATTTATCACCCTTTGACCGCACCGGCTGCCACACCCCTGATAATGTACTTCTGACAGGCTATATAAAAGATGACGATGGGCACGATAGCAACCATCAGCATGGCCATCATACCGCCCCAGTCAACGGTGCCGTATCCGCCTTTCAGATATTGGATGGCAATCGGCAGGGTCTTATAGCGTTTGGTATCCAGCACCAGATAAGGCAGCAGGTAATCATTCCACACCCACATGGACTGCAGAATAGCCACTGTGATATAGGTAGGCTTCATAATCGGCAATACCACCTTAAAGAAGATCTGTCCGGCATTGCAGCCGTCAATCATGGCGGCCTCCTCGATTTCTACCGGAATAGATTTAGCAAAGCCGGTGAACATAAATACGGCCAGGCCGGCACCAAAGCCCAGATAGATGACGGGAATGGTCCACGGCGAGGTAATATGCATCAGGTTGGCGACCTTCGACAACGGATACATCACCATCTGGAAAGGCACCAACATTGAAAAGGCAAACAGAATATAGATCACCTTGGTAAAGGTACTGTCCACGCGGGCGATATACCAGCCGCACATAGATGTACAGATGATGATCAAAGCCACAGACAACACAGTGACAATTACTGAATTTGTGATTGCAGCCAAAAAGTCGACCTGATCAAGACCGCGAATATAATTCGACAGCCGTACAAAAGTTTTGTCCGTCGGCAGTGTAAAGGGCGTCAAATTGATAAAATTCTTATCTTTAAAAGAGTTGATCAATACGATGAACAGCGGCGCCAGCCAAAAGATACTCAAAACCGCAAACAGGATCGACAGGATCCAGCCGTGCTTCATCGGTTTTTCGGCAGCTGCGGTCATTTGTTTTTTCTGCTTTGGATTCATCATGCCTGCACCTCCTTTCTGCGGGTAATGTAAAGCTGTGTAAAAGCAATCAAGCCGACCAGGACTGCAAAGACCACAGCCTTGGCTTGGCCGACCCCCTGATAACCGACGCGCCCATAAAAGGTATTAAAGATGTTCAATGCCAGCATTTCCGATGCATGCCCCGGCTTTCCGGCTGTCAGCGACAGGTTCTGGTCAAACAGCTTAAAGCCATTGGTCAGAGTCAGAAAGGTACAAATGGTAATAGACGGTCTGACGCATGGAATAATGACGTTCTTTAATCTCTCCCAGCGATTGGCTCCGTCTATCTGCGCCGATTCCAGCAATTCGGGCGGCACGGCCATGAGGGCGGCGATGTAAATGATCATCATATACCCGATCTGCTGCCAGTTCAGCAGGACGAGCAGCCCCAGGAAGCCAAACTTCTCATCGTAGGTCAGGACCACGCCCCAGTGAGCCAGGATACCATTGAGAATGATCTGCCATATGTAACCGAGCACAATACCGCCGATCAGGTTCGGCATAAAGAAGACCGTCCTGAACAGCTTCGTACCGCGGAAGTTTTTCGTCAGCAGCATGGCCACTGCGAAAGCCAGCAAATTGATGGTCAGCACGCTGGCTGCTGTAAAGGCCACGGTAAACCACAGCGAATGCAGGAAATCTTTATCGCCGATGATCTTGATATAATTATCCAGGCCGACAAAGCGGGTTTGGGTAATGACCTTAAATTTGCAAAAAGACAGGTAGACCCCCATGATAAATGGCACGATAAAGCCGATCACAAAGGCGATCACCGTCGGCAGTACAAATAAAGGAAAGGCCTTTTGTACCGTACGTTTCATATTTTCCTCCTTTTCGGATGAGCTTTGGTTAAGCCCGAAAAAACGAGGATGGGCAGAAGCTCTACCCACCCTCAATGTGACATATTGATCATTTCCCGACCGCAGCAGCAGTCAGGATGCAGTCTGTTTAATTATGTGTAGCGGCGTACTCCTTAGCCCAGCCGTCTACAAAGGCCTTCTTTACCGCCTCCCAGTCGCCGGTTCCGGCAGCGTAAGCGGTCAGAGCAGCACCCAGGTCATTCTTCCAATTCTCGGACGGAATACTGGAGAAATTCCATGATACCGGAGTCTTACCGGCAGCAATATACTCATCGGCAATCATGTTCAAACGGTTGGTGGTCTTCACATCCTCAAAGGACTTAAACGGGGTCACAAAGCCCATGTCCTTGGAAAGCGCTGTTTTTCCGGTCTCACTGGTAACGACCCAGTTCATGAACTTCAGCGTTTCTTCGATATCAGCCTTATCGGCATCCTTATTGACGCACCAGTAATTTTCGGAACCGGTACACAGTCCCTGAGTTTCCTCGCCCTTGGCGCCGATGTAAATCGGCAGCATGCCGAGATCCTCATCCTTTAACTTGCCTGCGCCGGTGATATCACCGTAAGCCCAGGTTCCGTTCTGATAAAAGACAGCCTTACCGGTCGCAAATTCACCGGTTGACTCATCCATGTTTTTCGAGCCCAACAGCTTCGGCTCGCAGGTCGAATCAGTGATATACAAATCGAAGATACTCTTATACTGATCCAGATAGGTACCCTTGACGGCCTTTGAGGAAGAGATCTGCTCATCCTTGTACTCATAGTAGATCGGCAGGTTGGCCAGATGGGTCTTGAATCTCCAGTCAGAGGAGGAATCCATACCGGCGCTGGTAAAAGCTCCTTCCACACCAAGAGCCGCCTTTTTGGCCTGAATGTCATCCGCCACAGCCTTTAACTTAGCAAAGCTGTTGATCTCGTCAGCACTCTTCACCACGGCTCCGTCCATACCCAGATACTTGTTCAACAATGTCTTATTGTAAATGATGCCATAGGTTTCAAAGCAGTAAGCGATACCATTGACAGTATCCCCATCCTTTAAGGCGAAATCATCTGTCTTTAGCTGCTTATAAACATCCGAATCCTTCAGGTCATAGCAATGCTCCTTCCAGTTTGCCAGACCAACCGGACCGTTCACCTGGAACAGGGTCGGAGCCTCGTCCTTACTCATCTCGGAAGTCAGCTGCTGCTCATAAGTGCCGGCAGCGGCAGTTGTTACCTTTACATCAATACCGGTTTCCTTAGTGTAGGCAGCGGCCAGATTCTGCCAGGCCTTTTCCGCCTCCGGCTTAAAGTTCATGTAATACACTTTGCCTTTTTCTTTTTTCCCGCAGCCTGCCAAAGCGGCTGCCATCATGGCTGCACAAACTGTCATGGTTAGCACTCTTCTCTTCATCTTGTATTTCCTCCGTTCATTTTTTTCTGTCCCGCTCGGCTTTCGTTATCTCCGTCCGGTACTTCCATCCCTTTTTTCGGGAACGTTACTATAAAGATATATTTTCCCCTTTATTTTCACCGTCGGGAACGTTACCGTAAATGAATCATAGCACGGCCATTTCAGCTTGACAAGAGGCAAAATAAACTTTGGTAATGCTGTCAGATCCGCCCCCTATATTTTTGTAGAGTTTCACAAAAACTCCCCGGCATCGTCCGCCGGGCAACAAAGAAAGGGCTCTTTTGTTACAGTCGTTGCCTGTAACAAAAGAGCCCTTTGCTTCCTTTATATTTATGGCGATCGAATCGCCACGCCTTTATCAAACCTCAGTTCTTAGAAATCTACTTCCTTACCGTCATAGATGGCTCTGAACAGACGCTCCATGGTAGCCGGGTCGATGCTTCTCGGATTGGAACCGGTGCAGGCATCTCCTACAGCCAGCTCGGAAATCTTTGCGATCTTCTGATTGAACTCTGCTTCCGGTACTCCGAACTCACGCAGGGTCTTCTTGATTTCCATCTTGTCGTTGTACTCATTGATACGCTGACGCAGGGCTTCCATACACTCCTCATCGGTTCCTTGGATACCAACGAAACGAGCGATCTCGGCATATCTCTTCAAGGCTTCCGGATTTCCTGAGTTGTACTTGATGACATACGGCAGATACATAGCGTTGGCATAACCATGAACGATATGATCGCCTTCAAAAGCGGCGCCGGTCTTATGAGCCATGGAATGAACGATACCTAACAAAGCGTTCGAGAACGCCTGTCCGGCCAGACACTGCGCATAGTGCATCTGCTCTCTGGCTTCCATATCTCCGTTATAGGAATCTAACAGATACTCAAATACCATCTGGATGGCACGCAGGGCCAACGGATCGGTGAAAGCACCGTGAACAGTCGATACATAAGCCTCAACTGCATGAGTCAGGGCATCCATACCGGTGTAGGCTACCAGATGCGGCGGCATGGTCTCAGCCAGATCTGGGTCTACGATGGCCACATCAGGGGTAATCTCGAAGTCAGCCAGCGGATACTTAACACCCTTGGCATAATCGGTGATAACGGAGAAAGCGGTTACCTCTGTAGCGGTACCGGAGGTAGACGGAACGGCTACGAAAATCGCCTTTTGGCGCAGTTTCGGGAAGTTGAACGGAATACACAGCTCCTCAAAGGTCACTTCCGGATGCTCATAGAAGGCCCACATAGCCTTTGCGGCATCGATCGGGGAGCCGCCGCCGACAGATACGATCACATCCGGCTGGAACTCGGTCATGGCAGCCGCACCGCGCATAACAGTTTCTACTGACGGATCCGGCTCAACGCCTTCAAATAACCTGACTTCCATGCCTGCTTCCTGCAGATAGCCAACGATCTTATCCAGAAAGCCAAAACGCTTCATGGAACCGCCGCCGACAACCACAATCGCTCTGCTGCCCTGCAGATTTTTCAGCTGTTCGATGGAACCCTTTCCGTAATATGTGTCTCTTGGTACTGTGTAACGCATCTTTTTTTCCTCCTTTTATAAATAGTATAAATAAATTAAGTTATAAAATTAACAATCTAGTTATATTATACACCTTTTGTGTATATTTGCAAGCCGTTATTGTGCAACTCATGTACTTAATCAGATACAATTCTCTACTTGACAAACAGATTTCTTCATCCTTTTACAATAAAGCCCTCTTTTTTCTCTATTTGTAAAGCTTCTATCTAAAAGTCTGTTAAATTATTGCTATGCTTTTTTTCATGCAAATGCTATAATACACTCGTATGCGCAGCTCTGACCATCCTTTGTCAGTCAGCCTGTATACGACAATTTCATATGAAGGAGAAATGAATTATGGATATTACATTCAGTCATTTTATGAGTCAGATCAGCGACCATCCGATCCTGCTCATATCCGTGATCCTGACGCTCGGCGTGATCCTGGTCAACGGCTGGACAGATGCTCCGAATGCCATCGCTACCTGTGTTGGCACACGCTGCATGAATGCCCAGCCTGCCATCTTTATGGCCGCCATCTTCAACTTTTTGGGCGTCTTCATCATGACCATGATCTCCCCCAGCGTAGCGGTAACCATTTCCAACATGGTAAATTTCGGCGGCAATACGCGTGATGCCCTGATCGCCCTCTGCGCAGCCATGGTGGCCATCGTACTTTGGGCGGTCGCGGCCTGGGCCTTCGGTATTCCGACCAGCGAGAGCCACGCATTGATCGCCGGCCTGTCCGGTGCGGCCATTGCCCTGCAGGGCGGTATCGGCGGAATCAATAAGGCGGAATGGATCAAGGTACTGTACGGTCTCGGCTTATCAACCATCATCGGCTTCGGACTCGGTTATATCGTCTGCAAGATCGTCGGACTGTTGTTTGCCCGGACCAGCCGCCGCAAGACCGACCCCTTCTTTAAAGGTGCACAGATCTTCGGCGCAGCCTTTACCGCCTTCATGCACGGAGCCCAGGACGGCCAGAAATTCATGGGTGTACTGATCCTCGGCATGGTCTTATCGCAAGGCGGCGACAATACCGCCGGCATTATTCCGCCGACCTGGATGATGATCCTCTGCTCCATCGTGATGGGACTGGGTACCAGCATCGGCGGCAAGAAGATCATCAAATCCGTCGGCATGGATATGGTTAAGCTGGAAAAATACCAGGGCTTCTCGGCCGACCTGGCAGCCTCCTTAAGCCTGCTGGCGTCAACCCTGTTCGGTATTCCGGTCTCGACCACACATACCAAGACCACTGCCATCATGGGTGTCGGTGCCGTCAAACGTCTGTCCGCCATCAATATGAGCGTGGTGCTCGACATGGTGCTGACCTGGGTATTGACCTTCCCCGGCTGCGGACTGATCGGTTACTTAATCGCAATGCTGTTCATTAAAATATTTTAATTCCATCCGGATATAAAAGGAGACTAAAACAATGTCCAAGAAATCAGATGCTGTATATTATGATAATTTTATTAACTGTATCGACTGCGCCTGCCGCGCTTCCCGCCTGTTGGCCGATTACTTATCAGACTTTGATCAGTCCCAGGTGGTCGAGCAGATGGAAGCCATCCACGCCATCGAAAACGAAGCCGATCAATACCGTCACGAGGTTTCCTCTCTGTTGATCGACGCCTTTATCACCCCGCTGGAGCGCGACGACATCATGTCTATCAGTCATATGCTGGATGATATCGTGGATGCCCTAGATGATGTACTTATGCGTATCTATATGTGTAACATCACCGAGATTCGTCCGGAGGCCATCCAGTTTGCCAGTCTGGCCATCCAATCCTGCGACCTGCTGAAGAAGGTCATGGAGGAATTCCAGAACTTCAAGAAGTCTAAAACCATCCATCAGAACCTGATCGCTGTCAACAGCTTGGAGAACGATGGCGACAAGCTCTATCTGGAATCCATGCGCCGACTGCACACCAGCGATCTGCCGACCATCGACATCATCAGCTGGCGCGATATCTACCACTATCTGGAGCGCTGTCTGGACAGCTGCGAAAGCGCCGCTCACATGATCGAAGTGGCCATGATGAAGAACTCCTAAAGCCCGCAAAGCTAAGACAGACTTGCAAAGTGTGCTTCTCTTAGGCTTTAACGGCAGTCGCTAAGGTCTTGTGCGAGCACATACTTTGGCTCGTTGCTCGCATAAACAAAAGTAAGCGTTTGCCTGCTCCCGACCGGTGTATCAGCCGGGAACAGGCAAACGCTTTTTTAATGGTTATACTCAACAGCAGGGTCTGTTTAACTGCCGGCTGTATAAATACATCTTTCCTGTTTTGCTCCTCTCTTCTTCATCCCTTTCTATTGTAAGGCGTTCCGATATACATCTTCCAAAGTCAGCGATACCTTTTCTATATCGTAAATGCTTGCTCCCGCTGAATGCAGTCTGGCCAAAATTCTATCCAAGCCTTCTTCGGTAACAGCTATCGTGATCCAGCCAAGATCTTGCTCTTGCTTATCACCGGCAATGACCATTTCCGACAAATTTGTGATTACGGCCTCAAACGGTTGAATCAGAAACCGGTAGGTCACTGCCCCTGTTAATCTCGTCGCATCATCTTCTTGCAAGACCACTACACCTTTTTCGATCATCACCACCCGATCAACAATTTTTTCCATTTCGGATAACAGATGTGATGACAGCAGGATGGTACAGCCGCTTTTCTTTAAGTTCAGCAACTCATCTCGCAGCCGGATGACACCGTCCGGATCCAAACCATTCATCGGCTCATCCAGGATGATTAGCTGCGGACTGCTCATTAATACCATGGCCAACATCAGCCGCATCTTCATTCCCATCGAATAACCGGCCACCTTTTTTCGCAGCATATGCTCCAAGTCCGTATAGTGGGCCATCTCCTGCAGGCGTTCTGCTCCCACCTTGCGCCAGCGCGCCATCAGTTTCAAATTTTCCCAACCGGTCAGGGATTCATATAAGGCCGGATTTTCTATGCTGACTCCGATTTTCTGCAATGCCTTTTCGCGTTGTTTTTTGATATCAAAGCCACATACCCGAATGCTTCCGTGATTCGGTTCCAACAGGCCGCAGATCAATTTCATCAACGTAGATTTACCGGAACCGTTCCTTCCCAGCAGACCGACAATCTCTCCCGGCTTGGCCGAAAAGGAGATACCCTTTAACACTTCTTTATTGCCAAATCGCTTTTTTATATCCTCTACTTCCAACACCAAACTCATGACTATCTTCTCCTGCATTCCCCAATAAATTACATATGTTTAAATTTCCACTTAGCCCAATTATAGCTTAGCACGCTGAGCAACAATAACAGAATCCAAAAACAGGCTATCCCCGGCTCTATGATACGATAGTCATAGGTATTGGATCGCTGTAGTCCGTACAAGATCTCGGTCTGATGAAAAAATGACAGCGGATTCGTCAGACTGGCGGTCGCACTTTGAAAAACACCAACGATAGCGAACAACACCACAAATACACCCAATAAGCTGCTGCGCAAATACAGGCTAATCAAATTGAAAATCAGAAAGATCGCCGCCAGCCAAAGCAGTAAGCCAACCACCAGCAATAAACCGTATTGCCATTGTGGAACCGTTTGATGTATGGATAAAAAGTCAGCCGCCTCCATCTTTTGCCGCGTGATGGTATTTGAAAATAGACTGTTAAAAACCGAGCGATTTAGCAGGACCATTCGCCCCGTCCCAAAACCGTATCTGCAGCCAAGCCAGATAAACATCCCCAGCAGAGGCAAAAGAACAGCTGCCAATGACAAGCCAAAACGAAGCCATATTCTGGTATGAAATAACACCTTTCGCTGATATGGTAATGTTAATAATAGCTTTCCTTCATTTTCTTCAAAATCCCTTGACCATATCGACAGATTCAAAAACCCGATGACGAATACACAAACGGCTGCAAACAACTGACTGTTTCCCAATACAAAGCGGATAAACCGCTGTGCATCAAGCGTTTCTTTTCCGGCTCCCGCCTGTCTTAGCAAAATACGGTTCGCCCAATCCAGTTCACTGCTTAGCCCATAGCCTTGATATGCAAAAATCTTGCCTTGATTTTTCATCTCGTCGATAAACAAGCGACCAATCAGCTCATCCAGCTCCTGCCAATATTTCTGCTGTCGAAGCAAGTCTTCACGCATGGCATGATTCCATTGATATTCTTTCACTTTTTTATGCAAGGTTTGATACCGCTCCATATCTTGCCGCAGTGACTGCTTCTGTGTTTCCAATTCTGTGACACTCTTCTTGGCAGATTCTGCGCCCGCTATCATCTTATTTAGATCATCAATATCCTGCTCCATATGCTTCACGGCTGCTGCAATCGGAATCTCCGCCTGTTTCATCTTTTCCAAATCATCCCATTCGGCGGTTCGCCGACTCGGTAAGAGCTGTGCAAAAAAAATGTATAGCAGAACTGCCAGTGTCAAACCAAAGGTCAGGAATACCTTCTTCAAATCACAAAATCTGAGTTCATTTTGTATCATGTATGCCTCCTACCGAAGCGAATGCCTGTAAATCAACAGCTGGCCCAGCACCGCAATGCCCAGAATCCCCATCGACAATAACCCAACCGCACTCCACCAAGAGTGCTGTGTCCAGCCCATCACCACATTCCAACCGGAATCAATCGTAAACAGATTCCATCTTTGCTCCAAATACGGCCAGAAGCCGGAAGCTGCCGCAAACACAAAAACACCGCATACTACCGGCACCGTAACTCTGTCTCTTTTCCCAATGCAACCAAAAGCAGTGCCAATCATCACATAAAAAATCAGCCTTAGAAATTCAACAAAATAACTGCGTACCAAAAAGTTCCAGAAAGGAATCGGCTGAAGCGATACAAATAAATGCGGATAATCCGGATGGTTACTGGGAGCGGTTATTCGCAAATGTGTCAGTCCAACATCATGCGAGCTAAATTGCAGCGATTTAAATGTCTCAGCCGAATGCAGGCCCGGTTCGTATACCATCATCGGTAACTTCAAATCTCCGAAGCCATAACGCAGACCGGTATATAAAACCGGCAGCATTTCTGTCAAGATAAAGAGTGCCCCTGCTATCATCAACGCCAGGCAGAAATAATGCCAAAAGATACGCGTTTTTTTAACAGCACGACCGGCCAGTAAATCAAAGGTTTTTTCTTTTTTCGCCTGAATCAAAATATACCCGGCCAATATAATCAACACCGGTAAAAATAAGCGAATGCGTTCGGTCCTAAGCTGATAAACATATCTTAAGTACGAGGCACTCGACAGCCGGCTCCCCCAAGGGGCATGAACTCCCTGTTTTCTAGCCGTAAAATAATACCGCATTTGGTACATCTGCGTGTCAAACATTGGCTTGGAATATGCCTCATTATACTCCTTTTGCTTATAGTAAAATCTGCCCAGCTGCTCCAGATTAAACGGTAACCTGTCCGCTAACCCGTAAGCTTTAAGCTCATCTCGGAAAACTACTGTCGGCAGGTCATCCCCGGGCCCACAATGAAGCTGAACCGATGTCAGTAAGCCCAGCAAATCCAATTCCCCTATCTGCTGACGATTTTTTTCAATGCCCTGCAAGTACAGCTGTGATTGTTTATATTCCCAATCTGCCAACCATTCCAGATATTTCACATAATTACTTTGGATCGGGTCAGACAAATCTCGAGACAGAGTTTGTTTTTTCAGCTGATCCCGAGACAGAGTGTAGTTTCCCTGCATGCCGTAATATACATCTTCCCCGGACTGCCGCAAAGAACACTCCATCTGATAGGTCTGGTAGATTGCTAATACAATCCCAATGACAAAAACAAAACGGACAATTCTATTTTTTAAAATCGATTTAAGTTCCAGCCACATAGAACCTCCTTTGAATCTCCCTTAATCATCTATAGTGTAATAGTTTCATCCACATATAATCGCCATTCTTCTTCATGGGTTTTCATCTTGGCCTCCCCATGAAAATCTTCTCTCTTACATATGATTGTATCAAAAAAGAGCCGTCCACACCACTGTATCATCAGTGTATGCTAACGACTCTTTTCGTTTAAGATTTATCTATTCGGGGCTTTCGCCCTCATGGATGTCTATTAAACTAACTTCAGCACGTTTACTCTGACACCCGGTCCCATCGTCGAGCTTAAGGTAACGCTCTTCAGATAGGTTCCCTTCAGAGATGACGGCTTTGCCTTCAAAATAGCACCCATCAGCGCCTGGAAGTTGTCCGCTAATTGCTCTTCGGTAAAGGAAGCTTTACCTACAGGTACGTGAATGATGTTGGTCTTGTCCAAACGATATTCAATCTTACCTGCTTTGATTTCTTCGACAGCCTTGGTCACATCCATGGTTACGGTTCCGGCCTTCGGGTTCGGCATCAAGCCCTTCGGTCCAAGTACACGACCTAAACGACCTACGACCCCCATCATATCCGGTGTTGCTACAACAACATCGAAATCCAACCAGCCTTCATTCTGGATCTTCGGGATCAGCTCCTCGCCGCCTACATGCTCTGCACCGGCAGCTGCTGCTTCATCAGCCTTTGCGCCCTTGGCGAATACCAGGACACGAACCTTCTTACCGGTTCCGTGCGGCAGTACAACAGCACCACGAACCTGCTGCTCAGCATGACGTCCGTCCAAACCGGTACGGATATGAACCTCTACGGTCTCGTCAAACTTTGCGGATGCACTGTCTTTTACTAACTTGATTGCCTCGGCAGTATCATACTGAGTCATACGATCTACTTTCTTAGCAACCTCTGTATATCTTTTTCCTCGTTTCATGTTTTACCTCCTAGTGGTGAAAAGCGGGAATCTCCCCTCCCACGATATCTTCTACCTGTGATCAATCTTCTACAACAATACCCATGCTACGAGCAGTACCGGCAATCATGCTGATGGCACTGTCGATGTTTGCTGCAGTTAAATCCGGCATTTTCAGTTCTGCAATCTTTCTCACTTCTTCCCTGGAAATGGTCGCTACCTTGGTCTTGTTCGGTACTGCGGAACCGGAAGATATTTTACAAGCCTTCTTTAATAATACAGCTGCCGGCGGAGTCTTGGTCACGAAGCTGAAGGAACGGTCGGCATATACGGTAATAACGACCGGAATGATCAGACCTTCGTCCTTAGCGGTTCTGGCATTAAACTCCTTTGTGAACTGTACGATATTAACACCGTGCTGACCCAAAGCCGGGCCGACCGGCGGAGCCGGAGTAGCCTTTGCTGCCGGGATCTGTAATTTAATATAACCTGAAACTTTCTTTGCCATGTGGCACCTCCTAAATCTGTGGTAATTGCGGGAATGTCCCTCCCACCATCTTCCAACAGTCGACTTGGACAGCCGGAAAATGTTCCTTTGTTACATTTTTTTCACGTGTTCAAAGCCGATCTCTACCGGAATCTCTCGACCCATCGTTTCAATCAGTACCTTGACCGTTTCTTTTTTGTGGTTAATCGATTCTACGATACCATCCGTTCCCTTCCAGGTACCGTCGACCAATTCAACCCTGTCACCCTCAATGATGTCCAGACGATATTCCACCTCTCCGATTCCGAGATTCCTCATCTCTGCCTCGGTCAGCGGCACCGGCTTGGAGCCCGGTCCGACAAAACCGGTCACGCCGCGCGTATTACGTACTACGTACCAGGTTGTTTCGTTCATCACCATATGCAACAGCACATAGCCCGGGAACATCTTTTTGGTTACCAATTTCTTGGCGTTGTTTTTGATTTCAATGGCATCGAGCATCGGGACACGAACCTCCAGGATCTGATCCTGCAGTTCACGGTTGGCAATGGTTTGCTCAATCGTCGTCTTAACCTTATTCTCATAGCCGGAATAGGTGTGAACCACATACCAGCTCGGCACAAAGCTGCTCTTCTGAGCAAATTCCTCCGGCGCTGCTGTTACGTTCTTCTCTTCCGAAAAGTCTCTTTCATCTGCCATATCACAACACTCCTAACAGGGAATCAATGCCGTAACGCATTACCCAGTCGATCAAAGCGATGAAACCACCGGTCAGGACAGAGATCATTGCGACTGCGAAGGTCTGCGCAACCACGTCCTTGGACTTTAACCATGTGATGTTTTTAAATTCAGCACACAGTCCTTTGAACCAACCTGTTTTCTTTGCTTTTACTGCTTCTTCCACTTATTTCCCCTCCATTATTTTGTTTCTTTGTGCAGGGTGTGAGACTTACAGAACTTACAATACTTCTTTGTCTCCATTCTTTCCGGATGTGCTTTCTTATCTTTCATCGTATTGTAGTTACGACTCTTGCACTCCGTACATTCTAGCGTGATTCTAGTGCGCACAACTTCCATCTCCATTATTGTTGATTTTGCCGTTTTAGCAATTTTTTGGGCATAAAAAAAAAGCCCTGCTTCCATTCGCTCCACTATTCTATCATAATTACAATAGAGCGTCAAGAAAAAAAGCTTTTTCCTTTGTCGTGATTCTTTATATTAGCCCCTGTCCTTCGACTGTTTTTCAGTTCGTCGGACGGATAAAAATCGGTCCGGTGCCGATATATACGCTGTAGACCTCGGTACCGCCGCCGTTCCAACCGCCGTGTACAGCCTGTCCGTCGCCAATGTAAACGGCGATATGGGTCGAATTGCCGCCCGCATCATAATAAAATGCCAAATCTCCCGGTACAACTTCGGCCGCCGAAACCACGGCTCCGATATTAAAGAAGCTTTCGGCTGCTCCGTTCCAGTGGATGCCGACTGCCCGCAGTGCATTTGAAGCCAGATCATTACATCTCTGACGATAGCCCAGCTGTGCCAGCGCCGCATCGGCAATCACTTTGCCGCGTCCGGCAGCTACCGCCTTTGTATCCTTACCCTTTCCGTCCCATGTACCATCCGCTCCGACTCTATAGCCGTCCGGTGTTATACAATCGGTCATCATGACGCCATCGGCTCCCAGATAATGATTTCCTACCCAGGTATTACTCAGCATATAGCCGCCGGCATCAAAATAGAACCAACGTCCTTCGATAAAGGCCCAGCGGGAAAACGGATAACGGCCGTCTGTATACTCGAACCACCAGCCGTTCGGATGTTTGCGCCAGTTTCCCTTCATCCATTTTCCGGAAGCATCCACTCGATAGCCGTCCGGTGTATAAGTATTTGTTAGCATGGCTCCGTTATTTCCCAGATAATAGTCTTTTATCCAGGTGTTTCTGGCCATGTAGCCATTGGCCTTAAAGTAGAACCAGTTTCCGTCGATCTTCAGCCAGCGGCTGGTCGGATAAAGATTATCATCGTAACGGTACCACCAACCGGTTCCCTGCTGCAGTACCCAGCTGCCATTCACTGCCTGTCCCTTTTCATCTACCCGCTGTCCGTTGACAACCCTGATGGCCGGAGCGGCCTGAGTGTTTACGTCTGCTTTGCTTCCAAATCCGATGATCAACGCACCGGCACATACTCCTAAAAATGTTAACAGCTTTTTCATGATTTTCTCCTAATTATTATTTCCTGCCGCAATATCATGCGCGGCAAGAAAAATGTTACATTTATATTAACAATATGAATATCATATTAACTGTCTTTCTTGGTTTTGTCAAGTCGCTCGGCGGAAAAAGACATATTAAAAAGCCGAACCGCCTGTACAGACAGTCCGACTTGTTATGATCTGCGCTTTTTTTCATAAAAATGTTTGCGCTGTGATTCGTTATTTATTTTTTCTGAATATATTTTCTGATATCCAGCGCAATCGCCACCACGATGACGATACCCTGCACGATATACTGGTAGTTATTATTGATACCCAGAAACTGCATCGAAGATTTCAGTAATTCAAATACCAATACACCGATAACGCAGCCTGAGATACGACCGATACCACCGTTAACCGATACACCGCCGATGGTACAAGCGGCGATGGCTTCCAGCTCATATCCCTGCCCCATGTTTACCGAGCTGCCGCCGGATTTAGCCCCCAGCAGAAAACCGGCGATGGCATACAGTACCGCTGCCAACACATAGATCAGGATCTTGGTTTTGTTTACATTAACACCGGACACCTCGGCCGCCACTTCATTGCCGCCGATGGCATACATATATTTTCCGTGACGGGTCATGTTGTAGATAAACCACATGATCAGCCCAACCACCAAAGCGATCAGAAACAGGTTCGGAATTTGGCCGAACAGCTTACCCTGAGCGATCTGGGTATAATCACCGCGATAGCTTCCGATCGGTGTCGCATTGGTATATACCAGACACACACCGTAGACAATCAGCTGCATACCCAGGGTGCCGATAAAGGCCGGGACCTTCAGGTAGGCGACAACGACTCCGTTCACCAGACCAAATACGGCACAGATGGCCACAGTCAGCAGTAGTACCGCCAAAATATTCAATTGCGGCAGATTCGGAAAGAATTTAGCCGCCGCGTCCGGAGTCTGCAATAAAGTTCCGGCGATACAGGCA
This sequence comes from Bacillota bacterium, assembly GCA_023458035.1. Lineage (GTDB taxonomy): Bacteria > Bacillota > Clostridia > Lachnospirales > Lachnospiraceae > JAEXAX01. Next base: position 5,295 of record JAEXAX010000007.1, on the reverse strand, counting down.
GCCAGACCGACGATACGACCGGCTGACAGGTCTGTTCCCCTGGTGATCAAACAGCCCGATACACCGAAGGCAATGATAACTCTGGCAGCTGCATTGACCGAAATATTGGCCAGATTATCGGTACCGAAGAATTTCTGTTTTAATAAACCTGTCACCAGTACCAAGATCAAGAGGACAATGATGATTCCATTATCCAAGATAAATTTTCCGACATTAAACTTTGGGCTCTCCAAAGCTGCCGCTTTTGCTTTTCCCTGCATAGTCTTCTCCTTTGTCCACTAAAATCGCGTTGCCAGATGCATAATATTTTCCTGTGTCGCTTCTTCTTTATTCAGCTCCCCGGTCAGTTGTCCGTTACACATAACCATGATCCGATCCGACATACCGAGCAGCTCCGGCATCTCTGATGAGATCATGATGATCCCCTTACCTTGAGCCGCCAGCTTTAACATGATCTGATAGATTTCATACTTGGCGCCGACGTCGATACCCCGAGTCGGTTCATCCATGATCAGAATATCCGGGTTCGAGGCCAGCCAACGGGCAATGATCACCTTCTGCTGATTGCCGCCGGACAGGTTCTGAATATGGGTCTTATTGCTCGGCGTCTTGATGCTGAGCTTGGCCACATTATCCGTTACCAGGGTATTGATCTTCTTATGATCCAGGACGATCCCCAGCTTTAGATAATGATTTAATGATGAAATCGACACATTATCCGCAATGGATAAACAGCCGAGAATACCCATTCCGCGTCTGTCCTCGGTGATCATACCGATGCCGGATCTGATGGCATCCTGCGGGCAATTGATCTTCGCCTGCCTGCCGCTGATACATACCTCTCCGCTCTCTACACCGCGTAGGCCGAAGATGGCCTCCATCAGCTCCGAACGCTGAGCCCCGACCAGGCCGCCAAAGCCGATGATCTCGCCGCGGCGCAATTTGAAGGATACGTTTTTAAAGGACTTTGGGTTGATACTGGTCAGGTTCTTGACATCTAAAACCACCTCACCCAATTCGATATGATCCTTGGGCGGATAAATATTGGATAATTCACGGCCGACCATCTGCTTAATAATTTCGCCGTCGCTGATATCCTGCATATCCCAGGTGCCGACATACGTACCGTCACGCATGATGGTGATTTCATCGGCAATTTCCCGAATCTCCGCCATCTTGTGGGAAATATAGATCAGGGATACACCGCGTTCACGCAGATCGCGGATGATCCTGAACAGCCCTTCCACTTCATTTTCCGTCAATGATGAGGTCGGCTCATCAAGGATGATGAGCTTGGCTCCCTGAGACACCGCCTTTGCGATCTCGACTGTCTGCATCTGTGAGATCGACAGAGTCTGCAGCAGAGCCTTCGGATTAAAGTCCATTTTTACCTCAGCCAGCCATTTTTTGGTCTCCCGATTCATGGCGGCATGGTCTACCACCTTCACCGGCCCCAGCTTCCTGGTCGGATAGCGGCCAAGATACATATTTTCTGCGATCGTTCTGGCCGGTACCGGCTGCAGCTCCTGATGCACCATGGCCAAGCCCTTATGCAGGGCCTCCTCCGGATTTGCGATTTTGGTCTTTTCACCGTCTACATAGACTTCACCGGTATCCATGGTGTAGATACCGAAGAGACACTTCATCAATGTCGATTTACCGGCACCGTTCTCTCCCATCAGGGCATGCACCGTACCCGGTTTGACATTCAGATGAATGTCATCCAGAGCCTTGACGCCCGGGAAGCTTTTGGAAACCCCCTTCATCTGTAATCTGTATTCCGCCATCCTTGTCTCCTTCCAAAATTATCCTGTTCATAAAGCGGGTGTGCCGACCAAGGGATCGGCACACCCGTTTTTGGTACAGCTTTTTTCAAAAGCGATCTATTATTTCACTTTTCCTAAAATGTCAGCTGCATTCTCTTTGGTTACCTTGATATAGTCAACCATGTTCACCGGCTTCACTTCCTCACCCTTTACATACTTCAGAGCCATATCAGCCGCTGCGTGGGACTGTCCCAGGAAGTCATTGAATACAGTACCGGTCACCTTACCGTCTGCTACATGCTGGCAAACCTCAGCCAGAGCGTCCACACCTACCAGATAGATATCCTTGCCAACGGTTCTGTTTGCGCTCTGAATCGACTGCAGAGCACCCAGAGCCATGGCATCATTGTTACAGAATACAACTTCTACTTTATCACCGAACTGTGTCAGCGCATTCTGAACAACTTCCTGTCCTTTTGCCTGATCCCAGTCAGCTCTCTGCTGTAGCAGCTCTTCTACTTCTACACCGGCATCCTTTAAAGCCTTTACGGAATATTCGGTTCTCAGCTTGGCATCAATGTTCTCCGGATCACCCTGGATCATAATATAGCTTACCTTACCGTCGCCGTTTACATCACCCTTGTTCGGCAACGATGCGATCTGCTCGCCCTGGAAGGTTCCGGACTGGCTGGCATCTGCGCCGACATAGGTAGCCTTGATCTTATCCTTGCTCCATCTTTCCTCTTCACTCTTTTCCGGCTCACGGTTGATATAAACAATCGGGATTCCGGCGGCTTTGGCCATATCGGTTACGGTCGGAGCGGATGAGGACTGTACCAGATTCAGGATCATAACGTCCACGCCGTCGGCGATAAAGTTCTTGATCTGATTTGTCTGCTCAGCCTGATCGTTCTTACCGTCCTGGATGGTGATGTTGGCCTTTGAAACACCCTGCTCAACCAGATATTTTTCCAGCTCGGTACGATACAGCGTCATAAAGTTATCATCAAATTTATAAATGGAAACCCCCACCTTGATATCCTTTACATCCTTGCCGGTCTTATTGGCTGCGTCCTTGATCGCGCTCTTGGTGGAGTCGGTCTTGGATACGGTTGAGTTGGTTTTGGAGCCGCTTGCCTCCTTCTTGCCGCAGCCTGCCACAGACAGAGCCATCATCGAAGCCAACGCCAATACTGTCACGGTTTTTCTGAATTTCATGATAAAATCCTCCTTTTGATTCCGGTAAGCCTTTCTTACCGTGCTCTTTATTTCCGCTTTATTGTATCGACTTTATCAGTATGACTCCATACATTTTTCTTTGATGAACCTTGAAAATTCTTTGAATATTTTATGAAATTTATTTGTTGTTTTTATTTGGATCGGCTGTAGCTGTACCATGGTACCCAGATATAACGATCGCGCTTGATGTCCAATGAAGCCGGCGGCTCCTCGCCCAGCGCCAGCACCTTCGCCATCTGGAAGAGATACTTGGCATAAATTGCCGTATCGGATACCGCCGTTCCAAGCATCTTCTTGTCCTGAACCGCCTTCTTGCCCTCCGGTGTACCGTCGATGCCGACGATGGCCACATCTTTGATGCCCGCCTGCTCCAGCGCGTCAATGGCGCCAAGCGCCATATCATCATTATTTGAAATAATCAGCTCGATACCGCCGAAATCCTTCCCGCCCTCTCCTGTCTTGATATAATTCTCGATCAGGGCGGCTGCCCGGCTGCGGATAAAATCGGCTCGCCAGCCGGCTACCTTCTGCGGCTGCAAGCCGGCATTTTTCAAAGTCAGGACCGACTCATCCGTCCGGATGATGGTATCCTGATGACCGGCTTCTCCCTCCAGCATGGCATAACGGATAATACCGTCGCCATCCCGGTCAATCGACCGCGGCTCCTTGTGATAGGCCTCCACCACCATATTGCTCTCGATCACGGCCGAGGCTCTGGCATCTGCCCCGATATAGTAGATCCGCTCACCGCGCCGCAAATCCTCCTCCACCGGTTCACGGTTGAAGAAAAGGATCGGCACCTTTTTTTCGGCACACATGTCAATAAGCATCGCGGCATTGGTTCGATCCACAATATTCATACAGATCACATCATAGTTCAGCGCCAAATAACGCTCCAGCTGTTCATTTTGTAAATGCTGCTTTCCCTTTGCGTCAGAAACGTCCAGCTTGATGCTGACATCATCTCCCGAGCTTTCCTTAACGATCGCCTCCAGATCCTTTAAGATCGCACCAAGGAAGATATCGCTCCCCTTATAAAGACAGATCCCGACCTTAATGGTCTGTTTTTTTCTATCTACCCCCGGCCGCCTGTTTTGCAGCTGCCATAGCAGGGCGGCCAGCAACAGCAGTACCAGACAAACACCGATTCCGACCAGTTTTTTATTGAATCGCATCTGCTACCTCCTTAATTGATCGGGAAGATCATATTCTCTGTTTCATCCTCATAGATCTGCTGCGGTCTTACCCAACGATCGTCAAAGGCCAGCTCCTTTTGCTGCACCTTCTCGCCGCGGATCGCCTGTACTGCGCTGAGGATCGCCTGATAGCCCATCTGGTATTGGTGGGAACCGCTGATCCCCAGACATTCCCGCCGTTGCAGACCGGCGATAATGGTATCCGACATACCGAAGCCGTAAAGCCGATGCTCCGTCTGCCGCTCTTTCTGCAATGCCATGGCCATCTCCAAACTGCTTCTGTCGGTCGCAATAATGGCGGTCGGTTTAGCGGACAGCCGTTCCCAAAGCGCCGGCAGTTCTCCCTCGGCATAGGTCAGCAGCTGCGGTCGGCGTGCAGCCAGCTCCTCCTGCAGACGCTTCGTCAATTCGCCGGATGCCTCCTGCTTTGCCGCATTTTGCAGGATATATATCGACTGCTCTCCAACAGCAAGCTCCGCCTCCAGCTGCTCCTTCAGTGAGCGTAGGGCCATCTGACGGTCAGCCTTGATCGATTGCTTCACCGCGCCGGCATCTATGGCGGCTCCAATGCTGATCACCGGCTTAACTCTCGACTGCTCCTGCAGCCAGCTCTGCAAACCGGCCGGATCGGCCGGAAATATAATCACCGCCTCCGCTCCGTTATCCCATTCCTGCCGTAACAGGTTCCGCTGCTCCTCGTCGTCTCCGTCCTTCTGCAGCGTAATAAAATTCACATCCGCATTGACTTCGGCCATCGCCTCTTCCATCCCTAGCCGGTACCTGGTATAGCCGATCTCGGTGCTTTCGTCCATAATCACAGCCAGATTATAGATCCGATTTACATTCTCCGATAGCACCAGATCGGTCGAGGAAATGAGATACAGCAGGATCAGTAGGCAAAGCAGACCGCTCCAGAAAATCCATTGCACCTTATGCTTCATCTGTCAATCTCCTCCCCATAACGTCTTTTCGGCAGCTTCACGATCATCAATGTTCCTTCATCCGGTTCCGATTCCACTTGAACACCGTAGGCATCTCCGAAATGCAGGCGGATTCGCTCATTGACATTGGCAAAGCCGATGCCGCTGCCCTTT
>JAEXAX010000006.1 GCA_023458035.1 Bacillota bacterium | reverse complement strand
ATTGCGTAGCAGGATCAAACCAAATGGCAATATTTCCGCGACTCATGAGTGCTCGGTTATATGCGGGCCAATTGGTTGTGCGGTAGATTTTGTGTGTAGGCTTCTTCATTTGAAAATTATATCGCTGAAAAACCCTTTACAGATAGGTTTGTGCAACAAAGCCTTACGACGATCACACTCAGCTATGCATTCACCTTGCTGATTTTATTGCTACATACAACTTCGACCGCAGACTCAAAACACTCAGGGGCCTGACTCCCTACGAATTCATCTGCAAACAGTGGATAGATGAACCTGAACTTTTTAAGATTGATCCGATCCATCAAATGCCGGGACTACACAAAAGAAAAAAAAGGCTTTTAGTTTTTTAAATTTCCACTGTGGAAATTTAAAAATATTTTTTTAATTTTTAAAATTATGCTAATATAAATTTAATTTTTATATATTTAATCCATGACAATATACGTAATTGCCAATCAGAAAGGTGGCGTTGGAAAGACCACACTCTCAACCAATTTAGCTGTTGCTCTGAGCAAAAAAGGTCAGACTATTCTTGTAGATGGAGATGATCAACAATCCTCTATAAAATGGAGTAAACGTAGAACACAAGACTCGATTACAACCATTTCGCTCAAAGATAATTTAAAAGAAGAACTACAACAGTTAAAAAATAATAATAAATATATTGTATTGGATGTTGCAGGACGTGATTCAGCTGAGTTTCGTTCAGCATTATTAATAGCAGATGTTCTTATTATTCCAACGCAACCTAGTCAAACAGATATCGAAGTGCTGCCATTTGTGCTTAGATTGGTAAATGCTGCTAAGCAAGTAAATAAGAAATTAGAAACTTTTGTAGTCTTAAATAAAGCACCAACCAATACCAAATCTACAGAAATTGATGCTGCTTTAGAGTTGCTACAACAAGTCAAGTCTGTGAAAACACTAAATACCATTGTGCGTGATCGCAAACAATTTCGCGATGCAATGATCGAAGGAAAATCAGTATTAGAAATGGGTAGTAGTAAAGCAAAAGATGAATTAAATGAATTTTTGGTGGAGATCCTGTAATGGCGAAAAAACCACTCATTGTCGATTTTGATGATGCCTTTGAAATGGAACAAGCATTTATTAATGCAGCAGGAACAGGCAAAGTTGCATTGGTATCATCGACTGAAAATAATATTGTTGATCTACCTATAGAGCTTATTGACTTCTCAGAGCATCAACCTCGCATTATTACAGACAAAGTTTTACAAGATGTTGAAAAGCTTGCCAAAAGTATTGAAACGAATGGGCAAATTTATCCGATTGTTGTGATCAAAAAAGAAGAAACATATGAGCTTGTTGGTGGAGAAAAAAGGTTTCGAGCTGTTCGTGATGTATTAAAACATAAGACTATTCGTGCAATTATTCGAGATGATAAATCTACAGAAAAGACAGCTTTAATTTCATTGATTGACAATTTACATCGGTCAAATCTTAGTGATTTTGAATTAGTCAATGCTATACAAAAACACTGCGATGAGTTTGGTTATACTATACAAAATATAGAATTTATTACTCAAAAATATCAATTAGATCAATCTAAATACTTTAGATTAATGAGCTTTTATAAACTGCCAAACTATATAAAAGAAGATCTAAAAATCCACCCCAAAGCGATTTCAGGTGCAACCGCACAACAATTGTTAACTGAATTAAATAAACTGGTTTTAAAGTTTAACCATCAACTAGTTGAAGATACCACGTTAACCATATGGAAAAAGTACCTAAATGAATTTACAGAAACAAATCGTCCATCAAAAAAATTCATTTATCAAATAGAAAAAGCATTAACGGTACAAGAGACAGCTAAAAAACAAGATCAAAGCATCGAAAATGCCTCTCTAGTAAACAAAATGATCTTAAAAAATAAAAATGGTCTTAAATTTGGTTCGATTAAGATCGAGAAAAGTCTCAATGGGAAAACAGTCCTAAATATTCGCACCAGTTTAAATGCTGAATTTAATCAAGAAAAGATTGAAAAGTTAGAAGAATTTCTTGCCGGTTTAGATGACCACCCATAAAAATTATAAATTTCCACTGTGGAAATTTATAATTGAGTATCCAATATTTTTTTAAATATTGGGTACTGCTATTTATCATACATATTGAATTAAAAAGTGTTAAAGGGAAAAATGCTTACCAGAACGGTAACTGATCTTCTGATGGATCTAAAATTTCATCCATATCAGAATCAACAATATTTTTATCTTCATGATCTGCCTTTTTAGGCTTAACAGATTCTGTTGAGCCTAAGTTGTAAATTTAAAAATTAGCCATTTCAACAGTATTGAGTTTATACAGCCAGTATCAGCTGAGATGGTTACGATAGAAAAAAATTGGAAATGCAAAAAAAATCACTTGAAGTCCTGACCAAGTTAAGTGCAGTTTTGATATTAGATTTACCAGATTTTATTCGACATTTTATCTTGAATCTTAAAAACAAGCTGGATGCTTATATCAAAAGAATTCTTAACAAGGGTGAAAAATCCCATAAAGGTGTTGATGAATTTGAAATTCTAAAATGGTTAATCCATAAAATTTCTTTAGATTTGGAACAGGTTCCAAAGCACAAACATAAAGAGGTACATGCTGTTCTATTTACATGTTTTTTTACTCAATTGTCCGATACCTTAGGTTTGCCATTATCACGGTATATGAAGGTGGGAAAAAATCCGCAGCGTTGTGTTCAATTGAGTGCAAACACTTATAAAAAATACTTTGGCCTGAATAAAGACTTGAAGCTCAAGTTCGAACGAAACCTGAATATCAATTTTTACCCTGAAAAATTATGGTAGCTTTATGAGCCAAACTGATGAATTGTCAGCTGACAAGCAAATTAAACTATTGGAAGAATGGGTCAATCAACCCCTGAGTGTAAAAAAACAAATTTTGACTCAGCTCTTGGCGCAAGATCAGCAGGCACTGGAATTGTATGTTGCTGCTCACGATATCCATGTGGTGATTAAAGACAATCGGATGGTGACACAAAAGAAATTATTGGCAGGCTTAACTCAATGGGCTAAAAGTGCATCTATAGGAGAACTAAGCGACCAACAAAAAGCAG
>JAEXAX010000005.1 GCA_023458035.1 Bacillota bacterium | reverse complement strand
ATGCCGATAACAAAATGATAACATTAGCTCGTATAGGCAGGATAATATGGATATATCAAATAATCAAAAGAACGAGAAACATTACAGAGAATAATTCCTAAACAAAAAGCGTTAGTCTTTGTAGAGTTTGAGTAGTAGACAAATGACGGGAAGCCGCATAAATGCTGGCTTCCCGTTTTCTTCGTCTATAAAATATCTATATTATTTAAGATTTGTTGAACCATTGGTTATAAACAGCTAATGTACAACGATAATGAGATTGTGTTGCATCATAATGTATTTTTTGATCAATATTGGTTACCAAATTTTGAATTTCAATTAGGTACATTTTTTCAAAACGTTCTTTATCTATTTTTCCATCAAGATATTTACTGCATGCTTCTTCATATGCGTTTCGATATTGCTCTTCAGCGCTTTCGAAGGATCTGATTAATATATTACTTTACGCATAAGGGTGGTGTGATTATGAATGAAATCCTATTGCCGAAAAATGCACCGATGGAGTATCAGAATCGTGAGACCTTATGGAATGAAGTACAGAAAATTGAAAAAAGATCTGATGCGCAGATGGCGCGAGAAGTGGAAGTTGCACTTCCGGTAGAACTTACAAGGGAAGAACAGATTGCATGTGTCAGGGTATTTGTAAAAGAAAATTTTGTAAATCAGGGAATGATTGCAGATTGGGCACTGCACGACAAAGGAGATGGAAACCCTCATGCACATATCATGCTGACAGTAAGAGAGTTAGATGAAGGACATGCGTGGATGGCAAAACAGAGAACAGTATTTGCCAATGCAAGAGATGAGTACGGAAGAGCAATTTATAATCCGAATCTGCCGGTGTATGATCCGAAGGACAAGGAAACTACCGCAGTGTATCGAATCCCTGTATTAGACGAAAATGGGAATCAAAAAACTAGAGTCAGAAAGGGGAAAGGTTGCGAATATCTTTGGGAAAAATATCAATATCACTTAATGATTGGAATGACCACAGCCAGGCGGAAAAATGGAGAGCATCCTGGGCAGATCATTGCAATCATTTTTTATCTCCGGAGAATCAGATAGATCACAGATCTTATGAGAGGCAGGGAGTGGATAAAGAGCCAACGATTCATGAGGGTGTTACAGCGAGAAATATGGAAAGAGATGGCAATATCTCGGACCGGTGTGAAACCAATCGTATGATTAGAGAGCAGAACTCTCTGAAAGAAAAAATACGAGAAGTCTAAGATTTCTTTAATTGAGTCTTTTCTTTGTGCGTACCTTTCCACCTCCTGCGTTATTATATCTTTTAATTCGAGATCTTCAATATCTGCAATTTCCCCGTTCCCAGGCTCCAAGTCATCTAAAGCCCTCCTTAGCTGCTCACTTTGCTCTTTTCGAGTTCTATAATAATCATTAAATATCTTAGATTGTGTCTCAAATTTTTGTTTCTTTTTTAATACTTCTGATATTTCACGAGACTCATACCTACTGATTTGTTCTTCGATATCCTTTAATTCTGTAATATATCTAGTTTCTTCTCCAATTGTTTTTTCTAAATCATTTATTTCTAAGCATTTTGCAATCACTTTATTTAATTTAGTATCTTTATCAATGACTACTTGATCAATTTCTTGAATATCACGATCAATAATGCTTAATAAAGAATTTGAATCTATTGCTAGCTCATATATCTGCTTTTGTGTATATATTTGAGCTTTAAAGAAATCCAAATAATTCACATCTGATATTTCAATCCATTCTCCCTCTTCTAAGCGATATAATTTACGAGATTGATTCCCCATATTTTGGATATCGTCAATTTCCAACTTATATGACTGCTCTGCTCTATTTAAATACATAATTATCTTAGAGTCTTTTTGGAAAATTCCCTTTTTATCTTTCTTGCTAACAAGTTTATAAAAATTATCCTGCTCTGCTTTGATTAGATCTAGATTTTCTGCATCAAAAGACTTTGTTCCACCTGCGATTACCCTAATAATTGAAGACTTTCCACTTCCTCTACCACCAATAATTGTATTTAACTGTGGGTTGAAGCATACTTCTATCGTATCGTTTTCGTTAAGTAAGGTGTTCTCAATCTCTACTTTTTGAATCCATAATTCAGGTTCAATATCTGGTATAATTCTAGATTCAAATATATTGCGAACTCGCATATCAAATGATAAAAATGCCTGTCGTACACTCTCCAAATCTGGTTTGGTATGCATTTTCAACCACGTGTAGCTTCTTCCGATTCCCCACAAACCATGTTTTGATTGCCCTTCATCACACGGATTATCCGAAAAAGAAAGCAAAGGTAAATCCGAATTTAATGCCTGTAAGTAAGTGTTATACCATTCTTTCGCCTTATCCTTAGATATTTCTCTTCCATATTTTTCACTTAACTTTGCACAGGCAGCATCTATATCGTGGTTTGCTTGATATTTATCCCAAACATCCACATTTACCACCTGTACAGCACTTAAATACTGTCTATCTAATAATTTATTCACATTATCGTAACTAATTTCACATATACCATTAAATTCGTCTATGTGTGCTGCAATAACAAGGGCTCCCATCCCTTGAGCCTTTTCACACACTTGATCTATGGTTCCTTGTCCAGTAGATGCGCTATCACCTAATGTTTCACTATAAATGCTTACGGAACTCAAAAAGTCGCGTACGTTTTCTCCAGAACAAGTGGTATCAAACAGGATAAGCAAATGAACCTTACTAGAATCACAAGATAATTCTACACCAGGGAATGCTATAATATCATTTTCTTCACAAAGCTGTTTTATTTCGTCGATTCCTCTATAATCATTATGGTCAGTTATAGCTATACATTTTAAACCTTTTCGCTTGACCTCCTCAACCCATGACTGTGGTGTATCTATATCTTTGTCTCTATAACATTTGCTTTTCATGGTATGTAAATGAAAATCACACTTATACCATTTCAATCCAACATACCCCATTGTAATCCTCCCTTATACATATCTATTTTTTCAATCAAATAATAAATATTTCGTGTATTTATTTGAAAATATACTTTCCTTTACCTTTCCCCGAAACTGGTTCAACAATCTCCAATGCTCGAATCTTTTTCATAATCTCCTTAGCCGAAGATGTTGAACATCCAAGTATATTTTCTACTTCCGGGGCTCCGAATATTTGATTTTCATCAATAGCTTCATATATTTTCAAAATATATTTTTTCGTTTTCTCACTATAAGTCTGACCATCTAATAAAATATTGATTTTTTCAATAGTCAGCTTTTCTCCTTCTAAATCCGGCTTTTCGTCCTCAATAGCCAGCTTTTCGCCTTCATAACCTGACTTTTCAACTCCAATAGCCAGCTTTTCGCCTTCGGAACCTGTCTTTTCAGTCTCAATAGCCAGCTTTTGATGTTTGGAATTGAATATAATCGCCTGTAGCATAAAGTCATTTATATAATACTCCGGCTGGTTTAACCCAGCTGCTTCTAGCTCGTTGCACATACGATTTACGCCTTCTCCAAATTCCTTAACATACTTGTATGCTTTTAAAAATTCTGCGATTTTAGGATTCCTTGAAAAATGCGTATTTCTAATATTATACGTACGAACTAATCCCGGTAATTTTCCCGGACTTTCTACCACGATATGGTCATTGAACATTTTAATTTGAATATCTGTTCCCGTAATGTTGTATGCTCTATGAGTTACCGCATTGACAATTAGCTCTTGAGTTATATATATTGAAGGAAGGGGGCGATGCCTATGAATTACAAAAATCTTCAAAGGGACAAGAATGGTGACATGATAGAGAGGAGAATATAAAATGCAAAAAAATTATAAAATTATAATATGTCTTGCGATGACAATATTGTCAACACTAGTGATTTATAAATTTGTGGAAACTGGGAATACAACAAAATATACGTATGAAAAGTTGAAAGTTTTATCTGCCGAGGAACTATATAAAGTATTCCTAGAACATGGACTTAAAGTAGACGAAGAATTAAAGACTTATATGTCGGATGAGGAAATAGCTAGTATTGTACTAAAAGGTCAATTTGATTTAATGATTAGAGGAAACACGTCCTGTTCACATGATATGTATAAAAGGTTTGCGCAAGAAGTGAAGAGAGTTTATGAATTAATTGTTAATATTAAATAGGTAAAATGCACAGTAAGGGAGGTCCGGTCAGTATCACTGATGATTGGATTATGCGTGGCAAATGAAGCGAATGGAGAGATTGAAAGATAAGAGTAGGCCGGGAGAAAGACACAAAAGAACGGCAGTCTTAATTGGCACAGGTTGCGCCTTAATATTTTTAGTTATTACAGGCTTGTTTCAATGGCAGGTGGCCAAGGAGCGCTTGCTGCGTATGGAGCATATTTTTCGCAGTTTGAAAGCAGAAACATATGAAACGTTGCAAGTGCAGATGGCCAAGCTCAAGGTGATGGAAGGACATTTGATTGAAACGCGAGGGAAATATGATTCATTTGGTCCAATTGCCGAGCGTATGTTAAATGATCAATCTGTCAGAAGTTTTTTGTTTGCGCCGGAGGGAATTGTTCGCGGAGCCTTTCCGTTAAAGGGAAATGAGCCGGTGCTTGGATTAAATATGAACAATCAAGGCGCAGGAAATTTAGAGGCGCGAAGTGCAATTGAAAGCAAGAATTTAATTTTAGCGGGTCCGTTTGAACTGGTGGAAGGCGGAATCGGAATTTGCGGCAGAATGCCGGTTTATTTAAGTCAAGCTGACGGAACTCAGAAATATTGGGGGCTGGTGGCGGTTACTCTGCATTATCCGGAAATTTTTCGTGACAGTTCAATTGCCAGAATCAATGAGCAGGGATATGGTTGTCGAATTTGGAGGATCAATCCTGATACGGAGCAAGATCAAACCATTTTAGACACAGATGTTAAGGTTGCGCCACATTTGGGGCCGAAAACATTTGAAATGGAACTGTTTCATACGACCTGGTACGTGACACTTTCGCCGTTGACGCCATGGTATATGCGCTATAGTCTTTGGGTGAGCGTGTTGGCTAGCTTATTGACCGGAGCATTGGTGGGATATGGTATATATTTGACAGCGAAGATGAAGAGAGTGGAAGAGGAGGCACATAAGCTCCGGATTAAAAATCTGACACAAAAGCTGGAGCAGGAGGAGTCAAAAAGATTGCTTAGTCAAATTCGATCACACTTCTTTTATCATACCTTGAATACGCTTCAAGGGTTGATTGTGCTGCAGCCTAAATTGGCGGTCAAGATGATCGGAGATTTTTCTAAATACCTGCGCTTTAATCTGAATAGCAGCAATAATTCAGATGGCATTGTGGCATTTAAGGAAGAAATTCGCGCCACCAGAGCCTATGCACAAATTAATGAAGCTCAATTGGGAGATCGTTTGCACGTTATCTTCGATGTCGGAGAAGAAGAATTTGACATTCCGGCCTTAACAGTCGAGCCGATTGTAGAAAACGCAATTTTACATGGAATAAAGCCAAAGGTAGGCGGCGGAACAGTCTGTATCAGAGTGCACGAAGAGGAACATGGCTGGAGAGTCATTGTGGAAGATGATGGAATGGGTTTTGCTGCGGATGATCCGACCAAGCTGCATTCGATTGGTTTGAAAAACATCGAACAACGCTTATCCAGATTTGCCGGTTGTAAGATGGAAATTAACAGTCGGGTTGGAGTCGGAACCTGTGTACAGTTATATTTTACAAAAAATATAAAAAATATTAGCAAAGGATAGAAAAATTGACCAAGGAGCGTACGAAAGTCGTACGGTTGTTTTGCTATAATGAATGCAGGATATGAAAAATAGGAGACAGATTATGAGAACGATCATGGTAGACGATATGATTTTAGATCTTCAATTATTCGAATTCAAGTGTGGAGATGTCGAAGATTTTGAAATCGTAGGAAAGTTTACAGATCCGTTTGAAGCGATTGCCTATGCGAAACAACACATTGTAGACTTTGCTATTCTGGATGTAGACATGCCGGGAATGACCGGTATGGAGTTGGCAAAGCGCTTACGAGAACTGCGAAAAGATATTGTCATTGTGTTTGCGACCGCACATCCGGGGTATGCAATTGAGGCAATGAAGATGAAGGCAGACGACATTATCTTTAAACCCTTTGATCGTGAAGATATCGAGGATGTATTGGAGCGCGCAAAGCTCTTGCGGGAAAGACAAAAGAAAGATTATGTATTTCGGACCTTTGGAGATTTTGAATTACGTGTCCGCGGAAAACTGGTTACCTTCCGTTCAGCCAAAGCGAAAGAACTGTTGGCCCTATGTGTATATAAGGGCGGGCAAGAGATAACCATCTATCAGATGCTTGATTGTTTATATGGAGAAGAGGCTGCCGATCAGCCGGAGAGTATCGGATACAGGCGGTTGATCAAAGACTTAATAGACACCTTAAGAACATGGAATGCAGAGGAGATGATATATAGAAAAAGAGGAAGCATCATGCTGAAAAGAGAATTGGTTGAGTGTGACTATTATGCTGCCTTGGAAGGGGATCGCCAGACGCTGCAACGGTTTTCGGGTGAGTTTTTAAATCGGTATTCATGGGCAGAAGAAGCAATCTACGGTTTGGAGGAGATGAAAAGAAGGGAGGAATCAAGTGCAAACAGAATTATTGCGGATGGAGAAAATCACAAAGCGTTTTGGTGATTTTTATGCCAATAAAAAAGTGGATTTGGTTGTGAACCGTGGAGAAGTAGTGACCTTGTTAGGGGAAAATGGAGCGGGGAAATCCACATTGATGAATATCCTAATTGGATTGTATCGTCCTACTGAAGGAAGAATCTTCTTTCGCGGAAAGGAAGTCAGGATACATTCACCCAAGGAAGCGGTAGAAATCGGCATCGGCATGGTTCATCAACATTTTATGCTGGTGGAGGCAATGTCGGTATTCGATAATATTATTTTAGGCGATCGGAAATCAAAAAGCTTCTTCATTGATCGAGAGGCTCGTCGTAAGGAAATATTGGAATTGTCGTGGAAGTATGGACTGGGGATTGATCTGGAGGCATCAATTAGCGAGGTTTCCGTGGGCACACAACAAAGAGTGGAAATTCTAAAGGCGCTGTATCATGGCGCTCAATTGCTGATTTTGGATGAACCGACAGCGGCATTGACGGATATGGAGGTAGAAGGTCTTTTCCGGATTATTGAAAAACTCGTAGAAGAGGGTAAAAGTGTCATTTTTATTAGTCATAAGATGAGAGAAGTGTTGCGTGTGTCACATAGGATAGTCGTCTTAAGGCAGGGGGAAGCGGTTGCCGGTGTCAGTCGTAATGAGGCCGATGCAGAAACGCTGGCTCAGTTGATGATCGGCAAAGAGATAGAGGAAAAACGGTATCTCAAGAAGACAGTGTGTACGGAACCACTGCTTTGTGTACAGGACGTTTCCTATCATCCGGAAAGAAAGCACGGTGGACTGAACCGTATTTCTTTGAGTCTTTGCCCCGGAGAAATTTTAGGTATAGCCGGTGTCGACGGCAATGGTCAGACCCAACTCGCACAGCTGGTAACGGGTATGCTAACGCCCACGGCGGGTGAAGTGTTTATTTCCGGCAAACAAATCAAGGTGTTTGAACCGAGCAAATTTATGGACATGGGGGTGGCCAATGTACCGGAAGATCGGAATAATCAAGGGCTGGTCGGCGAGATGTCCATTACTGAAAATTTATTATTAAAGGATACCGATAAGCCGAACTTTAGTTATGGGAAAGGACTTTTGCTGAAAAAAACACAGATGAAGAAAAGGGCCGGTAAAATGGTGGAGCAGTATGACGTGCGTTGTGCCGGTATGGAACAAGAAGTGAGGAGTCTGTCGGGCGGTAACCAGCAAAAGATTATTTTGGCAAGAGAGATTGAATCATCCCCGAAGCTTTTGGTGGTTGCCCATCCAACCAGAGGCTTGGATATTGGAGCAACGAGTTTTATTCACCGGAAAATGATAGAAGCAAGAGAAAGTGGTGTCGGTATCTTGTTGATCAGCGCAGACTTTGACGAGATTCTCAAACTGTCAGATAGAATTTTGGTCATGTTTGAGGGGGAATTTACCGGGGAATTTGATGGTGGGAATCCGCCGATCGAACAGATCAGTATGGCAATGACCGGTAATAGGCAGGAGGCGTAATATGGAAAAAGCAAAAAAAATGATGATTAATTTTTTGGTGCCGGGCCTGTCTGTCATCGTAGCATTTTTTATCGGAGCCGTTATCATGCTGGTGCTGGGGAAAAGTCCCGGTGTCGCATTTGCGGCCCTGTTCAAAGGTGCATTTGGAAGCACCGCCAGTATCGGAACCACTTTAAACAAGGCTGCGCCGCTGATATTTACAGCTCTTTGCGCCTGTTTTGCATATAAGTGCGGTGTGTATAATCTGGGCGGCGAAGGACAATTTTTGATTGGTGCGACAGCCGGCTTTTGTATGGTCCATTTAACGGGCATCACCGGAATGGCCGGTACCGTACTGGCGCTCGTGGCCGGTACATTGGTTGGCGGTATTTGGGGGGTGATTCCGGGAATATTAAAGATTACTCGCGGTTTAAATGAAATGATTATCTCTATTATGTTAAATTATGTGGCGGTACTCTTTATGGGGGTTATTTATACGAGTTGGATTCGTGATGCAAATATGCCCCAGACACCGTCGATCGCTCCGTCCGTGATGTTGGGTAAAGTAGTACCGAATATGAGATTTACCTGGTCTTTTGTCATTGCCGTTGTGGTTAGTATTCTTATGTATTATATGCTGTACTGGACATCGACGGGATTTAAGCTTCGTGCTGTTGGTATGAATATGACAGCCAGCCGCTTTAATGGCTTTCCGGTCAAAAGGTATATCGTGTTTAGCTTTTTGATCTCCGGGGCCATCGCCGGATTGGGCGGGGCGGCAGATTTGCTGGGAACGCAATATAGATTGATTAACGGTTACGGAAGCGGGTATGGGTTTGACGGTGTAGCGATGGCTTTGATTGCTTTATTGCATCCGATTGCAGCTGTACTGGTTGCGATCTTCTTCGCGGCGCTGCGTGTAGGCTCGACTTCGATGCAGGTGGCGACGGGCGTTCCGACGAGTGTATCGGATATCATACAGGCGCTGGTCATCGTATTTTCGGTAGCCGGTATGGCTTTTATAAAATTGCCATGGTTTAAGAACCTGCAATTAAAATTGCTGAGTAAAAAAGGAGGGGGAGCGGCATGAGTGGAGCAATGATCACCAGCATAGTTTTTGCGACAGTTCGTATGGCGGTTCCACTTTTGCTCATTGCCCTGGCGGAGCTATATTCCGAACGGGCCGGAATGGTAAACATCGGGCTGGAAGGCTTGGCGGCGATTGGAGCCCTGGCGGGCTTTATGGTGAGTTTTTATACCGGCAATACCTGGCTCGGGATTCTTAGCGGCGCGCTGGTCGGGGTCATCATCAATTTGATTTACGCATATGCAACGATTACTCTGTGCGCGAATCAAATTGTATATGGTATGGCAATTAATATATTGGCGCCGGCAGTGGCTTCTTTTGTCTACCGTATCAGTTTTGGCATCGGTAATAGCTTGACGAAGATCGAATTGATGAAAGAGCTTCAAGTACCGATATTGGAACAGCTTCCTTTTATAGGTCCGCTGCTGTTTAGACAAACACCAATGGTATATCTGACCGGGGTATTGGTGGCAGTGACAGTTCTTTTCTTTCGCCGTACTCAGATGGGATTAAACTATATGTCGGTTGGTGAGCATCCAAAAGCAGCGGCGACGCTTGGTATTCCGGTCATACGGGTGAAATATATTGCTTGTATGATTTGCGGCGGTTTGGCAGGTATCGGCGGCGCTTATTTGACGACTTGCTATTCGACCACATATACCGAAGGCATCGTTTCCGGTCGGGGATTTATAGCTTTAGCTGCCGTAATTTTCGGTAGGTGGACGGGACTGGGCGTTTTATATGCCTGCTTATTCTTTGGCTTATGCGATGCCGTTCAGATTCGATTACAGGTCAGCAGCCTTGGCCTGCCCTATCAATTCTTTCAAATGATTCCATATGCTGCAACGATCCTGGTATTGGCTGTTGTCGGTATTCGGAAGGCAGGGCCGAAAGCAAATGGTGTTCCTTATCGCAAGGAAGAACGTTAATCATACATAAATATAGGAGGTTTATGATGAAGAAGGGTTTTTTGAAGAGATTAATTGCAGTGCTGGCTGTATGCACGATGACCGGAATGATGGCGGGCTGCGGCGGAAAGCCAACAAGTGAAACAAAGTCAGAAACAAAATCGGCGGCAACGGGCGGCGCCAGGAAGGTAGCGTTTATCTTGAACTGCAGCATTAATGACGGCGGCTGGGGAACGGCCTGCTATAGCGAACTGGTAGCGGCTTGTGAAAAGAATCCGAACTGGACGATGGAATATACGGATAACCTATCTCAGGATGGTTATTATGATGCAATGGTTGCATATTGTAATGCCGGCTTTGATTTAGTATATGCGCCGGGCGGAGAGTACACAGATGCGGTACTGCAGGCGGCAAATGAATATCCGGATGTTGCGTTTGCTTTATTGAATGGAAGCGAGGATACTCCGGGAAAGGCCAAAAATAAAAATGTGACCTCTTTGCTTCCGAATGGTACACAGATCGGTTGGATTGCGGGAGCCTTGGCCGGCTTGATGTCTAAAACAGGTACGATCGCTTTTATCGGCGGTATGGAATTGACGACCACATTGGCAAAATATGAAGGCTATACCCAGGCGGCTCGATTTGCTGCGAAACAAGCGGGGAGGGAAATAAAGGTATTAGATGCGGTCTATGCGAATTCTTTTGATGATTCTTCAAAGGGGATTGAGTTTGCCAATGCGATGATGGAGAAAAATGCGGATGTGTTTTTCGGTGATGCCTCGGCGGTGGACTCGGGCGCCAGACAGGCGATTGATGAACATAATCAGGCCGCCGGAGAGATGAAGGTGTTTGATATTGCACAACCGGCCGAAAGCTTAGGTCAGAGCAAATGTATCATCGGCTCACAGATCACAGATAACTCCTCGCTGATTGAATTGAGTTTTCGTGCGGTGGAAGGCGGCACCTTTGGCGGTGAGGTGCTGTATGGAAATCTGGAAAACGGTGTTCTGTCTGTAGGAAAACTGTCAGACAAAGTGCCGGCGGATGTACAGAAAACTTTTTTAGAGTATGTTGAAGCAATGAAAAACGGAACTT
The DNA here is from genome assembly GCA_023458035.1 of Bacillota bacterium. Lineage (GTDB taxonomy): Bacteria > Bacillota > Clostridia > Lachnospirales > Lachnospiraceae > JAEXAX01. The sequence continues at coordinate 28,150 of JAEXAX010000005.1, read as the reverse complement.
TTATGAAATAAGGACGTGTATATGTACCAAGCTCATGAAGATTATTTAAGACGGTGTATTGAGGTTTCAAAAGCATCAAGAGCCCATGGGAATACCCCCTTTGGCGCCATTTTGGTGGATGGCGAAGGGAGGATACTGCTGGAACAGGAAAATATTGAAATCACAGAGCAGACCTGTATCGGACATGCTGAAACCATTTTGGCGAATCGGGCTTCCGGTCTGTATAGTAAAGAATTTCTAAAAGAATGTACGCTTTATACAACAGCTGAACCCTGTGCTATGTGCGCCGGCGCAATTTATTGGTCAAATATCGGTCGAGTTGTCTTTGGAATGTCGGAAAAACGCTTGCTTGAATTGACCGGCAATGATGAGCAAAATCCGACCTTTAATTTGTCTTGCCGGACAGTTTTTGCGGCCGGCCAGAAGAAGATAGAGGTATTGGGTCCGTTTCCGAATGTCGAAGAGGAAGCGGCAAAGGTACACGAAGGGTATTGGAACCGATCGAAACAATAGCTTCCGGTGACGGCTTTAGATGGGGGCCTCATCAAATAGGACAGAGACTTATCTGCCGATGTTACATCAATGTGCTCGGCGGATAGGTCTTTTTTGTAAAAATCAGAAGTGAAATGTTGGATCCGGGGGAATTCCCCAACCTGGATTTGCTCGGCGGATTTTCCGATTAATCGTTATTTTGCTAACGTTATTGAGAATAAATTAACAAATAAAATTTGTCGCAAAATGGAAAAACACAGCAAAATTAACAAATAAAATATAATTATATATTGAGATTTCGTTTTTGTGGTGATATCATAAAATAATCTAAGGAAGCCATACGATCAAATTTTGGTGAGAAGGAGAAAAGATGGGGCGTTTATATATCAATACAAAAAACTCTGCACAAAAAGTCATCGAAGACCTGTATAAGGATCTGGAGCGAAGGGTTGTGGCCAGCCCGGTGGGGATTTGTCCGATCGACGTATCCAGTGCCTTTATCAAGATGTGCCATGCCCAGACCTGCGGGAAGTGTGTACCGTGTCGGATTGGCCTGGGACAGATTTCCAAACTGATGGATGACGTCTTGGAAGGAAATGCGAGTCTGGAAACCATTGATTTGATTCAGGAGACGGCGCAGGTGGTATCGGATTCGGCTGATTGTGCCATCGGCTATGAAGCCGCCAATATGGTCCTGAAGGGGATCGCCGGATTTCGGGATGATTATGAAGAGCATATCTTACATAACCGCTGCACCATGAATACGAAGATCAGTGTGCCCTGTGTGTCCCTGTGCCCGGCCAATGTCGATGTGCCCGGTTATATCGCCCTCATTCGCGAAGGCCGCTTTGCCGATGCGGTGAAGCTGATCCGAAAAGATAATCCCTTCCCCAGTGCCTGCGGTCTGGTTTGTGAGCATCCCTGCGAGGAGCGTTGTCGCCGAAATATCTTGGATGATTCCATTAACATCCGCGGGCTGAAACGAGTGGCGGTAGAGAAGGCCGGAGATGTGCCGGTGCCGACGCCGAAGGAAGAGACCGGTAAGAAGGTGGCCATCATCGGGGCCGGGCCGTCCGGCTTGAGCTGCGCCTTTTATCTGCGCTTGATGGGACACCGAGTGACGGTGTTTGAGAAGAATAATAAGCTGGGTGGCATGCTGCGCTACGGTATTCCCAGTTATAGATTGCCGCGGGAAGTGTTGGACCGAGAGATTGATGCGCTCTTATCGACCGGGATCGAGGTGAAACGGAATATCGAGTTTAACAATGACTTTGTCGGCAGAATCAAGGAAGCCTTTGATGCGACTTATATCGCAATTGGTGCCCATACGGACAAAAAGTTGAATATCGAAGGGGAGGATGCCACCGGGGTTATCTCGGCGGTGTCCATGCTGAAACAGATCGGAGATGAGGACTATCCGGATTTCACCGGGAAGCGAGTGGTCGTCATCGGCGGTGGCAATGTGGCCATGGATGTGGTCAGAACCTCCATTCGCTTGGGAGCAGATAGTGTAACCTGCGTATATCGCAGAAGAATCGAAGATATGACGGCCTTGCCGGAGGAAATCAAAGGAGCCATTGCAGAAGGGGCTGAGATGATGACCCTGATGGCTCCGGTCAAGATCGAAAAGGATGAACAGAATCAGCTGAGGGCGGTGTATCTGCAAAAGCAGATTATCAGTACCGTAAAGGATTGTCGGCCGACCGTGCGGAACGCCAAGGCAGAGCCTGTGCGGTTAGAGTGTGATGTGCTGATCGTTTCGATCGGACAAAATATCGAAAGTCGTGTGTTCCAGGAATCCGGTGTGCCGGTGAAAAAAGGTGTCATTGACGCCTTAAACAGTACGGATATCGAGCAGTTGAAGGGCTTTTTTGCCGGTGGGGACTGTGTCTCCGGACCGGCCACGGTGATTAAGGCGATTGAAGCCGGAAAGGTGGCGGCCAGAAATATCGATGAATATTTGGGCTTCAGCACGGAACTGGACTGGAATATCGACATCCCGGAGGCGGTAATTGAAAATAAAACCGCCTGCGGTCGAGTGAATATGAAGGAGCGGGCAGCGGCTGAGCGCAAATCGGATATGGAACTGATGGAGTACTGTATGAGTGACGAAGAGGCCATGCAGGAGTCGGGCAGATGCCTGCGCTGTGATCACTTCGGCTACGGTAGTTTAAGAGGGGGAAGAATAGACAGATGGTAAATTTGACGATTGAAAATATGCCGGTTCAGGTAGCGGAAGGAACGACCATCCTGGAGGCGGCCAAGCAAGTGGGCATCAAGATTCCCAGTCTGTGCTACCTAAAAGATCTAAATGAAATCGGCGCCTGCAAGGTTTGTGTGGTGCAGGTGGAAGGCAGAGATTCATTGCTGGCCTCCTGTTGCAATGCGGTGCAGGAAGGCATGAATATCATTGTGAATAATGATAAGGTGCGCCGGGCCAGAAAGATTAATGTCGAACTGATTCTTTCCCAGCATAGTTGTGATTGTCCGACCTGCTTCAGAAGCGGTAATTGTTCATTACAAAACCTGGCCAATGAACTGGGTATTTTGGAATGTGCTTATGAGAAGAACATCCCGAAGTTCAACTGGAATAAAGACAGCCATCTGATTCGCAATGACAGTAAGTGTATCAAGTGTATGCGCTGCGTGCAGATTTGCGATAAGGTGCAGAGTCTGGGGGTCTGGGATGTGGCCAACACCGGATCGAGGACGACGGTGGCAGTCAATGGGCGGAAGTCTCTATCGGAAGCAAACTGTACCTACTGCGGTCAATGTGTGACACATTGTCCGGTAGGCGCCTTGCAGGAGCGCGATGATGTGACGAAGGTGTTCAGGAAGCTCAATGACAGTGAAAAAATCGTCATTGCGCAAATCGCACCTGCGGTCAGAGTGGCCTGGGGTGAGTATCTGGGCCTGGACGCCCAACAGGCGGATGAACGCAAGCTGGTGGCAGCATTGAAGAAAATCGGCTTCGATTATGTGTTTGATACGAACTTTGCCGCCGACCTGACCATTATGGAAGAGGGGACGGAGTTTTTAAAGCGTTTTAAAGAACATGATCACATGCCCATGTTTACTTCCTGCTGTCCGGCTTGGGTCAGCTTTTGTAAATCTCAGTTCAGAGAACTGGTTCCGAATCTTTCCACCGCCAAATCGCCGCAGCAGATGTTTAGTAGTGTTATCAAAAATTATTATGCACAGGTGTTAAACGTCGATCCGGAGCAGATTTTTGTGGTCTCATTCATGCCCTGTATGGCGAAGAAAGATGAAATCACCAGAAAGGATATGGACACGACCGGCACCGGTCAGGATACCGATGTTGTGTTGACCACCAGAGAACTGATTCGCATGCTGCGACGGGAACGAATCATGATTGAGCAGCTGGAGGGCGAAGATTTTGATCAGCCGCTCGGTTTGTACTCCGGAGCCGGCGCGATCTTCGGTGCCACCGGCGGCGTAATGGAAGCGGCCCTGAGGACGGTTTCCTTTGTAGTGACCGGCAAAAATCCGACCGGCCATGAGTTTAAAGATGTCAGAGGAGATGAGGGTATCCGCTACATGACCTACGATTTGGACGGTACTCCGGTGAAGGTCGGTATCGCCACCGGTTTGGGGAATGCCAGAACCCTGATGGAACGCATCAAGAGAAATGAAGTAGACCTGGACTTTGTCGAGGTGATGGCCTGCCCGGGCGGCTGTGTCGGCGGCGGCGGTCAACCGATTCAAGATGGCATCGAACTGGCTCCGAAGCGGGCTGAAGATATTTACCAAATCGATGAAAACTGTGCAATCCGTTGCTCGCACGATAATCCGATGATTCGGGAACTGTATGACAAGTTTTTTGGGGAACCGATGAGTGAAAAGGCGCATCACCTGTTACATGTGTCGAGTCATATTTAAAACCCACAACATCCAACATTTTTCCTGTTCTATTTTCCGTGTTTTGGTGGTATAATAGACGAAAACAGAACAAAAACGAAATTTTGACCGTGATTCTACGGTTTTGGAGGATGTTATGGGAATGTTGAAAAATCGCTCGGATGATATTAGAGAGCGTATTGTACAGGAGATGGTGCCGGGTAAGCAGATTACCTTAGCGCATATCGTGGCCAATCCGGACAGTGATTTATATGTAAAGCTCGGTTTGAACCCGACGGTGGATTATTCGCGCTCGGCTATCGGCATCATGACGGCCTGCCCGTCCGAGACGACCATCATCATGGCGGATATCGCCGTGAAGGCGGCCGGTGTGCAACTTGGTTTTGTCGATCGGTTTACCGGCACCTTGATTATCACCGGCACAGTGTCGGAGGTCGAGGCAGCCATGAAGGCCATCCTTGAATATACCGGCGAGAAGCTGGGCTTCACCCATTTCCCGATTACCAGAACCTGATCGTAAGGAGATGGCATGAAGAAAATCGTATTGATCGGTCGTAGTGAAAGCGGCAAGACGACCTTGACACAGGCGCTGCGCGGTGCGGCCAGACACTATCATAAAACCCAGTACGTCAACCACTTCGACGTGGTGATCGACACCCCGGGCGAGTATGCCCAGACGGCGAACCTGGGAGCGGCGCTGGCGCTGTATACCTATGAGGCGGATGTGGTCGGCCTTCTGATGGCAGCCACCGAGACCTACAGCCTGTTTCCGCCGGCGGTGGCAGCGGTGTCGAACCGTGACACCATCGGTATTATCACAAAGATCGATGAACCGGGGGCAAATGTCGAACAGGCCAGACGGTGGCTGAACCTGGCCGGTTGTGAGCGGATCTTTTTGGTGGACTCCCTAAAGATGGAAGGGGTGCAGGAAATTCTGGATTATTTAAAGTGACAAAAGGGGCGGCCGCATGAAATGGGGCCGCTCTTTACGTAAGTAGAGGGAGTGGAAAGGAGACTATATGGAACAATATTATCTTGATCCGACAGCCCTGTTGGGCGGTATCGTGGTCAGTGATGCCTATCAGGAGATCGTCCATCTGTCATTGAAGAAGGGCAATGAGGTGCCGGAGTACGTCATTGACCGGCAGATCACCATCTTTGTGATTGACGGAGAGATTGCTTTGATTTTACCGGAGGCAGACGAAACAGAGGTCAGACGAGAGGTATCGGCCAGACATCTGGTCAGACTGGAGCCGGGCAAGCGGCATCGGATGGAGGCGCTGCAGGACAGCCAGCTGTTGATCATTAAAACCTGATCCTCCTAAAATGAGACAAACGAGAGCGGTCAAAGGCTTCCGGTGATGATTGGCCGGAGGATTTGATCGCTCTCAAATTTTTCTGCCCTGACTGTTCATATCCCCCTGTGAATGCTGTCTATATAAGTAGAAGGGAATGAAAGGAGGAAATGTCATGGATGAACAAGAAATCATCAGGCTCTACCAAAAGCGTGATGAGACGGCCATACGATTGACGCAGGAGCGCTTTGGCGGATTGATTCGGCATGTGGCACAACGGATTCTTGGAGACCCGCAGGATGCGGAGGAATGTGTCAATGATGCCTATCTGGCCGTTTGGAACAGCATTCCGCCGCAGCAGCCGGATAGCTTGCTGGCTTACACCGGTCGGATCACCAGAAATTTGGCGATTAATCGCTATCATCAGAAGTCGGCCTTAAAGCGCGGTGGCGGTCTGGTCGAAACCGCTTTGGAGGAATTGGCCGAGTGCCTGCCGGGCAGCATGAATGTCGAGGAGGAGCTGGAGGGACGCTGGCTTACGGAATGCATTGAGCATTTTCTGGATCGGCAGAAGCCGATAAAACGCCAGCTGTTTGTGCGCCGCTACTGGTATCTGGAGTCTGTGTCGGAGCTGACCGAGCGGTTTCGCTTAAGCGAGAATCGGGTATCGGTCGAGCTGTACCGGATGCGCGAGAAGTTACGGACCTATTTGATCAATGAGGGGGTGTCGTTATGAAAAAATATCAAAACACAGAACAGGCAAAGAAACTAATGTCGGCCATCGGAGAGCTGGATGACAGATATATCCTGGAAGCGGCAGCCGTACCGGCCGTGCGTCGGCATCTGGGCGTGAAGCTACTGGTGGCAGCGGCCTGTTTGGCCCTGGTCGTATACGGTGGCACAAAAATTTGGCAGCATTACAACAGTCAGCAGCCGGGAACCTTGGTGACCCAAAATCAGAACCCAACTCAGGAACAGCAAAACCGGCAACCGGAACAGAAACCACAGCAACCGGAGCAGAATAACTCGAAGCCGGAACAGAATAAGCCGAAGCCGGAACTGCCGATGCTGACTGCAAAAATTGCGGCCGAAGGCATGAGCTTTGAAGGTTATCGGGTGAAGGCGGCAACGGATCTGTTGGATGGAAATCCGTGGCAGGCTGACTGGGCGCTGACCACCTTGCCGGTTTGGCGGGGCGAGAGTATAGAACAGTGGAAGAGTCCGTATTCGCAAAGCAAACAGGAGCAGATGAAAGCGGCCTTACGGGAGACGGCAAACAGACTGGGGCTGGATGAGCTGACGACGGAACAGGCCTTAACTGCATGGGACGGACAGGGCGGACCGGCTATCGAGACGGATCACTATCGTTTGACAGTGGACGCCGGGTTACGGGTCAGCATTTTCTTCCATCATCCGATTGTGATGCCGTCTGAGCTGACGAAGGCGACAGAGGAGAGCGCAGGCTTGCAGACCATAGGAGATTATCTGATCAAAGAGTATGCCGCCTTATTGGCGATGAAGCAACCGAAGACGGCCATCATCGGTGGGGATCTGGATGCAAACGGCAACCGTCATTATCGCCTGGAGGTGTATGAGGCAGACGGAACCGCTGAGCAGCAATTGTATCGGTATCGCCTGGCATCGGTTTCCTTCGGAGTAGCGGAGGGAGAATTGTCCGTCATCCATATCAATCACATGCCGAAAGAGGACGCATTGATCGGGCAATATCCGGTGATCTCCGCTGAAAAAGCCAAAGAACAGTTATTGATCGGCCATTTCCAGACAGTCGGTTTTATGCCGGAGGATCCACGCGTCGATATGATCGAGCAGACAGAACTGGTTTACCGCTCGGTGCAGGGTGAAGCTTATATCATGCCGTACTATCGGTTTTTGATTCGCCAGGAGACAATGACAGAGGCCGACGGTACCAAGACCCTGGCGGCCTATTATGTACCGGCTGTTTCCGGTGAGTATCTGAAATGACCTGTGAATCAACCGATCAAGGCGGTGCCGCAAAAAGTGGCGCCGCCTTTTGGCGGTTATGGGAATCGGAACAAGCATGGCGTTCACAAAATGTTCACTTGCAATATTTTGACAATCAAACTATACTATATTAGCAGTACAACAGAACAACGACACAGTTGTGTAGGGATGTTATGCATAGCTGATGGGTTCTGTGTTGAGGGACACTGTACATCTCACCGAATCTGCGACGGCTGGGGGGCTGCCGTAGAATGAAATCCTAATCGGATGGGATGAGCAAAGAAAAAGAAAACACGCAAACATTTTTCCTATTTATTTATTCGAGAAGACGACCGCACCGGACAGTACGACAGCGGTTGTTTTCTTATGCAGAAATATGATATGCAAAAAGAATATCCCGCCGCGGTCTAAAGACTGTGACGGGATATTCTTTTTGCTATAGTATATAACCCTTTCGCGGGAGCTTGTTCCTGCGAATTACCAGCGATACTCTCTGCCGTAGTATGCGTCAAGGAAAAGTTCCTTCATTTCGCTCATCAGCGGGTATCTCGGGTTAGCGCCGGTACACTGATCGTCGAAGGCCTGCTCAACCATTTGATCCAAGGTGTCTAAGAACTTCTTCTCGTCTACACCGTAGTCCTTGATGGTCTTCGGAATACCGCAGTGTGCCTTTAATTCTTCGATCTTATCAAGCAGCAACTGGAAGGTTTCCTTATCATCTTTGCCCTTGATGCCAACAAAGTTTGCGATCTGGCAATATCTTTCCAGAGTATGCGGATACTTGTACTGGGAGAAGGTTCCCATCTTGGTCGGTACCGGATTGGCATTGTACTGCATTACACGAGTCAGGATGACTGCGTTTGCCACACCGTGCGGCAGGTGATGGAAGGCGCCCAGCTTATGAGCCATGGAGTGGTTGATGCCCAGAAAGGCATTGGCGAAGGCCAAACCTGCCATACAGGAAGCGTCTGCCATCTTCTGGCGGGCAACCGGATCATTGGCACCGTTGGTATAAGCGCTCGGCAGATACTCGAATACACTCTTGATGGCCTGTAAAGCCAGTCCGTCGGTGTAATCACTTTGCAGCATGGATACATATGCCTCGATGGCGTGGGTCAGCACGTCCAAACCGGATGCACTGGTCAGCCCCTTCGGCTGATTCATCATATTGTCAACATCTACGATGGCCATATTCGGCAGAAGCTGATAGTCTGCCAGCGGCCATTTTACACCGGTGGAACGGTCGGTGATAATGGCGAACGGAGTTACTTCGGAACCGGTACCGGAGGAAGTCGGGATGGCTACGAAGTAAGCCTTCTTACCCATTTCCGGATAGGTGTATATTCTCTTGCGGATATCCATGAAATCCATGGCCATATCCATAAAGTTAGCATCCGGGTTCTCATACAGCACCCACATGATTTTTCCGGCATCCATAGCGGAGCCGCCGCCCAGGGCAATGATGACATCCGGCTCGAAGGCGCGCATAGCCTTGGCGCCCTCCTGTGCGGATACCAGACTCGGGTCCGGTTCAACATCGAAAAAGCAGGTGTGTACGATGCCCATCTCATCTAATTTGTCGGTAATTGCCTTGGTGTATCCGTTTTTGTACAAGAACTGATCGGTTACGATAAAGGCGCGTTTCTTGCCCATGACGGTACCCAGCTCGTCCAGAGCAACCGGCATACAACCTCTCTTAAAGTATACTTTCTCCGGTGTTCTCAACCAAAGCATGTTTTCTCTCCTTTCGGCAACGGTCTTGATGTTAATCAGGTGTTTTACACCAACGTTTTCGGAAACGGAGTTTCCGCCCCAAGAACCACAGCCCAGTGTCAGAGACGGCGCCAGCTTGAAGTTGTACAGGTCACCGATACCACCCTGTGCGGCCGGTGTGTTCACCAGAATACGGCAGGTCTTCATGGCAGCTGCAAAGATATCCAGCTTCTCGGTTTCGGTGGTAGCGCAGTAGATGGAAGCGGTGTGGCCGTAACCGCCGTCGGCAACCAGCTGTTCAGCCTTGGCGATGGCCTCGTCAAAGGTTTTTGCCTTGTACATAGCCAGTACCGGAGATAATTTCTCGTGTGCAAATTCTTCAGACAGCGCTACTGATTCTACCTCACCGATCAATACCTTAGTGGTTTCCGGCACCTTCACGCCGGCTAATTCGGCGATCTTGTGGGCGGACTGGCCTACGATCTTAGCGTTTAAGGCGCCGTCGATCAGGATGGTCTTACGAACCTTATCGATCTCATTCTTCTTCAGGAAGTAGCAGCCTCTGTCGGCAAACTCCTGCTTAACGGCAGCATATACAGATTCCAGCACGGTCACGGACTGTTCGGAAGCGCAGATCATACCGTTGTCAAAGGTCTTGGACAGGATCACCGAGCTGACTGCGGTTTGGATATCGGCACTGTCGTCAATGATAACCGGGGTATTTCCGGCACCGACACCGAGAGCCGGCTTTCCGGAGGAATAAGCGGCCTTTACCATGCCCGGGCCGCCGGTAGCCAGGATAATATCGGCGTTTTTCATAACTTCATTGGTCAGCTCCAGAGACGGAACATCAATCCAGCCGATGATGCCTTCCGGTGCGCCGGCGGCCACAGCAGCCTCCAGAACCAGCTTGGCGGCAGCTACGGTACACTGCTTAGCGCGCGGATGCGGACTGATGATGATGGCATTTCTGGTCTTTAAGGAAATCAGAGTCTTAAAGATGGCAGTGGAGGTCGGGTTGGTGGTCGGGATAACCGCCGCGATCAGACCGATCGGCTCAGCGATCTTTTTGATACCGAAAGCCGGATCTTCTTCCAGGACGCCGCAGGTCTTGGTATTCTTGTAAGCGTTGTAGATATACTCGGCAGCGTAGTGGTTTTTGATCACCTTATCCTCTACGATACCCATGCCGGTCTCGGCCACAGCCTGCTTGGCCAGCGGGATACGAGCCTTGTTGGCAGCCATAGCGGCGGCATAGAAGATCTTATCAACCTGCTCCTGCGTATAGGTGGCAAATACCTTCTGTGCTTCTCTCATAGCAGCCATTTTTGCCTGTAACGACTCAAGGCTGTCTACGATCTGAGGAACAACAGTAGTTGCTTTCTTTGTTGCCATTTGAAATCCTCCTTTGATAATCAATAATGATAAAATTTTAACATACAAGCATTATACTTTGAAAGGGCAGGCTTTGTCAATGAAAATGCTGTTATTTAATTAACAAAATATCAGCTTCCTTTCAAACGGTTCTTTAGTGAATATGCGGAGCCGGATAGTCCACGCCGAAGGTTTCCACACTCATGCGCTTGATTATCTGTGGTACGGTCGGTTTGTCATTGTAATCGGTAGCGACCGTGGCGATGGCATCGATCACGTCCAGACCGTCCGTCACCTTACCAAAGGCGGCATAGGCGCCGTCCAGATGCGCAGAGGCGGCATGCATGATAAAAAACTGGCTGCCGGCGGAATTTGGCATCATGCTGCGGGCCATGGAGAGGACACCCTTGGTGTGCTTTAACTGATTGGTGAAGCCGTTCTGGGAAAACTCGCCGTCGATCTGATAGCCCGGGCCGCCCATGCCGTTGCCGTTCGGACAACCGCCCTGGATCATAAAGCCCGGAATGATGCGGTGGAAGGTCAGGCCGTTATAGTAGCCCTTATTGATGAGACTGATAAAGTTATGAACGGTATTCGGCGCGATCTGCGGATATAATTCCGCCTTCATCTGTTGTCCGTTTTCCATTTCAATGGTAACGATGGGGTATTGAGACATAAGCTGTTCCTCTTTCTTTCTAAAATAATATGTTGTCAAGCTGACAGCTTTAGTATAGAAGAAAGAGAAGACGAAAGTCAATGCCGGCCTGTTTTGCTCCTTTTCGTTTTTCCCGGCTTGCAATTCATCGTCGGTTTTTGTATAATAGCGAATGTATAAATATTTTGTAAATGCGTCGATGGAGACAGTAAGCACCGGCAGGGAATGTGATAGAGAATTCGGGATGGTGGAAGCCGAATCATTCGCCGGTGTCGAAGATCACTCCGGAGCAGCGAACCGAACCGGGTGACCGTAGTAAGGGAGCCGGCCTTCCACCGTTAACAGGGAACCGTATGACAGTATGTGTAACAGGTGGTAACGAGACTTCGTCCTAGTTCAGGGGCGGAGTCTTTTTTATCAAAATGAAAGGAGTACAGGGGTGTACAAGAAGGTATCGACAGACCTGAATTTTGTTGAGAGAGAACGTCAGGTCAAGGAGTTTTGGAAGGATCATCAGATCTTTGAGAAGAGTATTGAATCAAGAAAGGATATGGACAGCTTTGTCTTTTATGACGGGCCGCCGACCGCCAACGGCCAGCCGCATATCGGCCATGTGCTGACCCGTGTCATCAAGGATATGATCCCGCGTTATCAGGCTATGAAGGGGCGTATGGTACCGCGCAAGGCCGGCTGGGATACCCATGGTTTGCCGGTTGAGCTGGAGGTCGAGAAGCTGCTCGGGCTGGATGGTAAGGAGCAGATCGAGGCTTACGGTCTGGAGCCCTTTATCACCAAATGCAAGGAATCCGTGTGGAAGTATAAGGGGATGTGGGAGGATTTCTCCCAGACCGTTGGATTCTGGGCCGATATGGATGATCCGTATATTACCTATTCCAATAACTTTATTGAGTCCGAATGGTGGGCCTTAAAACAGATTTGGGAGAGAAAGCTCTTATATAAAGGTTATAAGATTGTGCCTTACTGTCCGCGCTGTGGGACCCCGCTGTCATCCCATGAGGTGGCGCAGGGTTATAAGGATGTGAAGGAGCGTTCGGCCATCGTTAAGTTTAAGGTCAAGGGAACGGAGAATACCTACATCCTGGCCTGGACCACCACGCCGTGGACCCTGCCGTCGAACGTCGCCCTCTGTGTGAATCCGCACGAGACCTATGTCAAGGTGGCTTATACCGCAGGCGGTTGCAGCTGCGATCATGATCACAGTCATAAGAGTCATGAGTCCGGCGTGGAATATTATTACATGGCCGAGGCTTTGGTAGAGGGTGTATTGGGCACCGAGCATGTCGAGATTCTGGAACGCTTCAGCGGTATCGAGCTTGAGCATATGGAATATGAGCCGCTGTTTGACTTTGCCAAGGTGGAGGAAAAGGCTTATTTTGTTACCTGTGATACCTATGTTACGCTGACTGACGGTACCGGTGTGGTTCACATCGCTCCGGCCTTTGGTGAGGATGACTCCCGTGTCGGCCGTACCTACGGTCTGCCGTTCGTACAGATGGTGGATGACAAGGGTGAGATGAAGCCGCAGACCGATTGGCCGGGGCTGTTCTGCAAGGACGCCGATAAGCCGATCCTGATCGATCTGGAGACCAGAGGGCTGTTGTTTGCCGCCCCGGTTTTTGAACATAGCTATCCGCACTGCTGGCGCTGTGACACCCCGCTGATCTATTATGCCCGTGACAGCTGGTTTATTAAGATGACTGAGGTTAGAGATGACCTGATCGCCAATAACGATACCATCAATTGGATTCCGGAGAATATCGGTACCGGCCGCTTCGGCGATTGGATCCGAAATGTTCAGGATTGGGGCATCAGCCGTAATCGGTACTGGGGGACTCCGCTGAACATCTGGGAATGCTCCTGCGGTCATCGTCATGCCATCGGCAGCATTGAGGAGCTAAAGGCCATGTCGGATGACTGCCCGGATGAGATCGAGCTGCACCGTCCGTATATCGATGCGGTGCATATCAGATGTGAGAAGTGCGGCGGTCAGATGACCCGTGTGCCGGAAGTGATCGACTGCTGGTTTGATTCCGGTGCCATGCCGTTTGCCCAGCATCATTATCCGTTTGAAAATCAGGAGTTATTTGAGAAGCAGTTTCCGGCTGACTTTATCTCGGAGGCGGTGGATCAGACCAGAGGTTGGTTCTATTCCCTGTTGGCCATCTCGACTCTGATCTTTAATAAGGCTCCGTTCAAGAACGTTATCGTGCTGGGGCACGTGCTGGATGAGCACGGCCAGAAGATGAGTAAGTCAAAGGGCAATTCAGTTGCGCCGATGGATGCGTTAAACAGCCTGGGAGCAGATGCCATCCGCTGGTATTTTTACAGTAACTCCGCGCCGTGGCTGCCAAACCGTTTTTATGAAAAGGCGGTGATCGAGGGCCAGCGTAAATTTATGAGCACGCTGTGGAATACCTACGCATTCTTCGTATTATATGCCAATATTGATCAGTTCGATGCCACCAAATACAGCTTGGATTACGATCAGCTGGGCACCATGGATCGCTGGCTGCTGTCTCGTTTGCAGACCGTGAACCGTGAGGCTGATCAGCTGCTCGGCAATTATAAAATCATGGAAACCACCAAGCTGCTGCAGAAGTTCGTCGATGACCTGAGCAATTGGTATGTGCGTCGCAGCCGGGAGCGTTTCTGGGCTAAGGGCATGGAGCAGGATAAGATCAATGCTTATATGACACTGCACACCACACTGGTGACCCTTGCCAAGATCTGCGCACCGTTGATTCCGTTCATGACCGAGGAAATTTATCAGAACCTGGTGCGCAGCATTGATCAGACTGCCGAGGAGAGCATTCACCTGTGCAGCTATCCGGTGGCCAATGAGGCATGGATCGATGTGCAGCTGGAGGCTGCCATGGAAGAGGTTCTGCAGATCGTTGTACTGGGCCGGGCGGCCAGAAATACGGCCAATATCAAGAACCGTCAGCCGATTGGTCAGATGTATGTACAGGCCGAGCAGGACCTGCCGGCAAGCTATCTGGAGATCATCCGTGAGGAATTAAATGTCAAGGCTGTTGAATTTGTACAAGATGCGGGCTCATTTATCAGCTATAGTTTTAAGCCGCAGCTAAAGACAGTCGGCCCAAAGTATGGTAAGCTGTTAGGAAAGATTAAGGAAGCCTTACAGAGCCTGGATGGGGTGGCCGCCATGGCTGCGCTGCAAAGCGGAGAGCCGCTGCGCTTTGACCTTGCCGGAGAAGCGGTAGAGCTGGCCAAGGAGGATCTGCTGATTGAAACACAGCAAAGAGACGGTTTTGTATCCGAATCCGATTACGGTATCACCGTAGTACTGGATACAAACCTGACCGCCGAGCTGCTGGAGGAGGGCTTTTTGCGCGAGGTTATCAGTAAAATTCAAACCATGCGTAAGGAAGCCGGCTTTGAGGTGACGGATATGATCACCATCTATGCGCAGGCTTCGCAGCGGACAGAAAGCTTACTGGCCGCTAAGAAGAATGACATCCTGGCGGATGTGATGGCTTCCGATCTGGTGACCGGAAATATGGACGGCTTCAGTAAGGAATGGTCCATCAACAAGGAATCAGTGGTTCTGGGCGTAAGAAAGGACTGAGCAGACCATGAATGAATTATTATTTAATAAGAAACTATTTCAGAGCAGCGTAAGGAAGAATGTTCGCCAGCTGTTCCGTAAGGAGCTGGAAGAAGGCAGTCAGGAGGAGATATTTCAGGCTGTTTCCCTGGCGGTAAAGGACAGCATTATTGAAGACTGGCTGGCTACCCAGCAGGAAATCAATAAAACGGATCCGAAGATCGTTTATTATATGTCGATGGAGTTTCTGATCGGCCGTTTGTTGGGTAATAATCTGATCAATCTGACCTTATATAAAGAAGTACAGGAAGCGCTGCAGGAAATGGGGCTGGATCTGAATGTAATCGAGGATCAGGAGCCTGATCCGGCACTCGGAAACGGTGGCCTCGGGCGTCTGGCAGCCTGTTTTTTGGAGTCATTGACCACCCTCGGTTATGTGGCTTACGGCTGTGGGATTCGTTACCGCTATGGTATGTTTAAGCAGAAGATCGAGAACGGGTACCAACGGGAGGTGCCGGATGACTGGCTGAAAAACGGTTATCCGTTTGAGGTTAGAAGACCGGAATACGCTCAGATCGTTAAATTCGGCGGTCACATCCGCATCGAGTTGGACAGCGTGACCGGCCGCAACCGCTTCGTTCATGAGGATTATCAGGAGGTGCGGGCCATTCCGTTTGATATGCCGATCGTCGGTTATGACAATCATGTCGTGAATGCGCTGCGTGTCTGGGATGCAGAAGCAATCAACAGCTTCAGCTTGGATTCTTTTGATAAGGGGCAGTATGATAAGGCGGTGGAACAACAGAACCTGGCCAAGAATATCGTCGAGGTACTGTATCCGAATGATAATCATTATGCCGGTAAGGAACTGCGCCTAAAGCAGCAGTATTTCTTTATCTCAGCCACCTTGCAGCTGGCGCTGCAGAAGTTCAAAAAACAGCATAGCGATCTGCGTGAATTACCGGACAAGGCGATTTTCCAGATGAATGATACCCATCCGACAGTGGCCGTGGCCGAGTTGATGCGGCTGCTGATCGACGAAGAGGGATTGGGCTGGGATGATGCCTGGGATATCACCACCCGCTCATTGGCCTATACCAACCATACCATTATGTCAGAGGCTTTGGAGAAATGGCCGATCGAGCTGTTTTCCAGATTGCTGCCGCGTATTTACCAGCTCATCGAGGAGATCAACCGTCGCTTCGTGGAAAAGATCGTGCAGACCTATCCGGATCAGCCGGAGAAGGTTCGCAGCATGGCTATCATCTACGACGGTCAGGTGAAGATGGCGCATCTGGCCATCGCCGCCGGCTGTTCGGTCAACGGTGTGGCAAAGCTGCATACCGAGATCCTAAAGAATGAGACCCTGAAGGATTTTTACGAGCTGATGCCGGAGAAGTTCAATAATAAGACCAATGGGGTGACACAGCGTCGCTTTCTGCTGCATGCCAATCCGTTATTGGCTCAGTGGATCAATGACCGCATCGGCCCGGATTGGATCAAGGATCTGAGCCACTTAAAAAAGCTGAAGCTGTTTGTCGATGACGAATTGGCCCGGCAGCAGTTTATGCAGATCAAATACCTGAATAAAGTGCGTCTGGCCGAGTACATCAAGAAGCATAACGGCATAACGGTGGATCCGCGTTCGATCTTTGATATTCAGGTAAAGCGTCTGCATGAGTATAAGCGTCAGCTGTTGAACATCCTGCATGTGATGTACCTGTATAATCAGATCAAAGAGCATCCGGAGATGGAATTTACTCATCGAACCTTTATTTTCGGCGCCAAAGCGGCAGCCGGCTATCATCGTGCCAAGCTGACCATTAAACTGATCAATGCGGTGGCCGAGGTAGTGAATAACGATCGCTCCATCAATGACAAGCTGAAGGTCGTATTTATCGAGGACTACCGTGTATCAAACGCCGAGCTCCTGTTTGCGGCGGCCGATGTCAGCGAGCAGATTTCTACCGCCAGCAAGGAAGCCAGCGGTACCGGCAATATGAAGTTCATGATGAACGGTGCTATTACCATCGGCACCATGGACGGTGCCAATGTGGAGATGTACGAAGAGGTCGGAGGCGACGACAACATGGTGATCTTCGGGTTATCCTCTGAGGAAGTCCTGCGCTACGAGCGCGAGGGCGGCTATGAGCCGATGGATATCTTCAATATGGATGCCGATATTCGCCGTGTTCTGATGCAGCTGATCGACGGTACCTATAGTCCGGAAAATCCGGATCTGTTCCGTGATTTGTACGATTCATTGTTAAATACCAAGTCGTCCGATCGGGCCGATACCTACTTTATCTTAAAAGATTTCCGATCCTATGCGGCTGCTCACAGCCGCATCGAGGAGATGTACCGGGATGAAAAGCGCTGGGCTAAGGCTGCCTTATGGAATACTGCCAGCTCGGGTATGTTCGGCGTAGACCGCACCATTCTGGAATATGTCAGAGATATCTGGCACCTGGATCGGATCCATGTAACCTTATAATGAGCCACAATGAGAAATCCCCTTGCTATACCTACCTGCTGCGTTGTCGGGATAACAGTCTGTATTGCGGTTGGACCAATGATATCAAAAAGCGTCTGGCCAACCACAATGCGGGTAAGGGAGCCAAATACACGAAAAGCCGTCTTCCGGTGACCTTAGTTTATCTCGAAGCTTTTGACAGCAAGCGGGAAGCTATGAGCCGGGAGGCGGCTATCAAACAATTATCAAGGAAACAAAAGGAAGCATTGATCAGGAGGAGTATGGATAATGAGCAGAGTGTATAATTTTTCAGCCGGTCCGGCTGTATTGCCGGAAGAAGTATTACAGAAGGCAGCCGCCGAGATGATGGATTATCGGGGTAGCGGCATGTCAGTGATGGAAATGAGTCACCGATCCGCCCTTTACGAAGGTATCTTGAACAAGGCAAAAGCTGATCTGCGTAAGCTGCTGTCCATCCCGGAGGAGTATGAGATCCTGTTCATGCAGGGTGGCGCCAGCACCCAGTTTGCCATGATTCCGATGAATCTGATGGTACGGGGTGAGGCGGATTATATCGTCACCGGTATGTGGGCCAAGAAAGCAGCCGCCGAGGCCGCCAAATACGGCCGTGTCAATGCGGTGGCTTCCTCAGCCGACAAGACCTTCTCTTATATCCCGGATTGCAGTGATCTGCCGATTTCGGAAACGGCCGATTATGTCTACATCTGCGAGAATAATACCATTTACGGCACAAAGTTTTATGAGCTGCCGAATACCAAGGGGAGGCCTTTGGTCAGCGATGTGTCTTCGTGTTTCCTGTCAGAACCGATGGATATCAACCGCTACGGTATGATCTACGGCGGCGTACAGAAGAATATCGGACCGGCCGGAGTGGTTATCGCCGTTATCCGCAAGGATCTGATCAGAAAGGACTTGCCGGAGACGGTACCGACCATGCTGCAGTATCACGTTCATGCCGAGAATAATTCCATGTACAATACGCCGCCGACCTACGGCATCTATATTTGCGGTCTGGTCTTTGAATGGCTGCTGGCTCAGGGCGGTCTGGAAGCCATGGCTGAGAAGAACCGTCGTAAGGCGGCTCTCCTTTATGATTTTCTGGACAGAAGCCGCTTGTTCAAGGGCACCGTCCGTAAGGAAGATCGGTCCCTGATGAATGTTCCCTTTGTAACCGGAGATGCCGGGCTGGATCAAAAATTCGTGAAAGAGGCCGAGGCCGGAAATCTGCTGAACCTGAAGGGGCACCGCAGTGTGGGCGGCATGCGCGCCAGCATTTATAATGCGATGCCGATCGAAGGCGTACGGACACTGGTAGACTTTATGGAGAAATTTGAGAAGGAGAACGCATGATGAACCAGGTATATTGCTATAATCCGGTGGCTCGTGTCGGTCTGAGCCGGTTCGGGTCCGATTATCAACTGACAGAAACAGCCGCAGATGCCGTTCTGGCGTTGGTACGCAGTAAAAATCTGCATGAAGAAGTCTTTGGCAAGGAGCTGCTGGCAATCGCCAGAGCCGGTGCGGGTGTCAATAACATTCCGCTGGAGCGGGCCGCCGAGGAGGGTATCGTGGTTTTCAATACACCGGGGGCCAATGCCAATGGTGTGAAAGAGCTGGTATTGGCCGGTATGTTGTTAGCTGCCCGTCATATTCCGGACAGCATCAGCTGGGTCAAAGAAAATGTTGCTCGGGACGATCTGGCTGCCAGGACAGAGAAGGCGAAATCTGCCTTTGCCGGTTGTGAGTTGGCCGGAAAGACATTGGCAGTTATCGGTCTTGGCGCCATCGGCGTACAGGTGGCCAATGCTGCTCATTATCTGGGCATGCAGGTCATCGGCTATGATCCCTATGTGTCGGTGAAGGCCGCTTGGAAGCTGTCCCGTTCGGTTGAATATTCGGCTGATTTGGATACAGTATTGGGTAAGGCAGACTTTATCACCCTGCATGTACCGTTGACGGACGCCACCAGACATATGATCGACGCGGCCGCCATTTCGAAGATGAAGGAGGGGGCGGTGCTGTTGAACTATGCCCGTGATCTGCTGGTGGATGAGGCGGCTCTGGCAGAAGCGTTGGCCGGCCGCAAGGTGGGCTGCTATGTCAGCGACTTTCCGAATGCTCTGACCAAGGAACTGCCTTATACCATCACCACTCCGCATATCGGCGCTTCAACGGCTGAGTCGGAGGACAACTGTGCGGTAATGGCGGTGCGGCAGCTGATCGATTATATGGAAAACGGCAATATCAAGAACAGCGTCAACTATCCGGATTGCGAGATGGGCGAGGTGAGCGGCCAGACCCGCTTATGCGTGCTGCATCGCAACATCCCGAATATGATCGCCAGGCTGTCTGGCTGGCTCGGCAGTCATGATGTAAATATCGAAAACATGGTAAATAAAAGCAAGGGCGGTTATGCTTACTCATTGTTTGATATTGCAGACGGGATCACGGAAGACATCAGCGAGAATCTGCGGCAGGCGGAAGGTGTGCTGCGTGTGCGTGTGATCGCAGCCAAGCACGGCTGAAAAATCGGAAACTGCGGAGGTGACAAAATGAAACAGAGTCAGACTTTGACGCGGGTGATCTGCTTTGCCAACAATAAGGGCGGCAGCGGAAAATCTACGACCTGTACCAATCTGGCCTATGCCCTGGCGCAGCTTGGGAAACGGGTGCTGGTGATCGACGGTGATATGCAGATGAATGCCACGCTGGGGTTTTTCCCGGAGGAGTCGGTTCTGGAGATGGCCGTCAGCGAACGGAACCTGTATCATGCCATTAAGCAGCAGGCTGACCTGACGGACTATATAGTCCCGACCCCGTATGAGGGGGTTGATATGGTGGTTTCGTCCTCGTTGATGAGCGGCATGGAATATGAGCTGTTTACCAAGTGGCAGCGAGAGTTCATACTCAGAAAATGTTTGGCTCCGGTGCGTGACAGCGGCCGCTATGATTATATCCTGATCGATGCGCCGCCGACCCTCGGCGGCTGGGTGATGAATATCCTTTGTGCGGCCGATGAGCTGATCGTACCGGTCGAGGCCAGTCCGTGGGGCCTGTTCGGCCTCGCCAACATGTTTGAATTTCTGCGGGAGGTGACCCAAATATCGGACTGCCGCCTGCTCGGTATCTTGGTGACAAAGGTCGATACCAGAAAGAATTATGTCAGACAGACCCATGAGACCCTGCGGGAAATGGAGGGGGTCCATATATTTGAAACATTTATTAAGGTGGATAGCGCCATCGAATGGAGTCAGGATCATTCGATGCCGGTGATGGCCTACAAACGGTCCAGCCGCGGCGCAAAGGAATTTGCCGCCTTGGCGACGGAGGTAGAAGCAAATGGCAGTCGGTAAAGCAAGCATTCAAAGAGCCATCAAGGCCCGAGGTCCTGCCGAGGCAGGGTCGGAGAGAAGATCCGTGACGGAACCGACCGTCAGGGTATCGAAAGAAAGAGAAGCGCAGTCTGCCGCCGCTTCCCTACGGTGTCTGCAGCTTCCGTTATCACAGATCATTTCCGAAAAGGTGCGTCTGTCCGGGGCTTTTTTGACCTCGGTGAGCGCCTATGGAATCATCGAGCCGGTGCTGGTATATCAAACGGATGAGGGCTACCGTATTTTGTGTGGCAGCCGCCGGGTGGCAGCCGCCATGCAACTGGGCCTGGAGACGGTGCCGGCGGTGGTGGTCGAGGCGGATGCGGCTCGGGCTCACCGGCTTCGCCGGGAGCTGACGGCCTTTGAGCACGGTCAGGCTGTTTGTCGCGGCGGCAATGGGGCTGCTTATGCCATCGGAGAGAATCAAATGCCGGAGTTTTTATTATGATCAAAGCAGAACAATTGGGGTTTCGTTACCATGATTCGGAGGGCAACAACGAACGGTATGCTCTGCATGCTATTAACCTGAACATTCGTGAGGGAGAATTTGTGGCCATCCTGGGGCACAATGGCTCGGGGAAATCGACCCTGGCCAAGCATATCAATGCCATCCTGCTGCCGGACGAGGGGAACCTCTGGATCGACGGACGCAATACCGGGCAGGAGGAGCTGGTCTGGGAAATTCGGCAGCGGGCCGGTATGGTATTTCAGAATCCGGATAATCAGATCATCGGCACCATGGTGGAGGAGGATGTGGCCTTTGGGCCGGAGAATCTCGGTATTGAAACTAAAAAGATCTGGGAGCGTGTGTTGGATTCCCTGAAACGGGTCGGTATGCTGGGCTATCGCAAGCATTCGCCAAACCGCCTGTCCGGCGGACAAAAGCAGCGGGTGGCGATCGCCGGAGTGCTGGCAATGAAGCCGAAATGCATCGTACTGGATGAGCCGACCGCCATGCTGGACCCGATCGGCCGCAAAGAGGTGCTGGAAACCATTTTGACCATGCAGAACGAGGGAGTGACGGTGGTCCTGATTACCCATCATATGGAGGAAGTGGTCGCCGCTGACCGGGTGATCGTAATGGAACGCGGCGAGATCGCCATGCAGGGCACTCCGCGTGAGATCTTTGCCGAGGTAGAAGAACTGGAGCGCCTACATCTGGGTGTGCCGGCAGCCACCTTGCTGGCTCACAGACTTCGGCAGGCCGGCCTACCGCTGCCGAAGGCGGTATTGACACGGGAGGAGCTGCTGGTTGCCTTGGAGCAGGCTTGGCAGCAAAAGAAGGAGACGCATGAGTAGTATTTTAAGGGCGGAAGCAGTCGCCTATACTTATAGTCCGGGCACGGCCTATGAAAAAAAAGCCTTGCAGGATATCAATCTCGAAATCGAGCAGGGAGAGTTCCTTGGCATCATCGGACATACCGGCTCCGGCAAGTCAACGCTCATCACCCTCTTTAACGGTCTTGAAAAGCCGACCGAGGGAAAGATCTATTTTCATGGGCAGGCGATCACGGAGGCCGGCTTTTCCTTGCGCCGGTTACGCATGAAGGTCGGTCTGGTGTTCCAGTATCCGGAACATCAGCTGTTCGATATAGACGTTTTACATGATGTCAGCTTTGGCCCGAAAAACCGGGGGCTGTCTGAGGAAGCGGCCATGGAGAAGGCCAAAGAAGCCTGTCGGATGGTCGGCCTGGATGAAAGCTATGATACAAAATCGCCCTTTGAGTTATCGGGCGGGGAAAAACGGCGGGTGGCGATCGCCGGGATCCTGGCCATGGAACCGGAGGTATTGATTCTGGATGAACCGACTGCCGGTCTTGATCCGGCCGGCCGCACCGAGATCCTCGATCAGGTGAAGAAGCTGCACGAACAGGGACTGACCATCATTTTGGTGTCACACAGCATGGAGGATGTGGCGAAGTATGCCGATCGCCTGTTGGTACTGCGTAAAGGGAAGATCCTTTTTCATGATGTGCCGTCTGAGGTCTTCTGCCATTATGAGGAGTTAGAGGAGGCCAATCTGCAGGCGCCGGATATCGCCTACCTGATGAATGAGCTATATAAGAGGGGACTGGTGAACAGCCCTTACGCAGCCGATACCGATGAGGCATGCAGAGTTATCCTGGATGCCTGGAAGGGAGGCGGCCGATGATCAAGGATATTACGATCGGACAATACTATCCGCAGGAATCTGTCATTCACCGGCTGGATCCGCGGGTCAAGCTGATGGGTACTCTGGTGTATATGATTGCCCTGTTTGTGGTGGACAGCCTTTGGGGCTATGGAATCTGCGCGCTGGCGCTGGCGCTGGTGGTGGCGGCCTCAAAGGTGCCGCCCGGGTTTATTTTCAAGGGTTTGAGAGCGATTTTTGTGATCCTGCTGCTGACCGTCATCGGAAACCTGTTTTTCACACCGGGAACGGTACTGTGGCAGTGGAAGGCGATCAAGATCACCCATGAGGGAGTGATGCTCGCTGTCAAAATGGCCTGTCGCTTGGTGCTGTTGATCACCGGTTCGAGCATGATGACATTGACGACGACTCCGAATCAGTTGACCGACGGCTTGGAAAAGGCATTGAAGCCCTTATCAAAAATACAGGTGCCGGTACATGAGATCGCCATGATGATGTCGATCGCTCTGCGTTTTATTCCGATCTTGATCGAAGAAACCGGAAAGATCATGAAGGCGCAGGCGGCCCGGGGTGCAAACTTTGAAGAGGGCGGGCTGATCAAGCGCGTTAAGAGTTATGTGCCGATTCTGGTGCCGCTTTTTGTAGCCGCTTTTCGCCGTGCCTACGATCTGGCACTGGCGATGGAAGCCAGATGCTACCGAGGCGGCGAAGGGCGTACAAAATTAAAACCGCTGCGCTATCATCTGCGCGACGGTATCGCCTACCTATTGATGTGCGGCGGGCTGGGAGGTCTGATTACCGGGCGTATCCTGATCGGACTTTAGTCGATCCGTTTCGCATGAATAACGACAGATAGAAGGAAATCCATATGAAACAAATCTTATTGGTGGTGGCTTACGACGGTACGAGGTACTGCGGCTGGCAGATGCAGCCAAACGGGATCACTGTCGAAGAGGTATTGAATAAGGCGCTGCGTGATTTTTTGAAAGAAGAGGTCTACGTGGTCGGCGCCAGTCGTACCGACTCCGGCGTACATGCCCGCGGCAATGTCTGCGTCTTTCGATCCGAAACGAGGATTGCCGCAGACAAGATCGCCTTTGCCCTAAATAACTGGTTACCGGACGATATTCGTATCCGCGGTTCATTGGAAGTTCCGTATGACTTCCACCCGCGTCACGGCCGCATTCATAAAACTTACGAATACCGGATCTTTAACCATACTTTTCCGGATCCGACCTGCCGTTTAAACAGTCACTTTATGTATCTGCCGCTCGACATCGAAGCGATGCGGGAGGCAGCCGCTTATCTGGTCGGTAGACATGATTTTAAGAGCTTTTGCAGTATTAAAAACACACTGGAGAACACTGTACGAGAGATTCTGGCACTGACGATCGAACAGGAGGGGGCGATGATTACCTTCCGCGTGAAGGGAAACGGCTTCCTTTATAATATGGTACGGATTATCGTCGGCACACTGATTAAGGTCGGCCTGCATGTTTATCCGCCGCAGCATGTGAAAGAGATTCTGGAAGCAAAGGATCGCGCCTTGGCCGGACCGACGGCGCGGGCCTGCGGGTTGACATTGGCGGGGATCGAATACCTTGACGAGGATTTTTGCCAGAGGGTGGCTGATCCGACGGCATTTCGCTAAGAGATGTATCAATTATATCATCATAAAAAAGAAAAGAGGTGTAGTCTTTGAAAAAATAGTTAGTTATTGTATAATTGGGTTAGCAACAATAGCAGTATTTGAGGGAAGGGCAATGATTATGAAAAAAAATAAAATACATATGGTTTTTGTTTCCGTGCTTTTTGCTTGCTTTTCAGTTAATTGATATACATTATCTGTCGGAAGAAATAAGGCCTGTTGCCCGGGTTATATTTTATTCATTGTATCTGATTTTTGCTGTCATATATCTTGTTTTGTATTATAGACAGAGAAACAATGTATCAAAGGATGAATGAGCGAAAGCCCCGGAAGGTGAGCCTATAGGATGAAATGCGTTGGAGGCCCCGCAATTCTTGTTTATACAAGGATCGTGGGGCCTCTTTTTGGGGAAAGCTATAAGACAGACGGATAGGATATATTTTCAGTTGCAATTACAAGTATTTTCATGTAAAATGGAAGAATTGAAAAATGAGACTTGTAAAAAGTCATAGGAAAGGCGAGGGTGTATGAAGAAAACATATTTGACAGAATCCGGCCTGCATAAGTTGGAAGCAGAATTAGAGGATTTAAAGGTCAATAAACGTAAAGAAGTAGCGATCACGATCAAAGAGGCCAGAGAACAGGGCGATCTGTCCGAGAATGCCGAGTATGATGCCGCTATGGATGAGCAGCGAGATATCGAGGCTCGTATTGAAGAGATCGAGAAGATCCTGAAAAATGCCGAGGTCATCTTCAGCGATGATGTCGATCCGTCAGAGATCGGTCTGGGCTGCCAGGTAAAATTATTTGATGAAACCTTCGAGGAAGAGGTATTATACTCGATCGTCGGAACCATCGAAGCAAATTCAAAAAAAGGAAAGATTTCTAATGAGTCTCCGGTCGGTCTGGCTCTGATGGGTAAGAAGGTCGGGGATGTTGCCGTGGTCGAAACCATGGCCGGCGAAATGAGCTATCGCGTCATGGAAATCAGTGTAATGTAATACAACCGATCCGCCTGCGGGGGGAACGAAAAAGAAAGAGGTGTGATGGTGGAAGGAAAGCAGAATAAAGGACAACAGGACATCAATCACTTGCGTCAGATCAAGCGCGACAAGCTGACTGAGCTACAGGCAGCCGGAGAAAATCCGTTTGAGATCATGAAATATGATGTGACCCATCATAGTCAGGAGATCAAGGATCGTTTTGAAGAGCTGGCAGGCAGTACTGTCCGCGTAGCAGGTCGTGTGATGAGCAAGCGTGTAATGGGTAAGGCAAGCTTCTGTCATATTCAAGATCTGCAGGGCACGATCCAGTCCTATGTGGCCAGAGATGATCTGGGTGAGGAGGCTTATAAGGGATTTAAGAGGCTGGATATCGGTGATATCATCGGTTTGGAAGGGCTGGCATTTGAGACCAAGACCGGTGAGAAATCAATCCATGCTCAGAAGATCACCTTATTGTCCAAGAGCTTACAGACCTTGCCGGAGAAATTCCATGGAATGACCAATACCGATATGCGCTATCGTCAGCGTTATGTCGATCTGGTGATGAACAGCGATGTAAAGGAAACCTTTATCAAACGCAGCCGCATCATCAGTGAGATTCGCCGTTATCTGGATGATAGAGGCTTCATGGAGGTGGAAACTCCGGTACTGGTGCCGAATGCCGGAGGAGCGGCAGCCAGACCGTTCAATACCCATTACAATGCGTTGGATGAAGATGTACATCTGCGCATCTCATTGGAATTATACTTAAAGCGACTGATCGTCGGCGGATTGGAAAAGGTTTATGAGATCGGCCGTGTCTTCAGAAATGAAGGCCTGTCGGTACGCCACAATCCGGAGTTTACCTTATTGGAGCTGTATCAGGCCTATACCGATTACTACGGTATGATGGATCTGGCCGAGAACCTTTACCGCCATCTGGCGCGGACGGTTCTGGGTACTATGGTCATTAAATACGGCGAGACTGTGATCGACCTGGAGAAGCCGTTTGAGCGTCTGACCATGGTGGATGCAGTGAAGAAATATGCCGGCGTTGATTTTTCCGCCATCGCTGATACCGATGCGGCCAAGAGGCTGGCAGATGAGAAAGGCATTCATTATGAGGCCCGTCATAAGAAAGGTGATATCCTGAACCTTTTCTTTGAGGAGTATGTGGAAGAGCATCTGATCCAGCCGACCTTTATCATAGATCATCCGGTGGATATTTCGCCGCTGGCGAAGAAGAAGCCGTCCGATCCGGAATACACCGAGCGTTTTGAGCTCTTTATCACCGGCCGTGAGATGGCTAATGCCTTCTCCGAGCTAAATGACCCGATAGATCAGCGCGCTCGTTTTGAAGCACAGGAAGAGCTGAAGGCTCAGGGCGATGAGGAAGCTAACAGCGTAGACGAAGACTTCTTGAATGCTTTGGAGGTTGGTATGCCGCCGACCGGCGGGATCGGCATCGGTATTGATCGTTTGGTCATGCTGCTGACCGACAGCGCAGCCATCCGTGATGTCCTGTTGTTCCCGACAATGAAGTCCTTACCGAACGACAAATAAGAAAAACCCAGTGGTTATGCGGGTTTCGGGATTTTCTAAACCGAATAAATTTACCTCTTTACACCAAATTTACACCAATCGGTGCTGAAAACGGTGCAGAGACTAAAAAATCGCATAATTTTAAGTTTCACACAGCTCCTGAGAAGTTACGGCTTTTCAGGAGCTTCTTTCATTTCTCATAGTTTTCGGGCTACATCGCAAACTACACCAATCCCGTTTTTCTCAATATAATGGGGGTTATCACAGAGGAAGGGGTGGTTGAACTATGAGCAACAGTTTAGCAAGCGTTCACCCGGAGCTTATTTCTGAATGGTCAGAGAAGAACTTACCGCTGACGCCGGATAAGATAACCTTCGGTTCAAATAAAAGAGTGTGGTGGAAAGGTGCTTGCGGACACGAGTGGGAAACGAGCGTCAAAGCTCGCTCAAAGGGCGAGAAATGCCCGATATGCTCAGGAGCGAGAGTAATAGAGGGTATCAATGATTTAGCCACATTGAAGCCCCTGCTGGCTCAGGAGTGGTCTGAAAAGAACGAATTAAAACCTACTGAGGTTTCTGTCGCTTCTCATAAGAAGATTATTTGGAAATGTAAACACGGACACGAATGGGAAGCAAGCGTTAAAAGCAGAACGGTAAACGGCACAGGCTGTCCATACTGCTCACATAATAAAGTCCTTGCAGGGTTCAATGACCTTGCTTCACAGTATCCCGATATTGCTGCTGAATGGTCTGACAGAAATCTTCCGTTGCTGCCTACAATGGTGACAGCCTTTGCAAACAGTAAGGCTTGGTGGAAATGCAAAGATTGCGGAAACGAGTGGCACACTCTTATTTCAACCCGTTCCGGTGGGAGCAGATGTCCGTATTGTAGTGGATATACATTGCTCAAAGGATTTAATGACTTGGCGACTACGCACCCTGACCTTGCCGCCGAGTGGGCAGAAAGAAATTATCCCCTAATGCCTGATGAGGTAAACGCAA
>JAEXAX010000004.1 GCA_023458035.1 Bacillota bacterium | reverse complement strand
CGGTTGGGTTTCATCTTTCGATGTTTTTTCAGTACTTTCGTACTCGCTTGAAAATCTCTTTCGCTCCGCTTTATGCCGAGCTCTTTTAGAATTTTCAGGGATGGTTTATTATTTCATTATCAAGGTTCATAACCAATCGCGCTCGCAATCGGTGATATATACTTTATCACTTGCAAGCCTGATTGTCAACGCCTTTTTTCAGGCAACGGAGAAGGAGGGATTTGAACCCTCGCGTCGCTATTAACGGCCTACTCCCTTTCCAGGGGAGCCCCTTCAGCCTCTTGGGTACTTCTCCAAAAAACATGTCTGTATTTTCATTATATATGGAAGCCCTTTCGGTCAACCGAAACGGAGAAGGTGGGATTCGAACCCACGGTCCCTTTCGGAATCACTGGTTTTCAAGACCAGCTCCTTAAACCACTCGGACACCTCTCCGGATAAAAAAACAGCTCCGAGATATATGCAATAACCTCTGATGCGGATGCCGAAGCATCTGTCCCGTAAGCGAAGATAATCTTAACACTTATTAAAATAGCTGTCAACCGTTTTTTCCGAATCAAATCAAAAAACTTGACAGAAAAACAGACCGACTGCAACCATCTGCATTCGGCCTGTAATTTAACTATTTTCCCTCAAGAAGAATTGCCTTCGCTCTTTCATATTTTTTCTGACGAAGCCGATCTTTTTTCGTTATCTCAGGCAAACGTCCAAGATCCATATTATGGGTCAGATCTGCCAGCTTGACAGCTCTGGCCAGTTCATTGTGCCTGAGCTTCTCTATATAGGCGATATAGTCCTGCTGCGGTTCTCTTGTTAACAAGCAAACCGCTTCGATTACGGAAGCCGGGAATCCATAATCTCTAAGATCTTCCTCCGTCATGTCCGTATCTTCCAAAACATCATGTAAGAGAGCCACAATCTTTTGTTCCGGTGTTTCCAGCATGCTCGCCACGGCAACCGGGTGCTCTATATACGGATGTCCGGCTTTATCTGTCTGTCCGGCATGGGCGGCGGCCGCCACCGCAAAGGCCAGCTGCTGCCGCTCTTCCCATAACCTTATCGCAGATATTTGCGACTCATCAATCAGCCGGTCTGATCTACAGCTCTCTCGGTCCATTGTCAACTCCTGATATAAAGAAGGAGCCGGTCAGTCCTGTTTTTGTTTGATAATATTCAGCAGTCTTTTTGATGAATTCATCCGTTTCGGATTTTTTCACCAATGCGATCGCACAACCTCCGAAACCGGCTCCTGTCATACGAGCGCCGATCGCTCCCGCCTGCATGGCGCCGTCTACGATGGCATCCAGATGCGGTCCGGTCACCTCATAAAAATCTTTTAATGAGGTATGGGAAGCACAAAGTAAATCTCCGAGCTGCTGCATGTTCATATCCCGCATGGCCGCCACTGCCCGATCAACCCGTTCATTTTCAGTCACCACATGTTCAATGCGTTTTTTTATGTTTTCAGCAGTAATCAGGTGTTTCAATTTGTCCCAATCCGCTGCTCGCATTTCGCAAAGATTTTCAATTTTCGTTCCATACTCCTGTAGTATAGCCAGTCCGCTCTCGCATTCGCTCCGGCGTTCATTATATTTAGAATCTTTTAACTCGCGTCGATAGTTAGTACTCATGATGACAAAGCAGCAATCGTTCAATTCTAACGGAATGTATTGATATTCCAAGGTGGCTGTGTTCAATAAAACACAATGCTTTTCCCTTCCCATACCAATAGCAAACTGATCCATAATGCCGGTCATCAGACCGAAATAGTCATTTTCCACCCGTTTCCCTGTTTTTACAAGGTCAAGCATCGGGATCTGGCCCTCATTGAATAAGGTACTGCAGATCTGGCCGATCAACAACTCAAGACTGGCAGATGAGGAAAGCCCGGCTCCGTTTGGAATATTTCCATAAACAACACCTTCAAAGCCGCCAACCCGATATCCCTGTTCTTTAAGATACTTTACCATACCCATCGGATAGTTCAGCCAGCCGCGACGATCATCATACGCATCCTGATCCAGATCAAGCAATAACGGCTCCGCCCGATCCAGATTGGCAGAAAACAACCGCAGCTTGTGATCCTGCCGTGGTCTGACCATAGCATAGGTGCCGATCTCAATCGCACAAGGCAGAACACAGCCGCCATTATAATCAATATGCTCACCGATAATATTAATCCGACTCGGCGCAAAAAACAAACGTCCGTCATCACCACCGAAATGCTCCGCAAAGCACGATTTGATTTTCTGTAGTTCCTCTGTTGTCACCATACTTTCTGCTCCTTTTGCATATTTTTGTCTTATTGTACCGCAGTCGGCCAGCCCGGTCAATTCATAGCCGCAGCCGCATAAATATCGGTACTTTATATTTCTGCTTTACTTATTCAGCCGCAGTTGGATGTTTCATGCCTGGCAGCAAGCCTTTCCACAGATAGATTCCGGCAAATATCACCGCTGTGATCAGGCCGGCAGGATAGGCAATCGCTGTACTCAGTTTAAATCCTTCCGGAGCCATAATGATATAGGTAACGCTGACAGCGGTCATAAAGGTGGCCGGCAATGCAGCAATCAGGCTGACCAGCGGTCTATCCTTATGTTTAGCCAGATAAGCGGCTCCTGCCCACAAAGCGATCATGGCCAGCGTCTGGTTTGACCATGAGAAGTAACGCCATACGGATTGGTACGGCAATAACGAGATCAGATAGCCAATGCCCAGTAACGGCGCGGACAGTAATAAACGCTTCTTACTGTTTTTCTGATCAATTTTAAACCAGTCGGCAATTGTTAACCTTGCGCTTCTAAAGGCTGTATCGCCGGATGTAATCGGACAGGCGATAACGCCGACCATAGCCAGTACACCGCCTACCGGCCCCAACAGCTTCATAGACATATCGTAGACTGTAGTCGAATTTCCGCCGCCGGCGGCCAGCAGTCCTGTCATCAAACCACCTGTTTTCTCGTAAAATGCACAGCCGGCAGCTGCCCAGATCAGAGCAATAACACCCTCGGCCACCATGGCGCCATAAAAAATCTGACGACCCTGTTTTTCGGAAGTCAGACAACGGGCCACCATTGGAGACTGGGTTGCATGGAAACCGGAAATAGCGCCGCAGGCTACGGTAATAAACATTAACGGCCAGATCGGCTTGCCATCCGGATGCAAATTTTGCAGTGTGATCTCAAGCATAGGATGACTGCCGCTTCTCAACAGGGTGGCGCCTCCGATGCCCAAGGCCATAATGATCAGCGTCGCACCAAAGATCGGATACAGCTTTGCAATGATGGCATCAATCGGAAGCAACGTTGCCAGAAAATAATAAATCAGAATCACGACAGTCCAGAAGGTAATGTTTAATGACTTCGGAGTCAGTAAAGCCAGTAAGCCGGCCGGTCCCACCATAAATACAACACCGACCATAACCAGCAATACGACAGAGAAAATACGCATTATAAACTTCATAACCGGACCGAGATAACGGCCAACGATCTCCGAGATGCTGGCACCGTCATTTCTGATCGACAGCATACCGCTCAGGTAGTCATGTACGGCTCCCGCGAAAATAGTACCGAAAACGATCCACAAAAAGACGCTCGGTCCCCAAATAGCTCCGGACAGTGCTCCGAAGATCGGTCCCAGACCGGCAATATTTAACAATTGAATCAGAAAGGCGCGCCATGGCTTAATCGGAACATAGTCTACACCGTCCGGGTGAATCACACAGGGCGTTTCACGACTGTCCGGGGCAAATACCTTCTCTGCCACCTTACCATACACAAAGTATCCCACAATTAAAATTACTAATGAAACTAAAAACGAAATCATATGTATCCCCCTTTTCGATCTCGTTTGGTCAAACCTGCCCTCAAACCCAAGTCCTGACCATTTCTATTAACTGCAACCTGTCGAATCGACACTTTCCTTTAGCTCTTACTCACCTTGACATTATGTCATCTGACTGTCCTCCTTCTCTCAACTTTTTTGTTTATTTCTATCAAACGGCAGCCATCTTCCGACAGGCTAACCTTTGTTGACATTATAACATTTTTATCTATTTTATACAAGTATTTCGTCTATTGTTATCTTTTTTAGATTGTTGTGCACATAACAAAAAAAGAACAAGGAACACATCACCTTGTTCTTTTTGTCTGCTATTTCCCGAAAATTTTCTTTTTTCCTTTGTCTTTTTTGGAATCCGGAAACTTCTTATCTGTTTCCGCATCAAACTCATACAGCAGCTCCCTGGCTCGTTCTGACAGTTTATGCGGCACCTCTACCACCAACGACAAATAATGATCTCCACGTTGTCTGCTGTTTCTGAGCGATGGCACTCCTTTACCGGATAGCCGTACCTTGGTGCCGGTCTGGGTTCCTGCTTTGACGGAATAGATTACATCACCATCCACCGTCTTGACCGTTATATCAGCTCCCAGAGCAGCCTGTGCAAAGGTGATGGGTACAGTGGAATAAATATGATTTCCCTGTCTTTGGAAAATCGGATGGCGGCTGACAGCTGCTTCAACCAGCAAATCGCCTCTGCCACCGCCGTTTGTACCCGGCTCACCCATCTCACGCAGGCGCACCATCTGACCGTCATCGATACCGGCCGGCATTCTGACACTGATGGTCTTCTTTTTCAAGATGCTGCCGCTTCCGCCGCAATCCGGACATTTTTCACGAATGATTTTCCCGCTGCCGTGGCATTCCGGACAAACGGTGACATTCTGTACCATACCAAAGAAGGACTGCTGTGTCTGGACAATCTGTCCGCTGCCGTGACAACGAGAACAGGTTTCCGCTGATGTTCCAGCCTTGGCTCCGCTGCCATGACAGCTCTCGCAAGTCTCATGCAACGGCAGAGTCACCTCTTTTTCTGTGCCGAACACTGCTTCTTCAAAAGTCAACTGTACTCTGGCATGCACATCGTTGCCGCGTCTTGGGCCGTTTCGATTTCCACGCCGGCCGCCGCCGAACAGATCACCGAAGATATCACCGAAGATATCACCCATATCGGCGCCGTTGAAGTCAAAGCCGCCGAAGCCACCGCCACCGCCGCCTTGTTCAAAGGCTGCATGACCGAACTGATCATATTGTTTACGTTTTTCAGCGTCACTGAGGACGGCATAAGCCTCTGAGGCTTCCTTGAATTTACGTTCCGCCTCTTTGTCTCCGGGATTGACATCAGGATGATATTTTTTGGCCAGCTTCCGATAGGCGCTTTTAATTGTACTGTCGTCTGCCCCTTTCGAGACTCCCAGCACCTCATAATAATCACGTTTTGCTTCTGCCAACTGTCTTCCTCCTTACTATACGCACCACAGGGGGCCGGCACTGGCCCGCCCCCCAACAATGCTCACTGTGTGGTATTTTACACTTCTTTGTAGTCGCCGTCAACCACATCGCCTTCGTAATGTCCGTCTGCTCCCTGAGCAGCTCCGGCGCCTTCGGCACCGCCGGCTGCGGCGGCCTGCTCATACATTTTGGAGAACAGCTTCTGAGCGCTGTCCATCAGCTTCTGTTTGGCAGCTTTCAGCTCTTCAACCTGACCGTCGGTCATCTCTTCGGCATTGCACTTCTCTAACAGATCCTTTAATTCTTTGATATCGGCTTCAACTGCCGTCTTATCATTGGCGTCAATCTTATCTCCAACCTCTTCCAAGGCCTTTTCGGTCTGGAACACGATGGAATCCGCATCGTTTTTAGCATCGATGGCTTCTTTACGTTTCTTATCCTGAGCCTCAAATTCAGCCGCCTCACGCACAGCCTTTTCGATATCGCTGTCGGACATGTTGGAACCAGCGGTAATAGTAATGTGCTGCTCCTTACCTGTACCCAAATCCTTAGCGGAAACATTTACGATACCATTGGCATCAATATCAAAGGTAACCTCGATCTGCGGAACGCCGCGTCTGGCCGGCGGGATTCCGTCCAGTCTGAATTGACCGAGAGACTTATTGTCACGGGCAAACTGTCTTTCACCTTGTACCACGTTGATATCAACCGCAGTCTGGTTATCGGCTGCCGTGGAGAACACCTGGCTCTTTTTGGTCGGGATGGTGGTGTTTCTTTCGATCAATCTGGTCGCTACGCCGCCCATGGTCTCAATCGACAGCGACAGCGGAGTGACATCCAGCAGCAGGATGTCGCCTGCCCCTTCATCACCGGCTAACTTACCACCCTGCACGGATGCACCGATGGCCACACACTCATCCGGATTCAGAGTCTTCGACGGCTCATGTCCGGTCAATGCCTTCACCTTATCCTGTACAGCCGGGATTCTGGTAGAACCGCCGACCAGCAATACCTTGCCCAGCTCGGAAGCGGCAATACCGGCATCACGCAGGGCATTCTGTACCGGAGCAGCAGTTCTTTCCACCAGATCGTGGGTCAGTTCATCAAATTTTGCTCTGGTCAGAGTTAGATCGAAGTGCTTCGGTCCCTCATGAGTAGCTGTGATGAAAGGCAGATTGATATTGGTTGTGGTAGCCGCTGACAGCTCCTTCTTTGCCTTCTCTGCCGCTTCACGCAAACGCTGCAGGGCCATCTTGTCATTCGACAAATCAACCCCCTCTGTTTTCTTGAACTCGGCCAGCATATAATCCGTTATCTTCTGATCGAAATCATCACCGCCCAGCTTGTTGTCACCGGAGGTTGATAATACTTCGATAACGCCGTCACCGATGTCGATGATCGATACGTCAAAGGTACCGCCACCCAGATCGTATACCATGATCTTCTGCTCTTTTTCATTATCCAGACCATAGGCCAAAGCTGCCGCGGTCGGCTCGTTGATGATACGCTTTACTTCCAGACCGGCGATCTTGCCGGCATCTTTGGTAGCCTGACGCTGAGCATCGTTAAAGTAAGCCGGCACCGTGATTACCGCCTCGGTTACCTTCTCGCCCAGATAGCTCTCGGCATCTGCCTTCATCTTCTGCAGGATCATGGCCGAAATTTCCTGCGGAGAATACTTTTTACCATCAATTTCTTCGCGATGATCTGTTCCCATATGTCTTTTGATCGACGAGATCGTGCGATCGGCATTGGTCACCGCCTGACGCTTAGCCGGCTCACCGACCAGTCTTTCACCGTTTTTGGAAAATGCTACAACCGACGGAGTGGTTCTGGCACCCTCGGTGTTAGCGATCACCACCGGCTGACCGCCTTCCATAACAGCTACACATGAGTTGGTAGTTCCTAAATCAATTCCAATAATTTTTCCCATAATATTTACCTCCATTTATGTTTGTATTGATTTGATTATTTTTTATGTTGACCAGCCATTGGCTAGTTTGCAACCTTAACCATACTGTGTCTGACGACATATTCCTTGTAAAGATAGCCCTTTTGGAACTCCTCTACCACTTCGTTTTCTCCGACAGTCTCATCCTCTACATGTATCACCGCATTATGAAATTCCGGATCAAATGGCTGCCCAACAGCCTCAATAGCCTTCACACCGATCTCCTCAAACATGGTCAGCATCTGCTTATAAATCATCTGCATACCTACATAGAATGGATCGGCCTCACCTTCTTCCCGGATCGCCAAGCCGCGTTCAAAATTATCCAGAATCGGCAGCAGTTTTTCCACCACCTCTTTGGCACCGATATCATAATTGGCCGCCTTCTCTTTTTCTGTACGCTTCCGATAGTTGTCAAACTCGGCCATCTGGCGCAGAACCTTGTCCGATAACTCCTCAATTTTTTCGTCCTTCGGATCTTTTTTAGCCTTCGTTTCTTCAGCCTTTGTTTCTTCGGTTGACGCCTCCTCGGTCACCAGCGCTTCTTCCTCAGCGTCCGTTCCGACCGTCTCTGTTTCCGGAATCTCCGGCTCCAATACTGTTTCCGGCTGTGTGTGTTTGTTCTTCATACCCATCTTTGACTCCCTTACTCTTTATTTTCTAAACAAATAATCAATCTTGCCGACCAGCTGGTTCAACGTTCTCAAGACATAATCATAATCCATCCGCTTCGGTCCGATAATACCGACTGTGCCATGCAGGTCATTGCCTAAATCATAGACTGCCGTTACGACTGCGCAGTCTTCCATGGCCGCTAATGAGGTTTCAGAACCGATGTAGACCCTAGGCGCTCCGGTGTCCTCCTGTAAAATATGATTGACCAGCTTCATCAGCTGCTGTTTTTCTTCTAAGGTGAAAATGATCTCACTGGCCCGCGACTGGCTGCTGAGTTCCGGATAACGGAAAATGTTATTCGCCCCGCTGGTATAGATCTTGACTTCTTCCTCTTCCTTCATGATGTCCATCAGTACTTCAAGAACCGCAGAAACAATCGCCTCTGCCCGGCCGGCCTGTACCCGCATCTCCTTGATCAGGGCCATGTTGATATTTGCCAGGCGAATACCCTGCAGACAATGATTCACCAGCAAATTGATTTTTACCATCTCTTCGGACGATACCGGTTCCGACAGCTGTATCACCTTGTGCTTGGTAATATTCTGTTCGAGAACCACCACAACCAGCAGTTGTCGGCTGTCTAGCAATGACAGATGCAAATACTTGATCAAGCTGCTGTGCAGCACCGGCGTCGATACAATGGTAGCATAATTGGTATCCCGAGCAAGCATCCTGGCAACCTTCTCAAAAAAGGCTTCCAATTTATCCCGGTTTTGTTCAAGTCCTGTCAGATCATCTTCTTCCCGGTTTTGCCGGTAGCTGACGGTCGGCAGCGACTGATTCTTCTCCATAATGGTATCTACATACAGGCGGTATCCCAGATCGGTCGGTATCCGGCCGGCCGAGGTATGCGGCTGTTCGATATATCCCAGTTCTTCCAGATCCG
The DNA here is from genome assembly GCA_023458035.1 of Bacillota bacterium. Taxonomy (GTDB): domain Bacteria; phylum Bacillota; class Clostridia; order Lachnospirales; family Lachnospiraceae; genus JAEXAX01. The sequence goes on along the minus strand of JAEXAX010000004.1, from coordinate 56,620 downwards.
CCATCTCATTTCTAATGGTGGCCGAGCTCAGCTTTAAATCCGTAAAACGGGAGATCGTCCTCGATCCGACCGGTTCACCGGTTTCTAAATAGGTCGCAATGATGGCTTCCAATATTTTAGCCTTTCTTCCCTCCAGCTGCACCTGTTATACCTCCTTTCCGCTCTTGTTAGCACTCATCAGCATTGAGTGCTAACACCTTTTCTATAAAATACCACCCTCCATACACTTTGTCAAGAGGGTGGTATTTCGATTTATTATTTTTCCTGTGAAGCTTTTGTGTCTTCCCTGAACGGTCAACGCCCTTCTACCAAGTTTACCATCCGGCGCACCTCATCCGCCGATACCACATCATAATCTGACAAATGGGGTTGCGGCGCAAATGCATACGTGATCTCCCCTGCCATGGTTGTCGGATCGGTTCGCCATGCTTTGCATGAGCTGTGGACCTGGCTGATACCGGTACGAGACAGAATCTCTTCCACATTGCTTGATCTGACACCGCAGCCGGCCAAAAATTCCATTCGTTCCCCATAATCTGCCTGCAAAGCCGCCAACCGATCCAGACCTGACATCACGTCTTTTCCTTGGCCACTGGTCAAAATCCGGTCAACTCCGATTGAAAGCAGAGCCTCTACCGCTTCGGCTGCATCGGGCACGCAGTCGAAGGCGCGATGTACCACCGCCTCCTTGCCTTGACTTTTAATCAGGTCTACGATCAGTTTGGTTCGTTCCAGGTCTATTCGTCCGTCAGCAGTCAGACAGCCGAAGGCCAGTCCGTCCGAGCCGTATTCCAGCAATCGCTTAGCGTCCTCCACCATCACCCGAAAATCCTCTTCTAAATAACAAAATCCGCCGGCTCTCGGTCGTAACATCGAGATAATCGATATATCGGTTTCGGTTTTTGATAATTCAACGGTCGCCGGACTCGGTGTCAGACCGCCCAGAAACAGTGCGCTGTTAAGCTCGACCCGAGTCGCTCCGCCCTTTGCCGCCTGCAATACGTCATAAAAGCTTCCGCAGCAGATTTCTACGATTTTTTTCATTATCCTTCTCCCTGTTGTATGATTTGATCCGACACTATTTGATACCGGCAAAACGTTGATACAGATCCTTGGCATAGCTGTCCGTCATACCGCAGATATAATCTGTTACCAGCAACAGACGTAGGTATAAACGCTGTTCATCCGGCAAATCCTGTCCATAGACCGAATAAACATATTTATAGTTATCTGATATCATAGCGATCAGTCTTTTTTCGATTTCCGTCATCGGCTGGTCACTGTCCCAGCAAATGGCGGCCGGTACAAACCGCTCCAGCAAACCGTTGAAAATGGTCGCCGTTGCCACCTCCAGACCAACGATTGGCCGTGATACAAAGACATAGCGAAAAGCCATATCTCCCAACAGACGCATGATCCTCTCGATCGGACTGCCGCAGAACAGATCCTTCGGATAGGTGCCGCACATGATCTCATCATAATGATCTATAAACGAGGCGCAGGCCTCCTTCAGCAGAATCCCCTGGATACGAACCAGCCAGTTCTGCACTGCATAGGCCTCTTTCTTATCAATCTTCTTATCCACCGCCTTGGTGTATTGCCGCTCCAGTATATCAACCAACAAGCAGAAGAAATCGCCGCCGTCATCGGCAGCCGCCAGTTCTTCGCGAAGCTGCCCCAAACTGATATATCCCTTTTTAAAAGCATCCTCTATATCTGCCGTACAGTAGGCGATATCATCCGCGGCCTCCAGCAGATAAGTCAGCGGATGTCTTCGCCCGAAGGTGCCGTTTTCACGCTGTACGCGTTCAAACACAGCCTCATCGGCCTGAAAATAGCCCATCTTTTTTGTCCTGATCTGACCGGAATTTCGGTTGATTTCAAGTGATGAAATCGGATATTTCATAATAGTGCCAAGCAGGCCGAACGTCAGGTTCATGCCATGCTCATCAACCAAAAAATGTAATTTGCTGACCAGTCGGACCGCCTGAGTATTTCCTTCAAAATGGTAGAAATCACTGATCTGCTGGGTACTCAGCAGCTTCTCCAACGGCTGCCCGCGAAATTGCAGTGACGGTAGATTTCTGATAAACCATTCTCTGATACAGGTTTCACCGAAATGCCCGAAGGGCGGGTTTCCGATATCATGAATCAAACCGGCACACTGTAGGATATCACAAATGGCAGAGGCTTCGCGCCGGTCAAAATCCGCTTCCAGACCACGAGCCATAATCTGTTCGGAAACAGACTGTCCGAGTGATTTGGCAAAGGATGACACCTCCAAAGAATGCGTCAAACGGGTTCGTATAAAATCACTCCGGTCGAGCGGAAATACCTGGGTTTTATCCTGCATCCGTCTAAAGGAAGCACTGCCCAAAATACGATGATAATCCTTTTCAAATTCCGTCCGCAGGTCGTACTCGGCCGACATCCGTCCCTGTCGCATTCGTTTCGGACAAAGAAGCTGCCTCCACTCCATCCTTCGTTCCTGTTCTGCTGCTTCAAATCGAATCATACTGCCTCCTCATAGCGGTGAACTGAGCCTAAGCCAGTTCCTGCTCAGCCATTCTCAAAGCCGAATAAATCACTGCATCCATATCATAATACTTATACTCACCAAGACGTCCGCCGAAGATAATGCTCGTTTCCTGCTCGGCCAGTTCTTTGTATCGATTGTAGAGGGCACTGTTTTTGGCATCATTGACCGGATAGTACGGCTCATCGCCCAATTTCCACTCAGAGCTGTATTCACGGCTGATGACAGTTTTTTCCTGTGTGCCGAATTCAAACCACTTATGTTCAATGATTCGGGTATAGGGCGTTTCAGAATCGGTATAATTAACCGCTGCGTTGCCCTGGAAATTCGGCATATCCAGCACCTCTGTTTCAAAGCGAACGGAGCGATATTCCAGCGCTCCCAAACAGTATCCAAAATACTCGTCAATGGCGCCGGTATAGACGATTTTCTCAGCCATCTGATCATATTTTTCTTTATTCTTCAGATAGTCCACACCAAGCTCAACCGGGATGTCCTTCAGCATGGCTGCAACCAGATCGGTGTAGCCTCCCATCGGAATCCCCTGATGCAGGGCATTAAAATAATTATTGTCGAAAGTAAAGCGAACCGGCAGACGCTTGATAATAAAGGCCGGAAGTTCATTGCAGGCTCTGCCCCACTGTTTTTCCGTGTAGCCCTTGATCAGTTTCTCATAAATATCACGCCCGACCAAGCTGATGGCCTGCTCCTCCAGGTTTTTCGGCTCAATGATGCCGGCCTCGGCTCTCTGCTCCTCTATCTTGGCTTGTGCTTCCTGAGGTGTCACTACTCCCCACATCTGATTGAACGTATACATGTTAAAGGGCAGGGAATACAGTTCGCCCTTGTAATTGGCTACCGGAGAGTTGGTAAAGCGGTTAAAATCCGCAAACCGATTCACATACTGCCACACCTGATTGTTGTTGGTGTGAAAAATATGAGCTCCGTACTGATGCACATTAATCCCTTCCACTTCTTTGGTGTAGACATTTCCGGCAATCTGGTCACGACGATCGATCACCAACACCGATTTCCCTTTTTCCTGCGCTTGCTGCGCAAATACCGCGCCGTATAGTCCGGCTCCGACGATCAGATAATCATATTTCATGCTGCTCCTCTTTCTTTCCGGCCCATCTCCGAGACAGACCTGAGTTTTTTTACTGCGTTTATCGTATCATGTTCCCGATTTTTATTCAATCGGCAGAAACACGCTTCGCAAGTTTCTGCTGATTGATCGCGGCAAATCAAAAGAGCCGATACACGAATGTATCGACTCTTTCTATTCAATATTTAATCATACTGACAGTTTATACCAGTTCAAGGAAAACTTCCATAGCGGCATCTCCCTTACGCTGACCGATCTTGATGATTCTGGTGTAACCACCGTTACGGCCGGCATACTTCGGACCGTACTCATCAAACAGTTTTGCTACCAGGTCGATCTGCTTAGTGTATTTCTTTCTGCCCTTGCCTTCCTTCGGAACTTCGGTTACCGGGAATAACACCTGCAACATCTGTCTTCTGACATGCAATCTGGACGGGTTGTCTTTTTTAATCTCTTTGTCCACTTCATCATAAACGGTTACTCTCTTGCCATCTACGACTTCCTTTACTCTCTTGCCGTCTTTGTCTTTGCGGGCAACCTTTGCCTTAACGGTAACAGTTTCGTAGTTGTCTTTTTCCTTAATACCCATGGTGATCAGCTTTTCAGCGATCTTACGAACTTCCTTAGCCTTAGCTTCGGTAGTTCTGATCTTACCATGCTGCAACAGGCTGGTTACTTGGGAACGCAATAAAGCTTTTCTCTGGCTGGAGTTTCTTCCCAGTTTTCTGTACATTGCCATTTTTTTCCTCCTAAATGGTTAGGCTGCCATGCATCTTCGGACTTACCGACAGCCACCTGTTTTTTCTCTTGTAATGCTATAACGCTTCTTCTCCGGCCTTTAACTGCAAGCCGAGTTCTTTCAGCTTAGCCAGAACCTCTTCCAGCGACTTGCGACCAAGGTTACGAACCTTCATCATATCATCGGAAGTTTTATTGGTCAGCTCCTCAACCGTATTAATGCCGGCACGCTTCAAACAGTTATAGGAACGAACGGATAATTCCAATTCGTCGATGCTCATCTCAAGCACCTTCTCCTTCTCATCATCCTCTTTCTCGATCATCACGTCCATGGATCTTGCGCTTTCGGACAAGTCAACGAACATCTTCAGATGCTCAACCAACACCTTAGCCGCCAGACTGACAGCCTCATCCGGTGCCAAAGCACCGTTGGTGAAAACATCTAAGGTCAGCTTGTCAAAGTCAGTATTCTGACCGACACGAGTGTTCTCGACCGTCAAATTCACACGCTCAACCGGTGTGTAGATGGCGTCGATGGTCAATACACCGATCGGTGTATCATCCGACTTCGCCTGATCCGCGCTCTGGTATCCGCGACCATTATTGATGGTCAATTCCATATACACCGAACTGTCAGCACCGCCACTCACGGTAGCGATCACCTGCTCAGGATTGATAATTTCAATATCGCTATCCACCTGAATATCTCCGGCGGTAATAACACCTTCTCCCTGGAAATCAATATATCCTGTTTTCGGCTCATTGTTCCCGGAATTGTTGCGAATCGTCAGCCCTTTTAAGTTGATGATGATCTCCGGAACTTCTTCCTTCACACCCGGAATCAGGGTGAACTCATTGGTAATTCCTTCGATTTTCACTTTGCTTACAGCGGTACCGATGAGTGAGGACAGCATAATCCTTCTCAGTGAGTTTCCCAAGGTTGTTCCATAACCTCTTTCCAATGGCTCGACAACGAATTTTCCGTATTTTTTATCCTCGGAAATCTCAAGAATCTCGATCTTTGGCTTATTAAATTCAAACACTGTAAATCCCCCTTATCAATGGGCTAATGATTATTTAGAATACAACTCGACGATTAACATCTCCTTAACGTCTAAATCAATCATTTCTCTCGTCGGTAACTGCTTTACGGTTCCGCTTAATGCTTCAGCATCAGCTTCTAACCACTCCGGAACGATTCTGCCGGAAGTAGCGTCAGCAATCAACTGATAACGTGTTGAACTCTTGCACTTCTCTTTAATTTCGATCACATCTCCGGCCTTCACTGTGTAAGACGGAATATTAACCTGCTTGCCGTTTACCAGAACATGCTTGTGATCAACGATCTGTCTTGCTTCTCTTCTGGTTCTGGCAAAGCCCAAACGATAAATAACGTTATCCAGACGGCACTCCAACAGGATCATCATGTTTTCGCCGGCCTGTCCGGTCATCTTGTTTGCTCTTTCATATAAATTTCTGAACGGCTTCTCTAATACGCCGTATACAAATTTAATTCTCTGCTTTTCACGCAGCTGCAGACCATACTCGCTCAATTTCTTACGCGGTCTGATCAGATTTCTATTTGATTTCTTATTTACTCCCAATACAATTGGATCCAAATCAAGAGAGCGACATCTCTTGAGTACAGGAACGCGATTTACTGCCATGTGTCAAAACCTCCTAAAATTAGACTCTTCTACGTTTTGGCGGACGACATCCGTTATGTGGAACAGGTGTTACATCCTTAATGCTGGTGACTTCTAAACCACAAGCCGAAAGCGCACGGATAGCGGCTTCTCTTCCTGAGCCCGGACCCTTGACGATAACATCTACGGTCTTTAATCCATGTACTAAAGCTGCCTTTGTAGCGGTTTCAGCTGCCATCTGTGCTGCATAAGGAGTAGATTTCCTTGAACCTCTAAATCCCAGACCACCGGCACTTGCCCATGATAACGCATTTCCCTGAGCATCAGTCAAAGTCACAATCGTATTGTTAAAAGACGACTGGATATGTGCCTGTCCGCGTTCAACGTTTTTCTTGACACGTTTTTTTGTAACCTTTTTGGTAACCTTCTTTGCTGCCATTCTAAACTAACCTCCCTTATGGGTAACTATTATTTCTTCTTATTTGCTACGGTTCTCTTCGGACCCTTTCTTGTTCTGGCATTCGTCTTGGTCTTCTGTCCGCGTACCGGCAATCCCTTTCTGTGACGAATCCCTCTGTAGCATCCGATTTCCTGCAATCTCTTGATGTTTAATGCGATCTCTCTTCTTAAATCACCTTCTACCGTCTGTGTTTCTTCGATTACTTCACGAAGCGCATTTACCTGCTCATCCGTCAGGTCACGCACACGGATATCCGGATCAACCTTTGCCTCTGCCAAGATACGATTTGAGCTTGCTCTTCCGATACCATAAATATAAGTCAAACCAATCTCTACACGTTTTTCTCTCGGCAGATCGACACCAGCTATACGAGCCATTCAATTTTCCTCCATACTCATTTTTTGTTACAGGATAATCCTCTTCCCGACACAGCCCGGCTTGGCCGTCTGAAATGTGTGTGCCGCAAAGCAATTATCTCGCATCTTTCGATGCTTTTCAAAACGTAGTTAGGACACCCTCCGCGTTAAAGAGGATGTTCCGGTCTAATGTTAGTGGTTTACCACCATGTTTTCGTAGTTTCCTACGACAGCCGCTTGTTTGGGAACGAATGTTTTTTATTCCCGGTGATGCTTACGCACCAGAAAAAGAATTAACCCTGACGCTGTTTGTGCTTCGGGTTTTCGCAAATAACGCGAATGCTTCCTTTTCTCTTAATGATTTTGCATTTTTCGCAAATAGGTTTCACTGATGATCTTACCTTCACAGCAATTCCTCCTTTCAAAAAAGTCCGTTTTATATTGTAGCATATAAATCTGCGCCATGCAAGCTTATTTATCTCTCCAAATAATTCTGCCCTTTGTCAGGTCATACGGAGATAATTCCATGGTTACCTTATCCCCCGGCAGGATCTTGATAAAATTCATTCTCAGCTTTCCGCTGATATGTCCCAGTACGATATGATCATTTTCCAGTTTCACCTTGAACATGGCATTCGGGAGCTTCTCCACTACAATTCCTTCGATTTCGATTACGTCAGCCTTAGACATTTCTTATGCTTCCTCCTTTGGGTCCTCATTCTTTAGATAGATACGAATACAACGTTTAATACAACAGTCATCCGGTCGTTCGGTCAGGGCTGTTTTCCAGTCCCCTCTCAGGATCGGCTGCATATGGGCAGGGTTTTTCGGCTTAGGCTTATCCAAGCCTCTGTTTGTTCCATTGACACAGAGCAAACGTCCTGCTTCCTCGCCGATCACCATATACACCTCACCGGCATCATGTCCTCGTTTGGATCTGGCTAAATAATAGGAATGCATATATCGATACCGCCGTTCTTCTCTGTTTCGGTGAGTGTTAAAATTTCCGGTTCGCCATCGGTGATGATAATTGTGTTTTCGTAATGGGCGGCATCACTGCCATCCGCTGTAACGAAGGTCCAGCCATCATCCAGCATGTCAACCTCCCATGTTCCGAGCGCTACCATCGGTTCAATAGCCAGGGTCATACCCTGTCTCAGCAGCACTCCCTTTGCCTTACGACGATAGTTCGGAATCTGCGGATCCTCATGCAGCTCTGTCCCGATACCATGTCCGCAAAGATCTCGCACGATGCCATAACCATATGGTGAAATATAATCGTCGATGGCCGCCGAAATATCATACAGATGACAACCGGCTTTGGCTCTTTTGATGCCGGCAAAGAAGCTTTCTCTGGTAACCTGCACCAGCTTACGCTGTTCCTCCGTACCTTCACCCAGAATATAGGTTCTGGCTGCATCGGAGTGATAGCCATGATAGATCAAACCGCAATCAAAGCTGACCATATCTCCCTCCTGCAGGAGGACTTCTTTTTTCGGAATACCGTGTACCACCTCATCGTTGACAGAAATACAAATAGAAGCCGGATAACCATGATAGTCTAAGAAATTCGGGACACATCCAAGCTCACGGATCTTTGCTTCCCCGATCCGGTCCAGCTCCCATGTACTCATACCCGGTTTTACTCTGGCCCTCAGTTCCTCATGAACCTGCGCCAGACGCCGTCCCGCTTCCCGCATTTTGTCGAGTTCCGCGGTAGATTTAATTGTTACTGACATAATTACGCTCCCACAATGGCAACGATGTCTTCAAATACTGCCGCCACTGTTTTTGTTCCGTCAACTTCTTTTAACTTACCCTGCGCCTGATAGTAATCCATCAGCGGTTGGGTCTGCTCGTGGTAAACATTCAAACGCTTCTTAACTGTCTCCGGCTTATCATCGTCACGCAGTACCAATGCTGCGCCGTCATGATCACAAATATCCTCTACCTGAGGACGCAGATATTCGGTATGGTAGGTTGCGCCACAGGTCAGGCAAGCCCTTCTGCCGCCCATTCTGTGAATAATGACTTCATCAGCCACCTCTACATTGATGGCAAAATCAACCTTTTGTCCAAGCTTTTCCAAAATCTCATCCAGGCTTTCGGCCTGCGGAATGGTTCTCGGAAAGCCGTCCAAAACATAGCCTTTTTTGCAATCCTCCCAGGTCAGACGGTCGGCTACGATTTTTACTACCAGTTCATCCGGCACAAGTGCGCCCTGATCCATGTAAGCTTTGGCCTGCATGCCCAGTTCGGTCTGCTCTTTGATATTTTTACGGAAGATGTCACCGGTTGAAATATGAGGAACACCGTATTTTTCAGCCACTCTGGATGCCTGTGTACCTTTTCCGGCTCCCGGTGCTCCCAACATGATAATTCTCATTTTATTACCTCATTCTCCTTCTGTTTAAGAACAAAATCCCCCTTAAGGATAAGGGGGATTCTTGTCTTGCATGCCTCAGTCGGCAAACAGTCTGCACGCAGAACTGTCTGTGTTCCATTCCTTATGCAATCAGGCACTTAAGAATCCCTTGCCCCGATACTCCTGAACCAAGACTAAAGATTTTACCTGTTTCAAAGTTTCCAGAATAACACTTACAATAATGATGATCGATGTTCCACCGAAGGAGACCTGAGCGCCGAATACACCGTTGAAAACCAACGGCAGGATGGCGATGACCAATAACCCGGCCGCTCCGATGAAAATAATATATTTCAAAATTTGATTTAGGAAATCAACCGTCGGTTTACCCGGACGTACACCGTGAATATAACCGCCCTGCTTCTTGATCTGATCGGCCACCTCAATCGGGTTGAAGGTGATCGATGTGTAGAAGTAAGCAAAGAAGATCAATAATGCGATGTAGACCAGAACACCTAGGGTAGCCTTTGGATATGTATAGAAATTAAACCATTTCTGTGTGTCCAAACCTCTTAAGATCTTCCCCCAAATGCCCGTAGCATTACTCTTGCCGGCAAAGGCGGCAATGACGATCGGAAACTGCATAATGCTGGACGCAAAGATGACCGGCATTACGTTTGCAGTGTTAACCTTTAACGGAATAAAGAAGTTCTGTCCTCTACCGGCTACCTTCTTGGTATATTGCACCGGAATCTGACGTACAGCGCCATTCAGAATCACTGTAAAGTTCACGATCAATAAGATCACCAGCAGGATGATAACTGCGGCTAAAACAGCCTGTCCGACAGCCTTACCGGCCACGAATTTTCTGTACAAGGTGATCAGATCACTCGGAATTCTGGAAATAATGTTAATGACCAAGACGATCGAAATACCGTTTCCGATTCCCTTTTCCGTGATTCGCTCACCGATCCACATGATAAATGCCGAACCGGCGGTCAGGGTGGCAATAGCGGTAACCACAGTCAGCGGATTCATATTGACGATCAAACCCTGACGCCCAAAACCGATAACCATGGCAGTCGACTCGATCAATGCCAAACCGACTGTTAACAGACGAGTAATCTGATTAACACGTTTCCTGCCTTCCGGACCTTCTCTTTGTTGCTCCTCTAATTGCGGAATAGCAATCGTTAATAACTGAATAATAATCGATGATGTAATATACGGTGTGATATTCAGTGCGAAGATAGAGAAGTTTGAAAACGATCCACCGGTAAATGCATCGAGGAAACTGAACGTTCCGCCCGAGCCTAGCTGGAATAAGGTTTTGAAGAAATCCTTATTTACCCCCGGCGCCGGCAGCTGTGAACCGAAGCGCACCAGCACCAGCATAAACAGGGTAAAGAAAATACGATTTCTGACCTCTTTTAACTTAAACGCACTTTTTAGCGTATTCATCAAATCACCTCGGTTTTTCCACCAAGAGCTTCGATCTTTTCGACAGCAGATGCAGAGAAAGCATTCGCCTTGACGGTCAGCTTCTTAGTTAACTCTCCGTTACCTAAAATCTTAACACCATCGGCGGTTTTTTTGATAACGCCATTTTCCAGTAAAGTCGCAACGGTTACTTCTGTTCCGTTCTCAAAGCGTTCCAACGCCGAAACATTGATAGCAATGATCTCTTTTTCATTTCGGTTTGTGAAACCTCTCTTCGGAATTCTTCTGTAAAGAGGCATCTGACCGCCTTCAAAACCGATTCTGGTCGGGCCGGAACGGGCCTTCTGTCCCTTATGTCCCTTGCCGGCAGTCTTTCCGTTGCCTGAACCATGTCCGCGGCCGCGTCTGAAATTATTGCTATGCTTTGAACCTTCAGCAGGCTGTAAATTAAATAATTCCACTGTTACACCTCCTTCGATTAAACTTCTTCTACTTTAACAAGATGCTTCACCTGATGAATCATACCTCTGATTGCATCATTGTCCGGCATTTCAACAGTCTTGTTTAATTTACGTAAGCCCAAGGCTTCTACTGTCTTCTTATGCTTCGGAATTGCTCCGATGGTGGATTTCACCAATGTAATTCTTAATGCCATTTTGTCTTCCTCCTTAACCCAGGATCTCAGCAACAGACTTACCGCGCAGTCTGGCTACATCTTCCGGAGTCTTCAAAGCCTTCAGTGCTTCCAACGTTGCAAATACAACATTCTGCTTATTGTTGGATCCCAGAGATTTGGCACGGATGTTTCTGATTCCGGCCAGTTCTACTACGCTACGCGCCGGACCACCGGCGATAACTCCGGTACCTTCCGGGGACTTCTTCAGCAGTACGGAAGAGCCGCCGAACTTTGCAGTGAAATCATGGCTGATGGACGCATTGTCATCCAAGGTAACACTGACCATGTGCTTCATGGCGTCTTCCTTGCCTTTTCTGATTGCTTCCGGAATTTCGGAAGCCTTACCAAGACCTGCTCCAACATGGCCGGCACCGTCGCCTACTACCACTAAAGCTGTGAATCGGAAGTTACGTCCACCTTTAACAACCTTAGTTACTCGCTTAATGGAAACTACACGTTCCTGTAATTCCATATTACTTGTGTCAATTACTTGTCTCATGTGTTCTTTACCTCCTTATTAGAATTTCAAACCAGCTTCTCTGGCAGCATCAGCCAGGGCCTGTACCTTTCCGTGGTAAATGAAACCGCCACGATCAAATACAACTTCTTCGATGCCTTTTTCTAATGCTCTCTTAGCGATAACGGTTCCCAGGTATGCTGCTGCTGCAACATCATCGGTCTTCTCATTCTCCAGCTCAGCCTTAACTGCCTTCTCTACAGTTGCGGCAGAAACCAGGGTATGTCCGACAGTATCATCGATAATCTGCGCGTACATGTGACTGTTGCTTCTAAAAACTGCTAAACGCGGTCTAGCGGCAGTACCACTGAAACGATTACGCATTCTTAAGTGCTTCTTCGCACGAACTTCTTTTCTAGATCTCTTGCTGATCATTTTGCTTCCTCCTGTTTTCTTCTCAATTACTTCTTACCGGTCTTACCAACCTTACGTCTGATCACCTCGGTAGAGTACTTAATACCCTTGCCCTTATATGGTTCCGGTCTTCTCTTATCTCTGATCTCAGCTGCGAACTGACCAACTTTTTCTTTGTCAATGCCGCGAACGATGATCTTGTTCTGACCTTCTACGACGGTTTCGATACCTTCCGGATCTTCCATTTCAACCGGATGAGAATAGCCCAGGGAAAGCGTCAGCTTCTTGCCGGCTTTGGCAGCTTTATATCCAACGCCGTTTACTTCCAATACCTTCTCATAACCTTCCTGAACACCAACAACCATGTTGTTGATCAGGGTTCTGGTCAGGCCGTGTAAAGCCTTCATTTTCTTCAAGTCGCTCGGTCTGGCAACAACAACCTGACCCTCTTCCAACTTGATGCTCATCTCTACAGGTAATTCTCTGCTTAAAGTTCCCTTCGGCCCCTTTACGGTGACCTTATTATTGTCTGCGATCTCCACAGTTACACCTGCAGGAACAGCTACAGGTAATCTTCCAATACGTGACATTTTATTTCCTCCTTAAATTTTCGGAGGAGGACAGGTGCCTCCTCTGTTTTCAGCAGTTTGTGTCGCCTGTGATTACCAAACGAATGCTAATACTTCGCCACCAACGTTCTCTTTACGAGCCTGCTTATCTGTAATAACGCCCTTGTTTGTAGACAGAATTGCAATACCCATTCCGCCTAAAACACTCGGAATCTCGGTACTCTGAGCGTATACACGAAGTCCCGGCTTAGAGATTCTCTTTAGTCCGGAGATAACCTTCTCATTTTTGCTCTGACCATACTTCAAGGTAATGTGCAGGTTCTTGAAATTTCCTGCCTCTACCACTTCTACATCCTTGATGAAGCCTTCATCTAATAAGATGCCGGCGATTGCTTCTTTCATCTTAGAAGCCGGTACATCTACCGTATCATGCTTCGCTGTATTCGCATTACGAATTCTTGTAAGCATATCCGCAATCGGATCTGTAACTGACATATGTTTGCCTCCTTTTTTCGTATTTTACCAGCTTGCTTTCTTAACGCCCGGGATCTGTCCCTTATATGCCAACTCACGGAAGCAGATTCTGCAGATTCCGTATTTTCTCATATAGGAATGTGGACGACCACAAATTTTGCAACGGTTGTATTCTCTAGTCGAAAACTTCTGCTTGCGCTGCTGTTTGATCTTCATTGCTGTCTTAGCCATGAACTATATCCTCCTGTTCTACTTCTGGAATGGCATGTTGAATAATCTCAACAGCTCTCTAGCTTCTTCATCGGTCTTGGCAGTCGTTACAAAGATAACATCCATACCGCGAACCTTATCCACCTTATCATACTCGATTTCGGGGAAGATCAGCTGTTCCTTGATTCCCAAAGCATAGTTTCCTCTGCCGTCAAATGCATTCGCGCTTACACCTCTAAAGTCACGTACTCGCGGCAGAGCCAGGTTGATCAAACGATCAACGAACTCATACATCTTGTCACCTCTTAAGGTAACTTTACAGCCGATTGCCTGTCCTTCTCTGATCTTGAAGTTGGCAACCGAATTTTTAGCCCTGGTCAGAACAGCTTTCTGTCCGGCGATGATCTCCATATCCTTGACAGCAGCCTCTAAGACCTTGGCATTATCTTTTGCTTCGCCAACACCCATGTTGATGACTACCTTTTCCAGCTTCGGAACTTCCATAATGTTTTTGTAGCCGAATTTTTTCATCATTGCGTCAACGATTTCGCTTTTGTAAATTTCTTTTAATCTGCTACTCACTATTTACGTCCTCCTTCCTTCACGGTATCAATCACAGCGCCGGTCGCTTTTGCGAAACGAACCTTGCGGCCATCTTCAAATTTGAAACCAACACGGGTCACCTTTCCGTCTACCACCAGCATTACGTTGGACAGGTCGATCGGAGCTTCCTTCGTAATGATGCCGCCATTTGTATTTGCTGCAGACGGCTTGGTATGCTTAGTGATCATGTTAACACCTTCTACAACGACGCGATTCTTCTTTGCTAATACAGCCAGGACCTTGCCTTCTTTATTAACATCCTTACCTGCAATCACTCTTACAGTATCGCCTTTTTTAATCTTTAATGTTGCCATGCCGTCCTCCTTATAATACTTCCGGAGCAAGAGAAACAATCTTCATAAACTGCTTTTCTCTCAGCTCTCTGGCCACCGGCCCAAAGATACGAGTTCCCTTCGGGTTCTTGTCTTCTTTGATAATGACAGCAGCATTCTCATCGAATTTGATGTAGGAACCGTCTTTACGACGAGCCCCCTTCTTGGTACGTACAACTACAGCCTTAACAACGTCGCCCTTCTTTACAACGCCTCCTGGTGTTGCATCTTTGACGCTGGCCACAATCACATCACCAATATTTGCATATCTTCTGGTAGAGCCGCCCAAAACTCTGATACAAAGGATCTCTTTTGCACCGGTATTGTCAGCAACTCTCAGTCTGCTTTCCTGTTGAATCATTCTGGTTTCCTCCTATTTCAACACACCGGATTATTTTGCCTTCTCTACGATTTCGATCAATCTCCATCTCTTGTCCTTAGACAGAGGTCTGGTTTCCATAACCTTTACTGTATCACCGATGCTGCACTCATTCTTCTCATCATGAGCCTTTAATTTATATGTCTTCTTGATGATCTTGCCATACAGCGGGTGCTTTACATGGTTCTCAACGGTTACTACAATCGTCTTGTCCATCTTATCACTTACCACTTTGCCGATCATCGTCTTACGCAAGTTCTTTTCTTCCACAGCAATGCCTCCTTTCAAACCGGACTTAAGCCTTTGCATTCTCTGTTAAAACAGTCTGAATGCGGGCGATATTTTTTCTTACTTCCTTAATTCTACTCGTGTTGTCCAGCTGATTGGTGGCATTCTGGAATCTCAGATTAAATAATTCCTTCTTTGCGGAAACCAACTCTTCCTGTAATTGGGCAACAGTTTTTCCTTTTAACTCATTTACATACTGATTAGTTTTCACCGTTATCACCGCCTTCTAAATCTGCGCGAGATACAACTTTGCATCTGCATGGAAGTTTGTGAGTTGCTAATCTCAAAGCCTCTCTGGCCACTTCTTCCGGTACGCCCGAAATCTCAAACATCACACGGCCCGGCTTTACTACAGCTACCCAATACTCCAAGGAACCTTTACCGGAACCCATTCGAGTTTCGGCAGGCTTTGTGGTTACCGGCTTATCCGGAAAAATTTTGATCCATACCTTACCACCACGTTTGATATAACGGGTCATGGCGATACGGGCTGCCTCGATCTGATTGGAACGAATCCAACAAGGCTCTAAAGCGACAATACCATATTCACCGTGTGCAATTGTATTTCCTCTTAACGCCTTACCAGCCATGGTGCCACGGAACTGCTTACGACGTTTTACTCTCTTAGGCATTAACATGATTATTTATCGCTCCCTTCTTGCTTATTTCTGGTCGGCAGAATCTCACCGTTGTAGATCCATACCTTAACACCCAGCTTACCGTAAGTGGTATCTGCTTCTGCAAAACCGTAGTCGATGTCGGCACGCAGAGTTTGAAGCGGAATAGTACCCTCACTGTAGAACTCGGTACGAGCCATATCAGCGCCACCCAGACGGCCGGCAACTGCAGCCTTGATACCCAGAGCGCCGGTCTTCATGGTTCTTCCCATGGTAGACTTCATAGCGCGTCTGAAGGACACACGATTCTCCAGCTGTTGAGCAATGCTCTCTGCCACCAGCTGGGCATCGCGATCCGGTCTTTTAACTTCTTTGATGTCGATGATGACTCTCTTGCCAACCAGTTTCTGAACGTCAGCCTTCACCTTCTCGATCTCAGCTCCGCCCTTACCGATGACAACGCCCGGCTTTGCGGTAAAGATAGTAACCTTTACTCTCTCGTTTGCTCTCTCAATATCGATCTTGGAGATGCCGGCCGCATATAATTTCTTCTTCAGAAACTTACGAATCTGATAATCTTCTACCAATAAATCACCGAAGGACTTCTCATCTGCATACCACTTGGAACTCCAATCCTTAATGATACCGACTCTAAGACCGTGAGGATTTACTTTCTGTCCCATACTATTCCTCCTTATCTCTCATTCAACACAACAGTGATGTGGCTTGTTCTCTTCTCGATTCTGTAAGCCCGTCCCTGTGCTCTCGGTTTGATTCTCTTCATGGTCGGCGCCTTATTTGCATAGCACTCTTCCACATAAAGGTTTGCCGGATTCATTCCATTGTTGTTCTCTGCGTTTGCGATAGCAGATTCCAGTAGCTTCTTAATAACTGCCGAGCCATATCTCGGGTTGTATGTCAGGATACCCAACGCACTCTGTACATCCTTACCACGAATCGCATCTAATACGAAGCAGGCCTTCTGTACAGAAATTCTAGCGTAAGACACCTTTGCATGTGCTCTATTGTCTTTCACAGCATTTCTGTTTCTCTTAATCTGGGATCTATGTCCTCTAGCCATGAATATACCCTCCTTTCAATGCGTTTACCGTGATCTCTTGTCGTCTTTTCCGTGTCCTCTGTAGGTTCTGGTAGCAACGAATTCACCCAACTTGTGGCCTACCATATCCTCAGTAACATATACCGGAACGTGTTTTCTTCCATCATGAACGGCAATCGTGTGACCGATCATAGACGGAAAAATCGTTGAACGACGTGACCAAGTCTTGATAACCTGCTTGTCACCGGATTCGTTCAGGGCATCTACTTTTTTCAACAGACTGGCATCTGCAAACGGTCCTTTTTTTAATGAACGAGCCATAGGTTCTTAACCTCCTTAAATCTTTTCAATATTGTAGCATTACTTATTTAGCCAGCGCCTTACCGTCTCTTCTTCTTACTATATACTTGTTAGACTGCTTATTCTTCTTTCTGGTCTTCAGACCCAGAGCCGGCTTGCCCCACGGAGTAACCGGGCCCGGACGACCGATACCGGTCTTACCCTCACCACCACCGTGCGGATGGTCGTTCGGGTTCATGACAGAACCACGAACAGTCGGGCGAATACCCATGTGACGCTTACGTCCTGCTTTACCAACATTGATCAGGTTGTGATCGCCGTTTCCGACAACACCGATGGTGGCACGGCAAACGACCGGAACCATTCTCATTTCGCCTGACGGCAGACGAAGGGTGGCATACTTGCCTTCCTTAGCCATTAACTGAGCGGCATTTCCGGCGGAACGAACCAGCTGCGCTCCACGACCTGCTCTCAGCTCAACATTATGCACCTGTGTACCTACCGGAATCTCCGATAACGGCAAACAGTTGCCGACACGCACTTCGGCGTTTGCACCGTTCATAACCTGCATGCCATCGGTCAGACCCTGCGGAGCGATGATGTAAGCCTTCTGTCCGTCTGCATAGCGAATCAACGCGATGTTGGCGGATCTGTTCGGATCGTACTCAATACCGATAACAGTTGCCGGAATATCGTCTCTCAATCTCTTGAAGTCGATCATTCTGTATTTTCTTCTTGCACCGCCGCCACGATGTCTGACGGTGATCTTACCTTGGTTATTACGTCCAGCGTTCTTCTTTAAAGAAACGACCAACGACTTCTCAGGTGTAGACTTTGTGATTTCAGAAAAGTCAGATCCTGTCATATGTCTTCTGGACGGGGTATATGGTTTGTATGTCTTAATTCCCACGAGTGATCTCTCCCTTCTTACAGTCCTTCAAAAATTTCGATGTCGGCACTGTCGTCAGTCAGCTGAACGATGGCCTTCTTCTGCTTTGCGGTATAGCCCACGGTCATGCCGCGTCTCTTTTTCTTGCCGCCAATGTTCATGGTGTTGACGGATTTAACCTTGGTTCCTGCAAACATCTTTTCAACCGCTTCTCTGATCTGAATCTTGTTTGCTTCCGGATGTACAAGGAAGGTGTACTTCTTGGCAGCCATACCTTCCATACTCTTCTCGGATACAACAGGCTTTAAGATAACGTCGTAATACTGAATATTAGCCATTATGCATACACCTCCTGGATTTTGTCTAACGCATCCTTGGTAACAACCATCTGGTTATGTCTCAGGATGTCATATACATTGATACTGGTGCTCGGAGCAACCAATACATTCTGCAGGTTTCTGGCAGATAATTCAATGTTTTTGTCATAACCATCGATCACCACCAGGGCTTTGGAAACCTTTAGGTTGTCCATTACCTGCTTAAAGTTCTTGGTCTTTACCTCCTCAAGGCTCAGCTGATCCAGAACGATCAAAGCGTTCTTCTGAACCTTATCGGTCAATACAGACTTCAGCGCAAATCTTCTTTCCTTCTTATTCATCTTGAAGGAGTAGTCTCTCGGCTTCGGAGCGAATACTACGCCGCCGCCGGTCCATTGCGGGGATCTGGTTGAACCCTGTCTTGCGTGTCCTGTACCCTTCTGTCTCCACGGCTTCCTTCCGCCTCCGGATACTTCAGAGCGAGTTTTGGCACTCTGCGTTCCCTGACGTCTGTTAGCCAAGGTGTTCACAACTGCCATATGTACTAAATGTTCATTCACCTCAACATTGAAGATGCTATCCAACAATTCTACATCCCCAACCTGGGTTCCTTCCATATTATAAACAGATACTTTTGCCATTTGCATGTCCTCCTTTCCTGCTACCCGGCTTAGGCTTTAGCAGCTTCTTTCACTGTGATCAGTGACTTCTTCGGTCCCGGAACAGCGCCTTTAACCAGCAGCAGATTGTTATCAACATCCACTTTTACGATTTCCAGATTCTGAACGGTAACCTTTTTGCTTCCCATGTGTCCCGGCATCTTTTTGCCCTTGAACACCTTGCTCGGATCGGATGCGGCACCATTGGAACCGGCATGACGATGGAACTTGGAACCGTGAGCCATCGGACCTCTGGACTGACCATGTCTCTTGATAGCGCCCTGGAAGCCTTTACCCTTTGAAATAGCAGAAACGTCTACCTTATCTCCGATTGCAAAAATATCAGCTTTGATCTCATCCTTTACACTGAAGTCCGCAGCGTTCTCAAACTTGAACTCCCTTACAAACTTCTTCGGATTAACTTCCGCCTTGTCAAACAGACCCTTTTCAGCCTTGTTGACACCGTGACGATGATAGCTCTTCTTCTTGCCGCCCTTGTCTTTGCTTACCACTTTTACCGGGCTGTCTACATAGCCCACCTTAACGGATTCGTATCCGTCATTTTCTACTGTCTTCACCTGCAAAACCACACAAGGTCCGGCCTGCAAAACAGTAACAGGCACTAAAACGTTGTTCTCGTCAAACACCTGTGTCATTCCAACCTTAGTGGCCAAAATTGCTTTCTTCATGTTTTCCTCCTTTTCTTCTACAGCGGATTACAAATTTCGTAATCATCCTAGACGATCCACACGGAATCGAGGATAGCTGCGCTTCTCATATGATTTCGGAAGCTTTTACTTCATTTTAATATTAACACTGACTCCGGCAGACAGTTCCAGTCTGGACAAAGACTCTTTGGTCTTTGCTGTCGGTTCAATAATGTCAATCAATCTCTTATGCGTTCTCTGCTCGAACTGCTCTCTGGAATCCTTGTACTTATGTACCGCTCTCAGGATGGTTACTACCTCCTTCTTTGTCGGCAGGGGTACCGGACCGCTTACCTGTGCACCGGACTTCTTCACTGTCTCGATGATTTTCTTCGCTGTTGCGTCGACCAGCTGATGGTCGTAAGCTTTTAATGTGATTCTCATTACCTGATTTGCCATAAAAAAAGCCGCCTCCTTTTCGTACTATAAAATGTTTTTAGCACGACAAGTGGTGACTGTACACTCTCCCGTGTGTTTCATTTTTACACTCCACACAAACGGCATAACTTATCCAGTTATATTCTACTGTACAGTGACTTGTCGTCAGTTTTGAAACTTGACATTCGCTCCACGGAAAACTCTTTCTTCTTAAGAAAGACAACCTCGCGCTTCACAGCTATCATGTCACAACGTGTATATTTTACAGTAGTCTTGACAACAATGCAAATTATTTTTTTGCACGAATTGTATTTTTTCAAGTACAATTTTACCTTGCATGATCCACAGCTCCGGGTTATGATATCCTTAACCGTGTGTATGATCATACCACGAGATACCGAAAGGAGCAAGACCACCATGAGCCGGGAAGTGATTCTGTTATACGCCCCGGAGCACTGCCGCTGCCTGGAGCAGCTGCAGGAGCTCTGCCATTTTCTGAATCTGCCGCTACAGACTGAATCAGCGACACTGCCGGAATCCGTTATGTTATTTGTCGGTTTCTCCGATGAACGACTAAACGGCTTTCTACATATACTAAAAGAAGGAAATATCGGCCCGCTACCGTTGATGGCTATGCGAACTGCAGCAAATGCCGGCTGGAGCATGGCAGACCTCTACCGCGAGCTGGCAGATGAGCGGGCGGCTTTACTTCGCGATATGAATGGAGTATGATAGAAGGCAACACAAGGATAAGCACGATGCTGCAAGGAGAAAACCATGGATAAAAGGAATCTGACACTGTTGACTGATTTTTATGAATTAACGATGATGCAAGGCTATGCCAAGAACGATATGTACGAGCGGGTTGTTTTTGACATTTTCTACCGTCGCAATCCATTTCATGGCGGCTATGCCATCATGGCCGGTCTGCACGATGTTATTTCCTATATAAAGGACTTGCATTTTGGCGATGAGGACATCGAATATTTGCGTTCACTGCATGCCTTTGATGAAGACTTTCTGTCTTATCTGCGTAATTTTTCCTTCTCCGGCGATATTTACGCCATTCAGGAAGGAAATGTCATCTTCCCCGGAGAACCGTTGGTAAAGGTAGTCGCTCCTCTCCCGGAAGCCCAGCTGATCGAAACAGCCATGCTGACCCTGATCAATCATCAAAGCCTGATCGCTACCAAAGCCGCCCGTGTTACCTACGCTGCCAAGGGTGATACCGTACTCGAGTTCGGTCTGCGCCGCGCCCAAGGTCCGGATGCCGGACTGCTCGGAGCCAGGGCAGCCATCATCGGCGGTTGTACCGGCACTTCAAACGTACTGGCCGGCAAAGAATACTCATTGCCGGTGGCCGGGACCCATGCCCACAGCTGGGTGATGAGCTTCCCTGACGAATATACCGCTTTCAAAACCTATGCCTCATTATATCCGAAAAACTGTTTCCTGCTGGTCGACACCTATGACACTTTAAAGCAGGGCGTACCGAACGCCATCCGTGTCTTCAAAGAGCTGATGGACGATGGCGTCATCTTTGAACGCTATGGTATCCGTCTGGACAGCGGCGACCTTTCCTATATCTCGAAGAAGGCCCGTAAGCAGTTGGATGATGCCGGTCTGACCGATGCCATAATCTCCGCTTCCAGTGATCTGGATGAGTATCTGGTATCCAGTCTAAAAAGCCAAGGCGCCAAGATCAGCTCCTGGGGCGTCGGCACCAACCTGATCACCGCCAATGACTGCCCGTCTTTCGGCGGCGTCTATAAGCTGGCAGCCTATTATGACAAGAAAAATGAACGCTATATCCCGAAGATTAAACTGTCCGATAATCTGGAAAAAATTACCAATCCGGGAAACAAAAAAATCTACCGTATCTTTGATGCCGAGTCACATATGATCCATGCCGATCTGATCTGCCTGGAGAATGAAACCTATGACTGCTCCGAAGATCTGGAGATCTTTGATCCGGTCAGTCCGTGGAAGAAAACACTATTTACCGGCGGACAATATTATATGGAAGAACTGCTGGTGCCGATCTTCCTGAACGGTACCTGTGTTTATGAATCCCCGGATGTCATGTCCATTCAGGCCTATTCCAAGGCGCAGCTGGCAAGACTGTGGGATGAGAGTAAACGTTTTGAAAATCCGCACCAGGTCTATGTTGACCTGTCAAGACCCCTGTTTGAAATGAAGCAAAACTTGCTGATCCAACACGGAAAAGGAGTTGTATGATAGCATTTTTACGCGGTACGGTGATGTCTGTCACCGCCACTAGTATTTATCTGGATGTCAATGATGTCGGCTATGAGGTCTTTGTCCCCCTGTCGACCCTGCAGCAGATGACCTCCACCGGAGATGAAATCTTTCTGCACACACATATGAGCATGAAGGAAGACGGTATCACGCTTTTCGGCTTTGTGACCGAAGAGGAGCTACGTATCTTTCGCCTGCTGATCAGTGTATCCAAGGTCGGCCCAAAGCTGGCTATGGCCATCCTCGGTCATTGCAGCGTCCATGATATCAAAATGGCCATCATCGCCAAGGATGCCTCAACATTTACCAAAGTACCCGGCATCGGGAAAAAGAACGCCGACCGTATCCTGGTCGATCTTGGTGATAAAATCGATACCTCCGATATGTTTGACGGCCGCTCTGCCAACCGACCGGCCGCCGCTTCTATCGCCTCTAATGCCGATGAGGCTGTTGATGCCTTGATCGCCCTCGGTTATGCCGCCTCCGAGGCGGCCGGTGTCATCCGTACCCTGCATATCACCGAAGATATGTCGACCAATGATATCCTGAAGCTCTGTCTCGGCAAATTATCATTATTCTAAAGATAAAGGAACCAAAGCTATGACAAAACGCATCGTGACCTCTGAAGCTATTGCCGAGGATGTAGTCAGCGAATTATCCTTACGCCCGACTTCATTGTCGGAGTACATCGGTCAGCAAAAGGCCATCAGCACCCTGAAGGTGTCGATCGAGGCCGCCAAACAACGCCGGGAGCCCCTGGATCATATCCTGTTTTATGGCCCGCCCGGTCTCGGTAAGACTACACTATCTTCCATCATTGCCCATGAGATGAATGTGCATATGAAGATCACCACCGGCCCGGCCATCGAACGCCCCGGTGAACTGGCCGCCATTTTAAATAATCTCCAGGCTGGCGACCTGCTATTCATCGACGAGATCCACCGCCTCAACCGTCAGGTCGAAGAGGTGTTATATCCGGCCATGGAAGACTATGCCATTGATATCATGATCGGCAAGGGCAGCGCCGCCAGAAGTATCCGCTTGGATCTTCCGCCATTTACATTGGTTGGCGCCACCACCCGAGCCGGTCTGCTCAGCGCTCCGTTGCGCGACCGCTTCGGCATGATCCACCACCTGGAGTTCTACTCGGCGGAAGAGCTGCAGACCATCATCATTCGCTCTGCCAAAGTGCTGGATGTTAGTATTGATCAGGAAGGCGCTTTGGAGATTGCCCGCCGTTCCCGCGGTACGCCGCGACTGGCCAACCGTTTATTAAAACGGGTACGCGACTTTGCCCAAGTCAAATACAAAAGCGGCATCACAAAGGAAATCGCCTGCTTTGCTCTGGATTTACTGGAAGTGGATAACTTCGGCCTGGACCGGATGGACCGTCTGATTCTCGAAACCATTATTGAAAAATTCAGCGGCGGTCCGGTCGGGCTGGACACTCTCGCCGCAGCCATCGGCGAAGATGCCGGTACCTTGGAAGATGTTTATGAACCTTATCTTTTGAAAAACGGCTTCTTAAATCGAACTGCCAGAGGCCGTATCGTGACGGAATATGCCTACCGTCATCTGGGCCTAAACCACTAAAGCACTCGGATCAAGCCCTCGAAATACAAGCCGGAAAATAAAAGCAGTATCTGATCTATCACGGATGTTTAGAATCATTTTTCACCGTTACAGATCAGCTACTGCTTTTATTATACTCTGTTTACTCGAGAATTTCACTTAGTCCTCTGCCAGCTCCTGCAGCCCGGTCAGCATCATTTGTACCTCATCCAGGATTATATCAGCCGTCAACAAACCGGTCGGCAGGCGATATTTCAAGATCGGCGCCGCCTTTTTATCCTTCGGTACAAATACCGACAGGCGACCATGATAGCGGCTGACAAACTCCGGCAGCTTCTCTACTTTTAGCCTGGGACTGTTACAGAAACGAAACTGCAGCTCCCGCTCCCCTTCAATGATGGTATCCACCAGCACCCGGGCTGCCATATGACGCAGCATGGCCACCCGCAGTAATTGCACCACCTGCTTGGGCGGATCACCAAAACGGTCGATCAGCATATCCAGTGCCTCAGAATAGGCTTCTTCGCTATCGACTGCTGCGATCTCTCGATATATTTCCAGCTTCACCTTCTCGGACTCGATATAAGTATCCGGAATATAGAGATTCTGTCGCAGCTCCAGAACAACCTCGAAATCATCGTCATTGACCGTTTCTCCGCGTAGCTTGCGAATAGCCATACCAAGCAGTTTACAGTAAAGATCATAACCGATAGCCTGCATGTGTCCATGCTGACTCATTCCAAGTACATTACCGGAACCACGAATCTCCAGATCCTTCATGGCGATCTGTACACCCGATCCCAATCTGGTAAATTCACGGATGGCAGATAAACGCCTCATGGCCACCTCTGACAACACCTTGGCCCGTGGATATAGCAAAAATGCATAGGCGATCCGACTCGACCGTCCAACTCGACCACGCAGCTGATAAAGCTGTGACAGTCCCATACGATGAGCATCCTGGATAATGATGGTATTTACGTTCGGGATATCCAAACCGGTTTCAATAATGGTGGTTGCCACCAGGATATCCAGTTCCCCATTGATAAAAGAAAGCATCACCTTTTCTAAGGTTTGCTTATGCATCTGCCCATGCCCGACTCCGATGCGAGCCTCCGGCAATAGGGTACGCAGACGGCTCACGACCGAATCCAGCTGTTCAACTCTGTTACATACATAATAAACTTGGCCGCCGCGCGATAACTCTCTGACCACCGCCTCCCGAACCAACTCATCGTCTTGCTCCGTAATATAGGTTTGGATGGCATGCCGTTCTCTCGGTGCCTCCTCCAGCATACTTAAATCCCGAATACCGATCAAACTCATATGCAAGGTACGCGGAATCGGTGTGGCTGTCAATGTCAATACATCTACATTCGTTTTTAGACTCTTGATTTTTTCCTTGTCCTTGACACCGAAACGCTGCTCCTCATCTATAATCAGCAGGCCCAGCTTTCTGGGCGTCACATCCTCCGACAGTATCCGATGCGTACCGATCAGAATGTCACAGGTGCCGCGGGCGAAGGCCTTCAAGGACTCCTTAGCCTTATTGCCTGTAACAAAGCGATTCAACAGATCAACCCGCACCGGAAAGTTCTCAAAGCGATTTGTAAAGGATCGATAATGCTGCTGTGCCAGAATGGTGGTCGGCACCAGATACATAACCTGATAGCCCTCCTGTATCGCCTTAAAGGCTGCCCTCATGGCCACTTCCGTCTTACCGTAGCCGACATCACCGCAGAGCAGGCGATCCATGATCTTCGGACTTCGCATATCGGCTTTGATATCTTCCACCGCCCTCAGCTGATCGTCTGTTTCTTCATATGGAAATAATTCTTCAAACTCCTTTTGCCAAACCGTATCCTCACCGGCCTGATAGCCGGCCGCATCCAACCTGGCTGCATAAAGCTCCACCAGTTCCTTGGCCATCTCCCAGATGGCCGCCCTGGCCTTCTGTTTTGTTTTTCTCCAGCCGTTACCGCCCAGTTTATTCAAGCTGGCCGGCGACATATCATGACCGCCATATTTCATTAACAAATCAAAGTCTGTTACCGGAATATAGAGTGCACCGTTATCGGCATATTCAATTTTTAGAAAATCCTTGATCTGATCATGGCTGCGAATTTTTTCGATACCTCGGAAAATTCCCAAACCATGATTTTCATGGATGACATAGTCTCCGATCTGCAGTACTCCCAAATCCTTGATCCTGCCTGCACCGCTTTTGCTTTTCTTGGCTTTTCTGGTTTCTTTTTCCTGACCGAAGATATCTGACTGACCAAGAATCACCAGACCCTCTGCCTCTGATTGGAAACCGTATTGCAGGCCGCCGACTGTCACAATCACCTCTCCCGGCTGCGGAAACGGCAGCTCCCGATCCGGCTCCGATGCATAAGCAGTAAAACCGGCCTCTAAAAAATGTTCCGCCAAGCGACGCGCCCTTGATAGCGACGGCGAAACAACCAACATCCTGAAGCATTTCTTCTTCCATATCAGCATTTGCTGTAGCAAAGCTTCCACGCTGCCGTGAAAGCCGGCTATCGCAGTCATATCCACAGACAGCGCCTGCACCGGCGCCGGCCACTCTGCGACCAAACCGCCTTCCCCTAAAAGCATGCAGGGATATGCCGACAACTGTTCTATCCACTGCCGATGATCCAGCTTCAGATTTTGCCCGGCGCCGGCCAATAACAGCCCCTGATCGATACGCTTTTGCAAACTAAGACCCATCTCTTCCTCAAGAGCCCGCATCCTACCTTGCAAAAAGAGCGGATCATCCAATATCACCAGACTGTCTGTCGGCGAAAAATAAGACAGCAAGCTGCCGGTTTCAGGCTTAAAATACGGCAGCAGCAGCTCCACCTGTCCCAGTGACAGCTTGGCTATAATCAGTTTGAGGTTTTCACAGATCGTCGGATCCGTCTCAATTTGCAGGCGTTCGTGCACCTCGGCCTCCACCTTAGCCAGCCCGCTTTCCCATTCCATCTCGGAAATGATGTGTTCCGTAGCCGGCAGAAGCATGGCCGATGACAGACTCTCCAAGGATCGCATATTTTCTAATTGAAACAGCCTCAGTGAGTCGATCTCATCATCAAAATATTCGACCCGCAGCGGATATTCCATATCATAGCTGACGATGTCGATCAAGCCTCCTCTGGCCGAAAACTGCCCCTCGGCTTCTACCCGTTCTACCCGTTCGTAACCCCGCTCGAGTAAATCGGCAATCAGGCGTTCCGGAGCGTATTCCTCTCCCACCTGCAGACGCAGCAGGGATGCCTGCAGCTGATCGGATGACATGATACCGTCCGTTAAGGCCTGGGCAGTCGCAATGACCGTATAAGATGTCTGCCGCGCCAAAACTCTGAGAGCCTCTAAACGCTTTTTTAACAGAGTATCGCCGTGAATATCGGCCGCATAGAACAGCAGATCCTTTTCCGGAAAGCGCACGACAGTCTCCCCAAACAGGCGCAACCCCTGCTCCAGGACAGTCGCACGTTCCTCGGAATAGGTGATGACCAATCGTCGCCCCAGTCCGTTTCCGACCAGGCCGGCCAGATAGCCGGCCGCATGCATGCTGGCCCCGCTGACGCTGACCGCCCCCCACGCCAGCTTATTTTCAATTGTCCTGATCACTGCCTGCTCTGTCCAGCTCATAACCGCCTTCCTTTTTATATATGCCGATGAATCCGGTTCATCGCCTCTTCCATACCGGCTTCAACCCAGTCCTCTATAGAAGCCGTCGCTCTTTTGATCCCATCTGCGATTACCGGTTTTTCCTCAGCCGAAAAATGTCCCAACACGTGGTTGACCAAATCCTGCTGTTCCATCTGTGCTCCAACCCCGACCTTCAAACGGCAAAAGACCTCCGAATGCAGATGTCTTATAATATTTTTGATGCCGTTGTGACCACCGGCTCTGCCTTTTTTACGCAGGCGCAGTTTTCCCGGCGGCAGATGAATATCATCATAAACGACCAGCAGCTCCTCCTGCGGATCGATCTTATAATAGTCGCAGGCAGCTCGGATACTCTCACCGCTGAGGTTCATATAGGTTACCGGCTTTAACAACAAAACCTTCTGTCCGGCGATGCTGCCTGTGCCGCATTCCCCCATAAATTTCAGACCGTTTACACTGATTCGGTGCTGCTGCGCCAGGGCATCGATCACATCAAAACCGATATTATGACGGGTATGTTCATATTCTTTGGTTGGGTTTCCCAAACCGACAATGATTTTCATGATATGCTTTCCTCTCTGTTGTTGCCGCCCGCTGTGTCTGTTTCTGAGACGCAGCTTCGGCGTTTTCCGTTCACAGCATAACAAGCCCTGCATATGTTGTCAATCCGACTCCATGCTTTTCACCGGAAATATAAAAACACCCCGGAGCCTCAGCCCGAGGTGTTTTTCGCTAAACGATCAACATGTGATTCGTCTCAGCGATTTACTATCTTATTTCTGTCGCGGCTTAGACTGATCCCATTTTCCGCTCGCGTCTACATAGTAACCATCCGGGGTCCGGGCCGAAACCACCATAGCCCCATCTGCTCCCAGATAATAGTTTCCGATCCAACGACCGGCCTCCATATACCCCTGCGCATCAAAATGATACCATTTATCCTTTACCTGCTGCCACTGATTCTTCGGCATAAAACCGTCCTTGTACTTCAGCGTCCACTTATTGCCCGCCAGCTGCCAGGAAAACGAAATCCAGCGGCCATCCGCGCCGACACGATAGCCATCCGGCGTCGTAACATTTCGCAGGATTACGCCATTATGGTTAACATAAACATCCTTCACCCAGGTATTGACACTCAGATAACCGTCCGGCTTGAAGTGGAAGTCCTGAGTCTTGATCTTATGCCAGCCGCCACGATAGGTAAAGCCGTCGTCAAAGCTGTATTTCCAGCCCTTTGCATCCTGCTTCCAACTGCTCTTGGTCCATTTCCCTTCAATGTCTACGCGATACCCATCCGGTGTGCGAGTATTTCTCAGCATTTTCCCAGCTGCGTCCACATAATACAGATCATTGATCCAAGCCGAAGTTTTCTTCCGGCCGTTCTCAAAAAATGATTTGGCTCCGTTTTCATATATCCACCCTGTTTTCTTTTCCGGGTTTGTGCTTAAGTAAGTATTCATATCCTGTCGCAGCCGCGCCATCGCTTCCTCAGAATTTTTGATCGGAGCATACTGATGCTGATAGTCAGCCGCGTATACATATACCATTGCCCCTGTTATCAGTTCACCAATATAGTCATCCGTACACCCCTGAAATCCATCCGTTTGAGCCTGACTAAGCGCCCGGTAAGGAGTATCGCTCACGGATGTATCATAGGCATAATAATGATATTTGGCCTTATGCAGGAATTCAATGCCTTCCAATGCCTCAAAGTAGACTTCCTGCATCTTTTTTGACACCCCATATTCTACGCTCCAGTTCTCAGCCGCCTGCACCCTGGCGTCACCCACTCTCGGCGCTCCAAGCATATTCATTGGCGCAGCCGCCATCAGCAAGGCCATTGCGCCAATCAAAATTTTCTTTGTTTTCATCGAATGCTCTCCCCTCAATTTCTTACAGTATTGTGTTATTTCGCTATTACAATACACCGCCATATCCGCCTCGTCAAGGCAGCCCGGAAAGATTTTACATTTTTTTCACAATTTCATACGGCAAGGCTTTCAGACACAAAAAAGCTCTGTGCGCAAAAGGGAATCCCTTTCATGCACAGAGCTTTTTACTCGTTTTTTTACAGCTGCTGCAATGCGTCTATTCCTCCGCCATCTCATAATACTTGAGGATCAGTGCAGATAATTCGTCCCTGGTCTCCTTCACGATCGGATGCGCCACATCACGGTAGGTGCCGTCTGTATGCTTCTTGGACGGCATTGCAATAAACAGGCCCTGCTCTCCTTCGATCACCTTGATATCATGCACCACAAAGACATCATCAATCGTAATGGATACAAAGGCTCTGACCTTCCCCTCCTTGTCCAGCTTCTTCACTCGCACGTCTGTTATATTCATTTTCTTTTCCCCCATAATTTATTAGATGGCAAAACGATCATTTCGCTCGACCACCACCTGAACGGCCTCTTCACCGACAAAGCGGCTGCCGGAGCGTATGGTTCCGTTGCTCTCCACAATGCAATTTTCGATATAGCAATTATCTCCGATATAGACATTGTTCAAGATCACCGAATTTTTGATCACCGTACCGTTTCCGATATAGGCCTTCTTCAGCAATACCGAATCCTCCACCGCACCGTTGATGATACAACCGCTGGACACCAGACTGTTGCGCACCCAGGCATTATCATTATATTTTGCCGGCGCATGATCCTCGATCTTGGAATGAATCTCAGGCGCATCACGGAAAAAGAACCTTCGGATCTCCGGTTTCAGAAAATCCATATTGACTTTGTAGTAAGAATCAACCGTTGACACATTATTCCAATAACTGGTCATCAGGTAGGCATAAATACGTTTCAGGTTCTTATAACGGATCAGGATGTCATTAACGAAATCATATCGATTCTCTTTTTCACATTTTTCCAGCAGTTCGATCAGCAGTCTGCGTCGGATCACATAGATACCGGTTGAAACGATACTATTTGTCGGTACCATTGGCTTCTCTTCCAGATTCAAAACACGATTATCATGATCCAGATTTACCACACCGAAACGACAAACATCCGCATGTTTTCCCAGATCTTTGCAAACGATCGTGATATCGGCCCGTTTCCCAATATGGTATTCCAGCACCTCATTGTAATCCAACTTATAAATACCGTCACCGGATGCAATGATCACATATGGCTCATGGCTCTTACGCAAAAAATCCAGATTCTGCAGCAGAGAGTCAGCCGTACCGCGGTACCACCAGCTATGCTCATTGTTTATGGTCGGGGTGAACAGATAAAGACCGCCCTGCTTACGTCCGAAATCCCACCACTTGGAGGAATTCAGATGTGTGTAAAGGCTTCTGGCATTGTACTGGGTCAATACCGCTACCTTCTTTATCTGTGAGTTTGTCATGTTGCTGAGGCTGAAGTCAATCGCCCGATAGCTGCCCGCGATCGGTAAAGCCGCTATGGCTCTCTTCTGTGACAACACCCCTGCTGCGTGGCTGTTGCCACCTGCCAAGATTATTCCTACCGCTCTCATAATTCCACTCCTAACTTAATCAAGGTCTCACCACTCTCCAGTACGCCATTCGGATAATCCGCCTCAGTGGTCATACCGCTGACAGCGGTGTTAAAGCCAATCGCCACATTGGCCGGAATAACGGTTCTCTCGCCTATTGTCACCAGTCCGAAGTCATATACCTTCGGATTTACCTTATTGGGCACCATCTCTCCGGTTCCAAGGATGGTATTTTCACCGATTTCAACATCATCGGCAATAATGCTGCGATAGATCTTACAGTTTTTACCGATGTGAACATTGTCCATAATGATGGAATCCCTGATCTCCGCGCCTTCCTCGATGGTCACACCGAGGCCGATCACCGAGTGATCCACCAAGCCGTGCACCTCCACACCCTTGCCCATGATACTCCTGGTCACCGAGGCGTTCGGGCCGACATACTGTGGCGGGATCATCATACTATTGGTATAAATCTTCCAGCGTTCTTCATACAAGTTAAATTCCGGAATCAGATCAACCATCTCCATATTGGTTTCCCAATAGGAGCCGAGGGTTCCGACATCCTTCCAATACCCGTTAAATTCATAGGCAAAAATACGCTTCCCCTGCTCAAAGCAATGCGGAATGACATGCTTACCAAAGTCACAGTTGGTCTGCCCGGCCTGCTCTATCAACGCTTCCTTCAGCACCTTCCAGCTGAAGATGTATATCCCCATGGAGGCAAGATTGCTCTTCGGATTCTCCGGCTTTTCTTCAAATTCAGTGATCTGATTCTGCTCATCCGTCACCAGAACCCCGAAGCGACCGGCCTCCTCCCAAGGCACCGGCATGGCTGCGATGGTCACATCCGCATGATTTGCTTTATGGAAGTCCAGCATGATCTCATAATCCATCTTATAGATATGATCTCCTGAAAGGATGAGCACATAATCCGGATTATACATATCCATATAGTTGATATTTTGGTAGATAGCATTTGCTGTGCCGGTATACCACTCACTGTTACCGCTCTTTTCGTAAGGGGGCAGTATGGTGACGCCGCCCACATTGCGATCAAGATCCCAAGGAATACCGATTCCGATATGGGTATTCAGGCGCAATGGCTGATACTGAGTCAATACGCCAACGGTATCGATTCCCGAATTGATACAGTTGCTCAACGGAAAGTCGATAATACGATATTTCCCTCCGAAGGCGACCGCAGGCTTTGCTACTTTGGCCGTTAATACACCAAGTCTGCTGCCCTGGCCACCTGCGAGCAGCATGGCAATCATTTCTTTTTTAATCATAACTCCACCCCTTCTTCTTTTAGTCTTGTTTATTATAGCATATTTCTATGATTTGCGAAACTGTTTTTTTCAATTTCCTTGTGCTTTTTGCGCAAATCACAAATGGTTTTTATGAACTCTCTGGCAAATTTGTCCAAATTCTTTGTTTCTTCCTCGACACTATGACCGCTGCATGATTTGTGTTATAATAAAACATAAAATATTTTATGCTAAAATAAACTCTATCAGGTACTTGGGAGGTTACTATGTATCAACTTGACTTTCAGCGCCCGCTGCATATCCATATGATCGGTATCGGCGGTGTCAGCATGAGCGGACTGGCTCATATTCTGCTGGATGCCGGCTTCAGCATCTCCGGCTCCGACAGACAGGCCGGCGAATTGACAGCTTCCTTGGAAGCGCGCGGTGTTTCAATCTCTTATGATCAAAGCATCTGCTGTATTCCGTCGCAGACCAAGGTGGTCGTTTATACGGCCGCCATCTCACAGGATAATCCGGAGTATCATTTTGCCGCCACAACCGGTCTGCCCATGCTGAATCGCGCAGAGCTGCTCGGGCAGTTGATGGGCAATTATCATCGCTCGCTGGCTATCGCCGGCACCCATGGCAAAACCACCACGACATCTATGGTGGCTCATATTCTGCTGGCCGCCAAAACCGATCCGACCATCAGCGTGGGCGGTGTGCTTCCGGTCATCAAAGGCAATATCCGGGTCGGCGGCCATGAGTTTTTTTTGACCGAAGCCTGTGAATATACCGACAGCTTTCTGTCATTTTCACCGACCCATGCCGTTATATTAAATATAGAAGAAGACCATATGGATTATTTCGCCGACCTGGCTCAGATTCGCTCTTCCTTCCATACTTTTATGCAGCGCGTAAAACCGGGCGGTCTGATCGTCATTAATGCCGATATTGATGATGTGGCAGCTTTGACTGCCGACCTGACTGTGCCGGTCGTGACCTTCGGAGCTGATCCGGCTGCCGCCTATTCCTATCAAAACCTGCACTTTGACGCCAAAGGCCGTCCTCACTTTGATGTTTATGCCGGAGGCGCTCTGCTCGGGCAGCTGTCGCTGCAGGTTCCGGGCGAATACAATGTGGTGAATGCCATGGCAGCCATCGCGCTTACTCACAAGCTCGGTTGTTCCTTTGATGTGATCGCGGCCGGTCTGTCCGCCTTCGGCGGTACGCATCGCCGCTTTGAGCATAAGGGGAGCCGACAAAACGTCACCGTCATTGATGATTACGCCCACCACCCGACCGAAATCCGCGCCACCTTGTCTGCTGCCCGGGCACTTGCCCACGAGCGTCTGGTCGTTGTCTTCCAGCCGCATACCTACAGTCGGACCAAGGCCTTTCTGGATGATTTTGCATCTGCCCTCTCAGAAGCCGATCTGGTCATCCTGCCGGATATCTATGCCGCCCGCGAAACCGATACCCTCGGTATCAGCTCGGCAGATATCTGCCGGCGTCTGCAGACGCTCGGAACCGAAGCCTATTATTTACCGACCTTTTCCGAGGTATTGGAATATTTGAAAAAAAATTGTATCAACGGTGATGTGTTGATAACTATGGGCGCCGGAAACGTTGTAAATATTGGAGAAATGCTGCTGACTGATTAGTTATCCCCATTATCCCCGTGTTTTATGCCGAAGGATGTGGATGATATCGGAAAAACCAAATTTTCCGACATCACCACATCCTCTTTGATTTATCAGGGTTTGTGCGCTGACAGCCAAGCATCTCCATAATTATCCCCACTATCCCCATCATCCCCGGACAGATCTCGGAGCGGATGGAGCTATTCTCATTTCAAAATAGCTATGCTATAATCTTCGCAGACTGATTTTTAAGATGAATGACAACAAGGAGGCGGCATGAATACCTTTTCTCTGAAAAACGAGATACCGTCCTATACGGTGATTTCTAATTTTTTTATCGACACTATAATGCCGGAGGTAAACGGCGAATATCTAAAAGTTTATCTGCTCCTGCTGCGCTATGCCGGCAGCGGGAGCTTTATGCTGTCCCTCTCTCAGGTAGCGGATGTACTCGACATTACCGAAAAGGATGTCAGACGAGCGCTGATTTTCTGGAAGAAAAAAGGACTGTTGAGCCTGGAGCAGGAAAGCGACGGAACCATAAAGACCCTGCACCTGCTCTTGCCTGACCACGGCTCGCCGGCCGGCCATACCGAATCAGCCGCCGTGACCACAGAAGCAGCGCCGGCCGCAGCGGTCGCCGCTGCTGATCCGCCGGTACCTGCTCCTACCTTTAAGATGTCAGCCGCCCTGTTAAAAGATCTCTCTCAGAATGAGACTGCCAGACAGCTGCTGTTCGTAGCCGAGACCTATCTCGGACGACCACTGACCTCAAAGGATATTCAGACCCTTCTGTACTGCTTCCATGAACTGCATTTTTCTGCCGATTTGCTGGAATATTTGATTGAATACTGTGTATCCAGACAAAAAACCGATGCTTCATATATGCAAAAGGTGGCGGCCGGCTGGTATCAGGACGGTATCACCACTGTTTCCGCCGCCAAGTCGGATGTCCGCCGCTACCAGCTTTATTACCCGGTGTTAAACGCCTTCGGTATCAAAAACCGGGAACCGATACGTACCGAAAAACAGTTCATCGATTGCTGGACCAAAGACTGGGGCTTTGATCAGGACATCATCATCGAGGCCTGCGAACGAACCATGGCCAAGACCCATAATCCCAGTTTTGAATATGCCAACAGCATCTTAAGCAATTGGAAGAAAAGCAGTGTAAAATCAAAAGCCGATATCGAAAAACTGGATCAAAGCTGGAAACAAAATAACGAAACGAGCCAGACCGGCCAACCGAAAAAAACAGCCGCTTCCAAGGGAAAGCTGGCAGCCACTCGCTTTAACAACTTTGAGTCCCGTGAGTACGACACTGGAGATCTCGCCAAAATGCTGCAACAAACCCTAGCCTAAAGGAGACCTATGCTATTAACAGATTCCCAAACCAGACAATTACAGGAGCTGTTCGATGAACGCCGGACCGATAATCACCGCTCCTGGATCAACCGCCTGGATCGGCTGCATCAGCGCCATCCCACCTTGCGGACCCTGGATCAAAAGCTGGTGTCACTGCGCACCGCTCTCGGGCGGGCTAAGATCCTAAAGGCCGAAGCAGTCGTAGAAGATCTGATTGAGCAGATTGCCATGACCAAGCTGGAACGCAGTCATTATCTGGCCAAAAACGGTATCAGTGAGAGCGAAACCAAGCTTCAGGTTCACTGCCGCACCTGCCGGGATACCGGCTTTATCGACGGACAACCCTGTCACTGTTATCTGCGCGAAATGATCCGACTCTTTTATCAAAATGCCGGCCTCCGGGCATTGGATCAGGCTGCCTCCTTTTCCTGCTTTGACCTAAATTATTATGATACTGCCGGCACAGCTGCCGGTGAGGCCTCTCCTCGTGAGCTGGCCGCCATTGCCCTCCAGACTGCGACCCGCTTTGTAGAACAGTTCCCGGCCGGCGAAAATTTATTTTTGTACGGCAAACCCGGCCTTGGCAAGACCTTTTTATCGCATTGCATAGCCAATGCACTGATCGCCAAGGGTGTACCCGTACTCTATCTGAGCAGTGCAAATTTGATCCATTTGATCGAGGCCGATACCTTTGATCGGCACACCCATCCAATGATCGAATATTTGCAAAAAGTTAGTGTTTTGATAATTGACGATTTGGGAACCGAGGTGATAAACTCTTTTGTAGTATCAGCACTGTTTGAGTTGTTGAATGCACGTTTGGGAAAGGGATTATCAACCATCATCTCGACCAATCTCAGCCTTGGGGAAGTCCTTCAGGCCTACTCGGAACGAATCCTGTCCCGGATCGCCGGTCATTATCTGATCCTGCAGATGACCGGTCGTGATATTCGCATTCGCAGACGAACAACCGGCTGCACAACTAAAGAATAAGCGGAGGAAAAGAAGATATGTTGACGAACAGAAAAACCCTGGGAACCATTCCCTATGGCACACTGGGTATTATTTCTATGGATAGTTTTTTGCACGGGGATGCCGTTGATCAGATTCTGGTCGACTGGCGAAGCGACCGCAACAAATCCATTGTCGACCATAGCGGATATGCCGGCTATGTCAGAAACAGCTATCTGATCGAGGCCAAGGTTCCGCGTTTCGGTTCCGGCGAAGCCAAAGCGACCCTCTGTGAATCGGTTCGCGGCTATGATCTTTTTATTCTGGTCGATGTCACCAACCACAGCATGACCTACCGCCTGTCCGATAAGGAAAACCATATGTCTCCGGATGATCATTATCAGGATCTGAAGCGGATCATCGCCGCTGTCGGAGGGAAAGCCAGACGAATCAATGTGATCATGCCTTTCCTGTATGAGAGTCGTCAGCATAAGAGAAATAACCGTGAATCCCTGGACTGCGCCCTCGCCCTGCAGGAGCTGGTCGAAATGGGTGTGGATAATATCATTACCTTTGACGCCCATGATCCACGGGTACAAAATGCCATTCCGCTGTCCGGCTTCGAGACCGTTCGTCCGACCTATCAGTTTATCAAAACTCTGCTACAGCACATTCCGGATCTGACCATAGATGCCGATCATATGATGGCCATCAGCCCGGATGAGGGCGCCATGGACAGAGCCATTTATCTGGCCAATGTACTTGGTCTGGATATGGGTATGTTCTACAAGCGCCGTGATTATACAAAAATCGTAGACGGCCGCAATCCAATCGTAGCTCATGAATTCCTCGGCGCAGATCTGACAGGCAAGGATGTTATCATCCTGGATGACATGATTTCCTCCGGCGACAGTATCATAGACGTAGCCCGCGAATTAAAGGCCCGTAATGCCGGCCGTATCTTCGCCTGCGCCACATTTGGCCTCTTTACCAACGGAATGAAAAATTTTGACCGCGCTTATGAAGAGGGTCTGATTTACCGTGTGATGACCAGTGATCTGATCTACCAGTCGGATGAGCTGTTATCCCGCGAGTACTATATCAGCTGCCCGTTTGCCCGTTATATCGCATATATCATCGATATGCTGAATCACGATGCCTCTATCAGCGAATTACTAAATCCGGTGGATCGGATCAATAAGCGTGTGCGTGAATATAAAGAAATGCAGGCAGCCAGAGCTGCCGGACAGCAGACCGAATAAAGAACGAACCGCTGCGGTCGTTCCGACAAAAAACGCCCCTTTGAGAAAGGCTGCCGGCCGATTGGCCGTCCTCTCTAAGGGGCGTTTTCACTTAATATCAATCGTTTGCCGCCTCATAAGCGACAATCACCGCTTCGTAGCGCAATGTAATATCAATGCTGTCTTCTCCGGCCAGCAACCTCTCCCGCCAGACTTCCGGCACGGTAA
This sequence comes from Bacillota bacterium, assembly GCA_023458035.1. Taxonomy (GTDB): domain Bacteria; phylum Bacillota; class Clostridia; order Lachnospirales; family Lachnospiraceae; genus JAEXAX01. The sequence goes on along the minus strand of JAEXAX010000004.1, from coordinate 18,993 downwards.
ACGCAAAGTCACCAAAGCCTGTCTTCACCAGCTGCTGTTCCAAATCAATGCAGATCAACGCGTCCGAATCAGCCGCCAGCTTCTCTCTGACCGCCCGTGGCAATATGATCGGCAGATGCCCGTTTCCAAGCCAGTTATTGTAGAAAATATCAGAATAGCCACCGGCTATGATGACCTCCAGACCGTAATCCTGCAATGCCCAGGCGGCATGCTCACGACTTGAGCCGCAGCCAAAATTTTCACCGGTTACCAAAATCTTTCGCCTCTTCATCGCCTCCCGGTTCAGCACAAAGCTTTCCTCCGGAGTGCCGTCCGGCCGATACCGCCAAGGAGCAAAGGCATGTTCACCAAAGCCTGTTTTTCGAACGCTTTTCAGATATTGCTTCGGAATAATGATATCAGTATCAATATTATCGCGCATTAAGGGGATCACTGCCCCCTCCAGGGTTTTAAATGCTTTCACGGCCTACCTCCTTCGGATGGATCACCGATCCATGTATGGCACAGGCAGCTGCCATGGCCGGACTGACCAGATGGGTTCTGGCACCGGCCCCCTGCCGTCCTTCAAAGTTTCGATTGGATGTGGAAATGCAATGTTTTCCCGCCCCGATCAGATCAGGGTTCATGCCCAGACAGCTGGAGCAGCCCGGTTCACGCCATTCACAGCCGGCCGCCTCAAAGATCCGACGCAGACCGCTTTCTTCGGCCTGACGCTTTACAGCCATGGATCCCGGCACGATCACCGCCCGGATATGCTCTGCCACCCGTCTGCCCTTCATATAGGAAGCAGCCACTGCCAGATCGGAATAGCGACCGTTGGTACAGGAGCCGATAAAGATTTCACTGACCGGAATATCGGCTGCCCGCTGCCCCGGTTGTAATCCCATATAGGCATAGGCCGCCGCAGCGTCGGCTGATGCAACCGGCGGAAAGGCTTGTGAGATGCCGACTGTCATGCCCGGATTCGTTCCCCAGGTCAGCTGTGGCTCCAGCTCATCCGCCCGAATATGGATCACTCGGTCAAATGCTTCCTCGCCGTCGGTTCTCTCCTGTTCCCAGCGCACGCGCAGTGTTTCCAGCTCGCTTTCTGTCGGCCCGTATTTACGGTTTTTCAGATACTCTCGAGTCATCGCATCAGCCGCCACCATGCCCACCTTGGCACCGCCTTCGATGGCCATATTGCATAGCGTCATCCTCTCATCCATACTCATTGCACTGATGGTCTCTCCGAAAAATTCCATGGCATAGCCGCTGCCGACAGATACCCCGTAGCGTCCCAACAGATACAAAATGACATCCTTGGCATAAACCCCCTCCGGCAAACTGCCTGTCACCTTGATGCCCAGATTTTTCAGTTTCTTTTGCCATATAGTCTGTGTAGCCAGTACATGCTCCACCTCCGAGGTGCCGATCCCAAAAGAAATGGCACCGAAAGCCCCGTGAGTCGCCGTATGGCTATCACCGCAGACTATCAAGCTGCCGGGTCTGGACAGGCCTAATTCCGGCCCGATGATGTGGACGATACCATTGTCTTCATGGTTCATATCCGCCAGTCGGATCCCCTCCCTGACACAGTTTTCGGCCAAGGTCTTTAACTGTTCTCTGGCCAAAGGATCTGCCACAGCCACCAATGAACCGCGATAGGCCGCCACCGTCGGCGTATTATGGTCCATGGTAGCAAAGGTTTTATCCGGCCGGCGCACATGACGACCGGCCAGCTGCAATCCTTCAAAGGCCTGCGGCGAGGTCACCTCATGGATAAAATGCATATCCACATACAGCAATTGTAGACCGCCCTCTTCGCCCGCAATGACGTGTCGCTGCCACAGCTTATCATACATCGTTTTCATAAGCCTCTCCCCTCTTTTGTCAGATATGTGTCAACAGAGCTGCTGTCCACTCCGTTGTCGGCAGCCACTCGGTCGGATTCAAATCCTTTGTCATCTTCCCCTCACGCAGCGTAACGTCAACCGCCGTTTCGATGGCCTCCGCCATATCCGCCCGATCAAAGGAATGCCTGAGCATCATAGCCACTGATAGGATGGTCGCGATCGGATTCGCAATATTCTGACCGGCGATATCCGGTGCAGAGCCATGAGCCGGCTCATACAGCGCTGTTCCTTGATCGCCGAAGCTGGCCGAAGACAGCAGGCCAAGCGAGCCGCCCAAAACACTGGCTTCATCACTTAAAATATCTCCGAACAAATTCTCGGTGACAATGACATCAAACCGGGATGGTCTGGTCACCAGCTCCATGGCCATGGCATCCACATAGCGATGTTCCAGCTTCACTTCCGGATACTCAGCCGCCACTTCTTCAGCGATCCGCCGCCACAATTTACTGGTCGATAACACATTGGCCTTATCCACCGAAGTTACCAGTCCTCGTCTTCTTGACGCTAAACGAAAAGCATAGTGCAGTATCCGCTCAATCTCCGCTCTGCTGTATGGCATGGTATCCAAGGCTTCATCTTCCTTCAGATACCGCCCCTCTCCAAAATATGCACCGCCGGTCAATTCCCGAACGATCACCAGATCGGTTCCCTGTACGATCTCCTTTTTTAACGGCGACAAATGGGTCAGGCTGTCGGCAACGGTCAACGGCCGTACATTTGCATATACGCCGAGAAGCTTTCGCAAAGCCAGCAACCCCTGCTCCGGCCGCTTTGCTGCCATATCCCACTGCGGTCCGCCGATAGAACCAAGCAGCACGGCATCGGCCGCCACCGCCTTCTTTTGTACCGATGGCGCAAACGGATCGCCGAGTTCATCAATTCCAGCACCGCCAAATGGCTGTATATCCAGTTCATAGTCAAAGAAATACTTTTCTGCCGTCTTCTGCAGAACCTGCAATGCCGCAGTCATAATCTCCGATCCGATTCCGTCTCCCGGCAAACATACTATTTTATTCATCGCTTCCTCCTGTTTTATCCCTATACTTCCGCCGATTCCAGATCCAGCACCCGAAACGGTATGCCTGCCTGACTCAGCAGACCATGCTCCCGTTTCTGACATGTCAATATCCAAACCTGATGCTGTTTTGCCCGATCTGCGAGCTCCCTCAGAATGGCCGCTGCCCTTTTATCATCCAATGTCAACAAGGCATCATCCCACAGATAGGGCAGGTCACCCGGCCAATACTCCGTAACAGTCAACCGCAATAGTAAATATAGCAGCTGCAGGGTGCCGGTACTCAGTTGCAGGCTCTCAAGCTGTGTTTCCCTGCCCGGTACTGTCCCCAGTCCCTGCAAACTGCCGCCTTTTTGTCGAACCAATAAACGCTCCCCGGTAAACCCGATGCTGCGGCCGCTCTGTTCCTCTATGCGGTGATAAAGGGCATTCACCCGCTGCTCCAATCCCTTGGCGCCTTCCGAATTCTGTCCCTGAACAGCCGTCTGCAGCAGGCGCTGAGCATCCCTGATCTCCTCGGCCTGCCCCTTCAAACTTCCCAGCTGCCCGGTGTGCTCAGCCGCTTTGTCTTGCTGCAATTCTCGCTGCTGCTCATCCAGCTGTTTCCATTCTCGTTCCAAAGCCTTTTGATAGCTTCGACGCTTTTCCGCTTCCAGCCGATGCGGTTCCAGTACCTGGCGTCGATACAAACGCATATCCTCGTCCTGCATCACATCATGCTGGATAATCCGATGTAAAAACAGGATGACCGACAGCGCCAGTATCACCGCTCCTCCGGTGACGGCCGGCATCATGTCCCGCATCAAGCCAAAGACCAGCAGCGCCCCGCCGCCCAACAGACAAAGCCATTCCAGAAATCGTAAAAAACCGCGAACGCCGGCCGACTGCAGGCGGGGAGCCGGTTCAAACTCATCTGTATTTCCCGATTTTGGCAGGCTCTTTACCACTGTGCAGGCTTGAAGCTGTTCCTCCACTCGAAGCTTTTGCTCCTCCAATAGTCTTAATTTGGCGGACTGTGCCGCCGCTGCCTCACGGCATTCCTGTTCAAGGATCGTAATTTGACGGCTTATTTCTCTTTGCCGGCCGCGCAGCAGTTCAAGCGAACGTTCCCCAAGAAAGCCCGCACTGCCGCCCTCGGCCGCCCGGATATAAGCCTGCAGCAGGGATGACAAGTCTTCCTTTGATACGCCGGCCAGTCCTGACAGCGCAAATGTCTGCAAATATAACCAGCGCTCCCCGATCGGCAGCCACTGCTCCAACAACCGAACACTTTGCTCCCGGTCATTCAGCAGCAGACAGTCAGACGAGGGATTTCGAAAATCACGGTACAGCCTGACCTCACCGACCGGTAAATGAATGGTCGCGGCCGCTGCATATGGCCGCCCCTCACCCGGATCGTAGCGTAGGTATGCCTGCTGCAGACTGCTGCGTCCACGCGGCTTTTTCATGCCATAGAGCAAGGCCAGCAGACAATAAAACAAGGTTGTTTTGCCGCTTTCGTTCCCTCCGCAGATCAGAGTCAACCCTTCACCAAAACGAAACCGTCTGTTTTGCATGACCCCAAAGCCATAAATTTCCAACTCAGAGATCCACATCGACAACCTCCTCGCCGGCCTGCTGCAAAGCCCACAGCCCCCAGTGCAGGACTGTTTCACGGCGCCCGATCGGCAGTTCGGCACAGAGTTTTCGATAGCGCTCCTCCAGACCGGCTGCCTCCGCCGTTTGAAGCGTCGATATTTGAGCCGGCGACATATGATTTGGCGCTGCCTCCATTCTCGGTGCTTCCTCCACCCTCGGCGCTGCCTCCGTTAATGCCACAAAGCCGATCTCCAATCGCCCGCTGTTCACATTCAGACTGCCTCTGATATAGCCATGCTGCCAGATCTCGAATGGATAGACCGGCGCAGGAGATCCCGGATAGCAAATCCCCGGCCCCAGCTGCTCAAATTGATGCAAATGCCCCAAGGCGACGTAGGTAAATTTTCGCAGATCATCCCGCCGAAACGGATGATGTCCGCCATTTCCGCCATGCCCCAGCAGTATGTTATGCCAGTCATCCTCCGTTTTTACCCGACTGCCGGGCATCGGCCTTGTATCCTGCTCTTGCAGGTAGCTGCTGCCATAGACGCGCAGCCGCCAGCGTTTCAGTTCACACATGGCCAACTTTTCCGAGCCGAAGAAGATCACATTGGCCGGGAAGCGTACCTTCAGCCAAGCGCTGCCTGCATCTATATGATCATGATTCCCGGCAATGATTACGACCAGTGTCGGCGCCAGTCTGGTAAATTGATGAATAACAAACTTCAGCTCCTGAATAGACGGAGGGCGGTGGAACAAGTCCCCCGCCACAAATAATACATCGATCTTTTCATTGATACAGCGTTCCATCACCTGCAAAAAGGCTTGTTTTACGGTCGCCCCGCCATCAAACTCAGCCGCCCCCAGGTGAACATCTGCAATATGTATAAATTCCATCTCTACCTCATAATGAAAAACGTTTACAGGTCGCAGTTTCCGACTGTTCTGGCAAACGGAAGAACATCACGAATATTGCCCATGCCGGTCAGATACATGACGCAACGCTCAAAGCCCAGACCGAAGCCGGCATGCGGAGCCGAACCGTAGCGGCGCAGATCCAGGTAAAAGTCATAATCCTCCAGTTCCATGCCCAGCTCCTGCATACGGCTGCTAAGCAGCTCCAGATCGTCCTCACGCTGGCTGCCGCCGATGATCTCTCCGATACCCGGCACCAGACAGTCCATGGCTGCCACAGTCTTGCCATCGGCATTCTGCTTCATATAAAAGGCCTTGATTTCCTTCGGATAGTCTGTTACAAAGACCGGCTTCTTAAAGATCTGCTCAGTCAGATAACGCTCATGCTCGGTCTGCAGATCACAGCCCCAGGATACCGGATAATCAAATTCATCATTGTGCTCTTTCAGCAACTCAATGGCCTCGGTGTAGGTGATACGTCCGAAATCTGCCTGCCGCACAGTCTGCAAACGCTCCAATAAGCCCTTATCCACAAAGGAGTTCAGGAAATTCATCTCCTCCGGCGCCTTCTCCAACACATAGGAAATGATATATTTCAACATCTCCTCAGCCAGACACATATCATCCTGCAAATCAGCAAAGGCTATCTCCGGCTCGATCATCCAGAACTCGGCCGCATGGCGGGTGGTATTTGAGTTTTCCGCCCGGAAGGTCGGACCGAAAGTATATATATTACGGAAAGCCATAGCAAAGGTTTCACCGTTTAACTGTCCGCTCACTGTCAGACTGGTCTTCTTCCCGAAGAAGTCCCGGCTCTCATCTACCTGACCGTCCTTCGTTAACGGCAGCTGATTCATATCGAGCGTCGTCACTTGAAACATTTCACCTGCTCCCTCGGCATCCGAGCCGGTGATGATCGGCGTATGTACATAAACGAAGTTGCGGTCCAGAAAGAACTGATGAATGGCTCCGGCGATCAGAGAACGCACTCTGAAAACCGCCTGGAAGGTATTGGTACGAGGACGCAGATGCGAGATACTGCGCAGATATTCGAAGCTGTGACGCTTCTTCTGCAACGGATAATCCGGTGTCGAGGCTCCAATGATGGTCACCGCCTCAGCCTGAATCTCAAACGGCTGCTTAGCCTGCGGAGTCGCTACCAGGGTTCCGCGCACGGTCACCGCCGCACCGACATTTAATTTGGAAACCTCTGCAAAATTTTCCATGGTATCATGGTATACGACCTGCAGAGTTTCAAAAAAACTGCCGTCGTGCAAAACGATAAAGCCAAAGCTCTTGGAATCCCGGATGCTGCGTAACCAGCCGCCCACCTCGATCGTCTGACCGATATAGGTCTCCTTTTGTTGATAGATCTCTCGTACAGTCACTAATTTCATGACCTTCCTCCTTTATATATATACGTTCATTTTTCTTCATCTTGTCATACCGCTATGACAGCCCCTTGGTCAATCCTGCTGTATGGACAAATGCAACAATTCACTGCCGTCGTTTTTATTAACAATGATCTCAAAACGCAAGCCGGTCAGGCCTGACTGGGCAGCCAGGGTCTTCAGCTGACTCTTTAAGAGCTTTTCCTGAGCGGAAAACGATGTTTCAAGGCCTGTCTTCATGGCTCCGGCTGTAACCTCATCCATCTCGTTTTTGAGGGTCAGGATCATCTCCAGGGCATTTCCCCTGGCACTCATCTTAAGCGATACCTGATCGTTTTCCATCATGCTTGCCAGCGCTTCCAGACTCTTTCCGGCCCCCGGCACTTTTTTCATATACTCTTCCAGAGATGTGACTGCCGTCTTGTCAGCAGTCGTTTTTTTACCCATGACTTTATCTATATCGATAAGCCCTGACGTTTTCCCTGATTTTGTTTTCCCTGATTTTGTTTTCCCTGATTTTGTTTTCTCCGCCGGATCGTTCGGCTTTGCATTGCTGTCGATATTTGAATCACTCTTTTCTTTCACAACCGTCGATCCGGTCAGCCCGGCTGCCTTCTGCCTATTTGAACCGCAGCCGGTCAGCGACAATACAGTCAGCCCAAGTCCCAAAACCAAGGCCATTATACTCTTTTTCATATTCATAAATTTATCCTCTCTAAATTCGCTTTTTAAGAATTCTCTTTAGTATAAAGGAAATCACACGGTTCGTCAATTTTTTGTTCCTTAATAAAATCCTGCCAAAACAGCCCGCTTCCGATTTATTTTCCGGCCATCTGTTTTTGCAGTTTGATCCAGTCCACAAACCGTTCCGACCGCCCTTTGATAAAGCCGGCCTTCTCGGCAATCAACATCCGGCCGCCGGCCAGCTCCAGTACAAAGCCATGCTTTAACTCCAACACCCGTTTAACCTGTCGATAGGAATAACAAATCCGTTCCTTGCCCATGGGACGGTACACACAGATTCCCTGTCCCTTTTGATCCGCCTGAACCACGCTCTCCTGACTAACAAACAGCAGCTTCACTGTGGTATCATTCTCGGCTGACAACAGACGACTGTCACGATGCGCCTGCCAGCGCCACAGACCGGAAAAAATCAAAATTCCGATCAGTATGCCAATGACTCCGGCCAGCATCTGCAGCCACCGGTCCGGCTGGTGCTGCCGCCATGCCATATAAATATAAGCCATTGATAACAGTGCATACAAACCCGATAGGACACGGCTGCGCCTGGCCAAGCGTCTGTAAGCTTCCCGCACCAGCGGTTCGGTCAGCACCGTTTTGATTTCAAACTCCATAAGCTCCTCCTTTTTTTGTCGGCACTTTCTGTTTCCATTCTACCATCATTTTCAGGGTCACTCAAATTGTATTTATATTGTATACTGTATCCCAAAAAGAACAGTCCGGATCATTGACGAAAATAGTCTCTTACCGCTATAATAAAAGCGTCAAACGGGTAATTGATACCGTTTCTCAAGTAGCGACGTGGTCAGTAAAACTAACGATGCAATATGGAGGGAGAAAAAATGATGAGTAACGAATGGCGTTCTTTTGCCCCGGGCGCATGGCAAAAAGAGATTAATGTGCGCGACTTTATTCAAAAGAACTTTACAGTATATGAAGGCGATGACAGCTTCCTGACCGGGCCGACCGAAGCAACCAAGACCCTGTGGAATCAGGTAATGGAGCTGACCAGGCAGGAGCTGGCTGCCGGAGGCGTGCTGGATATGGATACCAAGCTGGTTTCCACCATCACCTCTCACGGACCGGGATATCTGAATAAAGATCTGGAGACCATCGTCGGCTTCCAGACCGATAAACCGTTTAAGCGTTCCTTACAGCCGTACGGTGGTATCAGAATGGCCATGAAGGCCTGCAAGGACAATGGCTATACCGTTGATCCGGAGATCGTGGAATTTTTTACCACACATCGCAAGACCCATAATGCCGGTGTATTTGATGCTTACAATGAAGAAATGCGTATTTGCCGCTCCAACCACATCATCACCGGTCTGCCGGATGCTTACGGCCGCGGCCGTATCATCGGCGACTATCGTCGCGTGGCCCTCTATGGTGTTGACAGACTGATCGAAGATAAAATCATGCAGAAGGACTCTACTCCGTTTGTAATGGATGCTGAGAATATCCGTGACCGCGAGGAATTATCCGAGCAGATCCGCGCACTGCAGGAGCTGAAAAAGCTGGGCGAGATCTATGGCTTTGACATCAGCCGGCCGGCCGGAAACGTGCAGGAAGCCATCCAGTTCATGTACCTGGCTTACCTGGCTGCCATCAAAGAGCAGAACGGCGCTGCCATGAGTCTTGGCCGTACCTCTACCTTTATCGACATTTACGCTGAACGTGACCTGCGGGAAGGCCGTTTCACCGAGGAGGAGATTCAAGAGTTTGTAGACCACTTTGTTATGAAGCTGCGTCTGGTAAAATTTGCCCGTACTCCGGAGTATAACCAGATCTTTGCCGGTGACCCGACCTGGGTAACCGAGTCTCTGGCCGGCGTCGGTCTGGACGGCAGACCGCTGGTTACCAAGACCTCCTTCCGTTACCTGCACACCCTGAACAACCTGGGTCCGGCTCCGGAACCGAACATGACGGTTCTGTGGTCCACCAAGCTGCCGACCAACTTTAAGCGTTTCTGTGCCAAGACTTCGATTAATACCTCTGCCGTACAGTACGAGAATGATGACCTGATGCGAGTAGCCCGCGGTGATGACTATGCCATCGCCTGCTGCGTATCCTCCATGCGTGTCGGCAAGGAAATGCAATTCTTCGGTGCCCGTGCCAACCTGGCAAAGTGTCTGTTATATGCGATCAACGGCGGTGTCGATGAGATCAGCAAGGTACAGGTAGGACCGAAGTTCCGTCCGATTACCGACGAGTACTTAAGCTATGACGAGGTAATGCCGCGTTATAAGGACATGATGAAGTGGCTGGCCGGCGTATATGTAAATGCCCTGAATATCATTCACTACATGCATGACAAATACAGCTATGAGCGTTTACAGATGGCCTTACATGATCAGCATGTAACCAGATGGTTTGCGACCGGTATCGCCGGACTGTCGGTTGTAGCCGATTCCTTATCTGCCATCAAGTATGCCAAGGTGAAGACCGTTCGTGATGCAGACGGTATCGTCGTAGATTACGAAATCGACGGTGACTTCCCGAAATACGGTAATGATGATGATCGTGTTGATACCATCGCCACCGAGCTGGTACATACCTTTATGCAGTATGTTCGTGAGAACAAGACCTACCGTAACGGTATCCCGACCACTTCTATCCTGACCATTACCTCTAACGTAATGTACGGAAAGAACACCGGTTCCACTCCGGACGGACGTAAGATCGGCGAGCCGCTGGCACCGGGTGCCAACCCGATGCACGGCCGCGACAGTCACGGTGCCATCGCTTCCCTGGCCAGCGTTTCGAAGCTGCCGTTTAAGGATGCCGAGGATGGTATCTCGAATACCTTCTCCATCATCCCGGGAGCCCTGGGCAAGGATGATCAGATCTTCACCGGAGATCTGGATATCGATTTGGGCATCGACCTGTCAGAGGTACAGTAATGGCCGAAAAAAGCGAACAGCAGATGATTGATGAGCTGGTCGCCATGCTGGATGCCAACATCCTGAGTGGCACCGGACACGTCAATGTGAATATGACCGCCGCTGACGGCGTACAAACACAGACGATGGGTTGCTCGGATTGCTCAGTCAATCCGACGGCCTGCAGTATCCCTACCGTCTTCTTCGATGACGAAGAAGACGCCGGGACGTCCGGCACCTCTGCGGTGTCGTGATATAAAAGAAACAACAGTTTTTTATAGAGGAGGAAGAAAAATGTCACAGGTAAATGAAGGAAGAATCGATAATCTTGTAAATATGTTAGACGGCTATGTAGAAAAAGGCGGCTATCACTTAAATGTTAACGTGTTTTCCCGTGAGACTCTGCTGGATGCTCAGGCTCATCCGGAGAAATATCCGCAGCTGACCATTCGTGTGTCAGGATATGCCGTAAACTTCAACAAACTGACCCGTGAGCAGCAGGACGACGTAATCGCCAGAACATTCCACACATCCATGTAAGAAAAGAGGTGTTCATGGAGGGCTATATTCACTCTCTCGAATCTTTCGGAACAGTTGACGGCCCCGGCACCCGTTTCGTAGTCTTCTTTCAGGGCTGCCCTCTGCGCTGCCAGTATTGTCATAATCCCGATACCTGGAAGCTGAAGGGCGGCCGAAGGATGACCGTCGAAGAGATCTTGACACAGTATGAGAAAAACCGTCCTTTCTATCGAGAGGGCGGTTTAACTGCTACCGGCGGGGAAGCCATGTTGCAGCTTGACTTCTTGACCGAATTGTTCAAAGAGGCCAAACAACGGGATATTCACACCTGTCTTGATACCTCCGGTATCACCTATCGGCCGAACAAGCCGGCAGTCGTGACTGCCATTGATGAACTTTTATCCTATACCGATCTGATCATGCTGGATATTAAACACATCCATCCGATCGCCCACATGGAAGTGACCGGCCAGTCAAATGAAAACATCCTGCGCTTTGCCGAGCATCTGAATGATCTGAGCAAGGATGTCTGGATCCGGCATGTCGTCGTACCCGGTTTGACCAACCATCCGGATGACCTCTATCAGTTGGGTTACTTTATCGGAAAATTACGGAACGTCAAGGCGCTAGACGTTCTGCCCTACCATACCCTGGGCGCCGTAAAGTACCAGTCGATCGGCATTCCCTATCCACTGGAAGGAATCCCTGATCTGAGCAAACAGGAGGCCCTGATCGCCAAGGGACATATCCTCTCCGGCATCCGTGATTACCGCCGTGAGCATCCGGTAATCGCCCGGTAATTGTGCAATGCTAACTATATCGGGACTGTACAGGATAAAAAACATGTTGAAAATGTCCTCTTCTTATACTACAATAGATTTGTAAGATTGACCAAACTATGTATAAGGAGGTTTATACTATGGCACATGTTATCAGTGATTCTTGTATCAGCTGCGGAACCTGCGAATCCGAGTGTCCGGTAAGCGCAATCAGCGCCGGTGATACACAGTACAACATTGATGCAGACGTATGTATCGACTGCGGCGCATGCGCAAGCGTATGTCCTGTAGAAGCGATCGCTGCTGAGTAATAGGTGACGGGATTTCCCGTAATGTGTATGTATGAAAAAACCGTATCACGATGGTTCATCGTTGATACGGTTTTTTGTGCTAAAAGATGCTTAGCACCCGCTATTTAATTCTCGCTCCGGGTCGGCTCATCTGCCACTATACCCTTTTTTTTAAAATAATTCTATATTTCTTATTGTATAAAAATCATAATATGAATCTAGCCTTATCTCTACAGAATATTTTTTTGTCAAATTTTTCCGTCAACTCATTGAGGATGTCCAAAACCGTTGCAAGGATCAGCTTTTCGTTTCTTCCGTTTTTGGTTCTTCGCTCGTCGATTTTTCCATTGACTTTTTGGATAGTTCCGATACCTTTTGCATAAATCCGTTTAGGCTTTTGGCATAGATAAGAAGCTGAGAATAATCGTCTTTACTAAAGACTATGCTCTCTTTGATTATGCTCTCAAATACCGCTCCTTTTTCAAAAATTCTCCTATCTCGCTCTTTTCGTTTCTGCTCGCTTAATTTTCGTTTTAAGAGTTTCAGTTCATTGCTATTCTTCTGTGCCATTTCCTCTCGTCTTGCAATTTTTTTCTTCAATGGATAACTTCGATTTTTTCTTTGTTTCTGCCATCTTGTCCTTTAGTGATTTATGTCGTCATGTTGTCGATATATACAAGTTGTCCATTGTCAATTTTCAGAATGACATCCGCAAATTGATCAAACTCCGAAGAATGCATAATTGATATTATACTTTTCTGTTTTTTCAACTCTGCAATATATTCGGAAAGACGACCAATGCATTCCTGATCCAAGTTCGTAAATGGCTCGTCTAATACAATAACATTTGTATTAGATGATAACACTCTCAGCAATGCAAGTTTTTGTTGCTCACCATAGCTAAGGTTAGTCCCTGACTCATTAATAATCTTATCTTGAAATGAAATCCCCAAAACATCATAGAGCGCAGACTCGACTTTTTGACCAAACATATTTTCCTCAATAGTACCATCTGCAAATAGGATCGGATGACTAAGGTAAGCTGCCTTAGTCAATGATTTATCTATTACCATTTGTCCTTCAAAAGCATCAATATCCGCGAATCCTGTTAGCAGATTTGTTAATGTAGATTTCCCTGTACCATTTCCTCCTTTAATGATAATTAGTTTGTTTTTCGGCAGAACCAATTTGTCTATAGAAAACAAAAGTCTTTCCTTATTAGAAGTTGCAAATATTTTTGCGGAAGAGATATTCGCCAATTCATCCTGTTCTTTGTACTTATCCTCAAATCCAGAGGGTTCATGTTGCTGTTTGTCAAAATCTTTTATGCGTTCAATGTGAACTTCATTTATTGAGCGATAAATAATAATCTCGAAGCACCTGTTTAACGGTCCTTGCAATAACTGCGACATTTGAAAAACAAGAACTACAGTCCCTATAGTTACTCTTCCTTCAAAGAAGAGTTTTGCTGCGATTCCTATGGTTCCCGCAGTTAAAAATGCCGAAAGAAGCGACGGAGCATTTGTAGATAACAAAGAATACCATTTATATTTTGTGACAAAAGACAGATACTTCAAACTACGTTTGTCGTAGAGTGATTTATAGTATTCTTCAGCTCTGGCAACATTTATAGCACGCTTATCTTCAACTATTTTTTTCGTACCACTTAAAAAAGCATCTTGTGTAGGAAGTCCCTCTTTTTGAAAAGCTGCAATTTTTTTATTTGGTTTTTGAGTTAGTAGCGCAAAAAGCGGAATATAGATCAAGTATGCAAGTCCAAAAAAAGGACTAATAATTGTCGCCATGATGATCAGAAGCATAACGCATAATACATTCCCGATAAGTTCTACATTCACCTGACCATATACATCGCCACAGGTAAATGCTGATGATGTTACAAGATTGATATAATAACCTTTTTCATTTCGCAGATAATTCTTCTGCGAAATATTAAGCAGACCTTTCATTACATTTTGTGAGTATTCGATACTCTTTTTTAACTGCAACTTAAGCGGAAGAAACTGTGCAAGAACAACACTTGCTACAACAGTTAATACAAGTGTACACAAAAGGGTAATCAAATAAATCAATGTGTCCTGATCAAAATATGGTCTTTCAGAAAGGAAATCAATAAAACGACCAAGTAGATACGAAGAAATGACTGATAATGCCGTGCAACAGACTATTCCTATTGCCAAAATAATGTTTTTGAAACGTAATTCAAAAAGTCCTTTCCCCTTTTTTTGCATAACGAATCCTCCTTGAACGCCATAGAGAGTTAGCTCACATTGTCATAACAAATTCTAACAGGAAAATCAATACCCCCAAAATATGCGGTAACATTTAGTTACTGTCATGTAATCGTTGACAACTTTCTGCTTTATCCGCGATAAAATGTAGGCGTCCTCAAAAAGCAAGTCCGGTTGATACTTCCCATCTGCGAAAGTCCGCCAGAAGAAAAGCTCCGGCATCCTCCGGCCTGAGTATGCCGGACAGATAGGTTTTTACCTGTTTCTGTGCCAAAGCCAGGTCAAATCGCTCTGTAAAAACCATCAAGAAACTAATATCATTAACATTCCTTTTTCATAAATCTTTCCTCCATCTATTACTCCATGAACGGCATAGTGCATCTTATTCTGTACTGCCGCAAAGAAATCTTTCGTGATTTGGCTATCAAAGGAATAATCGACAGCAGTACCATAGATGTCTGTAATCTTTTGATAGAAACGGCGCTCACTGGCTCGAATCTCTTGTATTTCAGAAATTAAGTGTTCAAAATAAGCCTCATCGAAAATTTAACCGTTAATCAATCTGCTCTTATCTAAAACATACCCTTGTTTCGCAAAGATATCCAGCACTTTTGTTGCCCATTGCCTGAATTGTGCTGCCCTGCCGGAGTTGACACGGTAGCCAACGGCAATTATGGCCGCTAGCAAATAAAACTTATATTGATAGGTTTTTCCGTTATCCGCAACTTGTGCAAAATTTGCACAAGTTTATTCCTCGGACAATTCGCCACTTTCATAGATATTTTTCAAATGTTTTGTGATAACGCTTCTGTCTACATCGAAAAGCTGTCCAATCGCTTTTTGTGTCAGCCATATATCGTGATCCTGAACTCGAACTTCAATACCATCCTCATGGGCATCCTTTGTAAATACAAGAAAATCCACCGTGCTGTTTCGGATCTGCAATTTTGTATTCTTGTTTTCAGCCATTATGTATCACCATCCAATCATTCCGCATCGGAGCTGTTTTTTCTCGCTCTGCTTTCGTAAACATCATGCTTGTGAACTCCAAGCATGTGGAGTGCTATCACTGATCTGTTTTAGTTCTATGGCATACTCACTCAAATTTTCCTTCCTGAATAAATTTCAGCATCTGCATCAACTCTTCATCCGCTAATCCGGCCAGTACAGCCAGAGAACTCAGTTCCTGTAGATGTTTTCAATACGCTTTAAGTATTCCTCCCGGATCAGCGCCTGTTTGCCGTCAGCATACTGATCCGCAGCTCCTTCGCCAAATATCGAATGGATGGCAACTGCTGTTCAGCCTGCAACTCCCCCGCCATAATCTGTGCTTTAATCTGCTCTTTGATCTGCACATAGATCGGCCGCTCCTCGGAATTATTAATCTGTATATTCATATCCCCCCTGCACTGTTCAATCCGTTTCAACTGTATTCAGTTATACTATAACAGTTGTGTGATTTCAAGACGAAAAAAACTTAAAATTGTACCTGTCTTCGCCAAAAAGACCATACTATCCCTGATCGAGTGCTTTTACATGCAAAAGGCATATGGACAGGTCATCCCTGCACATATGCCTTTCATACTCTCAGTGTTTTTGCTGCAACAATTTTGTCTGATTTGGATTTACTTCATATATGACTTTATTCTATTGTATGTAATAGAATATTCCAAATCGACTATTCAGCCGGGTTTTCTCTTCTGCGTTTTAATCCCAAAATCGTCAGAACAGAACAGGATAACGCTAACAAGCCTGCAAAGAATCCCGTATTAGAGGCATCCCCTGTCTTTGGCAATGACGGCTTCTTCACTAACACCGTCTGACTGATGTCATTGATATCCTTGTGGGCGCCGATCTCTTTGCCTTGTTCATATAGGGTTTCAAATGCCACCAGCTTCCCTTGCTTCAAGTGTTTCGCTTCCACTGCTACACTGAGTTCAATTTGTCCTTCACTGCTCTTGGCTATAAACGTCTTTTCTGCGCTCAGCGCTTTTCCATCGACCATCACTTCTTTGCCGGTGGCCTTATCCATCCACACTAACTTCACTGTGTATTCTTTTCCTACCACTAAATTAGTGTAATCAACTCGATCGGTTAAGGTTACCGTACCTTTCAGTATCGCTTCCTTCTTCCCGTTCACTTTCGCTTCCGTCTTTAAGCCGGGTTTCGGTTGACGCACAATGACTGTTTGATTTTCATCGTCAATCTCTTTATGGGCTGCTACCAGTACGTTATCCTTATACACTTCCTCAAACGCAACCAGCTTTACATCCTTCACAAAGTATTTTGCATCAACGGTAACGCTTAGTTCTACTTCGCCATCTTCGGTTGATGCGGTGAATGTTTTTTCTGCGGTGATCGGTTGACCTTCCACTAAGAACGGTTGGTTGGTTTCTTGATCCATCCACACCAGCTTAGCGACATATGTCTTTCCGACGATCAGATTTTTATACTTAACCACATCGGTCAGCACCACCTTGTCTGTCGGTGCGTCTTCCTTTTGGCCATTGACCTTCGCTTCCGTCTTCACCTCCGGTACTTTGCGATCGGTGATCGTAAGCTTGCCGCCTTCAGACTTCACGATATCATCTTCGGCTACCTTGGTCACCGTCACCTTTCCGTCTTTATCGACTTCAAACTCTATGTCGGTTACCGTTAAATATCCGTTTGGTGCCGCTTCTTCATGGAATACATACTTGCCCGGTAATACCTTTAATTCCTTCGCTGTATCGCTTGATTCAAAGGTCAGACTGCTTACCTTCTGGCCATTATCTGAAATCAACTCACTGCCGTCCGCACTCTTGATCGTGATCCTTGCACCCGGCAACTCCGTTCCGCCCAGGTCAGTCTTGCTGATCGTCAGCGGATTGAAGTTTTCTTTGATGATAACGGTTTGATCCACATCATCGATCTCTTCATGAGCTCCGACCTCTGCGCCGTTCTCAAGCAGCTTTTCAAATGCGACTAAGGTCGTTTCGGTCGTGAAATGTTTCGCATCCACCACTGTACTGAGTTCAATTTCCCCTTCGCTGCTTTTGGCTGTGAATGTCTTTTCAGCCGTAATTTCCTGTCCTTCAATTAAGAACGGCCGGCCGCTGGCCTTATCCATCCACACCAGCTTCACTGTGTATTCTTTTCCGGCTACTACATTTTTATAGTAAACCGTATCCGTCAGGGTCAATTGATCCTTGGCCGGCGCTTCTTTCTCGCCATTGACATGCGCTGTTGTTTTTAAATCCGGTTTCGGTTGGTTCACCTTCACCGTTTGATCCGCATCGTCAATCTCTTTGTGGGCTGCTACCAGCACGTTATCCTTATACACTTCCTCAAACGCAACCAGCCTTACATCCTTCACAAAGTATTTTGCATCGACGGTAACGCTTAGTTCTACTTCGCCTTCTGCCTGATCTGCGACAAAGGTCTTAGAAGCGGTAACCTGCTGGCCTTCCACTAAGAACGGTTGGTTGGTTTCTTTATCCATCCACACCAGCTTAGCTTCATATGTCTTTCCGACGATCAGGTTTTTATACTTAACCACATCAGTCAGCACCACCTTGTCTGTCGGTGCGTCTTCCTTTTGGCCATTAACCTTCGCTTCCGTCTTCACCTCCGGCACTTTGCGATCAGTGATCGTAAGCTTGCCGCCTTCAGACTTCACGATATCGTCTTCGGCTACCTTGGTCACCGTCACCTTTCCGTCTTTATCCACTTCAAACTCTATGTCGGTTACCGTTAAATATCCGTTTGGTGCCGCTTCTTCATGGAATACATACTTGCCGGCTCTTAATTTTAATTCCTTGGCTGTATCCGTTGATGTCCAAGTCACTTCACTCACAGCATTGTTTTGCTCATCTTGAATCAGCTTGGAGCCGTCGGCACTTTTAACCACAATTTTGGCTCCGGGTAATTCAGTTCCGCCCAGATCCACCTTGCTCACCGTGATTGGATGGTATTTATAGTCATCCACCATGGTCACGATATTGGCTGAGCCCTCTACCTTTACATCGGTTCCGGTAACACTGCCGTCCGGATTCAAGGTAAAGTTGATGGTTGTTGCTAAAACATACCCTTCCGGCGCTGCTTTTTCTTCAAACTTATATTTGCCCGGTTCCAGCTTCAATTCCCTGGCTGTACCATCCGATACCCATTCTATTGATTCCACTTTGTTGCCATTATCATGGATCAGTGGTCGTCCGTCAACAGAGGTCACCACGATGGTCGCTCCCGGTAATTCCGCTCCCGCGACATCGGTTTTCTTAAACTTAAATTCGTATTCCTTTGGAGTATAAACGTTTTTGACATTCATTCCTTCAACGATTGAGGTATACCCCTCAGGAACCACCACCTCTTTTACGCTGTAAACGATTGGTATGTCTTTTCCGTCTTTATCTCGCCCATCGGTTCTGAATTTTGGTAAATCCTTGAATTCGTATTTCCAATTTCCACCGGCATCCGGCTTAACTTCTATTTTCTTGCCCGGTACCTCAACTCCATCGGCTAATAATTGAATTTCAACCGACGCCGGTCTGACATTGTAGCCTTCGTCGCTTTCCCATTTCTTCTCACCGCAAACGTTGGTTAAAATTCGTTTGTTTTCAGCCTTAACATCAGTCAAAGTCACTATCCACCAGCTCAGCTGGTGGTTTATCTCCGCCCCTCATAAGGGGCAATTACTGCCTCGCCCCGAAGGGCGGTGTCACAAGCGTGTTACTCGGCCGCCTTATAAGGCGGTACTTTTT
>JAEXAX010000003.1 GCA_023458035.1 Bacillota bacterium | reverse complement strand
CAACTCCCCTTTTTTTATTAGCTCATATGTCATACCTTGTAAATCTTCATTTAAGAAAGTTAAGTTTACTGCTGAAGAAAAGTCTATTTTCTTTAGATCTACCATATTTAAAAGTTCCGGTATTAATCTGGTCAACCTTATATATCGTCTGACAGTTCTTTCATTGTCAAAATATTTTTCAGTTATCTCTCTGCTTACTCCCTTTTCTTCTTTCACAATATCCGTTCTTAACCCCTGCCGTTTATTTGCTTCCATATATGTCTTATATGCAAATGCTTTTTCTGATGGCTTTATTTCACTTCGCTTTTTCAAATTTGTCAGGATCATAACCTTTATGGCTGTGTCATCGTCATAATTCAAAATGACAGCCTTTATTTTTTCTAATCCCAGTTTCTTGCTTGCATACACTCGTCTATGTCCGGCAATTATTTCATACTTGTCTTCGCTATCAGGACGAACTAGTATCGGTTCCAATACACCATTATCCTTGATATCCTCAATCAGACTTATCATATCTGCATCTTCCTCTACAGAAAAAATATGTTCATATTCTCCTGTATGGAAGGGTTTTAGCTTATCAAGATATATATTTCTTGTTTCTTCTTTTGTTATGTTTTCAGTCCCGGTAAACAGACTGCTCATTAAACTCTCTTTATCTACCATTTTTTATCCTGCTTATCTATCAGATGAATTTTTTGTTACAGCTCATAATATTTTCATTTTCCAACCATGCATTAACTTTCTTCATGTATTCCTCTGTTTGCTTTTGAAGTTCAATAACTTTTTTAAGATATTCAAGCTTTTCAGAGGACGTCCTTTCCTGTATATATGAAGGTAATACATCATTCAGAAAGTCTATAGAAATCTTTTCATTTTTCTTATTATTTTTTATGTTGTCATTATTTTCTGCTTTAAAAATATTTTCAATGTCTGTCAAATTATTTAATCCGTTTTTTATATATTGCTCTTTAAGCTCATTTGATTTTAAAGTTGTAATACTATAGCTCCTGATTTTGATAATTTCATATATCTTGTTTTGTATATCTTCTGATATATACGATAGATTAATTCCTGCCGATAACTTGATTGTCTTGTCATCTACCAGTTGTAAAAATTGAGGAATTAACTTTGTCAGCTTAATTGTACGATAAATATTCTGTTTGCTTTCGTTGAGCTTTTCGGAAAGTTCAGATCCTGCTCCCTTTTCTTCTTTCACAATATCCGTTCTTAGCCCCTGCCGTTTATTTGCTTCCATGTATGTCTTATATGCAAATGCTTTTTCTGATGGCTTTATTTCACTTCGCTTTTCCAGATTTGTCAGGATCATAACTTTTATGGCTGTATCATCGTCATAATCCAAAATGACAGCCTTTATTTTTTCTAATCCCAGTTTCTTGCTTGCATACACTCGTCTATGTCCGGCTATGATTTCATACTTGTCTTCGCTATCAGGACGAACTAGTATCGGTTCCAATACACCATTATCCTTGATATCCTCCATCAGACTTATCATGTCTGCATCTTCCTCTACAGAAAAAATATGTTCATATTCTCCTGTATGGAATGTTTTCAGCTTATCAAGATATATATCTATTGTTTCTTCTTTTGTTATGTTTTCAGTCCCGGTAAACAGACTGCTCATTAAACTCTCTTTGTCTACCATTTTTTATCCTGCTTATCTATTAGTTTTGTAATACTTTGGAATCGTTTTTTCTTTTCTTTTTTCTATTATTAATTCAACTAATGCCTTTATTAACAAAATGGTATTTAAGATGATGAACATACCAATTCTAATTACGACTATTGCTATGCTTAATCCAAGTACCGATAATGATACGATAAGTCCTAACATTTCTTAGCCTCCAAGATATTCTTCTACAAATTGCCTATATGCTTCTCCAACCTTATTTTTTCTGTCTGTGATAAGTTCTGTTCCTAAGTTTATATATTTTTCCCCTTTTACACTTCTTGGAATAATCGTTCTAAATGGTTTTGTTTTAAATTTTTTCTCCATTTCTATTGCTTGCTCTTTACCGTAATTGGCTCTTTTGTCTAACATGGTTAGAAGAATCCCTCTGATTTTAAGATCTTTATTCATTGGTGTAACAAAATCTGATACACTTTTTAAAAGTTCATCTATGGCATTTTGGCTTGCTTGCTGGCATTGACTGACTATTAATAGCTCATCTGATGCTATAAGTTGATTTATCGAAAATATGTCAAGAACCGGTGCTGCATCCAGTATAATGTAATCATAGGTCTCTTTATATATGTTCAAAATACTCTTCATCGTTTCAAACCTTATTTTTAGGTTGTTTTGCATTGATAGGTTGGTTATAGCTGCCACCAAATTGTTGTCCGCCGGCAGAAGATCATATCCACCTTTGCACTTTATCACTATGCTTTTTGCTAAATCTTTTGATATTGTTCTACCTGTTGCGTGTAATAGTATTAGATCTGTTAAAGTGTTTTCAGGCATTTTATCTATGTTGAGTTCATTTACTATTAGTTTTGTAAGGGTTGTTGATGAACCATCGCAATCAACTATTAAAACTCTTTTGCCTTTTTCTGTGAGTATGTTTGCCAGTGCTATGACTGTTGTTGTCTTTCCTACTCCACCTTTTTGATTATTTACATTAATTACACTTGTCATTTTTTACCTCTTTTTTATATTTGATGTCTTATTTGTTTTTTCT
>JAEXAX010000002.1 GCA_023458035.1 Bacillota bacterium | reverse complement strand
AAATTTTCTCAATGTTGGTATTCTTCACCATAAAGCCGTTTGCCACATCACCTGTGATCTCAGATTTGTAGTTTTCGATCTTATCTTCCTTGATCGTGTATTTGATCTCTTTCCCGTCCTTATACTTTTCAAGGTTTGTAAAGGTGTACTGCCAGTTATTACCTGCATTGAGTGTGGCAGAAGCTATTTCCTGATCGTCTGCAAATAAATGAATTTCAGCCGAGGCTCCTTCTTTTCCGACCCATGTTTTTGTGACCGGAATAGAAACTTTACCTGTAATGGTGTTTGTAACCGTAAAGCCTGATTCCTGTGTACCGGAAATAACAGAATTATATCCGTCGATTTTCACTTCGGAAATCGTATACTTGATCTCATGTCCATCTGTTTCATCATACTTCGGCAGGTCTTTAAATTCGCCCTTCCACTGGTCTGCAACCGTGATCGTTTTCTGAATGACTGTTTGTCCTTTATCATTTTCCAGTTTAAATATGGCTTCTTGGGCTTCCCGGCCAATCCATACTTTTTTGAACGGAATATTTATCTTTTCTTTATTTATATTTGTAATAGTGTAACCGTCTGTTTGGGAACCGGTAATTTTGTTCTCATAGTGATTCGCTATATCTTCTTTAACGGTATATTTAATCTCTGCGCCGTCTGCCGTATATTGTCTTAAATTCTTAAATTCATGCTTCCAACCATTTCCCTTATTTAAGGCGGCAGATTCTCCGGTATCCTTATCGTCTGCATAAAGATGTACCGTTACAGAATCCAACTCCTTACCAATCCATTTTTTGTTCACAGAAACAGCTAGCATGGCCGGTTTATTTTTAACTGTTTTCAACACCGCTTTATCTGCGCCAAAATCAGCCGGAGTAACGGGTATTTCAGTTTTATCAAACACATATCCCTTGGGTGCTTCTATTTCTCTAAGTGTATAATTATCTTTTAATAATCCACTCAAACTGCCGTTTCCATCTTCACCTGTAGTAATTTCTCCAATCTTGGCCTGTGTAGAGTTTCTGATTACTTCAAATTTGGCTCCTGATAAATTAACACCCTCTTCATTTTCCTTATGAATCTTTATAGTATAGTTATATCCGTTTGCCTCCCCGCCGGATTGTTGGTAAAGCGCTATCGTCAACGTATTTATAAGTTGTTGGTTCGCCGTTTCTCCAATAATTCTATTTTTGATTTCTTCCTGATTTACAGGAGTATATCCAAGCTTCACATCATATATAATCAGGTACCCTTCACCCTGAAGGTTATTGAACTGAACTGTAAAGCTATTTTCACTATAGGTAAGCGGGAACTGACCGGTTACATCAGTTTCATTTTCCAGAGAAAAATATCCTCCACCGGAAGGAAGCTTCCATTTGCCTTTTTTAATCCTTACACTATCCTTAATATAAGAAACCGCTTTAGATTCCAGAGTATCTGTCACCTTAATATATGGGAAGCTGCCACCTTTTGCATTTACACGAATCCTGCAATGCACAATGGTAGGATCATCCTTATCAAAAAAACTCCACTTTGAAAGCGACTCATCCGGATTATCGCCAATAATTCCTGTATAATCAAAATCCAAATTAAACGATGCAGAATGCCCCATAGCAATGGTAAGATGCAGCGTTTTAGGCTGTTTTACAACTTGTTTATCAACAAGCACCGTAACATGAAGCGAACCGCTTACATCGGAATGTTGTTCCACATACTTTGTATATGTTACAGTAATTGTTTTTGATGCAGGATCTACTACTGCATTCGCTATAAGTTCACCACCTGCATTTTTAATCGGGAAGGTTTCACTTTTATAAATTGCCAACTCATTTGGTACTTGAATAACAGTCGTATCTCCCTCTTTCACCGTATTATTCGGCAGAGAAAAATCAACTACCAATTGCATTTGTTGTGATTCGCCAATGGTTTTAATCGGTGTTTTCAAATCCGATTTTGTCAATTTAATGCTTGTAATGACATTATTGTGTGTATTTCCTGCAGCAAAAACAGCAGCAACGGGTGCCAATGCTTGTAACAGTAAACAAAACATCGTTACTATTACCACAAATTTACTTTTTAATCTTATTTTCATTCTCATCATCCTCCCTTTTCTTGGAAATTTTCAACCATTCATATATATTTAATCTCAACATTTGCCCATTCGCATAAAAATCATAACTATCCCCCTAACCTTTACAATTTTTCGGAATTAAATTTAGACTTTGTTTGCCGCATTCTGGTATAATGATAAAAACAGCTTCATTTCATGAATTTCCATAGGTTTCATAGCTTTTGGCAAATACTGAATGATGCTTGGATTATAGTTTTTACTTGTAATTTAAAGTCTACTTATTTTTACATTTTTTGAAGTACAGCTTTTAACCCCTGGCACCTCAGCTATTTTCTTTATGTCGCTTTCAGCAGCCTTGTTCTCGTATCACTCCAGCGGAAACAGTACATCAAATTTTACTTGTACCCACGCCGAACTAAACTCATTTCTCTACTGAGAAACTCGCTTATGCACTCAACTGGGTCTATCCGACCCACAACAAAGAGAGCCCGACTTTCGCCGGGTTCCCTTTGTACATCATTCTATAAGGAAGTTATATGGTGAAGAGCTTTCGCTCTATACCGCTTATTTTCTGGGAATCGAAGTATCCCATTTACCACTTTTATCTACGGTGTAACCGTCCGGGGTCACTGTATTGCGAGCATAGGCACCAGTTTTCGTCAAATAGTACCAGCCCTTATACTGCTTATCATAGATCCAGCGGGATACGGCCATCTTTCCGTCTTCCAACAAGTAATACTTATCCTGCCACTGTAACCTGGCATATGCGCCGCCCTCTTTCAGGTAATACCAAGACTGATACTGCTTATCATAGATCCATTCTTTATCAGCCATTATACCATCTGCCTTCAAATAGTAGTTTCCTACCCAAGCCGATTTCAATCGACTTCCGTCTGCCTTTCGGTAAATCCAACGACCATCTGATAGTTTTTCCCAGCCTCGCTTTGGTTGCGGTTCTGGCTGCACCGCATCTCCATACTCAACTACTTGATTAATAACAGGTGTTGTTCTTTCCGTTGAAGACACGGGATTTGAAAGTTTTCCTGTGGCACTATCTACTTCGTATACCGTTGTTGTTGTATCCACTCCATTTTGGCCTTTAACAACTTCTACGTCGCCTTCAGATTTAAGCCTTGTATTTACATATTTTCTTTCAACACCAAAATTAATTATTTTTTCTGTTTTTTCTACGTTGCCAACTTTTATTAATTTTGGTTCAGCCTCCAGTGTTTCTTCTTCAAATACTACAGCACCATCGATTCTGGTTACAGTCTTTTCACCATTTGAACCTTCTGATACTACCTCTTCTTTACCGAATTCTACTTCATCAGAAGCCACATATACTGTTTTGGGCAAAACAACTTCCTTTGTTGTATGTGGTGTTCTCGAATCATTTAATTTTTTGAATTTGTTAAATATGTCAGCCAATCCTTTTGAGAATAATTGCATATCAAGCTCTGTTAAAAAGCTTTTCTTTTCACCTTCAGTTAAATATGCAGATCCTTCAATACTCTCTTTAATAGATTTTTTTGACTCATCCAACAAACCTGTTAATGTTTCATCTAACTCATCCAGTTGTGGAAACTCTTTTTTCAGAACTGCTTTTGCATCTGCTAAAGTTTTGCTAAGATTTCCTTTTGCTAAAGCACCTAAATCTTTTTCAACAACATCAACTAATTGTTGTAATTTACTTCCCAAAAGATCTTTTACTAATTGCTCTATATTCTCTCTTTTACTTGTTCTTTCAATTAGCTTTTCTATGAATGAAGAGTTTAACCCATGTCTTTCTAATACTTCATAAGCCTTAGCTCTTGCTTCATTTACCTCAGCATCTGCCTTTTTAGACCCCCATAAAATTAGTTCTTCAAGACTTCCAAATTTGGGAAGATCAATTGTCATTCTCCAATATGAAGAATTTGCTTTTTCTGGTAATTCAAAAGTATGAGTGCCTTTTGCAAGACTATCTTTTGTAATTGCCACTTCCCACTTTTCAAGTTTTTTAGCATATTCAACATTTTCTCTCGGAGCTGATATTGTTTCTAAATCCTTAACATATTCCAAACTAAAGTCAGTCACATCAGATCCTAAGACAATTTCCATCTTATTTACTACTGACTTTTCAGGAATTCTAAAATATACCGTTTCTTTACCACCATATGAAATATGTGAGTTTTGATATCCTAACTTACCATCAAATATTCTATTCTGAGTAGATTCATTATTATATACTCCGAAAGTATATGCATTTAGTGCTAAGTTTTGAGTTGCAACACTCCCCTTGTCCACAGTTACTTTTAGAATATGAACCACTTTTCCAGCTTGATCTTTATATTCTACCGTATATGTTGCTTCTGATTCAGTTGGTATCACCTCACCATCAACAACTACACCATTTACATCTTTGATTGTAGCTGTAAATTTATCATATTTTACTGCAAATTTATCATATGATAACTCATCTTGGATATATTTTACACCTTGAAGCTTGTCTGTCTTATAATTATTGAATTCTTTTTCGTCTTTGATAAAGAATCCTCTGATAGTTTTTTGACCTTCTAATAGGCTCCTTATATGTACTCCTTCAGATCCTTTAGCAATTCTAATATATGAAGGATTGAAGTTTGGGTAGTATGATCTCGGACTTTGATTGTCAAATTTCACACGGTCAGAGGTGAATTCAACTCCATCTTTCTCCAAGTTTGCTTTAATAATTTTTGTTAATTCTTCAATAACATATCTTTCGTAAGACAGTTTAGATAAATCCAATCTATTATTTGATACGTTAAGTTTTCTTAATGATTTAAAATTTTCAGGATTTCTAATTGCCAGAGTTTCAAGATGTAATCCACTTAAATCCAGTTCTTCAAGTCCTTCTAAATCCGTCATAATAAGTTTTTGATCAAACGGTTTATTAAATACTTCTTCCGGAGCAATTTTAAAATGATCCGGTAACAAATCCGGAGTTATAGATTTAATTTTATTTAATCCATATAATTGAATACTTTTAACTCTCTTAAACTCTTTTAATCCTTCCAAAGATTCTATATTAGCATCGTTCAGATACAATTCCTTAGTGTATCTCTCAATACTGCCACGATAGTTTCCAACATGGCTTATTACCTGTTCTCTAAATGCCGGATCTTTTATTACTGTTTCATCTATAGCACCATAGAAATTGTCTTCTTCAAGCAGTGTATTTAATTCTTTGGTTTGAGCATATGTTGTTGAATCAAGATCGTCAGATGGGCTTTTCCCAGGTCTTCCGTCTTTAACCCACTTTTCAATATCGTAATTAGCCCCAATCTTGTTTTTGCTATACTCTTCAAACATACGAACTGCTTCTTCTCTTGTCGGATGAGGTACACCATCTCTTTCTACAGCATAACTAAATATACCACCTTTTAGTCCATAGTCCGGTTGCCATTTTGCATATCTGCCGGCTCTTGAATCCTTGAATTCTCCAGCTTCAAATTTTCCTGTTAACTCGTTATTATCTAACTTTTCAACACGACCATCTCTCATAGGGATATCGTACCATCTGTTGGTATGTGCATTATTCCCTTTTGAAGCATATGTGTTTTCTTCATAAAATGAGAATCCGATTAAGATATTTTCCGTAGGAATATATTTTGCGAATGTATCAAAATGACTTTTCCCATAGTGTAATCTATATTCTGAGTGGTGACCATATTTTTGAATTAAAACTAAATCAAACAAATCTTTGTTGTTCCTAAAAGCAGAATGTTCTGCTGAAAATGTTGTATCATATATAAATAGTTTGTCGCTATTGTTTTTAGGTCCTACTTTTTTTGCAAGTAAATTAAACATAGTATGGACATGATCCATATTGTTTCCGATTTCTTGCTCTGACTTTTCCATGTCTATATCTAACCCATCAAATCCATATAAGTCCATATAGTATTTTAGGAAAAAATCTGCTCTTGCCTGGTTACCGGCTTCATTTTTCGGAAACACAAGCACTTCTCTGGCTGCCGAATAATTATATTGAACATATTCTTTAAAATCTGCTTTAATCTCATTTTCAAGATTTTTATTGTATTGGATTATGTCATCATACAGCAAATGTACAAACATAGAACCTACAACTTTTTTCCCTCTTGAATGTAGAGTCTGTACATAACCTTTCATAACTTCGGTATCAATATATCCTAGTTGATTATCGTAAAAAGCTAAAACCAAATCTACTTCATCTGTAATTTCATCCATTCTGGTTTGTGGATTTTTCCAATCGGGCACATTTTTAGACTGCATATCATTCCACACTCTATAATATCCACCGTTAAATGGTCTATTATCTTTCATCCATTGTGTTAAACCACCTCTGTCGTCTGATTTAGCCTCTACTTTTTGTTGAAATATAGTCATAAATCCTAATAGTAATGTAAATGCCATCAATATACTTAACGCTCTCTTCATACCTTTATACATGTCTTCCCCCTATATCAGATTGATATTTTCATTATTGAGCTATTCGGAATTTGATAACTCAATCATTCTCGGTTCATTATTCTTTTCATTTTTTGGCCCCCCTATTTGTCTCTATTGGTAAACTAATGTTAGTATAGTATTTTCATTTTGTCAATTAACCAGTTTACATTATTCGTAATTTTGACTATATAACTAGTTACGTTTACATTATTTTATGCATTTTGCCGTTTTTTTCCTCTCTATGTTCTCTCTCCTATTTTTTTGTTTTCAAATTGTTAACATGCCTGATTCTTCACCCCGATTTGCCACTTTCGTCTTAATCATCTATTGCAAAGCAGAAAAGAAACTATTGCACTAAGCAATCAGCGAACTATAACCTAACTTTCAAAAACAAGAAAACATAGGAATATAAAATACAGTATTTTTGACAGGTGCAAAGCCCCCTCTCTCATAGCTATAGTTTATGATATGGAAAAGGGGCTTCACCCAGATACTTTAAGCATCTAAAGCGGCAGCCCCTTATAACTTCTATTTCGATCAGCTAATTAACAATAAAAAACCCAAAATGCCGGTGCTCTTATTTTGACTCCTAGCTAAGCTAGGGGGGATCTCACACTTGTACTTTTGCCTTCCCCTACGAGGGGGCCTGGCAGCGATACAAAAATCTCGAAGTCCCATTAAAATACATGTAGGTTCAAAATAAAGGGCTGTCGTACATTTCAGGCTATTTCGTTAGATTCATTATACTATATCAGTCTTGATTTCTCAACCGTATTCCCATTGCTCTTTCAAACAGTTAGCGCTGCTCTCCGGAGGACCGGCCGATCAGCACCTTTGTACGCAGATAGGCCACTTCACTTGGCATATCCTCATCTTCCATACGATTTTGCAGCTGGCGGACCATCTTCTTACCGATGGCATTAACATCCACCACTGCCGTAGTCAGAAAGTCTTCCGGTCGATGCAGATATTCCATATTTCCGTCGAAGCCGGTGATACGTATGTCACGCGGCACCTCCAGTCCATGCTCTTCCAAAAATCTGATCACAAAATGCGCCACATAATCACTGACACAGACAAAGGCGTCCGGCAGCTCGTTATGCTCCATCAGCCGACCTAAGAAGGCATATAAGTCATCCTCATATTTACCGATGGCGATTTTGGTTGTCTTCATAAACTGCTCTTCCGGCTCGACTCCGTATTCCCGCATGGCGTCCATATAACCCTGGAATCTGGCATAGTTGGTCGAGGCATAATTGATATCGCCAATAAATCCGATACGGCGGTTTCCTTTTTTCAGCAGGTCCAGCGTGATCAGCCGTTCCGGCACTCGGCCGCCGATGTATACGATATCACCGGTCGCTTTCATCAAATCAAAGCCACCCGGCGTATCCAAGAAAACCTTCGGCACAGACAGCCGATGCAGCTTCTCATATGTGACAATATCGTAAATATTCAGGGCTATCAAACCGGATATGGAACCGTCACGAAGTTCAGCCGGCAGCTCGGCTGATTCCGGCAGACTGCCCGGCAGGTAGGTATACATCAGGCTGATATTTTCCCGTGATAAAATACGGGCGATAGAATGAATGATGTTCAGCCAGAATACCGAAGAATTCGGCCGAGCCACCGCCAGAGCGATGACTTTTTTAACATCAGCACCGGCCACACTGCCATCATTCAGCTCAAGGCTTCTGGCATACCCCATCTTAGTGGCAAGCGCATAAATTTTCTTACGTAGGGCTTCGGAGACATGTCCGTTTTGATTCAATGCATTCGAGACAGTCACCCGCGAAACACCGGCGGCATCTGCGATCTCTTGCATCGTCACTCGTTTCATTTTGCCTACCTCCTGTTTACCAATATTCTTTACCGGCTGACATGATTCGCAGTGCCCGGTTATAGGTCGTCGCCTGCGGCTCCCGATCCTCCAGATCAATGGTCGGATTCAGTCGCGGCTCTTCCAATTCTTCACTGTACATCGTATCCTGTTCCACCAGCTCTGTCAACAATTCTTTAGCATAATGCAAACGCATCACCAAAGCTCCAAAACGATGATCCAGCACCTCCATACCGAAGCGTTTACATTCTGTTTTCCAAATTTTGCGTCTGGCTTCTGCTAACTGTGGAATCAGGTTCAATAAGGTTTCAATCTCATCATCCATCAGCGCGCGCAGAGCTGTTTTATCTCCCGCCCGATATGCCTCTTCGATCTGCAGCGGCAGCTTCCATTTGATGGCCAGCGTTTTGGCATATAACGCATAAAAATGATTGATATCGGCATCTCCTTCGGTTTGAGAGGCAAACTCGGCGGCCAGCCTCTGCAGATGTTCGGTGTAATCCGCTCGCATCCGCTTGGTCCAGAACATAAACTTGGACTGGATCGGGTCCTGATAAAACAGGTATTTGGACGGTGTCGTATCAAAGATGGCATCCTTACGAAATTCCGGCTTGGCATCCAAAGCAGCCTGGCGCATCCACGCTTCCAGTCCCATGCCGGTGTAAAAATTCAGCCACTGATCAAAGACCGCTTCATCATACTCAGCAACATCCAGCAGACCAAACAGTGTCAGTCCGAACAGACAATTAAAAAACGGACATTCACAGCCGTCATCCGACCATGAGGTGGCGATGACCGTGCGCACGCCGTGCTTTTTACAAGCCTGAAGCGAGGCAATGGTCGTTTCCAGGGTTTTTCCGTGATGCGGTGTATAGCCGGTCCAACGCCAGGCGCCACCGGCAAACATGACCTGATCGCTGATACGGCGTCGCTGCTGAATCCGCCTCTCGTAATGCTCCTGAGAACTGTTGTAATAATCCCAGTACATCAAACCGATACCCTCAGGAACGGCAAAGCTGTCCTGCTTCTCTACATTTGAGTAGCCGGAGAAAAACATATCGTCCCAGATGATCGGTTTGAAGCTGTATTCCCGACAGAGCTGCTGCATAAAACGCAGATGCTCCAGCATGATCTGTGATTTTTCCCTCTGACCGCATTGATCCAAATAGGTTCCCCGCCCCAAATTATAGGCCTCATCCATACCAAGATGGATAATGGATGTGCGGAAACAGTCACGCAGGGTAGCCAGCATGCGGCGCAGCAACCCCTTCGTATCCTCACTGGCGATATTTAAAACATCATCCAGATCACGATATTTCCGTTCTTCCCATTCCCACATAAAGAACTGATTGATATGAGCAAGGGTCTGAATACATGGCACCAACTCTACACCGAGAGCGGCCGCATAGTCATCTAATTCCTTTAATTCCTGTCTGCTGTACCGACCGCGCTGCAGGCCGAAATACGGCTCGCCGTCTACCTCATAGACATCCTCCATGTACAGCATGTACCAGTTGTGCCCGAGTAAGGCCAGCTTACGCAGCAGACGTTTGACCATGGTCACATTTGCCACACCATTGCGGGAATTATCCAACATCAGGCCATTACGGTCAAAGCTGCGTTCAGCGATAAAGGTCATCGGCAGAGCGCTGCGGCTGCGCAGCACCATCTGGGACAGGGCCCACAATGCGCGGGCGATACCATTGGCTTCGATCCGGTAATACCCATCCTCATCCGTTACCGTCACCAGCCGCCCCTCTGTCGGCCGGTAAGAAACAGCCAAACCGTCTGCATCGAGCTTGATTGCCAGTTCATCGGCCACCAGCGCAGCCGCCCGCGCCAGCGCCGGCTGGTC
Organism: Bacillota bacterium; assembly: GCA_023458035.1. GTDB lineage: Bacteria > Bacillota > Clostridia > Lachnospirales > Lachnospiraceae > JAEXAX01. The sequence continues at coordinate 90,001 of JAEXAX010000002.1, read as the reverse complement.
AATATAAAAGGTCAGCATCCTTTGTATACCTCCGTTCTGATTTCCATCGGAGCGATTGCGCCTTCTGCCGCACAAGTCTCCTCCAGTAAGTTGACATATTCAGGCTGACAGCCGACCGTAAAATGCACGGCCCGACTGCTTATGTTTACATAGCGAACCAGACTGCGACCGTTTCCGGCTGCTTTTCTGGCCGTATAAAAAATTTCCGGCTGCTGCGGCAGTCTGTCGGTCCAACTACAGTCCGTCTGTCCGGCCGCTCCCTCCGTTACCGCCCAAAGCGGTTGTACCCCGGTCATCAGACGCTGCTTGATCGCATGTAAGCGACGCTTCGGTCCATATGCCTCGATTACCAGCTGACGGGTCGAAATTCCAAATTCCCGCGAATCCTCTGTCGGGAAATCTCCCCAATCTCCCAGCTCATCGGTACTGCGCAGCAGGGTGATGGCCAGACGATCGACAAACGGTTCATATTCCTGCAAACCGGTCATACCGATCAGCAGTCCTCCATCTTCTCCTTCCGCCCCCACCAGCTTGAGTAAATGCTGTGGGTTTGACGGATTCCGCCATTGAGCGGATACCGTATTCGGTCGCTCCACCAGTTCAAAGGCACTGTCCGCAAAATGCGTTTTCGTTTGCCGCAGAGTCGGGATGATCAGTCGCAGTCTGTGATTTTTCTGTCGGTTATCAAAGGTAACCTGCAGCGAAACAGCGGCACTGCTCTGCTGCATGGTCAGGATCACCTGAATCGGCAGCTGACTGAACTTCTCTCCTCGACCGCCTTGACGAGCCGGAAATTCAATCAGGCTGTGCTTTTCCTGCTCAAAGAGCGCATCGCCTGCGGTCGGAATCGACAACTCATAGTCCAGTTTCCAGCGACACAACTCTTTTGTGCGCCACAGTTCGGTCGCTCCCGTCAGGACAGCCTGAATCGGACAGTCGCCGACCGGCTCCTTGAAGACATATTCGTTTCCGACATCCCCGCAGTCTTCAAACGTCAGTAACTGATCGGTCTGTCTGCCGCTGAATTTATCCGTATAGGAAATTCCCTGCGCGCTTACCCATAAACTTAAGCTATCATTTTCAAAGGACAGCTCTGCGATCTGTTTTGAAGATTCCCCAAAAAATCCGTCTGACTGCTGTTGCTTATTCCGCTGTATCGATGTGTCCGGCTGCGGCTGCTTTGTCAGGTTTGCCGTAACGGCTGTTTCGGCTTCCATGACGCCGGCGGCGGTGATGTGGTAAAAGGCTCCTACATAAGGTCGGCGGAATCCCTCTTTGCTCAGGTCGTAGCCAAAACGGTAACCGGCAAAACGCACCTCCATCGACAGTCCCGTCGGGCAGGCAGCCCGGTAGGCGACCACTCCCCTCGCCGCCACCTGCTGAAACAGGCCGTCCGGCCGAAGCAAACTATCGGAAAAATAATATTTTTCCAATGGCTGTTCACTTTCCCAAACACCGGAGATAGCATTTGGAGCCGGATTCATCAACACCAGCGCCGGATGACTGTCATCAGTTGTCGTCTGAAGCAGCGGCTGCAGCTTCCAGACTGCCAGCTGCTGTCTGACCGCCTCGGACAGCACGTGATTCACCGTTGTTTCAGCGTGCTCAAAGCGCACCATCATCTCCCGATGTACTTCGTCTATACTACAACCGCAGATACCGTCATGTGTCAGGTTCTGCAGCAGCTGTTTCCAGCTGTAGGCCAGAGCTGACTGACTCCTCTCAGCCGCCTGTCTCTGCAATGCCAATAACGGCTCCGCCTGCATGGTCAGCTTATCGGCGATTTCGGCATTGGCCTCCTTCAAGTAGATACGACTGGAGGCGGTATTAGCCAGAGTAAACCAGCCGTCTGTTTCCTGACTGGTCATTTCTCCGCGGATCACCTGCAAATCAGCCGGCAGCTTCGCTTCCACTTCCTTAGCATATGCTTCCAGACTGCTGTGAATAAATTCATGCTCCGGATATAGTCGACCGGCTACAGCCAAAGCGGCGCTAAGATCCTTCTGTACCGGCTGGTGATCACAGCCGTTCATCAACAACAGACTGTCGGTCGATGCAAAACGGGCCGCATCTGCGATCCGTTTATCCCAATATAACCTGGCCGCGCTCTCATCAGTCGGAATCTCGTTTCCGTTGCAATACCAATTGGCAAACAAGATGCCTAAGATTCGGCTGCCATCCGGACTCTCCAGATACATCTCCGAATACGGCGAAGAATACTCGTCCTCCAATACTTGGTTGTCGAAGCCGATCGGCTTCACGCCGCGACCGAAGAAGGCATAACGTAAGCCCAGCTTAGAGCAAAGCTGCGCCAGCTGGCCGATGTGTCCGAAGGTATCCGGAAAATATCCGACCGGACAGAGCTCTCCCCAGTCCTTACGGTAGGCCTGCGCTACCAGCGCGTTACGAACATTTTCTTCTCCGGTGATCAACAGTTCATCCTGCAGGATATAAAAGGGCCCGATGATCAGTTTCTTTTCCCGCACCAGTCGCTGTACAATTTCTTTTCGTTCCGGACGGATTTCCAGATAATCATCCAGGACGATCGTCTGACCGTCCAGATGAAAGGAATGAAAGTCTGGATCATTTTCAAACAGTTCGATCAGGTCATCAAACAGTTCTACCAGCTTCATCCGGTGAGATGCGAAAGACTCATACCATTCGCGATCCCAATGACTGTGTGAAACAACATGAATTCGCATCATTACCTCCTTAGACTATGACCCATATAGTCAAGAACCAGCTCGCAAAACAGCATATTCGGCCATGAGAACCATTCTCTGGTGTATTTGGTCGGATCATCGACATGAAAACTCTCATGCATAAAACCGGTGCCGCCGTCAGTAGCCGCCATCTGATCCAGGATCTCGGCCTTTTTAGCCGGATCATTGCTGACCAGCCCCTCCATGGCCATGGAGATATGCCAGATGTAGTGCTCCCAAGTATGACTGCTGCCAAGACCGGCAGCCTGACTGCCCTCATAATAATACGGATTTCGCGGGCTAAAGATCCGATCCATGGTCTTTTTGTATACAGCCTCATCGACCGGATATCCCAAATACGGGGCAGATAAAATATTCGGCACATTGCCGTCATCCATCAGCTTATGATGTCCCAAACCGTCCACCTCAAACGCATAGAGCTGTTCTCCATCCTCATCGGTTACGATACCGTAACGACGAATACCGGCCTCGATCTCCTCGCGCAGCAGCAGACAAGCATCTGCCAATGCCGCATCCGTGTAAATTTCCTTTGCGATTTCGGCCATATAGCCGAGAACTACGACAGCGAACATATTGGACGGAACCAGGTAGCTGTATTCGCAGTGATCATCGCTCGGCCTGAACCCCGACCATGTCATGCCGGTAAAGGCACATTCGGGACCGAGCCCCCGACGCTCCAATGTATCCCAACACCGATCGGTATCTCGTTCAAAACGATACGGCGAGCTTTCATGCCTCTGTTCCAACTTCCACAATCGGTATATACTCTTCATGGCGGTATAAAAATCCCTCGTAAAATGCGCCCTCTCACCGGTATTGGCATACAGCAGATATGCCAGCTGCATGGGATAACAAAGTGAATCTACCTCATACTTGCGTTCCCAGATAAAGGGTGTCATATCGGTGTGATCAGTCGCTCCGTGTCCACGGCCGTCAGCCTTTTGATTAAAGGCATTGGCATACGGATCATGCAGAATACAGGATATCTGGGTACGAATGACACGGCAGATCAGATCCCGAATCTCGGCCGACTCTGCGGCCAGGAAGATATAGGGACGAACCTGAGCCGACGAATCACGCAGCCACATGGCCGGAATATCTCCGGTCAGAACAAATACACCGCCGTCCTCCATCGGCACCAAAGCCTGCTCCAATGTATTTGAAAAACAATTTTTAAAAATCCTCACCCACTGCGGACGTTCCGGCAGTGCCTCCTCTACTTCCCTGTATAATTTCTGAATCGCCTCCCGCATACCTGTCCTTTCTGCCTAAAAACTATGCTGTTTAATGTAGTCCACCACTTCTGTGACGGTTGTAAACGCCAGCCCGGTAACCGTATCGGCGCAGCCGTAATAAATAGCGATTCGGCCGGTCTCACTGTCGGTCAGAGCCGCACAGGGGAAGACCACGTTCGGAACATCGCCCATACATTCGTACTGCTCATAAGGCGCTAGCAGGTAATTTTTGCTTCTGTATAATACCTTAGACGGGTCTTCCTTATCAAGGATGGCTCCGCCCATTCGGTACACAAACCCGTTGCAGGTAGTGATCACACCGTGATACAGCAGCAGCCAGCCGTCATCCAGCTCGATTGGCGTCGGGCCCGGACCGATCTTGGTTGACTGCCAAGCCGACTCGTCACCCTTGATCGCACCCATCACATAGCGATGTTTGCCCCAGTAGGTCAGATCCGGGCTCTCACTTAAGAAAATGTCGCCAAACGGTGTATGGCCGGTATCGCTCGGGCGGCTCAATACACAGTAACGGTCATGCATCTTCTTTGGAAACAGTACACCGTTTCTGTTATACGGCAGAAACATATTTTCGAGCTGATAAAAGCGCTTAAAATCAAAGGTGTATGCCAGACCGATGGTCGGTCCGTGATAGCCGTTACACCAACTGATGTAATAACGGTCTTCGATAAAGCAGACACGCGGATCATAGCGGTATTCACGGGTGGTCACCGCGTCGCCTACCCCTTCAAAGACGATCGGCTGATCACTGATGTTCCAATGAATACCGTCCTCGCTGAAGCCGACAAAGATATCCATGCTGATGGAGCGGCTGTCACAGCGAAACACACCGGCGAAACCGTCTTCAAACGGAACCACTGCACTGTTGAAGATACTGTTCGATACTGCCGTCTGGTTACGGCTGATGATCGGATTTTCCGTGTAACGCCAAACCGGGTCGGTGCAGCCGGCCGGTCGCTCCTGCCACGGAATATTCGGCAAAGCTTTGCCTACTAATGTTGTCATGTTAACCTCCCTACGAAAACAGGCCGGCCCCATTTAGCCAGCCTGTTTTCTGAATACAATTTTAAATTATTTTGCTAAAAATGCATCTACCTGCTTCTGACATTCTTTAATGACATCGTCCATTCCGGCTTCCTTCATCTTTTTGTTGATCTCTTCGATAGCGGTTTTCGGATCTTTTACACCGGTCAACAGCTCTGCGGAGTCACTTGCCCAGATCTGGGTCATGTTGGCGATCTGTGCTTCAATGCTGCTGTTATCCAGCTGGAAGCCAAGCAGTACGGACGGCTCCGCCTCTTCGTTCAGCTTCTTAACCTCATCCCACTGATTCTCTTTGGTATCTACGGTCTGAGTTACGTTGAAGAAGGTTCCCTGTGTATAGCCGGCCATCTTCCACTCTTTATTGATGCGCTCCACCTTGCCGTCTACATATTTGAAGTCTACATCCGGCTCGCCGTAGAAGAACATGTCACGCAGCTTACTGTCGTCATTGATCAGCTCCAACAGGGCTACGGCTTCCTTCTTATGCTTGGAGTTAGCGGATACGGAGTTTACGGAACCCAATACGGAATCATTGTTCAGCATGGTCGGTGTATAGCGAGAAACAACTGCTTCTGCTCCTCTGGCCGGACCCCAGGCAGTTTTTGCTGCCATCGGCCAGCCCTGGGCAATGCTGCAGATGGTTCCGGCCGGCTGAACCTCGGCGGTGGTGAACGCATCCTGATTAATTACGCCGCCATCAAACATCTTCTTTAATGCTGCCAGCTCAGCCTGAACATCAGCCTGCTCTAACTTGTTGACAACCTTACCTGTCTTGTCATTGTACTTAACACCGATAAACGGCAGACCCAGACCAAAGCTGTCATAGGTATCCAGAATCTGATATACACCGGTCTTTGCTAACGGGAAGCTGGCTTTCTTCTCACCGTCGGTGATTTTCTTTAATACCGGCTCAGCCGCCTCTAAGCTGTTGATCTTTTCAAAATCCTTTACTTCGTACTTATCCAGCATGGCCTTATCCCATACGAAGTACTGAGTGATGGAGGAATCCTTGTAGGTCGGCACACCGTAACACTTGCCATCTATGGTCAAAGCCTTCCAGTAATCGGCCGGGATCAGCTTCTTCAGCTTGGAATCAGCGCCCAAAAACTCGGTAATGTCGGCCAGTGCGCCCAGCTTCACATCCTTAGCGAAGGTTCCACCGTTACCGAAAATCAGATCGAACGGCTCATTGGCTGTTACAATGGTGTTACGCTTTGCATCCCAATCACCCCAAGAAATGACATCCACATCTACATGGGCACCGATTTTCGGTCCGATATAATCATTGACCTTCTTCTGCCATGCGTCATAATTGTCCGGCTTTCCGCCGCCGACGGTCACCCACTTTAACACCGGCAGATCTTTCTTTCCGGCATCCGCTTCAGATTTTGTACCGCTTTTGGTGGTGTCTGCCTTCTTCTGGCCGCAGCCGGCCAAAAGGCCTGTCATGGTCATAGCCACTAAAGTCAGTGCAATCCATCTTTTCTTCATTTCTTTTACCTCCCAAAATTTCATTAATATTTTTATTTATAAAAAGCTTAGCCTTTTACAGCTCCAATGGTTAATCCGGAAATAAAGTATTTCTGGAAGAACGGATAAGCACAGGCGATCGGCAGGATAACCAGAATCGCAACTGCCATTCGCACCCCTTCCGTTGGCATGTTTGCAATATATTGCTGCAAGGATACGCCGGCCGCCGGATTTTTTGCGATGTATTCGATATTCTTCTGCATGTTCATAAGCAGAGTCTGGATCGGTATCAGCTTCGAGTTCGAGATATACAAGGATGCCATAAACCAGTCATTCCAGTAACCGAAGCTCAGGAACAGCGCAATGGTTGCCACCACCGGTTTAGACAGCGGCAGCACGATACCGGTATAGATACGCAGCTGACTGGCCCCGTCGATCTTGGCCGATTCGATGACCGAATCCGGCACACTCTGTCTGAAAAACGAACGACAGATGATGACGTTAAAGGAGCTTACCATCAGCGGCAAGATCATGGCCCAGATGCTGTCCTTTAGATGCAGTACATTGACATTGACCACATAAGAAGCCACCATACCGCCGTTAAAGATCATCGGAATAAATACGATATAGGTAATCAAACCCTTTAACTTATAATTCGGTCTGGATAATACATAGCCCAAGGATGTAGTAATGGCCACCCCGAGTATCGTACCGATGACAGTCACGATAGCCGAAACACCGAAGGCCCGGCCGATCAGCTTCCACTCACTCGCCAGGAAAGCGTAGGCTGATAATGACAGCTTTTTCGGAATCAGGTGATAACCAAATTCGCGCAGTACCTTTTCATCCGTCAAGGATACAGACAGCACCAGGACGATCGGCAGGATACAAGCCAGTGTTAATAAGATAAAAATAATATTCAGCAAGACATTGGTTCTTTTTTTGACCCGATTAAAATCGGTTACCGAATCCATCAAATCAAGATCCTGTCCTTTTTTCTTCTTTAGCATGTCCTCTCCCCCTATCAGATCAATGCATCTTCCGGACTGATCCGTCTGACGATAAAGTTTGCCAACAGTACCGTGATACAACAGGATACCGACTGGAAGACTGTCACGGCTGAGATCATTCCGATCGAAGTACCGTTACGCAGGGCCTGATATACATAGGTATCAATAGTCGATACCGTATTCACCAAACTGCCCGGAATCTCTCTGGTCACCTGATAGAATAAACCGAAGTCCGTATAGAAAATACGGCCGACGTTCAGGATAAACATGATAATGATGATCGGCTTTAACAACGGCAGGGTAATACACTTGATCTGCTGCCATTTGGTCGCTCCGTCAACCACCGCCGCTTCATAATAACTCTTGTCGATGGCGGTGATACTGGCCAGGTAAACAACCATACCATAGCCCATACCCTTCCACATGTTCGTCAATGTCAGGATCAGCGGCCAATGCTTTGGCGTGGCATACCAGTTAACCTTTGGCAGATTCAAACCGGCAAACAGCTGATTCAGGATACCGCTGTCGGCATTTAAAAAGGCATACATAATATAACTGACAACAACCCATGACATAAAAAACGGGAAAAACATCATGGTCTGATAAACCTTTGACCGTCTCCTGCTGTGCAGTTCGTTGATCATAATGGCCAATGCCACCGGAATCACGATTCCCAGAATGATGAACAACAGGTTATACAACAAAGTGTTTCGCAATAACACATACATCATCTTCGATTTGACGAAAAATTCAAAGTTCTTGAAGCCGACCGTCGGGCTGGTAAACAAACTGTATAAAAAGCTTTTATCCGGCGTTATACGATACTGTTTAAATGCCAGAATGATACCGAACATCGGCAAAAAACAGAATGCTATATACCATATAAAGCCGGGTAACGCTAACAGCGACAGCTCGGTATCATCTCGATTCCAACGCCTCCCGAAACGCTTCTTTTTCATTTCCTTCATATGATCCCCCTCACATTTCGTTCACATCTTTGTTAACTGAATATTATCATTTGTAAACGCCATTCGTCAACATATTTTACATGATAACTTTCTATTTGTAAACTTCCCACAAGATGGATCTATCATTTTTATGCAATTTTACAGGCAGGCTGCTCCAAGTACACCGGCCGAGTTTCCGAGTACGGCCACAGCTACCCTCGGACATTCGCCGTACTGCCCGCCAAAGCAGTCTTTTTGCAGGATCTTGCGCAGCGGAGCCAACAATCTCTCACCCTGCCTTGACACACCGCCGCCCAATAATACCACTTCCGGCCGAAAGATATTCACCAGGTTGACAAGACCGATGCCCAGATCAGAAATATATTTTTCAACGATGCGTACCGCTGCCGGATCTTTCGCATCAGCCGCATCAAAAACCAGCTTGGCCGTGATCTTTTCTGCATCTCCGCCGCACAACCGGCCGATGCTGCCATTCGGCTCGGCCGCCAGCGCTTTTCTGCCTTCACGAATCAAAGCTGTTGCCGAGGCATATGCTTCAAAGCAGCCTCGCCGTCCGCAGGTACAGGGTTCACCGTTCGCATGGATAACGATGTGACCGCATTCACAGCCTCCGCGCAGGGCTCCGCCGAAAAGTTCTCCGTTTAAGATCACCCCGCTGCCGACACCGGTTCCCAGTGTAATCATCAAACCGTTTTGATAGCTTCCGGACGGCCCGCACAGTACCTCGCCAAGAGCCGCGCAGTCCGCGTCATTGGCGATTACCACCGGTCGGCCAAGCCGCGCTTCCAGTAAGGAGGCCAGCGGTACATCTACCCAGGGGATATTATTGGAATAAATGACGGTGCCGCTCGTCCGATCTACCATACCCGGCACACCGACTCCGACTTTTTCGACCTTCTCCATCGGTATATGATGCTCTGCCAGCAGGGTCTGTACTTCTGCGGTGATCCGATCGGCCAACTCCTCCGGACTACTGTCAGACAGGGTCGCAATGATACCTTCGCCGATCAGTTTCATGCTCGGACTGACCAAGCCGATCTTTACATCCGTTCCGCCGATATCGATACCGACACGAACCGAAGGCAGTTCTTCCCGAATACTTGTCAGGACAAAGCGCCCCTGCCCCTGCAGCAGCATTTCACCGCTGCCGGCCTCGATAAAGAAGCTATCGCCCTTCATAAACGGCTGCTCCTGCGCGCCAAGACACAGCCTTCCTTCACCGTCCAGCACGAGAATGCTCAGGAAGCTGTCTTCACCTACATAAAGCCGCTTGAGAGCTTGGCTCTTTTTATTCAACTCTAATAATGCTACCGTAAACAAATCACAATCAGCAATCCCACCCTTTCTCAGGCAATGATTTTCGGCCGGTTCGCGGCGCGTCACCGCCAGAGCCTGTTCGATATGCAACTTGCGCGGCTGTCCGTCGGCTCCCAAACGGCCGTAATCAAATACCCGATAGGTCAAGTTTGAGTTTTGCTGGATCTCGGCGATTAAAATTCCTTCTCCGATGGCATGTATGGTTCCCGCCTCGATAAAAAAGGCATCTCCGGTCTTCACCGACACCGCCTGCAGCGCCTCTGTCAGGCGATTGTCACGGATCAGCTGCTCAAACTCAGCCTCCGAAATTTCTTCTTTAAAACCGTAGTAAATAAAAGCGCCCTCTTCGGCATCCAGCACATACCACATCTCTGTCTTGCCAAATTGACCGGCGGTCCGGCCGGCATACTCATCATCCGGATGCACCTGAATAGAAAGCTTCTGCTTTGCGTCGATCAGCTTGATCAAAATCGGAAAATCATCAAAGCGCCGGCAGTTTGTTCCGAGCACCGATCGGCCTTTGGTTGCCAGGTAGTCGGCAAAGGTCTGACCGTCAAAGTCTCCGCCGCATACAAAAGACGGTCCGTCCGGATGCGTAGACAGTTCCCATGCCTCGGCCATAACAGAGCCATCGGTCTGATATCCCCAGTCATCGATCAGTCTGCGGCCCCCCCATAGATAATCTTTTCCACTTGGACGTAATCTTAATATCGACATACTCAGCTCTCCCTCATCTCTTTTCATTAACAACCCGATCCGCTTATCTGTCGGATCATCTGCCTGTGTATTACGCGTTTGGCAGCCAAGCCTCCACGCCTTCTCTCAGGCTCTTTAGACTTTGTTCTGCTTCTTCCCCGCTGTTTCCTTTCACGCCGAGGTAAAATTTGATCTTTGGTTCCGTGCCCGACGGCCGAACACAGCACCAGGCTCCCTGTTCCAACCTGAAATACAGGACATCCGATGTCGGCAATCCGGTCGGTGTACACTGACCGCTCAGCATGTCCTGACACCGGTCAACACTGTAGTCACGAAATTCCAGCACCCGTAATCCGCCGATCTGCATAGGAATCTGTCGCCTGATTTCTTCCAGCAATTGCCTGATCAGGGTAGCGCCTTTCTGCCCTTCCAGCGTGACACTGAGCAGATCCTCCTTGTAATAACCATAATGTTCAAACAGCGCATCCATCCGCTGGCAAAGGCTATGTCCGGCCAGCTTGGCTTCCAGCGCCACCTCACAGACAGCCATCACGGCCGATACGGCATCCTTATCTCTGGCATATGTACCGATCAGACAACCATTGCTCTCTTCAAAACCGAAAACATATTCATATAGACCGTTTTCTTCAAACCGATGGATCTTTTCGCCGATATACTTAAAGCCGGTCAGGGATTCAAACACCGGTAATCGGTAGTCTGCCGCCATAACCGCCCCCATCTTTCCTGAAACGATGGTCGTCAATACCGCACCGTTTTCCGGCAGTCTTTGCTGCTCACTGCGTTTCCGCAAGATATAGTCGAGCACCAATACAGCCGACATATTACCGGTAAAACGTCGATAGGTCGGTTCCGGCTGTGCGGCCGCCTCCCGGTCTGCCAGCATCTCCGGTGCATAGACACCGAGTCTGTCGGCATCCGGGTCGGTGGCCAATACCACATCCGCCTTCACCTGTCCGGCCAGCTCCAATGCCAGGGCAAAGGCTCTGCCGTCCTCCGGATTCGGACTGTCCACAGTCGGGAAATCTCCGTCCGGTTCAGCCTGCTCCCGCACAACATGCAGATCCACAAATCCCAGATCGGCCAAAAGCCGCAGCACCGGCTGATAGCCGGCGCCGTGCAACGGCGAATAAACGATGGTCAGCTTGTCCGCATTGTCGTTCACCATGACCGGATCCAGCAGCAGAGCTTTGACCGCCGCATAATATGCCTCATCCACCTCAGCCGGTACATCTCTTAGCAGTCCGCTCTCACGGGCAGTCGTTTCATCCAGCCATTTCACCTCAGCCTGTGAACGTACCGCTCTGACCTGCTCGATGATCTCCCTGTCTCTCGGCGCAGTGATCTGCGCTCCGTCCGAACCGTATACCTTATAACCGTTATAGGCCGGCGGGTTATGACTGGCTGTAATAACGATACCTGCCGCGGCCTGCAAATATCGGACAGCAAAAGAAAGCAACGGTGTAGGACGCAGACTCGGAAAGAGATAGGCCCGGATGCCGTTGGCCGCCAGCACGCCGGCAGCCTCTCTGGCAAAAAGGTCTGAGTTCTTTCGTGAGTCAAATGCAATGACCACACCCTTGCTTTCTTCTTTTTTTAAACATATATCATTGGCCAGTCCCTGAGTTGCCTTACGTACCGTGTAGACGTTGATCCGATTTGTACCTGCTCCCATCCGTCCGCGCATACCGCCGGTCCCAAAGTCAAGGTCTTTATAAAAACGATCTTCTATCTCGGCCTCATCAGCTGCTAAAAGGCGCAACTCGGCCTTGGTTTGGCTATCAAAGAATGACTCCCTAAGCCATTCCTGATATATCTCAAGTGCTTGCATATTTTCCCTTTCTCATTCTCTCAAATTCAGCCGATCAGATTTGACCCGCTGTTTTATTTTCCCTCATAAATCTTAACCGCATCGACACGATAACCGGCCAGCTTTTTTCGGCCGTCCAAGCCGGCCAGCTCTAGTAAAAAGACACAGCCTACGACGATACCGCCAAGGCTCTCAATCAACTCGATACTGGCTGCAATGGTGCCGCCGGTGGCGATCAGGTCATCCACTAAAACAACCTTCTGCCCCGGCTTGATCGAGTCTCTGTGCATCTCGATTTCGGCGCTGCCGTATTCCAGATCGTAACGCATAGACACAGTTTCCCGCGGCAACTTGCCGCGTTTGCGTACCGGCACAAAGGCTTTTTTCAAATTGTAAGCGATCGGCACGCCAAAGATAAAACCTCTTGATTCGGTTCCGACGATGACATCCACTTCGTCCGGATTAATGAATGACTGCATCCGGCTGATGGCCAGCTGCAAGCCCTCCGGATCCTGTAAGACAGTCGTGATATCCCGAAAAATGATTCCTTCCTCCGGAAAGTCCGGAATATCGGTGATAAAATCTTCAATTTTCTTCATAATGACTGGTCTCCCTTCCTTGTCATGTCTATTTGTATCATAGACGTATTTTTTTCATTTTGCAAGTCGATTTTTACAAAATGTATATTAGTTTGTTTACGCTTTTACATCTGTAATCTGCAATTGAACTGTGGTCATATCGCGAAAGGTATTTAGCCGCGGATAAACTGTCAAATGCAGCTGCAAACGAAGGCGCCCACTGATAAACCGTTCGTAATCTTCTGGCGAATAGCGGCAGCAAATCTGCTCTCGCAGCCGCTCCTGCTCCATAAAGCAGATGGCCTGACATCGTCCTCCATAACCATCCTCCACCTGACATCTCAGATACCCGGCCGCCCCAACCAGCCGAGCCTGACTGCAGACGGCCCTTTTGATACCGAAGACAGGCTTCGGATTTCCGTTTCCGAACGGCTCCAACCGCTCCAACTGACCGATCAGTTCCTCTGTGATATAGGGAATCGGCAAAAGGCTGTCCACTGTGACAGTCTCAATACGATCATAATCCAGTCCGCTGGCATCCGCCTCAAGCGCGGCTCGAAAGCCTTCCAGTTCCTTCTCAGGTAAGGAAAAGCCGGCCGCCATCGGGTGCCCGCCGTATTTCTGCAGGAAACGATCACAGCGACAGAGGGCGTCAAACATGGAATAGCCCGGCACCGACCGGCCGGAGCCTTTCAGCCCTTCTCCGCTTTTAGTCACCACATAGGTCGGCTTATAGGTATATTCACGGATTCGCCCGGCCACGATACCGGCAATGCTTTCATGGCAGTCCGGCAGGTAGATCACCAACACATCCGCCGTACTCTGCTCCGCCTGCCGAAGCCCTATATCCGTGAATTTTCCGGTCATGTCTTTTCGCTCTTCATTCAGCCCTGCCAATGCCTCAGCCGCTGCCAGTGCCTTGGACGGCACTGTACTTTCCAGCATGGCCAATGACCGCTTGGCCGTATCCAGACGACCGCCGGCATTCAGACAGGGCCCGATCACAAAGCCCAGATGATAGACATTTAGACTATTTTTCTCAATGCCCTGTACCTGCAGAAGACTGTCCAGTCCAAGCTGCGGCACCGTACGCATCAATTGCAAACCGGCCTGTACAACCGAACGGTTTTCTCCGTTTAGCTTCATCACATCTCCAACCGTAGCCAAGGCGGCAAACATCAGCAGATCCGGCCAAAGCTGCGGCAGATCGGCAGCTTCCCGCAGCTTTGGTTCCGTTTCCCGCAAGCTAAGATACAAAGCCCGAATCACATGCCAGGCGACCATGGCGCCGCAGATCGGCTTAAACGGATAGCGGCAATCCTTTCGATGCGGATTGATCACGGCTGACGCCGCCGGCAGTATCTGTTCTCCGTTTTCATCCGCCGGAATCTGGTGATGATCGGTCACCAGCATGGTCAGTCCCAGGCGGTTGCCAAGCCTAATCGCCTTACCGGCCGCAATACCGTTGTCACAGGTCAGCATGGTATCGACACCTTCCGCAGCGGCCAGCTTGACCAGCTCCTCATTGATCCCATAACCATCCAGGATGCGATCCGGAATCTCCACATCAGCCGAAAAGCCCAACCGGCGCAGCCCCTGATGCAGGATATAGGAGGCACAAACGCCATCGATATCATAATCCCCCAGGATGCGAATCTTCCGTCCGGCAGCCCGTTTTTCCAGCAAAGTCGTGACCAGCCTCTCCATATCTTGGAATAAAAATGGATCAGCCGGAGCAAAACCATCTGTTTGCAGATAGCGTTTCATCTTTGCCGCATCCGTCAGTCCTCGATTCATCATCAGCTTGACCAGCAGCGGATCCACACCGAGATGCTTGCCGATACCTATATAATCTCCATCTGCCTTCGCCAATCGCCAGCGCTTTTCTCTCATACTGCTCCTTCGGCCGCCTGCATTGCCTCATCCACCTGAATCATAATGGCGCACTCGACGCGTTTGCGCTCCAGCTCACAGCCGACATGGTAGGTGTTATGAATCGAACCGTGGAACTTCTGTGAGTTGGCCGCGCAGCCGCCGCTGCAGTAAAACTTGGCAAAGCAGTTCATACAATCCGGCTTGGCATATACATTACATTCCTTAAAGGTCTGACAGATATCGGTACGTTCTACGCCCTTCCAGATATCGCCCAGCTTAAATTCATCCTGGCCGACGAACTGATGACAGGGATACAGATCTCCCCACGGCGTCACCGCCAGATATTCGGTACCCGACCCGCAGCCGGACAGACGTTTGGCCACACAGGGCCCGCCGGTCAGATCGATCATAAAGTGGAAAAAGTTAAACGGCTTACCGGCCCGCCGACGCTCGATAATGGCCTTGGCCAGACGATCATATTCCTCGAACAGCTCCGGCAGGTCAGACGGACGAATGGCGTAATCCTCATGCTCCTCAGCCACCACCGGCTCGACCGAAATCTGTTCAAAGCCAAGATCCGCCAGGTGCAGCACATCCTTGGCAAAGTCCTTATTATAATGTGTGAAGGTGCCGCGAACATAATACTTTTCCTGATTCCGGCTGTCAGCAAATTTTTGATACTTCGGAATGATCAGTTCATAGCTGCCTTTTCCGTTTCGGAACGGCCGCATCTGATTATTGACTTCCGGGCGGCCGTCAATGCTCAAGACCACATTATCCATTTCACGGTTGGCAAATTCCATCACCTCATCATTTAATAACACCCCATTGGTGGTCAGGGTAAAGCGGAAGCGTTTGCCGTTCGCCTCCTCCAGACTGCGGCCGTAAGCCACCAAATCCTTTACGACCTGCCAGTTCATTAACGGCTCCCCACCGAAAAAGTCTACCTCGAGATTCCGTCTTTTGCCGGAATTTGCCACCAGAAAATCCAATGCCTGCTTGCCCGTTTCATAACTCATCAACGCCCGCCGGCCATGATACTCACCCTCTTCGGCAAAACAGTATTTACAGGCCAGGTTACAGTCATGGGCGATATGCAGGCAGAGCGCCTTGACCACGGTTTCACGCTTCTTGCCCAGCTCCTCAATATACTGTTCGTAAATATCCTCTGTGAAAAGCTTGCCCTCCTGCTTCAGCGCTTCGGCCTCTGCCAGGCACTCATCAATCTCTGCCGCCGAATATACCGCATCCAGAGCAGCATGAATCTGGGTGGCTGTTTCTCCTTTTTCCAGACGTCCGATGACATCAAAGGCCAACGCCTCAACCACATGGATCGAGCCGCTGTTCACGTCCAGAACGATATGATACTCATTGCTTTTATATAAATGAACCATTGTTTCGGATGATCTCCTCTCTATCCCCTAAGCTTCTCAAAAGCACCGCTGCATGCGACCCGCTTTGCAGATCAACGGGCTGATCGTTTCACGAAAAAAGTACCCGATAGTCATGCCATCGGGTACTTGATAACCGTTTATGTTATCTCTTCACCTGCTCACAAGTCTGATTTCCCACTGTGCAGGAAGTCTTACAAGCCGACTGGCAGGAAGTTTGGCACTCGCCGCAACCGCCTTTCTTCATGGTGGTCTGCAGTGTCTGTGTGTTTAATGTCTTAATGTGTTTCATGGCACTCACCTCCTAAGTTGTTCGTATGATTGGATTTTATCATACTTTCCGGGCATCTGCAATAACACATCGCAAGTGAGTTTCATAAACGGGATTGTTCTGTTATTTTTTGTATGCTATACTAAAAATCACTTCAATCAGGCAGCTCTTCAGCCACAAATGGCCAGTCGTTTATCCGGGAGGTTATATGCACTCCATCAAAGCCTTGATCCGCAGAACACTGCGGTATAATCCATATTGTATTCCGAGCCTCCTGTATATGGCGGCTTATTGTGTTGCCTTTTATTTTCTGGAGCATTACAAATTCACCACCTATCACGTGGTGGATCTGCCGATCGACCACGCCCTGCCCTTTATCCCGATTTTCAGCGTTCCCTATCTGTTGTGGTTTTTCTTTGTGGCCGCTGTCTATCTTTATACCATGGGAAATGACCGCCACGAATTCATCCGCTTCAGTCTATATCTGGGCATCGGCATGAGTATCTTCGTGATACTGTCAATGCTGTATCCGAATATCCATCAGCTGCGGCCGAATATCCTGCAGGATGATATTTTTTCCCGGCTGGTGCTGTGGATCTACAGCAAGGATACACCGACCAACCTATTCCCGAGCATCCACGTATATAATACGCTGGCCTGTATGTCCACCGTCTACCACTGCCAAAAGCTGCGCAGTAAACGCCCGGTGTACTACGGCTCCTGGGTACTGACGGTTCTGATCGTACTGTCCACCATGCTGATCAAGCAGCATTCGATCTTCGATGTGGTGATCGCCTTTATTCTGGCGGCCGGCTGTCATCTGTTCTTATATCCGGAGGATTTTCATGCCATTCGGTAAGCGAGATGAACGCAGTTACTGTTTTCCACACTATCATCTCTATCACCCATTATATTTAAAAAGAGAGACCATTTATAATCCGTTTATAAATAGTCCCTCTCTAATATTTTTTCGATTCTGTTGCGTGAACAGAGAATTATTTCATTCACTCTATATGTATCGCTTCTTATTCAGTTGTCTTCGGATCATCCGCCCGCTCTACTTCAATTTGTCTCACAGACCTCGCCGTCTCTATATATAATATACGGTCACCTTGAATGCTTTTTCTTTTGGCGGATCAATCCGGTTTTTGAATATAACCGAGCGAATATCAACAATTCTTTATGGATACCTTTTCATCCATGTCTGCTAAATTAGTGTTTCTCCAGACAGAAGCACCTTTTTCACCGACAGTTCGGTGAACTGATATCGCATCGGTTTAAGCACTGTCTCCATTTTTATATCTTCCGAGATTAAAGTTCAACATGTTTTTCACCTCTTTCTTCTTTGTGGTGTTTCTTTTTGTCTCCCTTTTTTTATCTAGCTATATCATAGCACTTCCGGAGTATTATTGCAATACTTTTAAAAATGTCTTTCAATTTCTATTATTGTTTTCCAGTTGTATAAAATAACTGTTTATATCTGTCATTTTTCATGAAAAAACACTACTTTTGATCCCAAAAGAAAAATTCCGCGAATTGAAAAAGCCGGAGCAGATAATTTTATAAGTTATCTGCTCCGGCAAAAAAAACAGCCTATTTATCTGATAATAATCATTTTGCATCAAAGCGACTCAAGTTCCATCTGTCGATCAGCTCGCAGAGCACATCCACATAGGTGGAGGAAGTTGCATAACCTCCTGCTTTGATGATAGTCGCCGCTCGTCTGGCATCTGTTTCACCACTCAGACCGGCATAACGAAGCCCGCCATGATCGCCAATCGCTCCCAGCAGATAGGCGCTGTGATCTTTGATCGAAAGTGCAAGCGACGGATACCGACGAAAAGCTGCCGTAATAGAAATGATCTGCGGCGGGTTCCCCGCTGTCTCCTCCGATGTTTTCTTCACATACTGAGAAACACTGTCCCAACTGCTGCCGTCCCAGGTATTCCCGGACAAGTAGGTCTTCATACCAAAACAATTATTAGCATTAACAGCCAGCTCGCTTTTTCCGTAGCCGGATTCCAGAATAAACTGAGCCAACGAAATCGAAGCAAGAATACCGGTCTGCTTTTGATCCTGTGTAAACAGTGGGCCGACCCGCTCGATCACCTCAGTAGCTGTCAGCTCCTGCAGATCCTTTGCCTGCAACCCGGAAGCTGTATTATAGGCTGCCCCGGTGCTTCCGAAATACCAGTCAACGACTGTATTCCCGGATGGAAGGCTGAGATATTCCAGACAGGCCATTTTACCGTTCGGTTTCATATAGTAACGATTATCGATCCATTGATTTCTGGCAAATCGACCGTTGGCCAACAGGTAATACCAGGCCGCATAGTTTTGGTCATAGAACCACTCATTCTTTGCCATCTTACCGTCTTTCTTCAGATAGTAATGGCTGATCCACTCATTTCTGGCATATGATCCGTTCGCTCGCAGGTAATACCAGGAACGATAAGCCGGGTCATAGATCCATTCGTTTTTTGCCATCCGCCCGTCCTTCTTCAAATAATAGGCGCCGACCCAGCGGTTTGTCACATAGCCCTGCTTCTCTTTATAGTAATATGTATCTTCTGCCGGCCGATATTCCCAGCTGCCGGCCCGGGCTGTTATCCGGCCAAACGACCAGAGGCTCGCGCCCAACATGAAGGCGAGCACCAATTCCTTTACCTTGTATCTCTTCATTGTGTATATCCTCTGTATCTTATTGTCAGACAACTCTATCACCGTCATGTTTTCCGACTATGAAAGATAATACCGTAAAATAAAAGAGTTGTCCACCTTTCAGACAGACAACTCTTGTGACCTATACAAATATGCCGGCATTTAAATGAAAGACGTTTCTCAGTCCAGATAAAACAGCGGCACCAGATCTGTGCTGATCGGACTGTTGTCCGGATTCACAGCCATGATATCGGCCATGTAATCCCACCATTTACGACAGATCGCTGTTTCGGCACTCCGGCTCCACTTCTCCTCATCCTCCAGTTCGATATAACCGAATAAAGTATTGGTCTCGCGATCCAGAAAAATGGAGTAATGTCGTCCGCCATATTCATGGATCATCCTGCGCATCTCGGGCCAAAGCTTATCGTGGCGTCTCTTGTATTCCTCTTCCATGCCGGGATTCAAATACATTTTAAAGCCTTTGCGAACGATCATTTTTTAATATACATCCTTCCACTCTGCAATATTCTTGGAATCAAACTTAAACGGTGCGCCGAGGATAATCTCGGTTCCGCCGTCGCTGGCCGCTACGACCTTATAGTCGCCCATATCGCCAGCCTTGAAAGCATCGCCCTCCTTACCGGTGATGGTGCCGTCTACCAAAGCGATGGATGTGTAGGCTGCCAATCTTCCCAGTTCGATCGGATTCCACAGATACATATACGGGCAGGAGTGAGCATCGTCAGCACCGATGTATTCGGCCATTTCGGACGGCAGACCGAGACCGGTCAGTTTCACATGAGATTTTTCATCCTGTAATACCTTGGCAGCCGCATTGATACCAACGGTGGTCGGTGCACAGATCACTTTCAGCTTCGGATATTTCTGTAACAGCGCCTGTGTCTGGTCGGTGGATTTCTGCGGCTCATCATCACCGTAAGCCACTTCTACCAGCTCTAGCTTTGAGTACTTGCTGTCCTTCATGATTTCTTTCATGGCATCGATCCATGCGTTCTGGTTGGTAGCCTGTGATGTGGCGGACAGAATCGCCCACTGACCTTCACCACCGGTAATGTCCATCACGGCATCCATCAGCGTCTGACCGATTTCCTGTACACCGGCCTGATTTGCAAACACCTGACGACTGTCGGCATTTACATTTGAGTCAAAGGCGGAAACCTTGATACCGGCCTTCATGGCATCCTCCAAAGCGGCCTGTAATGCATTTGCATCATTACCGGCGATAGCAATAGAATCTACACCCTGAGAGATCAAAGACTGGATAACGGATACCTGTGCATCCGCGGTGGCAGCTTCCGGATGCTTTATAACAGCCTCTCCGTCGGCCTTCTCGATCACTTCCTTGAAACCTTCGGCCGACTTTTCCATATACGGATTTCCGGTCGCCTTAGTTACGATGGCATATTTCTTCTTGCCGTCGGTTGTCTTGGTCCCCTCACTCTTGGTGCTGTCTGCGGTAGTCCCTGTACTCTTTGTGGAGTTTCCTCCCTTAGCGCAGCCCATCAGCATCGAGCCGACCATAACTGCTAATACCGCTAAACTTAATACTCTCTTCTTCATGAATGTTTCCTCCTTGTTTTTTAGTTTGCTTCATGAATAATGTTTGTATATGTCATCAACCGATTTACGCCTTGGTTGAAGCGACCTTTCTTTTAGCCTTCAGATCTGCGCTGATATTCGGCAGCAGTACCGCCAAAATCAACAGGATGCCGAGAATGACCAAAATCAACTGCGGGTTCATATTAACCTGTCCCAGGCCGATTCGCAGACAAATGATAATGGCAGCCGAGATAATACCGCCGGCCAAACGCCCCTTGCCGCCGGCTGTAGAAATTCCGCCGAACACAGCCATAGCTATGGCGTCCATTTCAAAACCGCTGCCGGTGGTGGTATTCGCACCGTAAAGCGAGGATACCAGGAAAAGGGCTGCCAGTCCGGACATCAAACCGATCACACTGTACAGAATCAGACGAATGCGTTGTACCGGAACACCGGCATAATAAGCTGCCAGACGATTCGAGCCGATGGCATAAACACTGCGGCCAAAGGTCGTCTTGGCCAGCACCACCGCAAATATAACGGCCAGAAGCACGACCACATAAAAGATATAGGGGATGATGCCGATCTTTCCGGCCAGCATCCGAAAGCCCTTATTATTCTTCAAAGAAATTGATCCGCCGCTGCCAAGTACGATCTCGGCGATCCCACGGTAAATGATCTGTGTTGCCAGCGTGACGATCATCGGCGGCAGTCCGGTAAAGGTAGTCAGAATCAAGCCGTTGAGCAGGCCGCAAACCAAGCCGGCAATCAGCCCGATCAGAATCACGATCGGAAAAGACAGGCCCTGATTGGTGCCAAGACAGGCCAGCGTAGCAGATAAACACACCGTCGCACCGACCGAGATGTCGATTTCACCCATAATCAGGATATAGGCCATGGCCAGCATAATGAAGATTTCGGTTACATATTTCGGCATCTCACGAATGATATTCTGAACGGTAAAGTTCGGTGAAATGCTTCTGCAAAAAACGAGTACAATCGCAAAAATGAGTACCAGCATCCCTTCCCAGCTGAGAAGCATCTTTTTCAGTGACTTCTCCGGCCGGTTGGCGATACTTCTTCCGGATTTTCCAGCCATGCTACATCTCCCTTTCTTTTCTGACATTCTTCTCCATCATCAGCTGCGCGATTACATTTAAGATCACAACAGACATAATAATCACACCTTTTACAGTATTCTGGGCGATAGAATCAATTCCCACCAGCGGCAAAGCCTTGGCGATAACTGCCAGAATGATCGAACCCATCAGCGCTCCGAGAACCGAGCCACGACCGCCGGACATGCTGACACCGCCGATGACGCAGGCTGCGATCACATCCATTTCTTTTCCGTAAAGCATATTCGGCTGGGCCGATGCATAGATCGAAACCGCCAGTGCGCCGCCCAGACCGGCCAGCGTACCCATTACCGTATAGACCAGAAAAGTCACACGCTTGGTATTGATACCTGAGATCAGAGCCGCTTCCTTATTGCTGCCGACAGCATAGACCTGTCGGCCGATACGGGTCCATTTCATCACGACATAGAATACAATATAGATCACAAGCGCTACCCAGATGACATAATAAACGCCAAACAGTCGGCCGGTACCAAAGTCCTTAAAGGAGCCCAGGTTATCGGCACTGGCCCACTCGCTATTGCTGATGATATAAGCCAGACCGCGGTAGATATACATAAAGCCCATGGTAGCGATGATCGGAAGCACCCGACCGTAGGCAGCTGTCAGACCGACCACAGCACCGCAGAGGATACCGACGGCGATGGCGATCGCAAACAATATCGGCGTCGATGTCACAACCTTATACTTGGCCAGCATACCGATGATCATACCGGATAAAGCCAAAGTCGACATGATCGAGATATCGATACCGCCGATCAGCAAAACACTCAGCATACCGAGGGCCATGATCATAACAACCGCATTGTTTTTCAGCATATCGGTGATAGACTTAAAGGTCAGGAAGGCCGGGCTCTTAATAGAAATAGCCGCACATAAGAGGATCAGAACGATCAGCAGGCTGGCTTCACGGGAAGCCGTCAGGGTCTTCCACAAACTCTTTTTTTCTTTCATTCCTTTCCCCCCTTCCCACTATTTACCATGGCCAATTCCAGAATGGCCTCCTGTGTTACTTCTTCTCTCATTAATTCTCCGGTCACTCGGCCATTGCACATCACGACAATACGGTCGGCCATACCGAGGATCTCCGGCATCTCCGATGAAATCATGATGATGGCATAACCTTCCTTGGCCAGTTCTCCCATGATCTGATAAATTTCCGCCTTAGCGCCGACATCTACCCCCTTGGTCGGTTCATCCATGATGATGACCTTCTTATCCTGACCGAGGGCCTTGGCTACTACTACCTTCTGCTGATTGCCGCCGGATAAAGAATAGGCCGGGTCAAAGATGGTCACCGCCTTGGTATCCACATCCTCCAATAACTGCCTGGCAATCTCTCGCTCCTTCTTTACAGCATTAAAGCCGGCTTTGGCATATTTTTTCATGGTCGACAGCATAACATTGTCCCCCAGCCCCCAGCTTAAGATCAATCCTTCTTTTTGACGATCCTCCGGCAGCAGGACGATACCCTGATTCTGCGCGTCTACCGGCTTTTTGATTTGTATCTCACGACCTTCCAGATAAATATGACCGCTGTCCGGACGGGTGATTCCGCAGATGCTTTGTACCACCTCCGTACGTCCGGCTCCGACCAGACCGGTCAGGCCGAGGATCTCTCCCGCCTTCACCGAAAAAGACACATTTTTAAAGTAGCCGATACGACTCAGCTTCTCTACCCGCAATACTTCCTCCCCAAGCTTCACCTCCGGCTTCGGAAAAAGATCATTGATTTCACGACCGACCATGGCTTTGATCAGATCGGCATTTGTGATACCGTCCACGTCATAGGTGCCGATATACTGCGAATCACGAAAGACCGTAACACGGCTGGCCAGTCGATACATGTCCTCAAAACGATGCGAAATAAAGATAATCGAAACACCTTCTTCTCGCAGTCTGTCAACGATGCTGTACAGTTTCTCGGATTCATTCTTGGTCAGGGCCGCTGTCGGCTCATCCAAAATGATGATCTTAGCATGGGTCGATAAGGCTTTGGCGATCTCCACCATCTGCTGTTCCGCCACGCTTAAGGTTCCCATCTCAACCGTCGGTTTAAACTCAGCCTGCAGCTGGTCCAGCAGGGCCTGCGCCTCACGATGCATTTCCTTCCACCGGATCACGCCGTGACGGATGATCTCATGCCCCATAAAGATATTCTCCGTAACTGTCAGATCCGGATACGAGGTCGGATGCTGATATACGGCGGCGATACCGGCTGCCTGCGCATCATGCGGTCCTCTGAAATCCACCTTCTTGCCATCCAGATACATCTCTCCTTCTTCGGCCTTATGAACACCGGTAATAACCTTGATAAAGGTCGATTTTCCGGCTCCATTTTCTCCCATCAATGCGTGAACCTCGCCCTTCTTTAAAGAAAAGGATACGTTGTTCAGCGCTTTGACACCGGGGAAAATCTTTGTGATATCTTTTAATTCCAGGATATAATCAGCCACCTGAGCTCCTCCTCTAACCAACTTTCTTACTGCTACAGAGTTTCATATTAAATCTCATTTCTGAACATGATATACCGACTTATCAGCCTCTCTTACTTAATACTTCCTCTTCGTACTTACGAACCACCTCATACCAGCTCTCCTGAACCGGCACACCGGCACGCTCACAGTACATATCCCAAACTGCTCCCATCGGGTAGGTTTTCAGCTCCTCCTGCAACATCAGCAGTTCGGTGAATTTCCGGGCATCCTGTAATTCCTTCAGCTTGGCATGCGGCAATAGCAGGCCGGCCAATAAGGCCTTCTGTACATTGCGCAGCCCGATCACCCAGGCGGCGATGCGATTGATGCTGGCATCGAAGAAGTCGGTAGCCAGGAAAACGCGATCCAGAGCGCCGTTGCTTACAATTTCCTTACAGATCTCTTTGGTTTCATCATCAAAGCGAACTACATGATCACTGTCCCAACGTACCGGACGGGTCACATGAAGAGCCAGCTTTTCATGGAACAGCAGCATGGAGGCGATTTTATCCGATACCATCTCGGTCGGATGATAATGACCGTTATCCATTAGGGGGATGGTTCCCTCTTTAGTCATCACATAGTTGCCGGTAAACTCAGCGGAACCGGCGGTATATGACTCCAAACCGATGCCGAAGACTTTGGATTCGATACAAACCAATACCTTGGAACGGTCATAGTCAATGCTCAGGATCTGATCCAGAGAATCCATATATCTGGCTCGCGGGCCGAGTCGATCAGCCGGAATATCCTTAAAGCCATCCGGAATCCAGATGTTCATAACACAGGGAATATCGGTCTCATTGGCAAAGTATTCCGAGATGCGCAGACAGGCCTGACCGTGTCTGATCCAAAAAGCCCGAATTTCTTCCTCGGTACTGGTCAGAGTTCCGACAGCAGACTTCGGATGTGCAAAAAAGGTCGGGTTAAAGTCTAAACCCAAGCCTCTTTCTTTAGCATAGGCTACCCACGGTGCAAAATGCTTCGGCTCCAGCGCATCTCTATCAACCCACTCTCCTGTGTCGAAGATGGCATAATTGGCATGCAGGTTCAGCTTCTTGGTGCCCGGCACCAGAGCAATCGCCTGATCAAAG
Source organism: Bacillota bacterium (assembly GCA_023458035.1). Lineage (GTDB taxonomy): Bacteria > Bacillota > Clostridia > Lachnospirales > Lachnospiraceae > JAEXAX01. The sequence continues at coordinate 64,643 of JAEXAX010000002.1, read as the reverse complement.
TCATCCATCAGCTGCTGCGGTGTGGTTGCCTTACCCGGATAGTTGCCGGTCGTCTGGATTCCGCCTGACAGACTTCCCTCATGATCAAACCCACCGACATCATCCCCCTGCCAACAATGTACTGATACAGGTACCTTCGCCAGGGTTTCCAGCACGGCCTCTGTATCAATGTCCCATTTTGCATATATTTGCTTGGCTGATTCGTAACATTCCGCTATTGACATATTGTCCTCCTTTAACGCCGACGGCCGCTTCCGGGCTGTCTGTTATCCATGAACCGACTCTGTTCTGATATATGCCTGACCGCTATCCTGCAAGCATCCAAGCATCATGTAGTAAGTCCAGTATATGATATCCGGGACAAAAAAATAAGGACCCTATTTGATTAAAACAGTGTCCTTATTTGCCATTGATCAGGCGATGCTTTTTTCTGTACTCGGCCGGCCGACAGCCGAAACGGCGCTCAAACAAACGGTAAAAATAACTCTTATTATCATAACCGATGGCCCGGGTGATATCCTCAACCGATAACAGGCTGGTCTCCAGCAGGTAAATTGCCTGCTCCAGACGACGGGTCTGCAGCAGTTCTTTATAAGTCTTGCCGGTACGCTTTTTGATCTCCTTGCTAAGCCAGATCAAATCTACCGACAATAGCTCGGCCAAGCCGGCCAGGCTGCCGTCACGATAATGCTCGTCCACATAATTCAGGCTGGCGCCGATCAACTCGCGATCATAGCCGCCGATACCGGTCTGCATCTTATCCATATGATTGACCAGCTCCAGCAGCAGCAGTCCCATAGTCAGCTGCTGGCTGCGCCGTTTGTTTGAATGCTCGTAAAACAAAGTCCAGATCATATTTTCGATCAGGTTCTGCACCGGAAGCACCTCTCCCACCTGAAAACGCAGGTAGGAATACTGACCGTTTTTCTCCAGCAAAGCATCCATCAGAAAGGAACGCAACAGGCTTTCCTCCATGGAGATCATGGAAAAGGCCGGCTGAAAAAATTCCGGCAGGATAATAAAGTTAACGGCGATATCATCCAGCCCGGCCGGAAGAATTTCCTGCTTGGTATGTTGATTGAGAAACAGCAGATCTCCGGCCTCCAACACCAGTTCAGTACCATCCAAAATATGGGTGGTGATGCCCCGACACATATAGATCACTTCTATATAATTATGCCGATGCGGCGGAAAATGAACAAAACGGGTATGCGGCCGTATCTCGATCAGCCGCCCTTTGCTGAGCAGCTTGCGGCTGTCGATCACCAGCTCATTCTCCCTGAAATACAGCCCTTCATCAATCCCTCCATGGGTATCGAGAATGGTCTGTTCCTCCTTTGTCACCACCGAAAGGGCGGATAACAGCTCCTGATTCATCTTAGTTAAAGCCATAAAGCTTCCGATATACCGTGTAAATGGCGTTGGCCAGGAACAGGCCCTTCTTCCCCGGAATATGGAAGAAACGGCCGATCAGTCCGCCGCGGATCTTTTGGTAGGCCACCGGCGAATGCTCTTCCAGGTAACGCCACAGTTCATCCTTTTTGACCATGTTTTCATCCAGCTTGGAACGAATGGCCAATATATTGGTTACCGCTGTGATGATCTCCAGATAGCTTAACATATAACGATCAAGTCTCTTGCTGTTAATATGCTCACGCATCTGCTCATATTGATCGATCATCAGCTTATTGACACGAATCTGCTGATCGATACGCCCGATCATCACCTTTTCGTTGACCGACTGATCCTCACGGCCGATAAAATACCAATAGAGGTTAACATCCATATAATACAGGGTATTAACGCTCGGCAGCGGCTGGAAGATAAAGATATTATCCACATAGAAGGTGTGCTTCGGCAGTTCCAGACCGCAGGCCAGCAGCAGCTCACGACGATAGATGACCGAGTGCATCAGGATGTACTGACCACGCTTCAGCGATGATGTCATATCCCAGGTAAACACCTTGTTCTGCGGGAAAGCCTTCTGATAGCTCATGCGTTTTTTACGCGTCGCCCCCTGCTTGTCATAAACAAAATTACAAACCAGCATATCGACGATGGTCGCCGACTGTTCCCAGCCGCGAATGGTATCCAATACCTTTAACAGCGCTTTTTCGTCCAGGCGATCATCACTGTCCAGCACCTTAAAGTATTTCCCGGTGGCATGCTTCAGGCCGGTATTGACCGCCTCACCATGACCGCCGTTCGGCTGATGCACAGCCTTAATAATATTCGGATATTTCGAGGCGTATTTATCCGCGATCAAGCCGGTATCATCCACCGAACCGTCATCCACGATGATAATCTCAACTTCCTCTCCGCCTTTCAGCACGGATTCGATACTGCGATCCATGTAGTCCATCGAGTTGTAGCAGGGAATTGCCACTGATAATAATTTCATAATAAAATACCACCCTTCTGAATTTGCTCCGGCGCCTCCAGCCACTGTCTGTAAGCCCGATAGGCTTCGGGGATCGGATAATGGGCTGCCAGCTCCTCTTTCGTTACCCAAAGGCCGGACTGCGACCCCGGAAAATCTGTCTCTATTTCCATTTTAACAAAAAAGCCGATCATTTGCCAGACTCTATGTGTAAAAACATGCTTGGCAGCCGGAAGCGGCCAAATGGCCAGCGGCAATAGTCCTTCTTTTTCCAGGGCCGCCTTGACGGCCCGCTCATCTTTATGTCCGGCCAGCTCCGGCAGACCATAAAGGCCGGCCAGCAGACCCCTGACCGGTCGTTTATAGATCAAATAACGGTCTCCCGACTGAATCACCAAAATGGTTTTCTCTTCCACTTTCTTGGAAGTATCCTTTTCCCGCACCGGTAATTCCTCAGCGCGTCCGCTGCGTCTGGCCTCACAAAACTCAGTCAGCGGACAGCTCTGACAATTCGGCTTCCCGGGCAGACAAACCAACGCTCCCAGATCCATCAGCGCCTGGTTCAGGTCTCCGCTGCCGTTTTCCGGCATCAGCCCCTGCATATAAGCGGTGATCCGCTTTTTCATCTGCGGCAGCAAAATATTCGTATCATCCGCCAATAACCTGGCAGTTACCCGCAATACATTACCATCAACCGCCGGAGCCGGCTGGTCATACGCGATCGAGGCAATGGCGCCGGCGGTATAGTCTCCGATACCGGGCAGAGCCAGCAGCTCCCTAACCGAATGCGGCAGCTCACCCTGATGCTCTTCCATAATCAGCCGAGCCGCCTTTTGCAGGTTACGTACCCGGCTGTAATACCCCAAACCTTCCCAGAGCTTTAACAACCGTTCCTCCCGGCAGGCGGCCAAGGCAGCGATATCCGGCAGCTCCAAAATAAAACGGGTGAAGTAACGTTTCACCGCCTCCACCCGTGTCTGCTGCAGCATGATCTCTGAGATCCAGGTATAATAGGCATTGCCACGGCCGCGCCAGGGAAGCTTACGACCGTTTTCACGATACCACTCCACCAACACTTCCGGCCAGTCCCGCCCCCTGTTGTCTTTCATCTCATTCATCCTCTATAAAACCTTTGCCAAAAAATCTTTTAAGCGTTCATTTTGCGGATTCTCAAAAAACTCCCGCGGAGCGGCTTCCTCACAGACCTGACCGTTATCCATAAATAATACACGGGTGGCCACCTTATTGGCAAAACCCATCTCGTGCGTGACGCAGACCATGGTCATGCCTTCGGCTGCCAGCTCTTCCATCAGACCCAGTACCTCACCGACCATCTCCGGATCAAGGGCTGATGTCGGTTCATCAAACAGCATCACATCCGGATTCATGGCCAGGGCTCTGGCAATGGCGATTCGCTGCTGCTGGCCGCCCGACAGTAGCTTCGGATAGGCGTTCGCCTTCTCTTCCAGGCCGATGCGTTTTAATAAGTGATGGGCTCTCTCTCTTGCTTCCTCTTTTGACTGCTTTAATAAACGTATGGGGGCCATGGTAATATTGTCCTCAACCGTGACATGCGGAAAAAGATTAAAGGATTGAAAGACCATGCCCATCTTTTGACGAATATGATTGATATCACAGCCCGGCGCCGTGATTTCATTTCCCTCAAACCAAATCCGGCCGCCGGTCGGCTTCTCCAACAGGTTCAGACAGCGCAGGAAGGTGGATTTTCCGGAACCGGACGGTCCGACAATGACGACCTTCTCACCCTTTTTGATCTGCTGGTCGATTCCTTTTAAAACGTGCTGCTTATGAAATATTTTTGTTAAACCCTCAGTGACGATCACTCTTGGCCATCCTCCTTTCCATTATTTTGATCAGCTGCTGGATGCAAATCACCAGCAACAGATAGAACCCGGCGGCGATAAACAACGGCGGCAGAACATTAAAATCTCGACTGCCGATCATATTGGCTACCTGGGTCAGATCCGTAATGGTGATCACGCTGCCGACCGAAGTTTCCTTGATCAGGGATACAAACTCATTGCCCAAAGCCGGCAGAACATTTTTTAAAGCCTGCGGCAAAATGATGAAGCGCATGGTCTGACCGGCCGAAAAACCCAAAGACCGGCCGGCTTCCATCTGCCCTTTATCGACCGCAGCGATGCCGGCCCGCATAATCTCTGCCACATAAGCGCCGGAATTAATACCGAAGCCGATGATACCGGCTACCAGCGGGTTAGAATCGCGAGAAACAAAAATAAAATTATACAGAATCAATAATTGCAGCATCACCGGTGTTCCCCTGATGATGGTGATATACAGGTCAAAAACAAACTCCAGCGGTTTCAAATATTTGTTTTGTTTGGCAATCACCTTGACCAGTGCGGCCACGGTACCGATCACCACGCCGATGATCACCGCACCCAAAGACAGCAGCAGAGTAATCTGCAGACCCTTCAGATACAGATGATAGTATTGCTTGGCGATAAAGGCATTATGAAAGCCATCCGCCACGGATGCAAGCCAGTCCATTCTACTTCCTCCTTATGACACGGCAAAAGAGAACAAAAGTCCTTTGTTCTCTCATACCTATAGTCTTATCTTATTATTTGTTGGAATATTTTTCAACGATTTTATCAAATTCACCGGAGTCTTTTAACTCTTTGATCACTTCATTGACCAGGGCTGCCAGCTCGCTGTTGCCCTTCTGCATGGCGGCTGCATATTGATCGACAAATAACGGCTCACCTTCGATAATAGTCAGGTCACCGCCGGTGGCATTTACCAGCTCTTTGGCCGGCGCCTCATCCATGACGATGGCATCTATCTTACCGTTCTTCAAATCCGTAGCGGCCTGAGCAAATTTTTCGTATCGAATGATCTCGGCCGGCTTCGTATTGTCCGCATTACTCACCCACAGATCCGCGATATTGCCGCGCTGAACACCGACCTTTTTATCCTTTAAGCCTTCGCCGGTAGCAGCCTTTACAGCCTGTTCTTTAGTGTTCACGACAACCACTTCCTTGGCATCAACATAATTATCGGAAAAGTCCATCACCTTCTTACGCTCCTCATCCACCGATACACCGGCCAGCACCAGATCGATCTTCCCCTGCTGCACCGCTACCAGCGCACCGTCGAAGGTCATGCTCTCGATCTTTAGCTTGACACCCAGTTTATCGGCGACAGCCCGGGCAATGTCCATATCTATACCGACGATATCACCATTGTCGCCAATGAACTCATACGGTGCGAAACCGGCCTCTGTGCCGACCTTCAGGATGCCTGAAGTCTTAATATTTTGTAAACTAACATTTGTCTTCAGGTCTGCTGTCCGGCTTTCAGTTTTGCTGCCGGTCTGACTTCCTGTATTTTCCGTTTTCTTACCGCAGCCTGCAAGCAGCGCTGCTCCCATCATCACCACGGATACCCACATCATCATTTTTTTCATAGTATCTTTCCTCCATATACTTTAGCATATGCCTCATTGTTTTTTTGTGATGGGTATAGAATATCATATTTTATGCATAAGTCAAGGTTTTTTCGTTTATTTATAAATTTTATTGCATATTTTATGATTTGCAACCGCTGCTGTGTGGATTTTTATGCATTTTCTTAACGCATGTCGTATAAAATCGCATTGACGATACAGGCTGCGATATTGCTGCCGCCTTTGCGCCCGGCTGCCACGATATATGGAACCCCCGACTCCATGATCAATTCCTTGGCCGGCACCACATTGACAAAGCCTACCGGTGCGCCGATGATCAGGGCCGGACGCAATCGTCCTTCCCTGATCAGCTCAGCCAGACGCACCAGAGCCGTCGGCGCATTACCGATGGCAAATATCAGATTGGTCGGATCGGCGGCTGCCTTATCCATGGAAGCCACTGCTCTGGTACTACCGTTGGCTTTGGCCGTGGCCGCTACGTCTTCATCCGACATAAAACAGCGCACCTCACCGCCATATTTTGCCAGCTCCGTCTTATTGATTCCGCTTCGGCCCATCTGGGTATCGGTCACGATATTGGCCCCGAAGCGAATGGCCGTGCGCACGCTGTCCAGCGCGTCCGGCGAGAAGCGCAGGTTATCGGCATAATCAAAGTCCGCACTGGTATGGATGCAGCGTTTGATGATAGAGGCATATACGGGCGGCAACTTCCGTTCTCCCAGTTCTTCGGTGATAATCTCAAAGCTACGCTTCTCGATATCCTCCGGTTTGACGATTTCAAATGCATCTGTCTTCATATAGAGTCTCCTTCTATGTATGAGTCCGTATCGGTCACCGGATGATGCCGATCTTAATTGTTCTTACAGCTCCAATAATCGATAAATGGCGGCCATATCCAGGCTGTCACGCATCAGGGCTTCGAGCTTATCAAACTCCTGCTCGCGAAAGGTTGCCTGTGACAGAATCTCCTCATTATACTCGAAGCCGCAGCGCTTCGCCAGCGTATGAACAACCGCCTTCAAGATCTCCTGGTGGTCAAAAAAGCCATGCAGATAAGTTCCGTAAACAGTTCCGTCACCGAGTAAGACCGGCGGTACTTCCCCAGCCACCAGACTGAGGCCAAGATGAATTTCATAGCCTTCATAATGACAGCCAGATAAGGCCTGCAGACTGCCTTTAATCTGCCCCAATGTTCCGGTCGTCTGAGAAAGTTTCTTTTCATGAGCCAGCACAGTGGCATGTGCCAACAGACCAAGGCCGGTCGTCTCCGGACAATCGGCATTTTCCATGCCCTGCGGATCGGAAATCGCCTGTCCAAGCATCTGAAAGCCACCGCAGATACCAAAGATCAGCTTCCCGTCCGCAGCCAGCTTGGTCAGCTTCTCCGCCAATCCGTTTTGTCGCAGCCAGTCCAGATCGGCGATGGTGTTCTTACTGCCCGGCAGGCAGATCATGGCGGCTGCATCCAGCTGCTCCGGCTTTGTGACAAAGCGCACTCTGACGCCCAGGCAATGTCTGAAAGCATCAAAGTCCGTATAATTTGACATATAGGGCAAACGGATGACTACGATGTCGATCTCTGCCGCCGCTTGCTGTTCGTCTAAGATCCGTCCCTGACTGTCCTCTTCTTCCAATTCCAGCTGCATATGCGGCACCACGCCGAGAAATGGTACCGGCACATAGGGCTTTAACATATCTAAGCCCGGCTCTAGGATGCTGACATCACCACGGAATTTATTGATGATCAGACCTCTGATGCGTGCCCTGTCTTCATCGGATAATAATTGATAGGTGCCGACCAGCTGGGCAAACACACCGCCACGGTCAATATCTCCAACCAAAAGCACCGGTGCATCCAGCATGGCGGCCAGACCCATATTGACAAAGTCGTCCTTTTGCAGATTGATCTCAGCCGGACTGCCGGCCCCTTCTATGACAATGATGTCATATTCCGCCGCCAGACTGTCATACGCCTTTTTGACCTCCGGAATTAAAGTATGCTTCATCCGGTAATATTCTTTGGCCGGCAGGGTCCCGATGGCCGTTCCGTTTACGATCACCTGCGAGCCCATAAAGCCGGTCGGCTTTAAGAGCACCGGGTTCATCCGCACATCCGGTGCTACACCGGCCGCCTGTGCCTGTAATACCTGCGCCCGCCCCATCTCCTTGCCGTCATGGGTGATGTAGGAGTTTAAGGCCATATTCTGGGATTTAAACGGAGCCACAGAATAGCCGTCTTTCGCAAAGACCCGGCACAGGCCGGCCGCCAATAAGCTCTTCCCGACATTTGACATGGTGCCTTGCACCATGATGCATTTTGCCATTACACTTCCTCCATCAGACGCGACAGCGCCTGTAATAAGCTCTGATTTTCTTGTTCTTTTGCTACGCAGATGCGGTACCAGCCTGCACCCATGCCCTGATAATCACTGCAGTCGCGAATCAGTATGCCTTGTCTTAATAATTTTCGATACAGATCTCCGATACGACGATCATAAAACAGCAGATAATTCGCCTGTGACGGATAAACCGCCATCCCCAGACCTTTCATCCCTTCTGTCAGCACCTTTCGCTGTGTCTTGATCAGCCACCTGCCTTCTGTCAGATAATCCGTTTCCTGTAAGGCCGCCACACCGGCGGCCTGTGCCGGAATGGACACCTCCCAGCTGGGCTGAGTCGTCAAAATCCGCTCCCGCAGCTCCTCCTTTGGTACGATGGCATAGCCAAGACGCAAACCCGGCATGGCATAGGTCTTGGTAAAGGCCTTTAGGAGGATCAGGTTTGCCTCTCGCAAATCGCCCTGCCGCAAAACCGGAGGCAGGCTTTCCTGCGCAGAGATACTTACATCTGTCAGATCCATAAAACATTCATCAACCAACACGGTGGTATCGGAATCGTTTGCTCGCTTTACAATCTTCTGCAGACGATCCCGGCCGATGATATCCCCGCTCGGATTATTCGGTCGGCAAAGAATCAGTAAATCGATATCCGGCTGCAAAGCCTCCTCTATAGAAGGAAAGACCTCCCAAGGTCTATCGATTTCTACTCCGTCTAAATCTTTCTCCATACTGCGATAGTAACGACACTTGGCTCCTACTGCCGCTGCCGCCCGCTCGTACTCGACAAAGCCGGGAGCCGGGAGCAATACGGTTTTCGGTCTGAGACTTTGCAGGCTCTGATACAAAATAGAGGCCGCGCCATTGCCAAAGATATACCACTGCGGATCCAGTCCTTCAGCTTTTGACAAGGCTTGACGCAACTTCCCGCAGTCAGTATCCGGATAATGACCGCAGTCAGCCACTGCCTGCACGGCTGCCAGACGGACTGCTTCCGGCAGGCCAAGTGGGTTACAGTTGACCGATAGGTCCAGCTCTACCCGATTATTATAAATATCTCCGCCATGTCTGATCTTAGACTCCAACTTTGTTCTTCCTTCCTTATACACTCATCCGATACACGAACCATAGGCAAGCTGCGGCAACTGCCATAAACATGATCAGGGCGATTGTGGCCGCCCGGTACAAAAGACTGCAGGTCCGGCTGATATCAGCCGCCTCGATCGGCCGCAGGTCATCCCCGATATAGGGTTTCTCTTTTGTCTGTCCGAAATAGACAGCCGGTCCGGCCAATCGGATGCCCAATAATCCGGCCACTGCCGACTCGGTTTGGGCCGAGTTTGGGCTTTCATGACAGCGTCTGTCCCGCCGCCAAATTCGCCATCCTGCCGCTCTTTCATACCGCTTGCCAAAACCGGCTGCCAGCAACAGCAGGGCAGATAGTCTGGCCGGTATGAAATTCGCCACATCATCCAAGCGGGCGGCCGCCCGGCCGAGATGTAGAAAGCGTTCGTTTTTATAGCCCACCATAGAATCCATGGTATTGATCGCCTTGTAAACTGCCATACCCGGCAGACCGAACAATAGCAGATACAATAACGGCGCTATCACCCCATCGGTGGTATTTTCCGCCACTGTTTCAACAGTTGCCCGGATTACTGCTGCCTCATCCAGCTGCGAAACATCCCGACCGACGATTCGACCGACAGCCGTTCGCCCGGCAGCCAGCCGCTGCTCTGACTCTGCTTCCTGTGATAAGGCTGCCTGCACCTTCATGGCTTCGGTTTTTAAGCAACGAAGGGCCAACAGCTGATAAGCAAACCAGGTTTCGATGACCAGGCCGCATAGCGGATGAATCAGATACGATATGACGATCAGCAGACCGCTGATCACAGCTGTTGCCAATAACACCAATAGCACCAGTCTGCGTCCGGCACGTACGCCCTGTTTTGGTGTTAATTTTTTACGTTCCGCACGCTTGATTAAAGCACTGATCAAACGACCGATCCAGACCACCGGATGAAAGCTGCCAAAGGGATCTCCAAGCAGCAGATCCAGACCAAAGGCCAGGCCCAACACAGCCGGTCGCAGGTACAGCCAGGCCAGCCACCACTGACTTACTTCCGGCATATGCTATCCTCCAACTCGATGACGGCACCATTGTCGATCTGCCAGTCATAAAAGCCCTTCTGCGGATCCACATAGGTCATCAAAATCGAGCGAATGGTGCCGCCGTGGGCGACGATGGCGATGCTCTCATTGCCCTCTGCCAGAGCCTCTTTTATCACCTCACCGAAACCCTCCAGACTGCGCTTGGTAAAAGAGGCAAAGCTTTCTCCACCGGGAATCGGTGTGGTGCACTGACTGTCCAGCCAGTCCCGATACGGCTGACAGTCACGCATTTCACTATAATGCCGGTTCTCAAAGATCCCAAAATGGATTTCCTTTAACTTTTCGATCGGCTTGGCCGGTTGATCCGGATAGAGAATGGCCGCTGTCTGCAGTGCCCGCTGCAGCGGACTGGCATAGACCGCGTCCACCGGCGGATAGCTCCCCTGTCGCAGGGCTTCGATCCCCTGCTCACACAGCGGAATATCGGACTGCCCGACATAACGCTGTTCCAGATTTCCCTGTGTAATACCGTGTCGAATTAAATATATCTTCATGAATCCTGTTTCGGTGACCCCGTCACCGCCTCTCTGAATGCTTGCTCTTTCTTACTATCTTGTTCTAATTTAGTCCAGCCTGTAGCCCAGACCACAAAATACCCGATACACCGCTTCCGCCTGTGCAGCCAACATACGGTTCAGACAACCGTTCACCCAGCCGGCCATTCGACTGTCCCGATCTGTCGGTATGATACCGCTACCACTCTCTTCCAAAATGAGCGTTTTCTGCTGCCACTGCGGTAACAGCTGCTTGATGATGCCTTCGGTAACTGTCAACAGCTCCGCTTCCGGCAGGCTGCCAAGCGCTTCTCCCAGATCTGTCTGCAATCGCTCCATCACCGTGGCAAAGGCGGTATCAATTACCTGTCCCGTACCAGACAGGGTATTTGCAAAGCGGTGTCGCCCCTGATAACGACCGCCAATGATCAGAATCATATCGTTCTCCTTATATTATCATGTTTTCTGCTCCCGAAGCATTTCCGGCAGCGGATCGACAGGCTACGGCCACAGACCGATGACCAGCAGCAAACAAAGTTCCGAAGCCTGTAAAAAGGCACCGGCGGTGTCTCCGTTCGTTCCGCCGAAATTCCGTTTGGACCAGAGGGCATACAGCATAAATAATATCAGCTGTAGGCCGATCATGGTCACCGCTGTCCAACCGCCAAGCAGGATCAGACCGACACTGCAGATGACCGCCTCTATGCTTAGCAGTACCAGATTGGCCTTGGCAGCCGCCGCTTTAGCCAAAAACGACACACTGCCCTGCTCACTCATTTTCGGTAACAGGATCACCGAAAAGCCACTGGCCAGGCGGCTGAGCATATACAGACCGATCAACAATACTGCCCGATGTGGGGACAGCAGGCTGTAAGCGATAGTCAATACAATCAGATAGGATGCACCGTAAATCAGCGCAAAGCCGCCGATATGCGGATCCTTTAAGATGGCGCGCCGTTTCTCAAAGTCACTGTAGCTCTTCCAGGCATCCATGGTGTCCATGAATCCATCCAGATGAATACCGCCGGTGACGAGAATCATCAACAGCAGTTGGCCACCGGACATCACCTGAACCGGCCAGTTCATTCTTTGGCAGAGCAAAACAAAACCCCAGCCAAGGGCACCGATTACCGGTCCGATCAGCGGAAAGCCGCTCATCACCAACCGCATATCCGCCTCTTCCCAACGGGGACGTCCCATCGGCAAGGTCGAATACATGGAAAAGGCGATACGAATGCCTTTAATGAAATCTGTCAAACCTTTAATCATGCTGCCTCCTTACCCGGTCACTGATGATATCTGCCAGACCACCGACCACCTCGACGACTTCCGATCGAACGGCCAGATCCAGATGAATCTCGGCCAAAACCTGACGAAAGTCCTCCGTGCCGGCTTCATAACGACAGCCGTCACGAAAGACATCATTTGATACGATGATCAGATCGCTGATGGCGCAAAGCTGAGCGCACCAATCCAGAATCCGCCGACCGGTGTCCTTCTTCCACTGCTCCCAGACCGGCCGATTCTCAAATGCCGGTGCCGACTGACCAAACAGCTCATTGGCCACCAGATTCCCCAGATCCTCCAACAGAACCACCGGTCTGGCAGACTGATCTGATAACAGTTGCGAAAGCTCTTCCGACCAAACGGCAAGCGGTTGCTCGATGGTGATAAAGCCCTTTCCGGCCCTTTGGTTTTGATGTTTACTGATTTTATCGGCCGCAGCCTGTGTGCCGGTCTGCATGGTCGCCAGATAATACAGTGGTCGACCCTTTCCGACCAGACAGGCATAGTCTTCCGCCACTGCCGACTTGCCGCTGTCGCTGCCGCCGATTACCAATACCGTAGTCGGTTCAGGCCGCGAGAGCCGCTGTCCGCTCTTGTGATCCATCATGACTTTATTCTCACTTCATATTGTTCTACACCGATACCGGCAAAGCTACCCATCTGATGATACACCGTCAGGGCCAGTCGAAGCTGGGCCAGCAGTAGCAAGGCTCCCGTTCCCTCTCCCAGACAAAGCTCGGCATGAATCACCGGTTTTCGATCAAGGGCGGCCAACATGGGGGCGATGCCCTGTTCCTTCCCGTTATGAGAGGCCAGCACAAAGTCTCGGCAGCCGGGCACCAGCCTCTCGGCGATCAGCGCAGCCGCACAGGTGATGGCACCGTCCAAGATGACCGGCATATGATACCGCATTGCTCCCAGACAAAGGCCCGTCAACGCGGCGATATCATAGCCGCCGACATGGCAAAGCACGGTAAAGGCATCCGCCTGATAGAGGTTGTATTTGGAAATGGCCTGACCAATGACTGCGATCTTTCGCTGCAGACCGGCATCCGATAAGCCGGCGCCGCGGCCGGTCACCTGCTCGGCCGGCAAGTTTAATAAGGCCGCACAGACGGCAGCCGCCGTCGTCGTATTGCCGATGCCCATCTCGCCGACGGTGATGGCCTGATAACCGGCCTCTTTTAATTCTCCGACCAACTGCATGCCGTAGGCAATCAAATGACGGGCCTCAGCCTCTGTCATGGCCGGTTCTCGCAGAAAGTTTCGACTGCCGAAGCGTTCTTTTGCCTGACGCAGGCTGGTGGAAACCGCCACGCCGACATCGATCGGTAACATCTCAACACCCAGATCGCGGCACATCAGGGCCGCACTGGACAGACCTCGCTGCATGTTTTCGGCCACGATGGCCGTCACCTGTTGACCGGTCTGGGTCACCCCCTCTTCAATGATGCCATTATCCGCACAGCAGACCACATGACAGACCTTAGAAAGCTGTGGTTTCACCGTGCCGGTGATGCCGGCCAGCTGTGCCACCTGCGTTTCGAATAAGCCAAGTCCACCGATCGGTTTTCCGATCTGGTTCCAGAAATCGATACAGGCCCGCTCAGTCTCTTTCGAATAGGCTGCCGTCAATGCCTCCCACGGCTGTCTTTCTGTTGCTTCCTTCATTTACTCTTCCTCATTTATTGTCGCATATTGACTGTCGTTGTTTCCGATAGGCAGCTGCCTTGTTCAACAAGGAACGCACCGGACCGTCCTGCCTGCTACCTGCTGTTCCGTAAAAGAAATGCGGAAAGCCGACCAGCATTTGATCATCGCTGTACATGCCGCGCCAACTTTTACCGGTCAACGGCTTAATCACACTGACACTGTCATGCCCGGCCTCGGAGGCATAATAATGAAACTCATGCACCCGCACACCAACCAGATTCCAGTCACCGACCGGCTCAGCCTCAATTTCGGCATAGCCGAAGTGCTGCAGTCTTGACTGTCGTCTGACAGCGGCCGGAAAATGACCGACCATCGGCCACAGACGACCGTCCATATCTTCGATTTCCCGATGTAGGTACATATAGCCGCCACATTCGGCCAGCAACGGCAAGCCTTCTGCCAAGGCGATCCGAATGCTCTGCAGCATGGAGCTGTTTTGACTTAAGGCTTCGGCGTGCAGCTCCGGGTACCCACCCGGAAGGATACAGGCATCTACCTGATCCGGCAGAGCCGCATCCTGCAGAGGCGAAAACCGGATTACTTCAGCCCCCAGTTCCGTCAGCAGACGCAGGTTTTGCCGATAGTGAAAACAAAAGGCTTCATCCGCCGCCACGGCGATGCGTAGCTTAGCTTGTGACGGCTGCTGTGACTGCGACAACCCTGCCGTTGGCTGCTGTCCGCTCTCTTCCGGTTTTGAACTTTCTTGCGAAATCTCTTTCGAAACCTCGGCCAGCTGTAACAGTCCTTCCCAATCGATGCTGTCTTCCAACCGATCGGCCAACCGCTCGATCTGTCCGCGAAAATCATGGATTTCGGATGGTCTGAGCAAGCCCAGATGGCGACTGCCCCAGTGTAACTCCGGTAAGGCCGGCACAAAACCCAGCACCGGCACAGACAGGGTCTCCTCAATCATCCGCTTCATGGTCGGATAAAACATGGCCGACACCTGATTTAGGATGATGCCGCCGATCCGCTGATCCGCTCGAAACTGCAAATATCCACTGATTAGAGCACAGACCGACAGGCTCATCCCTTTGGCCGGTACCACCAGTACCACCGCCGTATCGGTCAGCCGACTGATGTCATAGGCACTGGCTACATCAGTCGTTGCCCCAAGTCCATCATAATAGCCCATCACGCCTTCGATCAAGCCAAAGTCCGCCTCTGACTGCTCCAACAGAAGATTCAGTTCGCTCTGATTGGAAAAATAGGCATCCAGATTTTCGGTTTTCTGCCCCAGCACCTGCCTATGAAAAAGCGGATCGATATAATCCGGACCGCATTTATAGGCCTGTACTGCCAAGCCGCGCATCCTAAGTGCCGCCAACAGTCCGCAGGTCAATGTTGTTTTTCCGCAACCGCTGCCGGTACCGGCCAGCATCAGTCTATACTTCATGGCTTACTCCTTTTGCCCGTATAATATAGATCGGATTTTGTCCCATCATCATATGATAACCCGCTACCTTTTTATCCTTGCTCACCTGTACCAGGCTGATATCTTCACCGGCCAGTTCGAAGCGGCGAATGGCCGTCGTAATCTGGGCCACACTCTCCAAGGTGATGGCATTCCAGACAAAGGTGACCGCCGGATTCAGTCTCAGACACCAGTCAATGATGTCATCCATGCTGCCGGCACTGCCACCGATGAAGACATGGGTCGGTTTCGGTAACCCGGCCGTCTGTTCGTCCGATAATGGTGCCCTCCCCTCAATCACCGTCAGGTTTGCACAGCCATGCTTCTCTTTATTTGCCTGAATCAGCTCCACCGCCTTTGCATGCCGCTCTATGGCCACCACCTGCCCGGCATACACCGTTTTGGCCAGCTGGATGCTGACCGAACCGGTGCCGGCTCCGATATCAAACACCACGCTGTCAGCCGTCGCACCTAATTTGGCGATGGACAGGGTACGGATCTCTTCTTTGGTCATCGGCACCTCACTGCGGATAAAGTCCTCATCCGTCAATATCGGTATCACAGGCCGAGGCGGTTGCTTCTCCCACTCGACATACAGCACCGCCGGCATGGCCACTTCCAGGCAATGCGGCTGCTTGACTAATTCTTCCTGCCACTCGGCCACCGACTGTATCCGAACTGCCTCGTCCGGGTAGGACAGGCGACTGCCATAGGCTAGTAGGGCGTCTGTCGCCCCCAGTTTTTCTAAGGCTTCTATAAACGGTCGCAGATCCCCCTCTTCCAGTAAATAAAAGCTGCGCTTAGAGCGGCGAACCAATGAAGCAAAGTCCGCCCCGGTTCCATGCAGGGAATGCAGGGCCACATCCTGCCATGGCCGGCCGAGTCTCCCCAGAAAATAAACCGGGCTGCTTAGGCCGCTGACCAGATTTGTCTGCCAATCCGGATGCGTCTCTTGGATGGCAGCCAACAGCTTTTTCGCTCCGCTGTAAAAACCGACATCACCGGACATCACCACCGAAACATGCGTGGCTCTGCTTTCTTCAATCATGCGAATGATTTCAGCTGGACGATAGGAAAACTGTCCCGGCTTATCGGCCAAACACAGAGAGGATTCCTCCTGTAAAGAGCGGATCATCCGCTCGGCACCGATCAACAAGTCGGAGGCCTGCAGGGTCTGCACTGCTTCACCGGTCAGACCGGCGGCCGAACCCATCCCCAGACTGACGATGCTGACCATACGCTTACGGCCGAAAGTATACTGCTCCTGCAGCTGCTCACACAGCGCTGCAAAGGACAGACCACTCTCCTTTGGTCTGCCGATCGACAGCACCCGCACACCCAGTTCACGGGCGGCAGCGATCTTTTCATCGACCCCACCGGTACGCCCGCTCTGCTTGGTGATCAGATAGTCGATGCCGTATTCCTGCATCAGGCTTTTGTTTAATTCCTTGGAAAACGGACCCTGCATGGCAATGATCTGTTTACCGGAAAAACCGGCCTCCCGACAAAGTCCGATTGATTCAAGACTTGGTAAAACACGAATCCAGACACGGCTGTCAAAATCCGGCAAGGCAGCATACTTGGCCGCTTCCTTTGAACCGGTGGTGGCCATAATCCGTCCCGGTCGCTGGCGCAGCGACTCAATCACCTCATCCAGGCCGGCAAAGATCTCATCGCCCTCTTCGCCGTCTTCGGCCCGCAACAGGCGGTCATAACGGATGGCATGACTGTCACAGATGCGCTGCAGCATCTCTGTCACGGCCTTTGCAAAGGGATGGGTGGCATCGATCAGATGGCTGATTCCCGTTTCACCGAGCAGACGGATCAGGTCTTCTTCCTGCATGCGTCCTTCCAATATCCTGATATAGTTGTAGGTCGAAGCCAATACCTCACTGCCGTACTCGGTGGCCACCGAGATCAGCGCCGATATCTGCTGCTGTTCCAGAAACTCGGCCAGCTGTCTGCCCTCGGTGGTGCCGGCAAATACTAAAAGCTTTGGCTGTTGCTCAAACTGTTTCATCGTACCTTCCTTCCGGACTATAGATTCATATGTTCCAAATATCGTTCCTGGAAGCCCCGCTCCATGGCCAGATTCATTTCTTTGATCTGCGGCAGAAGACTCGCCGGATCGGCTTCGTTTGTCAGGCTTTCTGCCTTGTCAGTCTCCATCAGATAACGGATGCAGCCGGCCAGTACCAGATTTCCGGCACTGCGAATCGGCACTCCGGATAGGGGAATCAGACCCAGCGTGCGACTGTTTTCCGCTGACAGCTTACTGCCAAAGCCGCCGGCCAAAATCACCTCCGACAATTCCTGCTCGGATATACCGTAAGCCGCAAGCAAAGTTTTGATACCGGCGCCAATGGCTGCCTTGGCCATCTGCAGGTTGCGGATGTCCTCCTGATACAGGCGGACAGTTTCGGTCAATGGATAGCCTTCCGTGAAATACGGCTCCTGCAAAAGACCGGTTTCGTCTATGATCGCAAGCTTTCGCAGCACCACCACTGCATCGATCAGGCCGGTACCACACAGTCCGCGCGGCTCTTCTGCCCCGAGTGTACGAAACTGCACCTGTCCGTCTTCGAGCCAGACATGGTCTATCGCTCCCGGCAATGCCCCCATACCGCAGCGAATGCCACCGCCTTCAAAGACCGGTCCGGCCGCCGTGGCGCAGGCCACCATCCGATCGGCCGATCCCAGTACCATCTCACCGTTGGTACCGATGTCCAGTAACAGTCTGATCTGCTTTGCAGAAGCAAAGTCCTCGGCATACAAACCAGCCGTAATATCACCGCCGACAAAGGCAGCCAATGCCGGAAAGATATAATAACTGCCACCCAAACCGCTGTTCGGCAACAGCTCAGCACACCTACCGTTGACCGCCGCAAAGGAATGGCCGGTGAAGGGATACTGCCCAAGCGCATCACAGGGGTAACCGAGCAACAGATGAATCATGGTGCTGTTGCCGCCGATGGCCACCCGCATCTGCTCACCTTTCATATAGGCCTGCTGTATCTCGGTGCTCTCGCTATAAATTTGGCGAATCGCCCGAGAGATCGCCGCCACCAGCTCGGTGCGCAGGGTCTCTGCCTGACCGTCTGTCGCCTCCCGAATCCGGGAAATGACATCGGCCCCAAACCGCCGCTGCGGATTCTCTAAGCCCTGCCAGCGGATGGGACGACCTTTATATTCCAGATCAATCTGGTTCACCGCCACCGTCGTACTGCCGATATCGATAGCGATGCCGACCCGTGTCGCTTCCAGCCGTCTGACGGCTGCCGAATGCTTACAGCGACCGGGCACCTTGGTTCCCTCGACATAAATATCCTTTTCCGGCCGACCGCCACCGGACGGACCGATGACGATGTCCGAAGCCGCATAGCTGACACAGGCCAGCCAGTCATCCCCGGCCACCTGTACCCCATGTAACTTCCCACTTTTTAGTCTGATGGTACATTTTTTGCAGACACCACGCCCGGCACAGGGTACCTGTATGGCGATGGTCTGCTCCTGCAGGGCGTCACGTAAGGATTGTCCGGTCTTAATGCGAAACTGTTTGGTGAATCCACTCTCCTCCCAGCTGACCAGAAAGCATTCCTCTGTGCGGAACATGCACTCCTGCAGCTGACAACGACTGCAATCGTGACCGACCGAAGCGCTGCCGCTGCCCTCAGCCGCCTGATTTGCTAGGCTACCTGCCTGCTCCCATCTGCCAAGTTCATAGGCAAAGAGCATCGACTTAGCCGGAGTCAGCATGCCCGCCTCCGTTTTTTGTACCGCATAATCTGCAAAGATCAGCTGCTTGAGCAGATAGGCGGTCTGCCCTTCCTGTAAATCCTGCTGTGGCTCGAGGATTTTTGTAAAACAAAGGCCATCCCGCTGTAGGTCGGCCTCAACCTCGGCAAAGACTGCTTTGGAGTACTGAAACAAGCACAGATCCAACACCAGCTCTAAGATATATTGTTGATAGACCTGGCCGCTGTCATGCAGCCCTGCCGCCAGTTCATCCACTCCCGCTCCCAGACTGACCAGCATGGCCGCACCCTGCTTTGTACCCTCTCCTAAGATCAAGGTGTTTTCCATCGGCTGTAACCGACGAAAACGGGCAGACGGATGCAACCGTTCCTCTACCAAACCAAGGATCTGAACGACCTCCTGTCTGGTCTGTAAGTATTCGCTATCCGAGGGCTTTATATGTAAGCGTTCCATCACCATCACCGGCGTGATGCTGCGAATCAATTCCTGCTTGTTCATCTGCATGTTCTCCACTTTCTAAGTACGCATATCTACCAGTAATCTTATCATATTTTACCAAAAATTGTTACTGCTTTTTGGTGGTTGTTCTATAATCCATAGTATTCATCTTATTGCAACCGTGCTTACTTTATGCTACTCAGTACGCACGATTACAACAAGTCTACTCTACAGCTAAACGGTGGTAGAAAAAAGACGGAAGGGAAAAATCTCCCTTCCGTTCCTCATACCTCATTGCCTCCCCCCAAAAAGGTTTGGATAGATCAAGCGAATCGTTCGATTGTTAATGATTACTTTACAGCCCAACAATGATTGCAACTAATTCCTATAATAACCTTACTATCTTGTTTGACGATGATTGCATAGTCCACCTCACCGGCACATGACACATCGCTTATCTTTATGGTAAAGCCATCATGATGATACCCCTCCACAGAGACCATGTTAAACCTATAAGACCTATGATCCAATCCATCCAAAGTCACTTTACTATCCACATCTGCCGCTCTTAATTCTTGAAACGGTAGGTCTCCAAGCGTTAACCTGCTGTACTCTTCGTCTGTGATTTCTGTAACCCGGTTATCAATATTGATTTCAGTAATTGACGGAGCCACACTTGCAACAACCTGATTTTTTTCAACTACTCTCACATCTGCAAATGCGGTGATTGAAAAACTCATTGCCAATACAAACGCGCATACTCCTGAAGCTCTTTTTTTCCATTTTTTCATAATCATCATCCTTTCAGTTGTTGGTGTAGTTTTAACCCCTCCTTATCTTCGCCTTCTTTTTGCTCCAGCAATTTCAACATAGATAAGCAATATTCTTTTCTGTGCTGCGCCGTATCTCCCACCCTACAGATGACCAGCTTATCACACAATGCCTCGATATCATCCTCTGCATATCTGGCTGCCACCAAAACAAAAAAGTTGTACCAATGCAGGCTGACAATGAGATTCTTCAAATGGTTAAATACGATATCAAACTTCTTGATATGTGTCATTTCGTGAATAATCACATACTTTAGCAATTCGTCATCCTTCAGAATACTGCTTTGCAGAATAATTCTGAGACGAATGATTCCATATGTCAGTGGGACTTTAATGCTGTCATTGACCAGTATTTCTATCTTTCTTTTCAGTTTAAACTGTGCCAGCCAGTATTCGATTCGCTCGTCTTTTCCCAACTGATACGAAGTTTTGACAGCCCAATTTCTTTGCAGAATCTTCACCACAATATAAATCAATATCACTCCGGTGACAATGATACGATGCATCAGCGATAAGAAAAAACCTCAGTGCTTTGTCATATTTCTTATACTCTCATCCAAAGAACGCATCGGCACTGACAGAAACATCAGTATATCAACCATTTTCTATTCTTCCTCTGATTCAAAACTGTCAATTAATTTCCTCATCTCATTTAATTCTGTTTGACCAACCTTTCTCTTTCCCAGAAAAGCACGGCAAACATTGAAAAACGAGCCTTGGAATAATTGATCGATCGCCTCGTCCTGCTGACTTTGAAGCGCCTCTTCTCTGGAGATAATGGGTTTGATAGTATATTTGGGATATCGCCTAGTAATCGCTCCTTTTTCCAGTAATCGCCCAAAAAAAGTATAACAGGATGTCTTACCCATTCCATGCTTTTCATATAACAGTTTGGCTAATTCCAATGCCTGAATCTCACCTTGTTCATCCAGACATTCCCCCTCCCAAAGCATTTCCATCACTGTTAGTTAGTCTTTAGACATAACCATGTCATCACCTATACTCCTGTACAAATATCTCTTTATTCCACGACCAACAAAGCCGATGCATAATGACTGCTTTTAACATCAATGCTATATTCTTTCAAAAGCTTAAAGTCCGGTATCGAATAAACCTGTATTCCGCTATTGTTAGCAACGAAAAATTTCTCATCCTTAATCGCTGTCAAAGCTAATTCCGTTTTTAAATCAATGTTTCTTTCGCGACCGGCACTATCCAGTACCGACACAGTCGTTCCTATATTTTGAACCGGATCAAAATATGTGACAATAAACTGATCCCCATACTTATATATATCATTTGGAAAATCCTGCTTCAATGAGATTTCTTTGATATGATAATCTTTCTTGTTGATTTTAAGAATCTTTCCGGTAGATGTATCATTATTATTATAATTAACCGTAATATATAAGTCAGTATCATCTTCACAATATTTTCTCGTTGGTATTCCAAAATTCGAAATATCTATTTCTTTTAAAAGCTGAAGCTCCGACGTAAACACATTCATAGTAACCTTTGATTTTGTAGTGCCCAGCTCAGCTTGTGTTGAGAAACCAAGTAATCTGTCATCTGCCGGGATAATCGAATACAAATATGTTTGGTCCATTTGCACTATCTTATTTGTATGTTCTTTTGTGTTATAAGATTCAATACAGCTATCACTGGCTCCGGAATTCACGGCATATACCTGATTCCCAATATTAGCCATATGATTTATAGCAATATTAGTAAATGGATATTCTTCTATCGCCAATGACTTTTTATCAATACTAATCACTTTTTTGGCATCTTTTGTTTTACCCAGACCCTGCGGTATTAAAAACAACTTTCCATTTCTAGATTCCGGTGAATAAAATTGTGTACCAAGTCTGGCGTACTTTAAATTTTGTTCTTGTACTTTTTCAAGCTGTGAATCCAACCATAAAATTTTAGAATTATAACTCTGTTCTGTAGTGATAACAACTCCAATATCCACCTTATTTCGATCAATTGGTTTATCCTTCTTTTGACAGGCACTTACCAGTAGTGAGCTCATGATCACACAAAGACATGACCTGGTGAATACTGTTTTGAGGGATGTTTTGAATACATCTCTCAAATCTTTTCTACTACTCCAAGATTTATTTTTCATAAATAACCCTCGTTTCTGGTGATGCTGCTAACTCTAATGGATGCACCGCGCCACCGAAGCTACTGGTATCCAGATTAATACCAAAATTGTCTAAAAAAGCAGCCCAAACCAGTTGAGAACAATAAAAGCTGCTTCTAGTCTCAGTATTCAAGAAATTGAAATTATATGGTTTGCCAATCTGATTATAACACCAATCTGCTGCTGTTCGATCCTCTAAATTAGTTGTTCGCTTAACCGTGACGCCTAATCCCCTTATTTAGAAAGAACTTAAATCCTTCCCAAGGCCATTTTTTCATTAAAATTTCTCTAATTTATGCACTTTATACTTTGACTTCGTTCGTGCTCATTATTATATTCTCTTTGCATTTTTTATTTTTAATTTGAGTATATTATGTTTTAGTTTTGCAATCAAGTCGCTCCAGTTTTTTTAACAAAAAAAGAAAAAACAGTAAACCTTTTTATGATTTACTGTTTCTTAAGTTGCTATATTATTGTTTCTTAGTTTTTAAGCGAATTATCACACAAGGACATGCCCCGGTGAATACTGTTTTGAGGGATGTATTCAAAACATCCCTCAAATCCTTTCTACTGCTCCAAAATTTATTTTTCATAAATAACCTTCGTTTCTGGTGATGCTATTGCTATCATAAATATTAACTCAAGGATAGCCTCCCTATTTCATAAATATATGTGTTCCAATATTTTGAGCAACACGCATAAGACTGTTGTTCAGCATTAAACCAAGCACCACACTGATGATAACACTGCCCAGTAAAATACTGATTGCTATATTATACTTATCCAGAAATGTTTTGAATTTCTTCATAAATACACCCCCTTCTTGTCTAATGGTACAACTGAATTACTCCTGTTGAGTTAAATGGTCGTCTGAAATACATTGTAGATCCTATGGTGCCGGACGCAGTAAAGCCAGCACCTAAAAGTTCAGCAGATATACCTGCATTTGCGTTCACATCCACCTCTGCCACTATAGTTCCATTAAAAATATAATACAACTCTGTGGTTGGAAATCCATTTGGAAATATAAACTTGCTCTGGATTGTTATCACTTGTTTGAAACTTGAAGTCTGTAAATTTAATTTCCATTTTTTTATTGCCATCTGCATATGCAGGAATGAACAAAGAAAATATCATCAGAGCACATACTATTACTGAAAATCCCCTAGCAAATTTTTTCATTGTTTTACCTTCATATATTCACTTTTGATCAAACAAAACCACAATTCTAATCCTAACATTAACTATTAAACGTCTTCTCCATTCTTATATCTTTGAGGATTCATGGTTTTCATATTGTCCCCTCTCTTTCTTTTATCCATCATTTATATCCTTTGTTTTAGGTCACAAACCATCAATGTACTTTTTTCTGGTTAGAATTGTCATATCATTTATATTTTCATCATGAGTATACCAAAAATTTTACTTTTTTCAAGTGCTAGTCAGGACCACCGGCTTAGCCGGTGGCCTGCTCAGTCCCTATAAGGGACTATTCCCTGCTTGCGCCTGGAAGGCGTACTGAAAGGTCTGCTTGCCGCACCACTTTCGCAGCTGCCCCTGAAGGGGCTGATTCAGTGCTTCCTGACTCCGGCCAAGTCCCACAAGGGGCTTGCTGGTTTGTCTGTGACACAATCAAAAAAACGATGTGCTCCAAAGACCACACCGTCCATATCATTTAAATTCCAGTATACTTCTCGCTGTTCCCAAGTTTACTTCTCGCGTACGATCTCTACAATGGTATCGACCGCCTTTTGCATATCATCCAAGCAGGCAAATTCATGACGGCCGTGCAGATTCTCCGCTCCGACGAAGATATTCGGAGTCGGGATACCCATAAAGGAGATTTTACTACCATCGGTACCGCCTCGGATCGGTCGGCACAGTGGTTTTACTCCAACGGCCACCATGGCGGCCTTGGCGATTTCCACACAGTCCATATGGTTTTGAATCACATCGTACATATTGTAATACTGGTCGTACATATCCACCGTCAACACCTCGCGGCCATATTTTTCATTGACCCGGCGTACACAGTCCATAAAGAAGGTCTTCTTTTCTTCAAATTTGCTTCTGTCATGGTCACGAATGATGTAATGCATGCTGCCGGTGTCGATTTCGGTATGCATATTGTGCAGCATGTAAAAGCCTTCATACCCTGCGGTCTTTTCCGGCACCGCATCGACCGGCAGCATGGAATCCAGCTCAAAGGCCAGCTTTGCGGTATTAATCATCAAACCCTTAGCGCTGCCCGGATGAACCGAAACGCCGTGCAGGGTGACATTGGCTGCCGCTGCATTAAAACTTTCATATTCCAGTTCACCGAGGATGGCTCCATCCATGGTATAGGCAAAATCGGCCGGAAAGTCATTGACGTCAAAGTTATCCGCACCTCGCCCGATCTCCTCGTCCGGGCCGAAGGCGCACCAGATATCTCCGTGTTTGATTTCCGGATTGGCAACCAAATGGATCATGGCCTGCAGGATTTCGACCACCCCGGCCTTATCATCGGCCCCCAACAGAGTAGTTCCGTCTGTTACCACCAGCGTCTTGCCAATATAGTTCTTCAGGTTCGGGAAGTCAGTCACCTTGGTGATGATACCTTGCTCGGCATTTAACAAGATATCGTTTCCGTCATAGTTTTCCACCACCCACGGTTTAATTCCCTCGGCCTCATAATCAGCCGTATCGACATGGGCGATAAAGCCGATGACCGGCAGCTTGTTCTCACTATTGGCCGGCAGCTTACCGATCACGAAGCCGTTCTTTTCATATACGTTTACCTCGGATAAACCGATGGCTTCCATATCCTCAGCCAGCATCCGCACAAAGTCCAGCTGTGAGCGGGTGGTCGGAACGGTTGTCGAGCTTTCATCCGATCGGGTATTGATACTGCAATATCGAATAAATCTTTGTAACATGCTTTCCATAGCTTCCTCACTTTCTGTTGACACAAATACAGTGTTATTCTACTGCAAATCCAGGATCCCCGCAAGACAGCACGGCTCGTCTTTTACTTTTTATGTACGCAAGCCCAGGTTGCATATGCATAAACAACCGCCGGCGACACGGAATGGGGATTCTGTGTCACCGGCGGCCGAACCATGGCAAATCGGAGCTATAACCGATATATATTTAATCTTCAGCTACCTTCATTTCCGCTTCCAACTTCGCTTCCTGGTCACGATCCTCCTGAGACTTAGGAATAACAAAGCTCAATAGCAAAGCGATCACGAACACATTGGCCACCGGATTGCCGGAGAATACGTCACGCATCAGAGTCGGGAAATTTTTGTAGATATCCGGCATCTGGGTGAAGCCGATACCGATACTGATGGACAGCGAAGCGATAAAGGTGTTTCGTGAGGTAAAACCACAGCGGGCGATCATGCTCATACCGCTGACTACGATAGAACCAAACATCATGATGGTACAACCACCGAGTACCGGCTGCGGCAGAGTGGAGAAGAAAGCGCCGATCGGCGGGAACAAGCCGGCCAGGATCAGGGTCAGCGCGCCAAACATAATGGTAAAACGGTTGACAACCTTCGTCATGGCGATCAGGCCGACATTCTGACTGAAGGAAGTGATTGGGGTACATCCGAAGCAACCGGATACGGCACTGAGGAAGCCGTCGCAGGCCAGGGAGCCGGATACCTCTTTGGCAGTGATATCGCGGTTCAGACCGCCAATGCAGACAGCCGTCGTATCACCGATGGTCTCGGCTGCCGATACCAGAAAGACAACAACCAAAGCGATAATGGCGCTGACGTTAAACTTCGGGATAAACGGTAAAAAGCTCGGTAAGGAAAACAGCTTTGCCTGCATGATCGGTTCAAAATCAATGCGCCCCATCATCAGAGCGGCCGAATAACCGACAATCAAACCGAATAAAACGGACAATTGTTTCCAGAAGCCCTTTGCCAACAGATTAAAGATGATGCAGGCTACCAGCGTCACACCGCCGAGAATCAGGTTTTCAACAGAACCGAAATCCTCTGCGCCGTGTCCGCCGCCAAATGAAGCGGCACCGACATTTAGCAGTGAAAAACCGATGGTCGTCACCACGCAGGCCGATACGATCGGGGAAATAAAGCGTCTCCAGTATTTGGCGCATAAACCAAGCATACCTTCCACACAGCCGCCGACGATGATAGCTCCGATCATGGTCGGATAACCGAAATTGGTCGCCACATAGAGCAAAGACGCCAGAAAGGTGAAGCTGACACCCATTACAACCGGCAATTTGGCACCGATCTTCCAGACCGGATATAATTGGATCAGGGTTCCCAGGCCGGCGATAAACATGGCATTTTGCAGCAGCATGGCCAGATTGAGATTCAATTCGGGCCAGGCGGCATTGGCTGCCCCGGCAACGATGATGATCGGGGTCAGGTTGGAAACGAACATCGCCAGCACATGCTGCAGACCGAATGGAATAGCCTTTGCCACCGGCACTCGTCCGTTCAGCCGATAGATGTTGTCAACGCTAACAGTTTGATTGGTTTTGGTTTTCTCTTCCATGACATCCTCCAATTGTTTTTCTGGCGCCAAAAAAGTTTTTTGGCGTATGTCAAGATTATGTCATATTTACCTTTGCATTTCAAGATGTTTTGCGCAATTTGTATATATTTTTTATTAGTTTTTAAACATTTTGTGCAAAGTTTATAAGAGAATAAGCAAAACTTTGTTTAACTTTTCGCTTCAAAATATTGTATCAATCTGCTCTTTCTTATCAATATCAAACAATTCTCTTTCTTCTACCGCCATCGTCTGGCAATCATTCATGTGCTCACGAATAATCAGCTTTCCACCTTGCTCACCCTGTAAGCCGAGTAAGAGGTCGGCATATAAACCGGAAAATATGCAGGGATTTCCCAACCGTGCTCCGGCTGCCGGCACGGTCACCCCCAGCGGCGAAGCAATCGCCTGCCGGATCAGCCAAACGACTGTTTTGGCCGTCAGCTCCGGCTGGTCAGCCACCAGATATACAAAGCGGCTGGCTCCCTGCTCCAGCATATACGTCGTTCCCAGTCGAATCGTCGCGGAAATTCCCTCCTCACTGTTCGGATTATCAATAGCGGTCATCCGCAGTTTTTCCGCCTTCTCTCGAATAACCGACTGACGGCTGACTACGCAGATGCTGCAAGCCAAGCCCTCGCTCCAAAGCTGACGCCGGACAGCGGCTGTCAGTTCCAGGGCATGATCAATCAGCGGTCTGCCTGCCACCTCATGCAGCAGCTTATTTTTACCGAAACGGCGGCTAAATCCGGACGCCATCAGAATCAGGCCTATCTTCTCCTGCGGATGCGCTGTCAATTGCAGGGCCTGTACCGGTAACCCGGGCGATTGCAGGGCCTGTCGATAAACTGACAGCTTTTCTTCCGATGGCAGCATATCTGCCTGATTCAGACAGATACCGCACCGCCTGCCGCTGAAGATTCGACGATAGCCTTCGCGCAACAGCATTGCCATCAGGGGAAGCTCCACCGTCATCTGCTGCCTGTCAAAAACTGACGGCAACGCTTGTCTTGCCAGCTCGCTACGCTGGCAAACCAGGTCAAAATCCTGCCCCAGTGCTGACAGGCCTTGAACGATCAGAGTATGTGTACTCTTTGTACTAAGCACCGGTTCATGAACAGCCGGAAACTTCAGTGGTAGCCGCCTGGAACCGTCAGCCTCTACTAAAATAATATCCGCCAGTTCTGACAATCTCTGCCACTGTTCCTGTGATGGTGCAGTCAGTTTACCGGCCGACTTTCCTTTAGTCATCAATGTTCCTAATTGAATAATCTCGCCCGGGATCAACTTCCGCTCCACCGCCGTCAGACTCTCCTGCCACAGATCGGGAATCGGATAAATATGGGTCGATGTTGTGATGACCACCCGACGGCCGACCGCCGCAAAGCCGGTGGCCAGCCAACGGATCAGCGATGTTTTTCCACCGCTGCCGACCACATCGATCCAGGCCTGTTTGGGCAGAGGTTCATGAAACCAGCCTTCCCATACTGTTTCAATCTTTTGTTTCATATTTTTTCTCCAATAACAAGAGATCAGTCGGCAGGATGCGCAGAAACGGCGGCAAACAAAAGCCTTCCCCGCCGAGCTTTTCCCGCTTCCACCAAATACCTTCCCTGGTCACCACCTGCCAGCCAAAAGGCAACTCCGTAACCCTGGCTCCTTCGGTCGAAACCAGGTTGCTGTCGATCTCAGCCGCTTCTGCCGCTGTCACCGGTTGTAAGGCATGTGCCCGCAGACCGACATCTGTGATTCGCTGCTCCACCTCCCGGTCGCATTTTAATCGAAGCCGCCACTGCGGCACATAAATACTGTGTTCATCAACTCTCTGTATACAGGCCACATTTTTACAGCCGGTCAGAGAAGCACTCTCTGTATAACGGATATTCCTAAACAGTTCCTTGGTTTCTCCGTATTCCAACACCTCGCCTCGCTCCATCAGCAGGGTATGTCGGCACATATAGTAGATATCATCACGGTCGTGCGAGACCAGAACCATGTCCCGGCCGTACTCGCTCAACTGAGATAACAGTTCAAAGCGCAATACCTCTCGCAGATGCCCGTCCAGAGCCGCAAATGGCTCATCCAGCAATAGAATATCCGGCTGACCGGCAATCATTCTGGCCAGTGCCACTCTCTGCTGCTGTCCTCCGGATAGCTGATCCGGATAATGATCGGCCAGCTCCGAAATATGGAAGGTTGCAAGCAGCTCCTTCACTGTCCGCTCCGAAGCTTGACCGTATTGCAGGCCGACAGCCACATTTTCGGCCGCCGTCATCCCGGGAAAGAGAGCATACTGCTGAAACAGATAACCGATCTTCCGCTCCTGCGGTCGAACATTGACGGTCGCCTTTTTCCCGATTCGTTCAAATAACAGCCCTCGATCACTCTCGATTCGTCCGCGATCCGGCTGAGCAAGGCCGGCTATACACTTTAGTGTCAAGCTCTTGCCGCAGCCGCTGCGACCGAGGATACCCAAGCATCCGCCGGGATGCTGCCACCCGGTCTTTAAAGAAAATCGTCCCAGCTGTTTTTCGATCTCAATATTCAGCATCTGAACTCCTCCCCGCTTACTCGGCTCCGTCCGATTCGATGCATGGCCAGCAGTAATATCATTGAGATGCCGAGCATGATCAAAACATAAACTGCTGCCCGGTCCTGTTGACCGGCCGCCACCTCAGAGGCCACTGCCAACGGCAGGGTTCTGGTTTTACCCAAAATGTTCCCGGCCAGCATAGATGTAGCTCCATACTCACCAAAGCCGCGTGCAAAGGCCAGCACACCGCCGGACAGCAGCCCCGGCCTGGCGGCCGGCAACAGAATCCGGCGAATGATATGCCTCTCGGGCATGCCAAGCGTCCTGGCCGCCTCACACAGTCGCGGATCGACCTGATCGAAGGCCGCTCTGGCTGAGCGATACATCAGTGGAAAGGCGATCACCACCGAAGCAATGACCGTACTGATCCAGGAAAAGACCAGCTTGGTTTGAAAAAACTGTAAGAAAAAGGCTCCGACCGGACCGCGCACACCGAAGACCTGCAGCAATAAAAACCCCATTACGGTCGGCGGCAGAACCAGCGGCAACAGCAGCAGGCTGTCGATCAGCTGCTGTAAGCGCTCATTGTTCATACGGTGCACCCGCACAGCTGCCCATAAGCCCAGCAAAAAAGTCACCGCCATGGCGATCAGAGCCGTTTTCAGGGATACCAGAATGGGAGACCATTCCATCATCACTACACTCCTTATTTTCAAAAGCAATTAGTTTTTATTTTGCTCGACTGAAGCCATACTTCTCAAATACCTTCAAGGCCTCCTCCGTCTGTAAAAATTTGACAAAGTCGCCTGCCTCGGTTTTGTGAGCGGATTTGGCCAGCGGTGCGACCGGATACAGAACCGGCTTATCCAAGCTGTCCTTCGGTGCCTCGGCTACCACTGCCACATTTGCAGCTGATGCCGCATCCGTCGCATAAACGATACCGGCCTTGGCCGATCCGGCCTCCACCCATTTCAGTACCTCTGTGACATTGCTGCCCAGACTGAGCTTCCCCTGTAAGCCTTCCCACAGTCCCAGCTTGGTCAGCACCTTTTCGGCATACTGACCGGCCGGTACGCTGGCCGGATCACCGATGGCCAACATATCGACGGTTGACAGGTCATTAAAATCCTTCAGCTTCGGTTCGGCATCCTTCGGCTGGATCAAAACCACTTTGTTCTCTAACAGCTTTATCACGTCGGCTTCGATGATGTACTGTCCCTCTACCAGCGCTTTCATCTGCTTAGTAGCCGCCGAAAAGAATACGTCGGCCCCCAATCCCTGTTCGATCTGACTCTGCAGCTTTCCTGAACTGTCGTAGGTCGCTTCGATATCGATGTTCGGATGCTGTTTTTCATAGGTCGGAATCAGGTCTTTCTCAAAGGCATTTTTCAAACTGGCAGCCGCGGCCAAAGTCAGCTTAACCTTCTCCTTCGGTTCCTCTGTCTTTTTTGAGTCCGTCTTGGAAGCGGTAGATGATACTGTGGTCGATACCGACTTTGAAGCTGCCCCGTTGTCCGTCTTGCCCTCGTTTGTCTTCTTTGCGCAACCGGCCGTTAAGATCAGTAAACCTGCTATTAACCCCATTACGACTGCTTTTTGTTTCTTCATTGATGTTTCCTCCTTATATTTTTGTGTTTATTTTTTAATTGCTGTTAAGCAGTCAAAGTCACCATAGCTTCACTGTCTGGCGCAGTTGCGCTCACGACCACATAGGATTCCTAAGCCATGCTCCAGCTGGTCGCCGATCCAGTCCATACATTCGGCTACGGCCTTCGGGCTGCCGGGCAGATTAATGATCAAGGTCTGCCCGCGCAGTACCGAGGCGGCGCGGCTTAACATGGCTCGTCCAGTCAATTGTAATGAATAATGACGAATGGCTTCAGCGATTCCCGGCGCGTTTCGATCGGCCACCGCCATGGTTGCCTCCGGCATCTGATCACGCAGCGAAAACCCTGTTCCGCCGGTGGTCAAAATCAGATCTACCTGACGACTGTCAGCCAGCCTCTTCATTTCTTTTTCCAGGCCGGCTCTGTCATCCGGCAACAACAGCTGTTCCACCACCGTAAAGCCTCGTTCTGTCAACAGCTTTGCCAGCAACGGTCCGCTGATATCCTCACGCTCCCCACGGGCGCCGCTGTCGCTGGCCGTGATCACGGCCGCATGATAGCCGCTCTTCCCATAAGAGATGATCTCGATGTCCATACCGGGCTGTAATTCTCCGTTTTGCAGCACCTTGGCAAACACCCCCTCGCGCGGCATAATACAGTCCCCGACCCGATGATAAATCTGGCAATGCCGGTGGCATTCCTTACCGATCTGCGTGATCTCCAATATCACCTCACCGGCCTGTAATCTGGTGCCGACCGGCAGTTTTTTACAGTCTATACCTTCGATCAATAAGTTTTCGCCGAAGTCACCGTCTGTCACATTGCCGCCGCGAGCATTAAAAGCCTCTACCTTATCCCAGGATAACAGGCTGACCTGTCTATGCCAGTTTCCGGCATGAGCATCCTGCTCAATACCATAATCCACCCGTAAATCGGCTGATGCAACCGGCCGTTTGACTGTTCCTTTTTTTTCACTGATACAAATGGCTCTGATCTTTCCCATTATCTCTCTCTTTTCTCTCTTCTTTCTTCCGCCTGTCAGCCGCCGATCTGCCACATTTGCCGTGACTTGGCCGGTTGGGCCGCAAGTGTATTCTCAAAATCATGGGCAGCCGGCTTCTGCCTGATCGCCCTGATAAAGGCTGCTCTGAGTCTGTCCCGGTCTTTTTCTTTAATCGCCTGGCCGAGCGAAATAGCACTGTCCTGTACCAGGCAAAGCTGCAGATCGCCGTTTGACTGGATACGGATTCGATTGCATTGTCCGCAAAAGGCGTGAGATACCGGATCAATCAAACCGATGCTGCCTTTCATGCCGGCGGCCCGCAGATAACGGGCCGGTCCGTTGCCGCGCTTTGTTTCATCCTCGGTCAGCGGTCCGTAAACCTCTTCCAGCCGCCGTCTGATCTCCTCCCCGTTGACGCGCCCGTATCGACCGCCGATACCAAGCGGCATCATCTCGATAAAGCGCACAGCCAGCGGCCTTGTTTCGGCCAGTGCTGCCAATGGCAGGATCTGTGATTCATTGATCCCCGGTATGATAACGGCATTTAGTTTTGTCGGAATACCGACGTCCAGACTGGCCTGTACCGCCGCCAGTACCTGCTTCGCTCCATGTCGTCCGGTAATGGTGTAAAAAAGTTCCTCATCCAAAGCATCCAGACTTATATTGATCCCATTGATACCGACCTCTTTGCACAGCGGTAAATGCTCGGCCAGCTTTATACCGTTGGTTGTCAAGGTCACCTGCTCGATGCCTTCTGTCTGCTTGGCGATTCTCAGCACCTCATCAAACTCCGGGTAAAGCAAAGGTTCACCGCCGGTCAGCTTCAGCTTTCTAATGCCGAGCTCGGCCATCACTTCAATCAGCCTGTGCCACTCCCGCGGCGTTAACAGCTGCCTTTTCGGCGGACAAGACGGCGATGCTTCTCCCTGCTTCGGCCGGCAATAGGCACAATGCAGATTACACCGGTCGGTCAATGACAACCGGGCATAATCGATCCTACGGCCGAACGGATCTTGTAAAATGTCCACTTTTTCCCCCTTGCTTTTCCAACAGACAAATATCGCCGATGACCATTTCCTTATCGATCGCCTTGCACATATCATAGATGGTGGCCAGGGCGATCTGGACGCCGATCAAAGCCTCCATCTCCACCCCGGTCTTACCTTCCGTCTTCACTGTACAATAGGCCGTCACCAGTCCTTCCTCCGGTTTTGTCTCAAATTCGATCCTGCAGTTTGACAATAACAATACATGACAAAGCGGAATCAGCTCCGAGGTCTTCTTGGTCGCCATAATTCCAGCCACCCGAGCCACACCCAGCACATCTCCTTTTTTGACTGTTCCTTCCAAAATAGCCGTCATTACCGGTTCAGAGACCCGAATACTGCCCGCTGCAGTGGCCGTCCGTTCGGTCACTGCCTTTTCGGAAACATCGACCATAACGGCCGCTCCCTGTTCATCAAAATGCGTCAGTTTTTGCATATGCTCTCCTATCTTTAATAACCGAAACCGCAGTCCGGATAGACACAGGTCGGACACTGCAGACATTGACCGCCGTAGGCCAGCTTGACGATATCCTTCCGGCTGATCCGTTCACCGGCCACCAATCTTGGCACAACCAAATCATAAACGGTCCGTCTGGCAAACATCACACAGCCCGGCAGGCCGACCACCGGTATCCCTTTGACATAAGCCAGCATAAACATGGCGCCCGGCAAGACCGGGGTTCCATAAGTGATCACCTCGTCGGCAATAGCATGGATGGCGCCCGGTGTTCTGTCATCCGGATCGACGCTCATACCGCCGGATACCTCCACCAAATCAACACCTTGGTTGATAAAATCCAGAATGGCCTGTCTGATATCCTCTGTTTCATCTCCGACATAAGCTTGACCAACCACCTCGGCGCCAAGCTCATCCGCTTTAGCGCGCAGCACCGGACCGAATTTATCTGCGATACGGCCGCTCTTGATCTCTGAACCGGTGGTGACGATACCGATCTTACAAGGCTGCAACGGCAGAACGCTGACCAGCGGTCCCTTCTCACGGCACAGGTGTTCAAAACGCTCCACCACGGCCTCCTCTACCACCAGCGGAATCACTCTCGTCCCCCCCAGCAGACTGCCCTGTTTTACCAGCTTATTTCCATGAATGGTGGCAAAGCAGACAAACGGATCCTCACAAACCTCCCACAACAGGTTCTCGTTGATCTTCACCACACCGTCAAATTCCGCCTTCAGACTAACCTTTCCTTCAGCTGGCTCAGTGCCGATTACGCCACCGCCGACAGCGGCACGAAACATTCGCACCGCAGCGTCATTTTCATGCACATAGCCCTCTGCGGTATCCCATACAAAGACATGGCGTTTTCCGATGTCCAGCATCTTCGGAATATCTTCACGGGTAATCACATGTCCTTTTTTGAATGCGACTCCTTTTTTCTCTCCCGGAACGATCTCAGTCAGATCCTGACAAAGCACCATCCCGACGGCATCCTCCACATAAACTTCCTTCATAGCTTCTCCCTATTTTTGTTTATCCTCTGTTATTTTCCCAAGACCGCTGCCGGCAAAACCTAAAATCCATCCTCCGCCTCCATCTGCAGCAGGGCGGTCAGCACACTGCC
This sequence comes from Bacillota bacterium, assembly GCA_023458035.1. Taxonomy (GTDB): domain Bacteria; phylum Bacillota; class Clostridia; order Lachnospirales; family Lachnospiraceae; genus JAEXAX01. The sequence goes on along the minus strand of JAEXAX010000002.1, from coordinate 29,936 downwards.
ACCGAGTGCTCTGGCCTTATCCGAGATACTGAAGCAGTTCTCATACTCTTCCGTCCGCGGATCTATATCACCGATCTTTAATCCCTTGGTAACAACAAAACCGTCACGGATAACACCGCGCAGCAATCCGGTCAAGGTGGCAGGCACAACAGCTTCTCCGCCATCGGAGCAAATATAGCCGATCGGCTCTCCCCGGGTCACCATATCACCGATCTTACTTACGGCGCAAAAGATGCCTGCCGCCGGTGCATGGATTACCCGATCCTTTCCTTCTCCGGCGATCAGTCCCGGTGTACCGGTATTCGGCAAAGCTGCTCCGGAATATATGATTCTGCCCAAATGATGGCCTCGCATGGTCTCGATGACGACACGCACATCCTTTCCGGCAGTAAAGCCGGGGCCGAGCGCCACCGTCTTCGGCGCCATGTCTATATGGGTACCCAGATTTCTTTTCGCCAGGATGGCATCAACCACCGCCCAAGGACGGATGCGTTCAATCCATTCTCCGGCGCTGTCAATCACCATGGCCGGCAGCTTCTGCCGCCAGCAGCCTTCCACCCCTTCCATACTGTCCACCAAGCGGCAGCCGCAGTCTTCGACCCTGGCCTCTCCCTGATAAACCGCCTCACAAAGGGCAACGTGACGACGAATGGCGGACGGTGTCGGGATCTCAAGGATCAATACCGGATAACCGGCCCGTCGCAAACTGTCAATCACACCGGTAGCCAGATCACCTCCGCCTCTGACGATGACCGGTTGGTTACTTCTGTTATTCATTTGGTTGCCTTTCTCCTCTAATGATGCTCTCCAGCTTGTCTGACGAAAAATGTCTGGCAAAAACCGTATCCACAGCGTCTCCGGCATCCTTTAAAAAAGCCGCATAGCTGTCCATCAGGCGTTTGGCCTGAACCGTTACGACCGAGCCGCCGCCGTCCTTACCGCCGACAGTACGCTCTGTCATGGGAAAGCCCCATTCCTGCTCCGCCCGACGGATCATAGTCCAAGCCTTGCTGTAAGCCATTCCCATTCGTTTAGCCGATTTCTGCAGGGAGCCGGTCTCTTCCACTCCCCCTAACAGGCTCATCATGCCCGGGCCGAATGATTTTTCACTCTGATACAGCTTTATCGACATCTTATAATGCGGTTGATTCATAGTAACCCCTCCTTTAGTTTGGTTTTACTATTGTAACATGAATCATGTTTGATTTGAACCTTCGATATGCTTAAATTAAAATATCGCCTGCCAAAAGAAAAGGCCTATCTTGCGATAAGCCTTATCTAGCGGTTCATCATTTACTATATGGCGTATTTGACAGCGGCAGGACCGTTCTGAATTCTCCGTCACGCAGATAGTAAGCCAGCGCAACAGCCGGAGCGGTCGGGATCGAAGTGATCTCTCCGACACCGATGGCGCCATAAGCCACCGGTATACCCGGTTTTTCGATGATAATGGATTCGACATCCGGTGTTTTATTTGCCTTAAACAAGCCCAGAGTCCCATATTTGGCTGTCGGCTTACAATCCTTCAGCGGATACTTTTCGGTCAATGCGTAACCCAGTGACATGACTACGCCGCCTTCAATCTGTCCCTCCAGACTCTTCGGATTGACGACCTTACCGACATCATGAGCGGCAATGATCTTGGAGATATTTCCATCATCATCCAGCAGACAGACTTGGGTAGCGTAGCCATACGCCACGTGTGATACCGGATTTGCTATCTGCGTACCCATTTTATCGGTCTTAGCCAGATAATCAGCAAGGTATTCCTTGCCCTCCAACTCCTCAAAGCTCTGCGTCTTCAGATCTTCCAACAGCAGCAGACAGGCACGGCGGACAGCTTCACCGGATACCAGAGTCTGTCTGGATCCTGAGGTCGTTCCGGAGTCCGGAGCATTTGCCGTATTCGGCAGGTGATATACAAACCGCTCGGGCGGCCAGTTCATGGTTTCGCAGGCCATTTGCAGGAAGACCGTACCACAGCCCTGACCGATGCAGGCAGCGCCGACATGGATATGCACCTTGCCGTCCTCGATCAGCAGTCGACAGCGGCCGGTGTCCGGAATACCGACACCGACGCCGGCATTCTTCATGGCACAGGCGATACCTGCTTTCGGATTCTGCTCACAAATCTCTCTGACCGCCTCCAAAGTTTCTGCCAAACCGGTGGCCGGATCGGCGATCTGACCGTTCGGCAGAACCTCACCCGGACGGATGGCATTTCGATATCGAATCTCCCACGGAGTGATACCTACCTTTTCAGCCAGCAGGTTAATACAGCATTCTGTCGCAAAACAGCTCTGTGTCACGCCGAAGCCTCTGAAGGCGCCGGCCGGCGGATTATTGGTATAAAAAGCCTTACCGTCGATATCAATGTTTTCATAATGGTAGGGGCCGGCCGCATGCGTACACAGACGCTGCAATACCGGGCCGCCGAGAGAAGCATAGGCGCCGGTGTCTGTCACCACCTGAGCTTTGATAGCTGTCAGATTACCCTCTTCATCACAGGCCAGAGTCATATCAATCCAGGCCGGATGGCGCTTCGGATGAATCAGAATGCTTTCCGCTCTGGTCAACTTGCATTTTACGGGACGCTTGAACAGATAAGCCACCAGGGCGGCATGATGCTGCACCGTCACGTCCTCTTTGCCGCCGAAGCCGCCGCCGACCAGACAGTTTTCCACGACGACCTTCTCATTCGGCAGACCGAGCATACCGGACACCTCATGCTGGATGTCATATGGGCTTTGATCGGTCGAGTAAATGAATACTCCGTCCTCAAACGGCATAGCCACCGATACCTCCGGTTCCAAAAAGGCATGCTCGGTAAACGGCGTCTCAAAATGCTGCGTCACGGAATAAGCCGAACGGGCGATCACTTCATCCACATTTTCACCGCGAACCAGATGCTCGTGGCTAAGCAGATTGCCGCCGCGATGAACCGGCGGAGCATCCTCGCGCATGGCCTCAAACGGCCCTCTGACCATCTCCAGCTCTTCATATTCCACTTCAATCAAGGCCTTGGCCTGAGCCAGAATCTCTTCTGTCTCGGCCGCCACAACACAGATGGCATCTCCCAGATAATGGGTGATATCGCCGACTGCGATCATGGTATCCCAGTCTTTTTTCAGATGGCCGACCTTATTAACCCCCGGAATATCGTCTGCCGTCAACACACAAACAACGCCCGGCAGAGCCTTGGCTTTTTCGGTATGAATTGCCAAAACACGTGCTCTCGGATACGCCGAACGCACCGCACTGGCATAAATCATTCCCTCTAATTCGATGTCATCCACATAGACACCGGTACCGAGTGCCTTTGCCTTCGCATCCAAACGGTGGATGTGCGTGCCGACCTTCACCTCACCGGCATATTCCTCGATGGCAGTGTTCTCGCGCAGCAGCTTGGCTGCCAGCAGGATAGCATCAATAATCTTTTTATACCCGGTGCAACGACAGATGTTATTGCGGATCGCAAAAGCCGCATCCACCCGGGTCGGATTCGGATTTTCGTCGATCAGACCTTTTGCGCAGATTACCATGCCCGGAATACAAAAACCACATTGTACCGCACCGCACTCGGCAAATGCAAAAGAGTAAACTTCCTTCTCTCGTTCACTCAAGCCCTCTACGGTAATGATGTGCTTGCCTTCCAGCCTTGCCAGCGGCTGTACACAGGCTTTGGTCGGTTTTCCGTCAATTAAAACAGTGCATGTTCCACATGCACCTTCGCTACAGCCATCCTTCACCGACTTCAGTTTCAAGTCATCCCTCAGATAGCGCATTAATTTTTTTGAACCATCCACTTCATACGGTTGATGATTCACATACAATGTCAGCATAGTATTCTCCTTATATTGAGTTTTGTATAGTTAGAGTACCACAGTAAATCAGACATTTCAACTGACTTTTACAAATACTTTGTTTAATTTGCCCATTGCGGCTCGTTATTCTTTGTTTAATATACCCATAATGACGAGGTGTTTTCAATAGAATTCACAGTATTTCCGTGCTTTTAACTAAGAACCTGTAAGCTTCCTTCAGCCATCAGGTCCTTCACGACTTCCCCGGCGATCATCAGGCCGGCCACCGACGGCACAAAAGAAATACTGCCGGGAAGGCTGCGGCGGCAGCTTGCTTCCGCTACCTTCACCGCAGTCTCCCTGACTTGCGGCGCCCGCACCGGCTGCTCGGCGGAAAACAGCACCTTGACTTTTCGGATACGACGCTTTTTTAATTCCCGGCGCATTACCTTGGCCAACGGACAAACCGATGTTTTTTCGATATCGGCCACCGTCAGCAGCTCCGGCCGCAGCTTATTTCCGACCCCCATCGAGCTGATTACCGGAACATCACACAGCTTGGCCAGTTCAATGATCGACAGCTTGGCTGTAACAGTGTCAACCGCGTCAATGATGTAATCATAATCACGCAGATCAAACTGCGCCCGATTTTCCGGCAGATAGAAGCAGGCTCGCCGCTCAATGGTTGCCTGCGGATTAATCGAAGCGATGCGCTCGGCCATCACCTCCACCTTCAGTCGTCCCAGGCTGTTCTCGGTGGCAATGATCTGCCGGTTGATATTGCTGCGCGCGACCGTGTCATGATCGACCAATAAAAAATGCCCGATGCCGCATCTGGCCAGCCCCTCGACCGCATAGCCGCCGACGCCGCCGATACCAAACACTGCCACCTTCTTTTGGCTTAGTCGGTCTGCCGCTCCCTCACCGAGCAGCAGCTCCATCCGGGAAAAGCGTTCATTCATGTTCCGCTCCTTCATATCTGTCATAGCTCTCCAGGAAGCTATGTTTGATTCCGTCTTTTTTATAGGCTACGACCGTATTGAGGTTGACATTTTCCACACTGCGGAAAATATTGCTCTCAATAAACGGACTGACCGTACGAAAATACTTGATCAATTCCTTCATCTCGGCTCGCTTGGAGCTCGTTTCATCCTCCGGATCGGCCAGCTTCTCCGTCAACAGACAGGCGCACTGGAGAAACTGCAGCTCATGATAATGCCGCCAATGAATGATATCCTTTTCCTTGATCAGATACATCGGCCGGATCAACTCCATGCCGGCAAAATTGGTACTGTGCAGCTTCGGCATCATGGTCTGAATCTGACCGCCGTAAAGCATCCCCATCAAAATGGTCTCGATTACATCGTCATAGTGATGACCAAGGGCGATCTTATTGCAGCCCAGCTCCTTTGCCTTGGCATACAGATGACCGCGACGCATTCTGGCACAGAGATAGCACGGCGACTGAGCCACCTCCGCAACCGATTCAAAAATGTCCGTCTTAAAGACCTTGATCGGGATACCGAGGATCTCGGCATTGCGGTGAATAAGCTCCAGATTTCGCGGATGATAACCCGGATCCATTACAATATATTCCACCTCAAAGTGAAATTTATTATGCCGTTTCAATTCCTGAAACAGTTTGGCCAATAACATGGAATCCTTGCCGCCGGAGATACAGCAGGCAATTCGATCACCCTCTTTGATCAATTCATATTGATTGATACCGCGAACAAACTCCGACCAGATATGTTTATGGAACTTCTTTCTGATGCTTCTTTCGATCTCTTCCTGTTTATTCAACTCCTGTTTCATGCGCTGATCATACCACCCTCTAAGCCAATCCTCTGTTTCATGCCTTCAACCTTTCCGCATTCCTGGTACCGATCTTTAATCCTGGTACCGCATTTAAATGATAGCCGTCTCGAATCCCGGCACTATAATCAAAATATCCGGCGGCAGCGATCATGGCCGCATTATCGGTGCATAAGCCAAGCGGCGGAATAAATAGCGTCAAGCCGGCTTCGGCACAAGCGGCTGTCATCTTTTCCTGCAGCGCCGAATTGGCCGCTACACCGCCGGCCAGTACGACCTGCCGCATTCCATATTCCCGGGCTGCCAATACCGTATGCTCTGTCAACACTTCCGTCACCGCCTTCTGAAAGGAAGCCGCCACATCCGCCTGAACATAGCTTTTTCCCATCATCTCCAACCGATTTAAATAATTCAAAACCGCCGATTTCACACCGCTGAAACTGAAGTCAAATTTTGCTTCTTCGATCACCGCCTTCGGGAAGGCGATGGCATCCGGATCCCCCTGTTTGGCAATTTTATCGATCTTCGGTCCGCCCGGATAGCCAAGTCCGATACTTCTGGCCACCTTGTCGAAAGCTTCACCGGCCGCATCGTCCCTGGTTCGTCCGATGATTTCATAGGAACCATGCTCCTTCACAAGCACCAGATGACTGTGTCCGCCCGAGGCTACAAGACACATAAACGGCGGCTCAAGCGTCGGATGAGCCAGAAAATTAGCACAGATATGCCCCTCGATATGATGGACGCCGACCAACGGCTTTTGCTTCCCGTAAGCCAGGGCCTTAGCCGTATTGACTCCGACCAGCAAAGCGCCGACCAGTCCGGGACCGTAGGTTACGGCGACGGCAGCGATCTCCTCCCAGCCAAGCTTCGCCTCAGTCAGTGCCGACTCGATCACATAGCCGATCTTCTCAACATGCTTCCTGGATGCGATCTCCGGTACCACACCGCCGTATTCTGTATGGATATCAATCTGGGAATAGATCACATTGGACAATATAATTCGTCCGTTTTCCACCACGGCCGCTGCCGTTTCATCACAGGAGGTTTCAATTCCCAGTATCCTAATCTTCTCTTCTTCCATCTTCATCCTCTTCAAATACCAATGTCATCGACTTTCTGTCACGCCCCAGCTCGGTACGCGAAAAAACCTGACGAACTGCATCCAGATATTCCTCCGGTCTGACCAATGACGGGCTGTAATGTGTCAGCCACAGCTTTTCCACATCGGCTTCCTTCGCCAATGCTGCGGCCTCGGCAAAGGTCATGTGCTTATAGCCCTTGGCCTTCTCTGCCTTATCTTCCTCCCCGTACATCCCCTCACAGATGAACAGGTCGGCTCCCCTGGCATTCTCCACGATCGAAGCGGTCGGTCTGGTGTCGGTGCAATAGGTCACCTGCAAGCCCTTACGCTCCTTTCCTATTACCATATCCGGCGTATAGGTGACATCATCGATCACCACCGTATTACCTTTTTGCAGCGGATTCCAGGCCCGCAGCGGAATGCCGGCGGCCTTGGCTCTGGCTACATCGAAACGTCCCTGACGTCTGATATTGATACGATAACCGTAACAGATCACATTGTGGTTCACCCGAAAGGCGGTGATCTCGTAATCAGACATACGGAAGGTCTGGGTTTGTCCTTCGATCTCGATATATTTGACCTCAAACGGCAGCTCCGGCGCAATGACCCGCAGGGCATCGACCACCCGCCTCAGCCCCCTCGGTCCGATCAGGGTCAGCGGCTCTGTACGCATGGCATTTCCCATGGTCAGCAGCAACCCCGGCAGACCGCTGATATGATCCCCGTGAAAATGGGTAAAGCAGATGGTATCGAGCGGCTTAAAGCTCCAGCCCTTTTCTTTAATACTGATCTGCGTTCCCTCTCCGCAATCAATCAATAAACTGCTGCCGTTATAGCGCATCATCAAGGCAGTCAAAGCCCGTCTGGGCAATGGCTGCATGCCTCCGCAGCCCAATAAACATAATTCTAACATCAATCTTCCTTTTCTACTGCCTGGCGGCCAATTTTTCCCGCTCAGCCTGTGATAAACGCAAATAATGCGGTGCAAATGACAGAGCATCCGCTGTGACGCCGGCAGCCCATACGGCCTGCGCCCGCAATCCCAGCGCCGCCGCACGCTGCCGTGCATGGATGGCCGGCGCAAATACCGCCCGTTCCTGCAGACGCTCTGTGATTTTTTCGCGGTGAACCGGTACCCCGTCACCAAGAAAGCGGATCGGCTCGGCCAGCGCATCCAAATATGTAAGCAGCTCATCCAGAGGCACCGCCGTCTCATCCTGCAAAACCTGCAGCCTGCCGCCGTTCGGAGCCAAAGCCCCCCGGTACAGACCGGTATAAACCTGCGAGCGTCTGGCATCCATAATCGGACAGATCAGTCCTTCGCTGTCTGCCAGCTGCATGGCCATCCCTTCCAGGGTGCAGACCGGTATGATCGGTTTGTCGATGCTCATGGCCAAGCCCTTAGCCAGAGAGGCCGTAATGCGCAGCCCCGTAAAGGAACCGGGGCCGGCCGAAACAGCTATGGCGTCAATCTCAGTCAGAGCGATCCCGGCACACTCAAGCATAGACGTAACCATGGGCAGCAGGGTCTGCGAATGTGTCTTTTTGGTATTGATACTGTACTCACAGAGCAGCTCCTCACCCTCCAGCACCGCTGCCGATGCCACCAATGAAGAACCCTCAATCGCTAATATCTTCATAGTAAATCTCCAAGGCTCCAGCCGGCTGGAGCGGTTATCGTAATGTTACGATAATCTTCTCCTTTGGCATAATCCTTCTCTATCTTAATTTCTCCAAGCTGTGGCGGCAGCCGGTCTTCAATCAGATCGGCCCATTCGATCAGGCAAACTCCATTCCCGTCAATGTATTCATCAAAGCCCAGCTCATCCAGTTCATCGCTGCAGCCGATGCGATAGACATCAAAATGATAGAGCGGTAACCTGCCTTCCTCATATTCCTGGATCAGCGTAAAGGTTGGCGAAGTGATCGGTTCGGTGATCCCCAGTCCGGCCGCAAAACCCTGGGTGAACACAGTCTTTCCGACACCGACATCACCCACCAGGGACCAAACGGTTCCCGGCCGAACAGCCTGTCCCAGTCTTTTTCCAACGGCCGTCGTTTCAGTCGGCGACAAACTGATAAACTCTGTTTTCATGCTGTTTCCTCTTGGCCGCTTGCCGCTTCTGAGTGTTTTCCAACAGCCAGCAGCCGTTCTGCCTCCTCCAAAGTCGGCAGTCCGCAGATCCCACCTTTTTTGGTGGTCGTCAGAGACCCGACGGCATTGGCAAAGCGAACTGCTCCGAATAATTCTTCCCGACTCAGCTCTTCCGGTCGTCTGTCAAAGCGGGCCAGACGACTTAACAGGCTGCCGGAAAATGAATCTCCAGCACCGGTTGTATCAACGGTTTTATCCAGCGGAAAGCCCGGCACTACAAAGCTTTCGTCCCCTCGAACCACCAAACAACCATCCTTGCCCAGGGTAATCAACAGCAGATCGGTATCATACCGCTGTGAAAAGGCTTTGGCCAATACCGTCTGATCACCGTCTCCCATCCAATAAACCAGTTCCTCATCCGACAGCTTAACGATATCGGCATACCTCAGGCCAGCTTCGATACAGGCCCTCATCTCCTCTTCACTGTTCCACAGGTTGAAACGGATATTCGGATCAAAGAAGACCTGACAACCGGCTTCAGCCGCTAATCGCATCAGCTCCAGATTAGTTCTGCGGGATAATTCTCCCGTCATCATCACCGTGCTGGCCGCAAAAAAACGGCTCTCCTGTAAAACGGCCGTATCGACCTCCTCCAGGCCAAGCAGCGTGTCCGCCCCTTTCTCATGGAAGAACAAAAAGGAGCGCTCACCATCTTCCGCTAGCGCCACAAAGGCCAGGGTTGTCATGCTGTCGGCATCCAAAATAAAATTTCTTGTATCGATGCCGTGGTTCAGCACCACCCGTTTCAAGGCTCGCCCGAAAGCTTCATCTCCGACCTTTGAGATAAAAGAAACCTTAGCTCCCATCTTGGCAGCCGCACAGACCAGATTGGCCACGCCGCCGCCGGGATTTCTTTCAAATACCGGATTGCCGGCTGCCGAATCCCCGTAAGGGGTAAAATCAATCAGCATTTCCCCGACCGCTGTTAGATCAAACATTGTTTTCCATTCTCCTTTCGGCCGATATCAAAGATATCAATTACTTTGCAACACAAGCCGAGGATGTTTCCATCCCCGGCTCTGCTTTATCTTCATATATTCGATACGCCCGGTTCGTTACGATCTCTTGACCACACGATTCCCCTGATGGGAAGACAGTTCTTCCAGCAGATATTCATTAACCACCTTCAGATATGTGCCTCTCATACCCGATGAATGAGATTCAATAACCCCCGAACTCTCGCACTTACGCAGGGCGTTCACCAGAACCGATCTGGTTACACCGGCCTCATCGGCGATCTTACTGGTTACCAGTATGCCTTCCAGGCCTTCCAGCTGAGTAAATACCCGGTTTAAAACATCGATCTCTGTCTGTGACAGGGATGCAATGGTCGATTCCACTTCACGGCGCAGCCGATCATCGCTCGATTTTTCTTCATTCACCGCCTGTAATAATTCCAGTCCGATGATGGTCGTAATGTATTCACTTAAAATAATATCGTCAATGCGATACATCTCTTTGCGATACTGGAAGATCGTGCCCAGGCGCTCTCCGGCCACCTCGATCGGATTGATAACACCATAGTAATCATCGGTTCCCTCATCAAACCCCAAGGTTTCCATGCTGACATTTTCCTTAGTGGATAATACCAGCAGCAGGCGCTCATTGAGCTGCTCCTCGATAAAAGTACCACGGCCGCTTCCGAGCAACTCCTTTAACTCCCGGGTCTGAGGATTATAACCGGCTCCCAGAATCTTTCCGTTACGGCTCAATACCAACACATTGGACTGCAACTGCTTGCTGAGGGTCTCGCACAGATCATCGAATACGATCCGACTGGTCTTACTGTCCCTTAAAACGGTGCTGACTCTCCTCACATTGTCTAATAAATGAATACTCATTGATTTTCTCCCTTCTCTTCTTTTGCCATTTCCGCATGACCGCAGGTTTCATTTTGACAAACTATTTTGTTTCCCTTTTTCACTGTGTAAGTACCGCAAACCGGGCACTTAATACTGGTTGGCAATTGCCAGGACATAAAGTCGCAATCCGGCTGCCCCATACAGCCATAATAGCGGCGTCCCTTTTTGGTCTTTTTGATCACTATCTCCCTGCCGCATTTCGGACAGGCCACACCGGTTTTCTCAAAATACGGTTTGGTGTTCTTGCACTCCGGAAAACCCGGGCAGGCCAGAAATTTTCCGTGCGGTCCATATTTCACGACCATATTTCGACCGCAAAGCTCGCAGACCTCATCACTGACCTCTGCCGTCAATTCTACCTTTTCCAATTCTTCCTCAGCCTGAGAAACCGCAGATTCCAAATCCGGGTAGAAGTTTCTGACCACCCGTTTCCATGGAATCTCCCCTTCAGCAATTTCATCAAGCAGACTTTCCAGATTGGCTGTAAAATTGACATCGACGATGCTCGGGAAAGAGCCGGTCATAATCTGATCAACCACCTCACCCAACTCCGTCATATACAATTTCTTTGCTTCCTTTGTTACATAGCCGCGCGCCAGGATCGTGGTGATCGTCGGCGCATAGGTGCTCGGTCGCCCGATACCCAGTTCCTCCAAGGCTTTTACCAGGCTGGCTTCCGTAAAATGAGCCGGCGGCTGTGTAAAATGCTGCCTGGCATCTCGGTCGGCGGCCCGGGCAGCCATATCCTCCTGCACATCGGCTCCGACCAATACTTCTTTCTCCTTCTCTTCTTCCGGTATGTAGACTGCCAAATAGCCGTCAAACAACACCTTACTGCTGGTGATCCTGAAGGTGTACGCACCTCCCTGTACGTCGATCGACAGGGTTTCCCTTAGCACCGGCTGCATCTGACTGGCCATAAACCGTTTCCAGATCAACTGGTACAGGCGAAACTGGTCACGTGTCAAGGAATCCTTCGCCTTGGCCGGTGTCAGTCGAACATCTGTCGGCCGAATGGCCTCATGTGCATCCTGCGCATTTTTACCGACTGTCACCTGTTTACCGCCATGACAATAGTCCTCTCCAAAAGTCTCCGCAATAAAGCTCTTTGCCGCTGCTTTGGCTTCCTCCGAAACTCTGACAGAATCGGTTCTCAGATAGGTGATGACACCGATGGTGCCGCTGCCTTTGATACTGACGCCTTCATACAGCTGCTGTGCCAGGCTCATGGTCTTTTTGGTCGAGAAATTCAGGACCTGCGAGGCCTCCTGCTGCAGAGTACTGGTAATGAACGGCAGTGGTGACTTGCCGCGTTTCTGACCGGTCTTGACCGTCGCAACCCGATAGTCAGCATTCTCCAGCTCCTGCTCGATCCGTTTCATCTGAGCGGCATTGGCAATGTGAAGCTTCTTGCCGTTTTTCGCCACCAAAGAGGCGCGCAGCGGTTTTCTATGACCGTCAAACAGGAAATCCTGTTCCAACGTCCAGTATTCCTCCGGGACGAAGCTGTTAATCTCCTCCTCCCGTCTGGCGATGATTGCCAGCGCAACCGATTGTACACGACCGGCCGACAGCCCGCGCTTGACCTTTTTCCAGAGCAGCGGGCTGATACTGTACCCCACCATCCGGTCAAGGATCCGGCGTGTCTGCTGTGCATCCACCAGATTCATGTTGATCTTTCTCGATTCCTTCAGGGAATTTTTTACTGCGTTCTTTGTTATCTCATTAAAACTGATTCGTTCCAGTTTATCCTCTTCCAGTCCTAAAGCCTGCGATAAATGCCAGGAAATTGCCTCTCCTTCACGGTCAGGGTCAGTCGCCAGGTACACTTTATCCGCTTTCTTCGCTTCTTTTCTCAGCTTGGAAAGCACTGCACCCTTTCCGCGAATCGTGATATATTTCGGTTCATATCCATTTTCTATATCGATGCCCATCTGGCTCTTAGGCAAATCGCGTACATGTCCCTGAGAGGCTTCCACCTCATAGTTCTTACCCAGGAACTTTTTAATCGTATTGACCTTGGCCGGAGATTCCACGATCACCAAATATTTGGCCATTTGTACCCCCATACCTTTCTTTTACCGAGAACTGTTATCCAGCCTCTCCCTATCGAATTACTATACACTATTCATTCGTCCGTTTCAAGTATATCGACCGAAACCCAATATAATAATCAGAAAATTTTCATTAAATTTTGCTCGAATCTGATTTTATATAGATATTAACGAATTTTCCTGTTGTTCAGTTGTTTTTTTACATCCGGCTTAAAACATCAGAAATTTCACGCCGAAGCTTACCAGCCCCATAATGATACCGGCCAGCACCACACCGCCCATGCAGGCCGCAGCACTTTTCTTAAAATCCATATCCAGGATGCTGGCTGCCAGAATACCTGTCCACGCTCCCGTGCCCGGCAGCGGAATACCGACAAACAACAGCAATGCCAAATATAAACCGCCTCCGGCTTTCCTCTTCAGTTTTTGTCCGCCTCGCTCTCCTTTATTCAAACACCAGGTGAAAAAACCTCCTATGACCGGCTTATCCTTTCCCCACAATAAGACCTTGCGGGCAAACCAGAAAATAATGGGCACCGGCAGCATATTCCCTACAATCGCTATAATATAGGACGGTACGATCGGCAAGCCGTAACCGACTGCCAAGGGTATCGCACCGCGCAATTCAATCAATGGCACCATTGATACAAAAAAAATCTGTAAAAATTGAATGAACATCTTTTTTCTCCATAGATTTATCGCAGTTGCATGGCTCATTGTACAATAAAGTTTCCGTGAGAACAACACTTTTTTGTATGAATCTTGTCGTACAATGTGAAAAAAGTCTGAACTTTATATTTTTACAGCCAAAATAAAGGCTATTGTCCTGTCCTCAGATGACGGACAAAATGATTTTTAGCCACCTCCATCACCTGCTCTTCCAACAGTAGCTGAAATAAGCCGGCTTGAATCTCCTGAAGCGGCAATCCCGTTACTCGCACCAACTCTTCCAGACTGAGTGCTTCTTCGCCGAGACCGTTCCAGATTTTCTGCTCCCGTTCATTCCAGGAATCCGTGAAATGCTCTCTTTGTTTTCCGACCGTTATCTTTACTTCCTCCAATAGCTGCTCCGGATATTCCAAAAGCATGGCTCCCTGGTTGATCAGATTATGTACACCGCGGCTTAAGGGGGACCAGATACTCCCCGGTACTGCATAAACATCTCGGCCCAATTCCAAGGCTCTGTCGACTGTGATCATGGCGCCGCTTTTGGCTCCGCGCGCCTCAACGATTACCAATTGTCGGCAAAGTGCGGCGATTAATCGGTTGCGTTCCGGAAAACAGAAAGCATAGGGCTCCTGGTCAAGCGGATATTCACTAAGCAGACAGGCGGTCTGTCCCAGCCTTTGATAGATATCCCGGTTCTCGTTCGGGTAACAGCGCAGCAGGCCGCAGCCTAAGACCGCCACTGTCACACCCCCGCCTTCCAAAGCACCGACGTGAGCCGCCCGGTCAATACCGGCCGCCATCCCGCTGATGACCGTCAGTCCGCTTTCCGCCAACTGCCTTCCCAGTCTCATAGCTGTCTCACGTCCGTAAGCGCTGCACAGCCTGGCTCCGACAATGCCGACTGCCTCTCTTCCCAAGTATTCCCGGCGGCCTCGCACAAACAAGCCCAGCGGCGCATCAGCCAACTCGGCCAGAACCGGCGGATAATCCGAACTGTCTTGACTTAAAAAAACGATCCCGTGCCGCTTCAGCTCCGCCATATTTTCTTCCACTGTCATTTTCCAGTTGATCTTTTTATAATAGTCCGACTCCAACACTGTTTCCACTTGATCAAATCGGTGCCGATACACATCTTCGGCACTGCCGAAGACCCTCAATAGTTTTTTGATGCCTCCTCGAAACAGCCCCTTACGGTTACACAACCAAGCCAAATACTCATTTTCCCCAATAACTGCGACTGATGTTTCTGTCATACGATGCCTCCATAATATGTTCTTGTTCGATCTGTTCCTGCCCGCGCATATCAGCAATGGTGCGCGCTACCCGTAATAAGCTGTTATACTGTCGGACACTTAACTGCCATTGAACAAACAGTTTTTTCATTAGATTTTCCGCCTGTGGGCTGCACCGGCAGTAGGTCCGGACCCCAACCGAATCCAGCGTTGAGTTTGAGCTGTAATCACTGTTTTGATAGCGTTCCTCCTGTATCATTCTGGCTGCCTTGATCTGCTCTTGCAGTCGTATGACTGCCTGCAGCTGCTCCTGTTGCTCCTGCGGCTGCAAGCCTTCCCACAACTCACTCTGCTTCACCGGCCGCATATCAACACAGATATCCATGCGTTCCAGCAACGGCCAGCTGATCCTATGCAAATAACGGTTGATCTGAGCCGGTGTACAGCTGCATCGCTGAAAATCCGGGTAATGGCCGCATTGGCAGGGATTCATGGCCGCCACCAAAATGGTCTGAGCCGGAAAACAATACTGATTTCTGACCCGTGATAATATCACCTGTTTGGTTTCGAGCGGAACCCGCAAAGCCTCCAGTACTTCACGCCGGTACTCTGTCAGCTCATCCAGAAACAGTATCCCGCGGTGAGCCAGACTCAGAGCTCCCGGTATCGGTTGAACTCCTCCGCCGAGCAACGCCTGTACGGTAATATGATAATGCGGATTGAGAAATGGGGGACGATACTCTCTCAGCAAACTATCCTCAACCCGACCGCTGATCGACTGGATAGCCAGCACCTCCAGCATTTCATTCCGGTTCAGCGGCGGCAGCAACTCCTGCATACTTTCGGCCAGCATGGTCTTTCCGCTACCCGGGCTGCCGATCAGCAACAGCGGATGTCCGCCTGCCACCGCCGTGGCAGCTGCCAACTTAGCCTGTTCCTGTCCATAGATACCGGCAAAACGCAGCGGAAGAACCGATCGCAGCTTCTGCCGGTTGGTCACAAGACGTTTATATGGTTCCGCTTTTCCCTGCAAGGCCGGCAGAAGCTCCCGCACATGGCGAATGGCGATACAGACCACGTCCGGCAAACAAGCCGCTTCTTCTATGTTTTCGGCTGCCACGATCACTGTTTTAATCCCGTAGCGCAGTCCGCTTTGCACCACCGGCAGGATACCGCTGACACCGGAAACGGCGCCGTCCAGGTGTACCTCGCCGATCAACAGACAGGAACGCAGTAACTCCGTCTTTACCTGACCAAGGGCGCCGAGCATGGCTGCCAACACCGGCAGATCAAATCCCGTTCCCTGTTTTCGCAATGAGCCCGGAGACAGATTGACTGTTACCCGACCGGAGGGAAAGCCCACTCCCAGCCGTTTCATGGCTGCCCTGACCCGTTCTTTTGTTTCCATCACCTGAGAGGTCGGATAACCGACAATGGTAAAGCCCGGCAGCCCCGGACCGATGTCTACCTCCGCCTGCACCAAATAAGCCTCCAGACCGCTCACTGCTCCCGTAAAAGCCGCACAATACATTAGACTTCCTCACTTTCTTTATGCTGTTGTTATTTATAATTTGCTAAAAGGGATTTTTTGAAGATGTTAGATTTTTTGAAGATGTTAGATTCTTTGAAATGTAAGATTCTTTTTCGTTCTGAATATTAATTTATAAAACGGAAACCCCGGTCACCGTCCGGTGACCGACTGTTTCCAACTGATTATTTGTTTTCCTGCCTGTCAGGCTTCCTCGGCTCGTAACAGATCATAAGGCTCGGCCGAAACAGAAAGCTTCACATAAAGCTGCTCCAACGGATGCGGCGCACTTTCTCTGGCTTCCCCGTCCGCTGTATAAATGGCTTCCACTGTCGTCTTGATGTTATCTCCGTTCGGTTTCATGATTTCCAGTTTATCCCCAACCGAAAATTTGTTCTTCTGATACACCATCACACAGCCGTCCTCGCGAACCTCTTCCACCATTCCGAAGTATTGATATCCGCGTTCGTAGGTATTGCTTGTGTATATCTGGGCATCCTCATTCGGCCGCCCAAAGTAGAAGCCGGTGGTAAACTGCCTGTAAGTGCAGGCCTTGATCTGTTCACGATACCAGTCCATGTTCTGTTGATACAAGCCCGGATCTGTCAGGTAATCATCAATCGCCCGACGGTAGGTTCTGGCGACTGTCGCCACATAAAGGGCAGTCTTCATCCGCCCCTCAATCTTCAGGCTGTCGATACCTGCGTCAAGCACCTCCGGAATATATTCGATCATGCAGAGATCCTTGGAATTAAAGATATACGTTCCGCGTTCGTTTTCCTCAACCGGCATATATTCACCCGGCCGTTTCTCTTCTACCAATGCATACTTCCAGCGGCAGGCATGGGTACATTCGCCTCTGTTGGCATCCCGTCCGGTCATATAATTACTCAGCAGACAGCGACCGGAATACGCCATACACATGGCGCCGTGCACAAAACTCTCGATCTCCATATCCTCCGGAATCCGACTGCGGATGTCCTTAATTTCGGCCAAAGACAGCTCTCTGGCCGAAACGACCCGCTTAGCTCCCAGCTGATGCCAAAACAGATAGGTCATGTAGTTGGTATTATTGGCCTGAGTCGAGATATGAATCTCCATATCGGGTGCCACTTCCTTGATGATCATAAACAATCCCGGATCAGAAATAATAATGGCATCCGGTCCTATGTCTGCCAGTTTGCGAAAATATGAGCGCGCCTCGGTCAGGTCATCATTGTGGGCCAGAATATTAGCCGTTACATATACTTTTTTTCCGAATCGGTGCGCAAAGGCAATCCCCTCCCGCATGGTCTCGGCTGTAAAATTCTTAGCCTTGGCCCGCAAGGAAAAAACCTCTCCGCCAATATAAACGGCATCGGCTCCGAAGATCACCGCTACCTTTAAAACCTCTAAACTACCGGCCGGAACCAGTAACTCGGGTGTTCTCATAAATGTCCTCTTTCTAATGTTTCTTTCTTGCCAGCAACATACCGTCTCCGGTCGCCAAGGTGACAGCATCAAAGCGTTCATCACAGTGGACGACCTCAATAAAGGCTCGCATCCGCTTATGAATGGTACGATCCCTTCTGGCAACCGCAAACCGGGACAGCGCCGCTTCTCCGTCCTGCAGCACATTATCGGCCAAAAGAATCCCCCCTTCTGTCAATAAAGCCGCCAGACGATCGATTTGGTGCAGATATTGTCCCTTGGCTCCATCCAGAAAAATAAAGTCAAACTGTCCCGTCAACTGCCGCAATATCTCATTTGCATCCCCCAGGATACTGTCTATACGATCTGCCACCTGCCATTTGATAAAATTCTGCCCGGCTTCCCGATACCTGTCTGTATCCAGTTCTATGGTGGTGATCCTGGCTTGCGGAGCCGATCTCGCCATCAACACAGCCGAAAATCCGACTGCCGTGCCTATCTCAAGGATGTGCTGCGGCTGTCGGATCTGTAATAATACCCGAATCAGCTGCTGGCTGTCATTTCTAATGATCGGGACGCCGGCCGCCAGTGCAGCCGCTTCAAAATCAGTCATTGACCGATCTGTATTTTCGTTGCAGATTTCTAAAAATCCGGCAATTGCATCATTCCACATCATATTGTTCCAGATCCTGTTCTAGTTTTGATTCGGCAGACCGATCTGATGTTTTTCCAAATACTCGCTGTCGGCTGATAGGATCGCCAAAATGGTCTCCGGTGAAAACGAAGTATTCACGGTATAAGTACCCGGCTTGATCTTTCCATGATAACCGGTGAACCATTCCTGCAAACGGAAGGTCAGCTGACTGTTGATAACCTTTTTTTCCTCCAACATCTTACCGATTTCACTGACGCTCATACCCTCGGTAATCGTTATCTCGACATCCCGGCCCGGCGATTTTTCCGCTGCCTTCTGGTCAAATATCCGATATCCGATGGAGTAGGCCTCCTTCACTGTAAATACCAGAATCACAAGCAAGGCGACATAGATCAGAAATTTTAAAACGGATGAGGAAATGTTCAATCCCCAAGGCGTTTTCAATAGTTCCTGTTTCTGCTTCACCGAACTATTTCCGGCTTTCTTGTTTTTTGACATCGCATGCTCTCCCATCCGTTTCATTTTTGCCCTTACAGATCTACAGCGGTGATGATCGGCAGAATCATCGGCCGTCTTTTGGTTCGTTTCCATACAAAGTCACTTAAGGTGTCACGCACATTACCGCGAATTTTGCTCCAGTCCATGCCGCGCTTATGCAGGCAGCCTTCCAAAGCTTCCATCACGACCTCCCTGGCCTCCTGCATTAATTCCTCAGACTCCTTGACATATACGAAGCCGCGGGATACGATTTCCGGCCCAGCCATCAAATGATTGCCGCGGGACGACAGGCCCAGCGTTACAATAATGATTCCGTCCTCTGCCAAATGCTGACGATCACGCAACACCACGTTGCCGACATCTCCGACGCCCAGTCCATCGACGAGCACCGCACCGGTCTGTACCTTGCCGACGATCTCGGCATTGTCCTCCGATAATGATAAGACATCACCGCAGGTAAAAATCTTGATATGATCCGAATCATATCCCAGGGATCTGGCAATCTTGGCATGAGCCATCAAATGTCGGTATTCACCATGAACCGGCACCGAAAATTTCGGCCGTACCAGAGCATAGATCAGCTTGATCTCCTCCTGACAGGCGTGACCCGATACATGGGTATCCTGGAAGATGACCTCGGCCCCCTTCTTATATAACTCATTCATAACGCGAGACACCGCCTTCTCATTGCCCGGGATCGGATGAGAACTGAAAATAATCGTGTCACCCGGCATGATAGTCACCTTTTTATGAATGCTGGCGGCCATTCTGGACAATGCGGCCATGGATTCACCCTGACTGCCGGTGGTAATCAGAACCACCTTATTCGGCGGATAATTTTTCATCTGCTCGATCTCGATCAGGGTATTTTCCGGAATCTCCAGATAACCCAACTCAGCGGCAGTACTGATAACCGTCACCATGCTTCGTCCATCGATTACAACCTTACGACCAAATTTGGCGGCTGTATTCATGATCTGCTGTACACGATCCACATTAGAGGCAAACGTAGCTACGATGATACGATTGTTCTTATGCTCCTCAAACAGCATGTCGAAGGTTCTGCCGACGGTCCGCTCGGACATGGTAAAACCCGGCCGCTCCGCATTTGTACTATCGCACATCAGAGCCAATACTCCCTTTTTACCCAACTCGGCAAAACGCTGTAAGTCGATCATATCGCCAAAAACCGGCGTATAGTCCACCTTAAAGTCACCGGTATGGATGACAATACCGGCCGGTGAATAGATGGCCAGTGCCGACGCATCCACGATGCTGTGGTTTGTCCGGATAAACTCAACTCTGAAATCACCGAGGGTAATAAACTGACCATGTTTAACCGTCTTCTTGCGAACCTTGGTCAGATTATGCTCCTTTAATTTCTTGTCGATCAATCCAAGTGTTAGCTTGGTGGCATAAATCGGAGCATTGATTTCCTTCAGAATAAAGGGCAGCGCGCCGATATGGTCTTCATGACCGTGGGTGATGACAAAGCCCTTGATCTTCTCCCGATTTTCCTTTAAAAATGTGACATCCGGAATCACCAGGTCGATTCCCAGCATGTCATCTTCCGGAAATGCCAGTCCGCAATCCACGATGATGATGCTGTCATCGTAGCAAAATGCGGTGATGTTCATTCCGATCTGTTCCAAGCCTCCTAATGCCACAACCTGCAAAGACTTGACGTTTGTGTTTTTCCTACTCAAAATTTCCTCACTTTCTTGATTTTCATCTTTATACTTAATTAATATGTTTTGATTTTTGATATATACCAAAATCGACACGACCGGCGGCCGTGTCAATATGTTTTCGAAATCCTCTGTTCATCTTAATGAGTTCCGTTATCACGGCACTCCTTACAATAACCATACAGCTTTACTTCATGATCGCAGACTTCAAATCCCAGCTCCTGCCGGATCTTGGCCTCCAGATTCTCCAGTAAATCCGCCTCAAAAGACATAACCTTACCGCATTTCTGACACAGCAAATGATGATGACGATGCTTGGATTCATCCGGCTCATGATCACACAATTCATACCGCAGAACACCGTCATCTAAATGAATTGAATCAACAAAACCCAGCTCCTCCAACAGCTGTACCGTTCTGTATACAGTGGCCAGACCGATTTCGGGGTGCCGACGGATCACTGCCTGATGCAGCTCTTCCACTGACACATGGCAATCACGCAGCGCCATAAAGCTGTCTAAAATATTGATCCTCTGTTTGGTCACGCGCATGCCTTTCTCTTGCAGTGCCTGAACCAGTTTGGTCGTCTGTTGGCTCATGATTGACTCCTATTCCAAGGAAATATCATCCAGCATTTCGGAAAACAGCTTGGACACGGCTGTCAACTCTGCTTCATCCTCTACAAATTCATAGGTATCCGTATCATCGTCACTGGCACAGATTCGCATGATATACGCGTGATCCTCGTCATCCGCCACCAGCAGATACTCGATCTCATTGATCTTTGTACGCTCTATGATATCCAAAGCCAGGGTCTCACCCGACTCATCCTGAAAATTTACCTGATTTTTACTCATTTTCTTGTTCCTTCTGAAAACGCCGGGAATCAAGATAGCCTTGCAGGATCAACACTGCTGCTACCGTATCGATATATTTTTTTCGTTCTTCCCGTCTCACGCCGGTTTCCTGCAGCGTTTTCTCGGCTGCCACCGTCGTCAGCCGCTCATCCCAAAATACCACCGGAATGCCGCTCCGGTTTTCCAGCTTTTCGGCAAAGGCCTTGGTTTTCTCCACGCGATCGCCTTCGGTATTATTCATATGCTTCGGCAGTCCGATGACGAACATATTTACCCGATATTCCTCTGCCAGCTCCTCGATCCTGGCCAGAGTCTGGCGCAGCTTATCCTCGCGCTCGCGGCGTACCGTTTCCAGCCCTTGGGCCGTTAAGCCCAGCAGATCACTGACCGCTATACCGACAGTCTTTGCGCCAAAATCAAGCCCCATCACTCTATGTTCCATATTACCTACCATCTCTTTGTTTGAATATATGTTCTGAACAATTCTTCTACCAACTCGTCGCGCTCCACTTCCATGATGATACTTCTGGCATTACGATGATTGGTTATATATGTCGGATCTCCGGACATAATATACCCGACGATCTGGCTGATCGGGTTGTAGCCCTTTTGCTCCAGGGCACTGTATACGATTTCCAGAATCTCTTCTGCATTCAACTCCTGCTGTTGTCTTACCTGAAAATACTGTGTATCTCTATTCTCCATGTTTTCACACCCCTATCTTTACTATCTATATCATTGTAATACAATCATTCTCAAATAGCAACAAGTTTTATAAAATTTGATTGCGCACAAATTTTATATCTTTCGCCTGCCGATCATATTTTCTCCATCGAGACGCTCCAGGCAGATGTCTTCAATCCGATTTTCCAGATTTTCCTCATCCGCCACCCATACCGGCAGATAATTCATGGTATGTCCCAGCTGATAACGAATGCCGTCGATCACCTTTTCTTCCTCGAATAAAACCGCTTGAATCTTACCCAAAAATCGTTCTCTGAACCCACGGCTGTGCTTCTCCCCCAACTCAATAAGATCACGGCTGCGCCGATTTTTCACTGACTCTGACAGTTGTCCTTCCATCACCGCTGCCTTAGTTCCTTCACGCGGTGAATATTTAAAAATATGAGTTTGTGCAAAATCAACCGAATCCACAAAGCGGATGGTTTCATGATGTTCCTCTTCCGTTTCCCGAGGAAATCCGGTAATAAGATCTGTGGTCAAAGCCGCTTCAGGAAAAGCTGTACGGATCAATTCACAACCGGCCGCATACTCCGAAGTCGTATACTTACGATTCATTCGAGCCAGCACGCTGTCAGAGCCGCTCTGCAGGGATAGATGAAAATGCGGACAAAACTTTGGCAGACGCTTCAATCTCTCAATAAATTCCGCTGTAATAATTCGCGGCTCCAAAGAACCCAGCCGGATACGGCTCACGCCATCGATCCGATGAACGGCCTCAATGATATTAATCAACCCGTTACGTTCATCCAGATCCATGCCGTAAGAGGATAAATGGATACCCGTCAGCACCACTTCCTGATAACCGACAGCCGTCAGGCCTTCCACCTCCCGAATCACATCCATCGGTTTTTTACTGCGAATCCGGCCGCGGGCATATGGTATGATGCAATAGCTGCAAAATCTGTTACAGCCATCCTGAATTTTCAGATAGGCTCTGGTATGCTTATGTCGTCCCTGCAGGATCAATTTGTTTTCAAACCGTTTTTCGGAGCCTATATCAAGGATCGTTTGTTCCGGCTTCTGACCGTTCAGATAAGTTTCCAGGATCTGAATGATGTCCTCTTTTTTATTATTCCCGACAGCAATGTCGATCGCCTCGTCCAGCTCCTCCTTTTTCTTCGTCTGAACATAGCAGCCGGTCGCTACCACGATCGCTTCCGGATTCATTTTTTTTGCCTTATGCAGCATTTGTCTGGACTTGCGATCGGCAATATTGGTCACCGTACATGTATTCACGATATAGATATCGGCACCGGGTGCAAACGGTACGATATCATAACCGGCCGTCTTAAATAACTGCTCCATCGCCTCCGTTTCATAGCTATTTACTTTGCAGCCTAAATTATGCAATGCAACTCTTCTCATTGTTTTTCTCTTTCTATATATGTGCTTAATGCCTTTTAAAACCGGTTTTTGATATTGACATTCCCGATGGGTACAGGTAAAATTTATATATAGTAATGAGCTGATATGCTCATTCGTTTAATAAAGGGAGGAATGTAATCATGAAAACAGTACAGATTAGTTTAAATTCTATTGATAAGGTAAAGTCTTTTGTCAGCACTGTAACAAAATTCGATTCTGATTTTGACTTGGTTTCCGGTCGCTATGTTATTGATGCAAAATCAATCATGGGCATCTTCAGTCTTGATCTGACAAAGCCGATCGACCTGAACATCCACAGTGATGAAACAGACGATATTATGGTGGCCATCCAGTCATTCATCGTAGAAGAATAAGTTATTTGGATTCCGATTTTTTGATGAATAGGAGCTCTCGCCTGCCGGTCAATTCAGACCGACAGGCGGCGGTTCCTTTTTTATTGTCTAAGCCCCTGCGCCCAGTAAAAACCTCAAAATTCTTGAGAAATCGTCCTGCTCGGATAAATACTGCTTGATCCGACCGGCCGACTCCACCTCATCGGTGATGATACCGTCCGCATTTGATAGCAGGAACTGTGAAATACTGGAAGGCGTGTTACAGGTCCAGACATCTACCCTCTTGCCGATACTATGGATTTTCTCAATATTGCTTTCGGTTGCGGTTTCCGCCTCCAGACCGAAGCCGTCACATTGAAGATCCTCCAGCTCGCCAAAGGCATAAAACAGCAGGTATAAGGTAGTTGCCTTCGGATATGTTTTCTCAATATATTCGATCAACTTATAATTCAGACTGATAAACGCACACTGATCAAGCATATTCCGTTCAACTACCAGCCGATACAGCTCCTCTGCCATTTGTCGATCGGCCGATTTACCCTTCAGTTCAATATATAGATTAATCTTTCCCTTGGCCATATCCAGCATTTCTTCAATGGTTGCGATCCGCGAAGACGGTGCCTGCGGATTAAACTGATTCTTCACCTCAAGCTCCCTGATCTCAGCCAACGTTAACTCTCCGGGTCGCTTATGTTCTCCGGTCAGTCGTTCCAGGCTGTCGTCATGATAAACGATGTAGGCTCCGTCTTTTGTCCGCTGTACATCAATTTCCGATGCAAAGCTGCCCTGCTCGATGGCCGCCTCCAGTCCTTCCAGAGTATTCTCAGCCGCCATGGTGCCACCTGCCCGATGTGCTATAATCTCTGTCATCGAATCCTTCGGGAAAAACCCGTCAAAATCCATTGACAACACCTTTGCCAATCCCCCTGTTGCCAAAAGCAGGACCATTCCGACTCCGACCAGCTTCCACCACAGCCTTTTATTCGAAGGTGGTAAAGTAACCGAATCACTGCCT
The DNA here is from genome assembly GCA_023458035.1 of Bacillota bacterium. GTDB lineage: Bacteria > Bacillota > Clostridia > Lachnospirales > Lachnospiraceae > JAEXAX01. The sequence continues at coordinate 5,149 of JAEXAX010000002.1, read as the reverse complement.
GTAAAATGCATATACAGGATCGTCAACTTTAATGAATGAAACGACACGACCAAACTCAAGCTGATACCGATGACTGCCAAGGCAAACAATGTGATCCAAATAAGAAACAAGCGTTCTCTATGCTGTGGCAGCTGGAAAAAACTCAAAGTCCACATCGGAATCACCACCGTCAATGCGCCCACAATCAACAACAGTCCGCTCAGCTTGATCAAAAAAAGCCCATAATATTTTACCAGGCCTTTCCAGTTTTGCAAAAAGAAGCGCCGGGCTTGGCGCAGGGCCGGTTTAATCTTGCATTCTTCAAGAATCATCACATGGAAGGTAAACGCATACAGCAGTCCAATCACCGCCATCAATACAAATACGCCTTGATACAGCAGCTTAAAAATAAACCTGGAATGAATAAATGATACGATGAAATCCGGAATACGCAGACTTCTCAAGAAACTGAAGCCAAGAGCCGTTTCCAGCAGCGGCAGCATCAGGGTCGCATATAGGATCACCATCACCCCATGCGGTTGCATGAGCAGACGCGTGGTATGCAGCGCCTCCCGAAAAATACTGCGTAATCTTTTTCTTTCGCCGTTAATGATCACCCTACTCATGATGATCATGGCCTGCATATCAAAAATGCAGTATAACATCAATGAACCAAATCCCAGCAGCGCCAGTACCCAGCCCTGCCATGTCTGCAAAAAATAACCTAGGTCACCGCTGGTAATGGCCGGCCGATCCACGGTGTCCAGTAATATCCGTGCTATTAAACCGAGGCCCCAAAGTCCGACGGTTAATGCCAGCTTGCTGGCAGTCTGATATCTCAATAACCAGAGAATCTGGTTCTTATATCGCCAGAGCGATACCGGCTTCCCCTTGGCTGTTTTCTTTTCCCAAAACATAAAGTTTTTCCTCTCTCTACTTCCCTCTGATGAATCAGATCCGGATACACTCCGTTGTCACAATGGCCTTTGCCACCAACTCTTCAATCACACCTTCCAGCCTTTTTTCTGATTTTTTAATCCGCTCCAGATTCGGCTTAGTCACCGGATGCTTCGCAACAAAGATAGTACAGCAATCCTCATACGGTAAGATAGAAGTTTCGAAGGTTCCGATGTTTTCTGCTATTTTTACAATGTCACGCTTATCAAAAGCGATCAATGGTCTCAGTACGGGCAGCTGACAGCATTCATTGGTCACCGCCAGACTCTGAATGGTCTGACTGGCCACCTGTCCCAGACTCTCGCCGGTAATCAGTGCGTGCGCCTTTCTCTCAGCCGCAAAATGCTCGGCGATTTCCATCATATAGCGGCGCATAATGATGGTTAACTCATCGTGCGGACACTTTTCGTAAATCTTCAGCTGTACATCCGTAAAATTCACCACATACAGATTCATATGTCCGCTATAGCGTGACACCAGCCTGGCCAGATCGACCACCTTATCCTTGGCTCTTTCGCTCGTATAGGGCGGAGCATGAAAATAAACTGCGTCAATGCTTACGCCACGCTTGGCAACCATATAACCGGCAACCGGACTGTCAATACCGCCGGACAACAGCAGCATGGCACGCCCATTGGTCCCGACCGGCATACCGCCCTGTCCTTCAATGATCCCGGTGTAAATATATACATGTTCGCGAATCTCCACCTGAATCATCAGATCCGGCTGATGAACATCCACCCTGGCTTGTGGCAAACTCTTTAACAATACCTCTCCTAGGATTTTATTGACCTCCATCGACTGAATCGGATAACGTTTATCCGCCCGACGACTGTGTACTTTAAAGCTGCCGCTGAAATTCGGATGAATATCCCGCATATAACGAACCACCTCTACTTTGATTTGTTCGATATCCAGGTCATCACATTGGTACATGGGACAGATGCCGACGATTCCAAAGACTCTTTGCAGCGCCTCCGTTGTCTGATCAAAATCAAAGTCTTCCCCGGCCACAAAAATTCTTCCCTGCTCCTTTCGAACAGTAAATTCGCCCGGAATCACCTCCAGGGCCTCACGGATTCTGGCAATCAATGCATCCTCAAACAGGTAGCGATTTTTTCCTTTTAATCCAATCTCTCCATACTTAATCAAAAAAGCCTTAAACATAATTCCCTACTTTCTTTTAAACAATCGCAATGCCGGTACCAAGCGATGCAAGGCTTCCGTCAACCGTTTCACTTCCTCTGTGGTGTTGCTCATACAAAAGCTGATACGAACGGTACTCTCCGCCTCCACGCTCGACAATCCGATCCCAACCAGGCTTCGACTCGGACTTCGCTTATGTGACGAACAGGCTGAGCCGGCTGATATATATATCCCTTCGTCTTCCAGTGAATGTAACAGCACTTCACTACGAACTCCCTGAATCGTCAGACTGACGATCTGCGGTACTTGTGCTGTGGCCGATTGATTAATCCATATCTCCGGTAAGTCTGCCAGCCCGGCAGTCAATGTCTCTCGCAAGACTGTCATCTTATTCCTGTAATCAGCTTTCAGGTGCGCACATTGCACCTGAGCCGCCGCCGTCAGACCGGCGATTCCCATGGTATTCTCGGTACCGGATCGCAAGCCGTCCTGTTGTCCGCCGCCATATAACAACGGCAAAATCCGCACGCCCTGCTTTTTATACAAAACACCGACGCCTTTTGGACCGTGAAATTTGTGACCGCTGACCGAAAGCAGATCTACCTGCCATTTCTTCAAAGGCATCTCGATCTTGCCAAACGCCTGAATGGCATCACAGAAAAAAACGATCTGATCATTGTATTCCTTGATCACGGAACCCAGCGTTTCCAGCGGCATGATACTGCCAATCTCATTATTGACCGCCATTACTGCCACAAGGATGGTATCCTCCCGCAGCGCCTGACGAAGCCGCTCCGGATCGACAGTTCCGTTTCGATCCACCGGCAAACGAGTGATCTCAAACCCCTGTTGCTCCAGATAACCGCAGGTTTCAAAAACCGAAGCATGCTCGATCATGGTGGTAATAATATGCTTTCCCCGTCTTTTTGCCGCCATGGCTGCACCGATAATGGCTGTATTATTTCCTTCCGTACCTCCGGAGGTAAAAAACACCTCCTGCTCAACGCAGCCCAATAAAGCTGCCCAATCCTTACGAGCTGCCTTAACAGCCTTTTCTGCCTCATAACCCTTACGATGCATAGATGACGGATTTCCGTAAAAATCCTCCAGATATGGCTGCATGGCAGCGACCGCTTCCGGGCATATGGCAGTTGTAGCCGCATTATCAAAATATATCTCGCCCATAATTTCTTCCTTTATTCCTCTTCCTTCAGATATCCCAACACCGATAAGATATACAGTCCCGCCGTTTCGGTTCGCAGGATCCGCTTTCCCAAGCTGATTATTTCGGCACCTGCTTCTCGTAAAGCGATTATTTCATCCGAAGCAAATCCGCCTTCCGGCCCAATCACAATGGCAATTCGGCTGCCGACAGAAATCCTCTCCAACACCTGTCTTGTCTGCCGCATGGACTGCGCCCCTTCATATGGCACCAGAATCGCATCAAACTGTTCTGCGCATCCGACCAACTCACGGATGGTTGAAAATTCATTCACCGGTGGTACATGGTCACGTCCTGCCTGTTTGGCCGCACTTTCGGCAATCTTCTGCCAGCGCTCAAGACGGCCTTTCTTTTTCTTGTCATCATATCGCACAACACTATTCGTCATCTCCAACGGAATAATGGCCGAAACACCAAGCTCTACCGTCTTTCTGATAATCAATTCCATTTTATCAGATTTGGGTAAACCCTGAAAGAGTGTGATGTGCACGGGTAATTCATGCCCCGGAAGTTCCTCTAAAACATCCAAATTTGTGCTGTCATTATCCATCGAACTAATAATCGCGCGACAAATCACACCATCCGAAAACACCAATTCCAATTCTTCTCCCGGTCGGGCGCGCAGAACGCGGCTTAAATGATGGTGCTGTTCCCCATCCAATGTCACCACATCCTGTCTGAATTGATTCATGAAAAAACGATACATGGCCCCCTCCTTCATCTCGCCGATTTACTCGGGACGTTTAGCAACAAACGATACCCAATCCCTCTGTTTGTTCACTTCCAGAATCTCAAATCCTGCTTTAAGAAGAAACTCTCTCACAAAATCCTCTCGCTCCTCAATGATGCCGGAAGTGATATACAGGCCTCCTTTTTTTAACATCTTCATGGCAACCGGTGTAATTCCTTCCAGTATTTCCGCAAGAATATTGGCGACGACCAAGTCATAGTCTTCATATTTCAAAGTTTTACAAAGCTCCTCATCAGTAATGACATTCCCCTGAATCACTTCATATTGATCAGTATTGAGACCATTTACCTCCATATTTTCATTGGTGGCGGTAATCGCACAGGGATCAAGGTCCGTTCCCCTAGCATGAGCGGCTCCCAGCTTTAAGGCCGCAATCGACAGAATACCGCTTCCGCAGCCAAGATCCAAAACATGATCGCCCTTATGCAGATACTTCTGTATGGCCCGAATACAAAGCTGCGTCGTTTCATGCATACCTGTACCAAAAGCCACTCCCGGATCGATCTGGATCAACAGTTTTTCTCTGTCCTCCGGTTGCAGCTCTTCCCAAGATGGTTTGATCAGAATCTCTCCAACCGTAAACTGTTTAAAATACTTCTTCCAGTTATGCAGCCACTCTTCGTCATCGGTTTCTCGTTCCATAATGACAGCCGGACCGATATCGCAAAACTGCCTCAAATTTTCCAGTTCCTCACGAATCTGCTGTAGCAGCTCCATATGATCCTCACCATAGGGAAGATAAAAATGGATGCAGGCAGATCCGTCGTCTTCCTGTATCGGAAGAATATCAACGAACATCTCCGCCTTTTCTTGCTCTGTTAGTGGTACGCGATCGACAATCTCTACCCCTTCTATCCCCAACTCCATGAGCGTTGCAACCACCAAATCCTCTGCCTGGCTGGTTGTTTCGAGGCTGTATTCATTCCATTTCATCTGTCTGCTCCTCCTTACTAAACTTGAAAAAAAGACCTTATAGCATCACTATAAGGTCTCTTAACTCCCCGAGTTGGGTTTGAACCAACGACCCTTCGGTTAACAGCCGAATGCTCTACCGCTGAGCTATCGAGGATCATTTGCTTATTCCATATACTTTG
>JAEXAX010000001.1 GCA_023458035.1 Bacillota bacterium | reverse complement strand
ATAAAAAGTACCGCCTTATAAGGCGGCCGAGTAACACGCTTGTGACACCGCCCTTCGGGGCGAGGCAGAAATTGCCCCTTATGAGGGGCGGAGATAAACCACCAGCTGAGCTGGTGGATAGTGACTTCGATCGCGGATGCACTGAATCAAAACGAACCGGGAACGCAAACAGCCGTATCAGCTGCCAAGCCGGGGCCGACACCCGGAGCAGACCATCCGCAGACGCCGGGAGAGGTCATGCTGTTTAAACAGGCTGAGCCGGTGCCGGGCAAGATCAATACCTGGGATATTACCCTGCGGGTAGAGGCCATGGATGAAAAAAAGACCTCCGATATTGTGCTGGTACTGGATCGTTCCGGCAGTATGAAAGTGAATGCTGACGGCAGAACGCCGAATGATCGAATGGTCAAGGCTAAAAAAGCCGCTCAGAATTTTGTTGATCAATTACTGCCTTCGGATACCACCAGAATCGCAGTGGTATCATTCTCAAGGGATGTGCGGATCGATCAGAACCTGACCAATAATAAGGAGAGTCTGAAAACGGCTATCGACGGTCTGCAGGCGAACGGCGCAACCTTTACACAGGGCGGCATGAGAACGGCCAGAGAGATTCTGCGCAATTCAAATGCCGATCATAAGCATATCGTTTTTTTATCGGACGGTGAGCCGACACTGGCGTACCAGATCAAAAATCGGTCGGCCTACAGCTCCTGGAGATGGCTGCCGGCGGGGATGCAATACAGCGTTACCGGATATACCGGATATCGGTATTCCCTTCAGAGGGGGCAGTATTATGCTGTTACAAATTCCGGAGTGCCGGAAAACGAATATTCAAATACCGTGACCGGTATGGGATACGCGATGTTTAATGGATATTACACGAATAGTAACCTGAACTTCGAGGATCTCGGAGCGGCCGCCATAGATGAAGCCGACTTTGCCAAGCGTTCAAATTATTCCGTCTATACCATTGCCCTGGCAGCCGGGGAGAATGGCAATCGGGTACTGCGCCAGATGGCCAGCAACAGCAGTCAGTTTATCGAAACCACAGATACATCGGCGCTGCAGGAAATCTTCAGCGAGATCGCCGGCCGGATCCAGGGCAGTATGAAGCAGGCTGCCGTGACTGATCCCATGGGGGGCGGCTTTTTGATTCCGGTCAATAGTGTGAAAGATATTCGGGCAAGTGAGGGAACCTTTAGCGTCAATGAAACGAGCAGGACGTTGTCATGGCAGCTCGGCGATCTGAAAACCCCTCTGTCCGGTGTGCCGGGGGTCAGATATGCTGAGATCAAATATCGGGTCACCATTGATTCCGAGATCCTAAAGGAGCCGGTGCCGGCCGACGGGTTGTATCGGACGAATGGTGCGGCGGCTGTTTCATTTATCGGACTGGATGGGAAGCAGCATACGCGGGAATTTCCCAAGCCAAGGGTGCAGCCCAGATTGCTGATTATAGAAAAACAACTGATCGACAGTCAGGGAAACGTCATTTCCGATTATCAGTATATGAACGGCGGTGTAACGGTTTTGCCCACGCCGGATGGGCGCAGTTTTAGCTTATCGGTTATGCCGGCCGGACAGTCGGCTGCGGAATATACGCTTGCAGCCGGGCAGCGCAAGGTTTTACTGGATTTTTTTGAAAATACGGTTTATCAGATCGAAGAAACCGGCAGTAAAAATGCTGACGGTTCAGCTTCCGGTCTGGCAGATTATGAAACAACGATCGAGATCCCACAGGATCTGCGCAATGATACCGATCAGAAAATACTGAGCGGCAATCGTTTTATGCTGGATGCGCGGGATCAGAAGCCTGCCTATGCGATCAAGGTCGTAAACCGGGAAAAGAAGCTTGGGAGCATAAAGGTGACGAAGCAGTTTATTTCTAATCCGACCAGACAGGATTTGACAACTGTCTCCGGCCGGCAGGCCAAGCAGTTTTTCTTCAATGTTTATTTGGACGGGGTGCTTCAGCCTGCCCTGCGGTTTTCGCTGGCGGCCGGAGAGACCAAAGAACTGAAAGAGTTAGCCTATGGTCAGTATCAGGTGGTGGAAGAGGCGGATGAAGCAATGCTGCCGCCGACCTATTTGGATGATGAGAAGAATGCAGCCGATCGGACAGACGGCAAGGTGACGCTGACGAGGCTGGCCAAGACCCGTTCGATCACCGTTACCAATCGACCCAAGACGGAAACCGTGCGGCTGCAGATCGAAAAACATTGGGAAGGCGGTACAAATGCCGATCGACCGGAAATTCGGTTTGCCATATGGGCAAACGGCAAAGACACCGGAAAGAGCATTGCGTTAAAACGAGAAGGCCGGACCGGCGATATCTGGCAGGGCAGCTCGGAGGAGCTGCTGAAGTATGATACGAAGGCAGCTGCCATCGACTATACACTGAAAGAGATGCCGGTAGCGGGATATACAGCCGGTGATATGGTCAAGCTGGACGCCGCCCGCTTTTCCATGACGAACAGCAGATTGTCATCCTTTACCCTCACCAAAAAGGTGGAGGGTGAATACGCGGATCGTAGTCGGATGTTTCATTTCACTGTGAGTATAGATGGAAAAGAGCAGAATATTGAATTAAAAGACGGACAATCATACCGTTTTTCGGATTTAAAGAAGGGAACAGTCATTAAGGTCCGGGAAGCGGGAGCCGGCATCGGAAGAAATTATTTGGTTTCTGCTTCGAACGGCCCGGTTTCTACCGATCAGGCCGCCGGCACGGCCGACTTGACAGCGGTGACCATGGGGGTACAGGATATCAGTGTGACAGTGACAAATACATATGACAGCAGTCATATCGTTCCGACCGGTATACTGACAGGGAAATCGTCGGCAATCAGTTTATTTCTTTGTGCAATAGCTGTTTCGGCCATAATGGCAGTCGGCTTCAAACGTTGTGATCACAAAGCATAGAGGGATTTTTCAGTCTGAGTCGGCGCATAACAAGCGGCATATACCAATCAATATAAAAAATACCGTTTTCTTCTACATATCCATCAATGGCAGTCACCGCTTTGTTGTGCTATATTATGGACAGAGAGTAACTCGCAAACAGACAGATTAATGGAGGAAGAAATGGCAGGATTATCATTACAGCATATCTACAAAAGATATCCGAACGGATTTGAAGCAGTTAAGGATTTTAATTTAGAGATCGAGGATAAAGAATTTATCATCTTCGTAGGACCGTCGGGTTGCGGTAAGTCCACTACCCTGCGTATGATTGCCGGTCTGGAAGATATCTCTGACGGCGACCTGTTCATCGACGGAAAGCGTGTCAATGACGTTGAACCGAAGGATCGCGATATCGCCATGGTATTCCAGAATTATGCTCTGTATCCGCATATGACCGTATATGAGAACATGGCATTCGGCCTAAAGCTGAGAAAGGTTCCGAAGGATCAGATTGACCGCATGGTAAAAGAAGCGGCTGCTATCCTGGATCTGGAGACTTTGTTAGAGCGTAAGCCGAAGGCTCTATCCGGCGGTCAGCGTCAGCGTGTAGCCATGGGGCGTGCAATCGTTCGTCATCCGAAGGTATTCCTGATGGATGAGCCGTTATCAAACTTGGATGCCAAGCTGCGCGTGCAGATGAGAATTGAAATTTCCAAACTGCATCAGAGATTGGGAACCACTATTATCTATGTAACTCATGATCAGACTGAGGCCATGACGCTGGGCACCAGAATCGTAGTTATGAAGGCCGGTATCGTTCAGCAGGTAGATACACCACAGAACCTGTATAACAAGCCGGGCAACCTGTTCGTAGCCGGATTTATCGGTTCTCCGCAGATGAACTTCATTGATATGGAAGTCAAGGAAGAGGGAGAGCAGCTGGTGCTGGTCAGCCAGTCCTTAAAGCTTCCGGTACCGCCGGCCAAGGCAGAGAAGCTGCGTGAAGGCGGCTACATCGGAAAGACTGTAGTTATGGGTATCAGACCGGAAGATGTTTATGATTCACAGCTGGCTGTCAATGTATTGACCCAGAGTCAGTTTGATGCACAGATCAAGGTTCGTGAGCTGTTGGGCGCCGAAGTGTTCCTATACTTCGATCTGGATGGCAGAAACTTCACTGTTCGTGTAGATTCCAGAACCAATATTCAGAACGGAGATACCGCTACCTTCGCTATTGAATTAGAGAAGATGCATCTGTTCGACAAAGAGTCTGAGGTAACCATTACCAACTAAAATGATTCATAGCGGTCCTGTGGGGCCGATGGGATTGCTGACAGGGTGAAAATTCTGTTGGCAATCCTTTTTTTATGGCTTATGATGGTAGGTAGAAGAATGTATGCGGTCGAAATGAGAATCAAGGAGGCAAGACGACGAATGAAAAACAGACGGGAACCGGAGCAGGCGTTGGAAGCAGTCATTACAGAATATGGAAAAATAGTCGGTTGGAAGTATGAGTTGTATCGGCTTGAGGACGGCGTCAGACTGTTTGGTTCGGAAAACTGCCGGGAGATTGCTGCCAAAGCGGCTTCGACTGCGAAGAGCGGATATTCCGAAGAAAATTTGCGATTTACCGATCAACAGGGTCGGGAGCTTTGTCTGACGACCCTGTTGCCGGCAGAACAGGCTACAGTACACAGAGTATATCTGGCTTTGTTCGAGGAACGCATAAAGTCGCTCCGCCGGGCGGAGGGGGAAACTGCCCGCAGTCGTGAAGATTTTTTAAAGACGGTTCTGACACAGCCGGATGGTCATCGCCGGGATCTGCGAAAAAAATTGCATTTGACGGGGCTGAAGTCGGCTCATGTTTGTCTGTTTGAGTGTCGCGGATTGTCAGTGCAGGTCAAACATCTGTTGGGACATCTGCTGCCGCAGGATAAGGAGCATTTGTTGCTGCTTGATGATCATCATGTGATTCTGCTGTTGACAGATGAGGATGAGGAGTCCTGTATTGCTAAAAATCGGATGATGACCGAGATGATTGAGGCGGAACTGATGCAGCAGACTTTTCTGGCGGTCAGTGATAGATATCCCTATGAAGATTTTTACCGGGGCTATCTGGAGGCTGTCACCGCACTTAGATTGGGGCGATCGTATTACACAGATCGTCAGATTATCGGTTATCGTGACGTTGCGGTGGCTCGTATCCTCGATCTGTTACCCAAAGCAGAGGCAGTCAGTGTGGCGGCAGAGCTGCTGCCTGACCAAATTTGGCAGCAGCTGCATGAAGAAGATCTGCATACCATTTATATGATGTTTGCGAATAATCTGAATATATCGGAAACGGCCAGAAAATTATACATTCACCGCAATACGATGGTCTACCGTTTGGATAGAATCCACAAAATCATTGGCTTTGATATACGAAATTTTGAAGAAGCAATTCTTTTACGTCTGGTATTATCCCTACAAAAAATGGTATAATAGTTGCCGTACTAGTGTTTACTTGGCACCCACTATCAAAAAATCAAGAAGGAGTTAACAAAAAAATGAATGAAACAACCAAAAGAATCGTATTAACCGGAGTGATCGCCGCCATCTATGCGGTATTGACCTATGTGATCGCACCCTTTGCCTATGGACCGATTCAGTTCCGCTTTTCGGAAGTGATGGTTTTGTTGGCCTTTGTCAGTCCGATCTATATTCCGGGACTGGTGCTTGGCTGTGTACTGGGCAATTTGATGAGTCCGTTCGGAGCGATTGATATCGTGGTCGGCAGCGCGGCAACCGCCATTGCCTGTTTATTGATGGCAAGGATCAAAAATATCTGGGTAGCTTCGCTGATGCCGGCTATCATTAACGGTTTGATCATTGGTTTGGAAATTATGATGTTAAGTGATGAGCCGATCAATTTCTGGTTGACAGCCGGTGAGATCTTCTTATCCGAACTCATCATTGTCACGGTGATCGGTGTGCCGATCTTGCTGATGTTGATGAAAAATCAGGTATTTAAGAAAAAGCTGACAGGACAGTTTGTTTCCTGACGGCAACGTTTATAAATGTATAGGACGGTGATGAAATGAGAACAGTGATTCAGAAAATACTGGAAGAGAATATTCGTTATACGCCCGTGACACTGGTGATTGACGGGATGACCTTGTCACAGATCGATGCATACCAGTGGCTCGGCTCTTTTTCGGTATCTGAAAGCCGGGGGGAACGTCTGTATCTGCGTATCAGTTCCGACTGTTATCGGATCGTACCGTTAAAAAAATCCTCTTACGGCAAGCATGAGAAAATCGAGTTTATGGTTGATACGGAAGGTTTGCCGACAGATACTGAACAAATCGGTCATGTCATGCTGCACAGTGCCGCCGGAGAGCAGGCCGTAGAGGTTCGACTGCCGCAGCAGACATCGTTGACTGCATCGACGGAGGGAGCGGAGGCTGCATTGCCGGAAAGTCTGGAGACCTTTGTCGGGTTGGCCAGGAAAAGCTTTCGCGAGGCCTTTCGTTTGTTTGTATCATCACGATTCACCAAGCTGCTGCAAAAGGATAGACCGCAGCTGTTAGCCCTGTATCAAGGCTATATGATCCCGCCGATCGAATATCAGAATATGGAAGATTTTTTGGTGGAAGCGGGTTTAAAGGAAGGTATCAAAACAGAGGTTGTATTTCCGGAACAACATGAATTTACTGTCAGCGGACAGGAAGCACAGACGATCGTCATTAGAAAACAAACGTGGGGTTATTGTCAATATCGACTCAGTACCGATGCTTCCTGGCTGTCATTGGAAAAAAATACGATCACCGGTGATGATTTTATCGGCAGTCAGTGTATTATTTCGTTTTATATCGACTCCCGAAAGATGCGTTCCGGCAAAAATCCGGCCAGACTGGCAGTGACCGGGATAAATCTGAAGAAAGAGTACCATCTTACCGCCTGCTGCCGGCCGCTGCATGAGGCAGTGGTTGCCAAATTGGAGGCACAGGCCAGAGAAGTGCAGTGGCTGCGTAGCGATCTGGAATATCGGGCCGCTATCCTGCGTGGTGACAGACAGGCTGCCACTTCGGCTATCAGAGAAAGCCTGATGCAGGTGGAGAAGCTGCGGTTTAACAGTCCAAAGAATCGTCTGTATAATCTGATGGAGATTCAGGCATTGGTGCATGAAGGCGAGTTGACTGAGGCCAAGCGGTTATTAAAAGAGCTGTTGGTTCTGGTACAGGAAGACGGAGGAACGGTGTCCGCCGTTTTCCGTATGTGGTATCTGTATTTGTCGGCCTGTACGGAAAATTCATTAAACTATCGGCAGGAGGTGCTGCGTTCGCTGGATCAGCTGGTTCAGGAAAACGGCAAGTCCGGCTTTGGCTTGACTCTGTTCCTGACCCTGCGCAAAGAGGTGGAGAACAGCAGCATTGCAAACTTGCAGCAGATTCAGGAACAATATCGCTCAGGCAGGGCGAACGCCTATTTGTATTTAATGGCCTTTGAACTGCTGCAGCAATATCCGTCGCTGATCAGCAGTCTGGATGATTTCACGGTACAGGTGCTCTGGGCCGCCTGTCGTCATCGGGTGATGACGGAAACCATGGTTCAGCATGTGACGGCTATCCTGCCCCATGCCGGGTTTTCCCGGTTATTGTATCGCTTGATTTGTGCGCTGGAAAAGCATTTCGGTTCAGATGTTTTTTTACAGGCTATCTGCACTTGGCTGATTAAGAACGGAAAGATCGGGCCGGCTTATTTTGACTGGTATGCCAAGGCGGTGGAGCGCGATATTCGACTCACCCGTCTATATGAATATTATGTTGATTCCATTGACAGCGGAAAGGCTGCGGTATTGCCGAAGATGGTTCGACTGTATTTTTCATACAATACCTCGTTGGGCTATAAAAAGAAGGCCATGATCTACCGTAATATCGTGACCGCTAAGGAGCAGGAGCCGGACGGCAGACTGGAGCAGGCTTTTGATATCGAAGAGTTTGTGAAAGATCAGCTACTGTCACAGCGTATCAATGAGGATTTGGGCTTTTTATATGATCGGTTCCTCAATAATATCAATATGAATAAGCGGATGGCTCAAAACATGGCTGAAATGCTGTTCGTACAGGCTCTGCCGCTGCCGGATCCGGCCATCAAGTCGATTGAGGTTATTTATCCGCAGCTAAAACGCAGTTTTCACTACGGAGTGGATCGCGGCATCGCTTATCCGGCCATCTGCTATTCGCAGGCCGTGATCATGGGGCTGGATGAAAAAGGCCGCAAATGGTATATCCCGGTTCTGAAGGAGCCGAAATATTTGTTGCAGAATCGTAATTTCATTCACCTGTGCCGCGGCAAAGGAGCGAATCAGTTACTGCTGTCCATCTATTTGGCATATGAAGGCGGTCAATTAACAGTCAACGAGGATACCATTCCGGTATTGGTTGAGCTGCTGCAGTCCAAGGAGATTCATAAACAGGAGCAGCAACGCATCGAAAAAGCATTGCTGGAATACTGGCACACAAATGCTCGGCAGGCTCAGATCCGACACGTTATGCTCAGTGTCGGACCGAGCAAGGCACAGCTGGAACAGCTGGGATATGATCACTTGGCAAAGGCGGATCCGGTCAAAATGATCGAGATTCTGCTGTTAGACAGGGAATATGAGGAGGCATTTCGACTGCTTCATTTCCATGATTACCGACAGATTGATACGAAATTATTGTTATGGTTGTTTAATGATCGCCTGCAGCATCACGGGGAGGATAGTCTGTTAACTGAGCTGGCGCTATATCTGCTCGGGAAAAAGATGTATCACGGGCCGTTGTTACAGTACCTATCTCATATGGATGGTCTGCTGCTTGATCAAATGCTGATAATACGACAGAAGATGATCGACTTTCTGCTGGGGCATTATGAGATCGAGGAGAAGCTGCTGGTGGAGCTGTTATTACAATGTCGATCGATTCATGAATACGGCGAGCTGATCAGATCCTATTGCGGTGAAGAAGGGAAACCGCAGCTGATTGCGGCCTGTGCCACTCGTCTGGCATATGAGATGGTCTTTTATAATCAGGGGTTGACAGATGACTGGCTATCGTTGTATCAGAGATTATATGAACGATATGGTTGTATTAACAGGTTATTCGGGCTGGGCTATCTGAAGCTGCTGGCGGTAACCGGACATTATGAAGAAGGTTCTGATCCCCGGCACCTGTCGAATGCCGGTGAGCTGCTGGATATCTTTGAGAAGGAGAATATCTATCTGAACACATTTGCCTGCCTGCGCCGTGCCCTGAAAAAACCGGCTTTGTTTGCCGATGCCGTTTGTCTGGAGTTCTTTGGAGAGCAAAACAGCCAGGTAGCACTTTTGGTAGAGCAGGATCATACAGTGCAGATTTATCCGATGCGCCAGGTTTATCCGGGGATTTTTTGTAAGGATCTGACACTGTTTTATGATGATGTGGTCAGCTATCAATACAGGATCACGGAAAACGGTGAGGAAAAGCTGACAGAGAAACAGACCTTATCTCGTACCGGCCAGGGGCAAAGCTTTGATGAATCGCGCTACGGCTTGATCAACCGGATGTTGGAGCTGGAGAGTCAGTTCCATAATGATGAGCTGGTTTATACCATGGGGCGATTTATAAAGAATGAGCGCTTTATAGCTGAGAATTTTTCGATAGAGTAAGATGGGAGTATAAATTATGGAAACGAAGCAGCTGATGTTGGGCATCGACATTGAAAAGGATACGATGCTGATGAGCTATCATGTGCTATCGAAGGCCATGTATAGTGAGCCGGTGACCGTCAGAGAGAAAGGCAATGAGCAGGACGGCATCACTCTGTCGGCTGCATGGGACCGGGATCGACAATGCTGGATCTACGGAACGGCTGCCATGAATTTTCAGGAAAATCGTGTTGATTCGATTTTTGAGCGATATTTTGCCGATGATACCTTTCAGAGTGAGGACATGATCTGCTCCTATGAGGAGATTGTGACCGGCTTAATTCGCTATTGTCTGCAGTTGCTGCAAAGCTTGCAGCTGCGACCGCAGAATACCCGCGTTGTATTTACTCTGCATGAGGTTACGCAGGTGATCTATCAGAAACTAAAGACAGTGATGACAGAAGTTGGTTTTGCACCAGAGGATATTTGTGTGCAGGGTCACCAGGAAAGTTTTTTTTACTATATGACCGGTCAGGATGCAAAACTGCGGGCCCATGCAGTATTACTGTTGGACCATCGGGAAACAGAGTTACTGTTATATCGGATGCGGACGGATCACCGAACCAGACCGCGGGTAGTCCGCACCGAACTGCTCGGCACGCTGCCGCTGAAAATATCGGACAGCAGTTCGATTGAGGACAAACAGGTCATGGATGAACAGCTGGTACATTTTTTGATTGAGCACACGACCGGCACTCAGCATTCATCTCTGTTCTTAGTCGGAGAGATCTTTGAAGAACGATGGTTTAGGAGCAGCCTGCAATATATGACCAGATTGGGGCGCGTATTTCAGGGAAGTAACCTGTTTAGCCGCGGGGCAGTATTGGCCGGCGGCCGATATTGGGAAAAGTCGGTTGAGGTGCCGGAAGATTTTTTTATCGGAAATGATATGCTTACCACCAGCATCGGGCTCGAGGTGATATATCGAAATAAGGAGTCCTATTTCCCGATTCTGGTGGCCGGAACGAACTGGTATGATGCCGATGCCACCTTTGAGTTTTTACTACAGGATGAAGAGAGCTTGTCTTTGTCCCTGCATGCATTAAGCGGGCGTAACAGTCGTGTCCATGAGATGCCGTTGCCGGGACTGACACAGAGAGCGCACAAGACGGTGCGTATCAGGGTTCGCCTGTATTGCACCTCAAAACACAGCATACAAGTAACAGTAGCGGAGATCGGTTTCGGAGAGTTTTTCCCATCCACCCAGAAGGTATGGGAAGACACGATCGATCTGTCCTAAAAGGAGGAAATGATGGCTATTTACCCATGTTATGCAAAAAGGGCATTACAGCCTTTTGTAATGGAATATACCGGTCAGCGAATTTATACCTTGGAAGAGCTGTGTTACTTTGCAACCAACCATTTGACCTTGTTAGGAGAAGATGTGATCAACGAGCCGCTCTGTACCTGGATCGAACAGGAGCTGAGGCTGCCGACCCTGGCAAAGAAGCTGATGGACAGATTGGAAGAAACTGATGCGTTGGAAGATTTTGTTTATTTGATCGTCAAAGAGGCCGGCTATCTCAGTCCGGAGGAATGGAAGGAAATCAAGGAAAAACTGCAAAACCTGAGGACACTCGGAAGCTGGCAGAAGGATAAGCAGCGGGCGGATGATATTTTAAGACTGGGTCACTATCAACGGGCCGAAGCGGCTTATCAAAGACTGCTTCGGCAGACAACCGTTCAGCCGGATGCGACAGATGAGGAGCTGGCTAAGCTGCATCACAACTTGGCAATGGCTCGATTATATTCATTCCAATATGAAGCGGCAGTGGAAGCGTTGATGAAGGCCTATCAGCTGAGTAATCGGATGGAGCATTTGGTCAAAGCGCTCTTTGTATTGCGAATGATGGTTTCGGAAGGGCGTTACCAGGCATATATTCACGAGAATATTGTTCCAAGTGATATCAGACATATGCTGGATGAGAAAAAGGCTCATTTCCTGATTATTTCCGAACAGGAGGTTCAGGTAAAGGCGGACGCGCTGATGCGTCGCCATGAGCTAATCCGTATCCATGAATTATTGCAGGAGTGGAAACAGGCATATCTGAAACAGAAATGAGGATAGATGCTATGAAATTAATTGCAGATATACATACACATTCGTTAGCCAGCGGACATGCCTACAGTACCATCCGTGAGATGGCTTACCAGGCTGAAAAACAGGGGCTTGAGTTATTGGGAGTCAGTGATCATGCGCCGAAAATGCCGGGAACCTGTCATGAATTTTATTTTTACAATCTGAAATCGGTGGATCGGCGGATGTGCGGCATCGACCTGAGGATGGGCGCCGAACTGAATATTATCAGCCAGGATGGCAGGGTAGATCTGCCTGAGCATATTTTGCAAACATTGGATTATACCATTGCCAGCTTGCATACGCCCTGTCTGACGCCGGGTAGCCGCAAAGAAAATACCTATACACTGCGTGCGGTAATGGAAAATCCATATGTGCGTATCATCGGACATCCGGATGATGCACGATATCCGGTGGATATGCGTGAGGTAGTACAGGCCGCGGTTCACACCGGGACCATACTGGAGTTGAATAATGCTTCTTTATCGGCAAATGGGGCCAGAAAAAATGCCCGTCCGATCGACGAAGAAATGTTGCGGCTGTGTATAGAGTACGGTCAGCCGATCCTGGTTAGTTCGGATGCGCACATCGACTCGGCTGTCGGTTGCTGTGATCAGGCGCTTGAGCTGCTATATGCTTTCTCATTTCCGGAAGAACTGGTGATCAACGCCGATCGTAGCAGACTTGACTTATTTTTACAGAAAAAGCTGTAAGCCGTGGCTGAGCAGTCACATATGAGGTAAAACATGAGTGTATTAATGGTGACGGGGGTAGATCTTGAAGAAAAGACTACCTCCCTTTTGCAATATACGATCCGGCGGGCTGTGGAAGAGCCGGATAAAGATTTTTTATGGTTTGCACCGGAGCAGATGACCATGGATATTGAACGCAGGCTGATCAGACTGCATCCCCGTCATGCCCTGTCAAATATTCGGGTGTACGGACTGCATCGTTTTGCCAGGCAACGGATCATGAGCCGGGTGCAGGGGCAGCCGCAGATTTTGGATGAGATCGATAAAATTCTGCTTTTGGAGAATATCGTTTTGGAAAAGCAGGAAGAACTTGGTCTGTTGAAACATAAGCTGCTGCGCAATATCGGCTATGTGAATGAAGTGAAATCCGTTATTTCGGAGTTTCAGCAATATTGTGTGCAGCCGGAGGAGTTGGAGCAGCTGCAGCAAAGGTTGACCGGACAACCGGTGCTGCGGGATAAGCTGGCAGATTTAACTGTTTTATATCGGGCCTTTTTGGAAATATTGGGAGATAAGAAACTGACGGGAGAATCCCTGTTGGAACGGGCGGCTGCTCATGTGGGAGATGAGTGGCGGAATACAGTGTTGATCTTTGACGGTTTTACCGGCCTGACGCCACAGCAATATGTATTTGTCGAGGCCCTGCTGGCAGCTGTTGATTCGGCAGTTTTTGGCATAGCGGTGCCGGAACATGGATATGATTCGCTGTTCGACATGGGTGAAGAGCTGCGGCGCCGTTTGGGTGAAATGGCGGATCACCTACACATTCCGATAGAAAATTTGACATTGCCGCGAGAAAATTGCCTGGCAGCGCCTATCCTGCACCTTCGTCAGCAACTGTTTCGCAGTCGGCAGGCGTTTTCCGATGAGCAGAGGTCAGTCAGTATTCGGATCAGTGACCGACCCGAGCATGAGGTGGCAGATCTGTTTCGTCAGATTCGGCAGGATATAACGGAGGGCGGTTTGCGTTTTCGTGATATCGGCATCATCGTGACCGATCCGACTGTCTATCATCCGCTGCTGCAGGAAGAAAAGCTGCGCTATGATTTTCCTTTATTTATGGATGAGAATCGTTCGCTGTGGCGAAATCCGTTGCTGGCAGCCTTGTTTGGCTGTCTTGATATGGTGGTGGAAGATTATCGTTATGAGGCTGTTTTTCGGTGGATCGAAAGTGGATTTGCTGCCATTGATCGGCAGAAGGCGGAGGAGCTGGAGCGTTTTGTTTTGTCAGCCGGTATTCGCGGGCGTCGTAAATGGGAGAAGGCTGCCGGATCCGAAGGAGCGTTTGCCGGAATGATTTCGGAATTAATGCAGCCGATTTTTGATTTTCATCTTGCATTTTCGGGTGGAAACCGTCGGGTGGCGACCAAGTGTCAGGCTATTAGAAAGCTGCTGGCAGATCTGCAGGCCGATAGTCGGATGGAGGAGGCGATTCGCGAAATGTCGGACAGAGGCTATGCCGATCGGGCGGCAGAATACCGTCGAATCAGTGAGAAACTGGACTATGTTCTGACAAGGCTGGAACTGGCGCTTGGAGAACAAATGAAATCCCGGGCAGAATTTTCACAGCTTCTGCAGGCAGCGCTGTCCGAAGTGAAGGTCGGCATGGTGCCGTCGACGCTCGATGCCATACCGGTCGGAGATCTGCAGCGCAGTCGCTTTGGCCGTCTAAAAAAATTATATATTCTGGGCTGTAAGGAGGATGCTTTTGACGGTGGTTTTCAAGGCAGTGATTTAATCAATGGTACAGAGCGTGAATACCTGGCAGGTCTTGACGGGGGAACAAAACAACTTCGTTTGGCTCCGACAGCAAGAGAGCTTTTATCCATCAACCGCTACTATACCTTTATGGCCCTGACGAAGCCGACTGAGGAACTGGTTTTAAGCCACAGCCGGACCGATCGTCAGGGGCGGGCTCAATCTTTGGCCTACGTGTTACATCAGGTGGAAAAGCTGTTTCCGCATTGTCGCCACCAGGTTGTATCGGAAGCTTCGGGTCAGGACAGTGCGCCTCGCCGTTTGCCCGCCGGGCTGCGGCTGTCAGAGGGCCTGGGAGAGCGGCTGTTTCAATGTAGATCGGTTCTTTCCCCAAGTTCGCTGGAGCGTTTTGCATCCTGTCCATATGCGTATTTTCTAAGTGACGGTTTGGGATTGCGGGAAGATGAGGAATTTGAGGTTCACGCCAATGATATCGGCACGCTGCTGCACAGCGGACTGGAGCAGGTTATGAAATGGATGGAGGAACAGCCATCGGTTTCGGCTATTTCCGAAGAGGAACTGAGCACCCGGATCGAAGCTGTTATATCAGAGACCAAGGAAGTCTTGCCCGTCTTTGATGACAGCAGTCGAAACCGTTTTCTGACGGAGCGGCTGCGTACCATGTTGTTGGATAATTTGTTGCAGCTAAGGCGCCAGATCGAGCACAGCGCTTTTCAACCGAGATTCTTTGAAAAGGAATGGCGGTTGAACTGGGGGACCGGGGAACGGCCCTGTATTTTGCGCGGAAAGATTGATCGAGTTGACCTTTTGGAGGTCAATGATGAGGTTTATGCCAGAGTCATTGACTATAAGACCGGCCGCACCGTCTTTTCCGTACAGGATGTAATGAACGGAGTACAGCTGCAGCTGTCATTGTATCTGGCGGCCCTGCGGCAGACGGAGGGCTGGAAGGCCGGCGGCATGTATTATTACCGGGTGGATGATCCGATCGAGAATGAAGATGGAAGACAGACGATAGAGGCGCTCTATCGAATGGATGGACCGACCAATGCCGACAGATTGGTCTTGCAGGCCAGCGATTCAGAGATCGGTTTAGCCTGTCTGCAGGAGAAGAAAAGCTGCAGCAGCGAAATCATTCCGGTTAAATTAAAGGCGGACGGTCAACCGGACAGCTATTCTAAGGTTTTGACTGATGAACAGTTTGACAGTTTGTTTCAGAAGCTGAGAGTAAAGGTCGGAGAATATCAGGATAGAATTTTGGCAGGTGATATTTCGGTGCGGCCTTATGTCAGCGGCTCCGATCGATCAGCTTGCGATTACTGTCGGTATGGGTCCATTTGTCGGCTGCCGCTTCGTGATGTAAATCGGCAGTCGTCAGAAAAGGTGTCATTTGCGGCATTTAGGGATTGGCTGGATGCTGCGGAATCGAAAACGGAAGGAGACGATAGCGATGAATTGGACAGATGATCAGCAATCGATCATACGGATCGGCAGGCGCAATTTGCTGGTTGCGGCAGCCGCCGGATCCGGAAAAACAGCGGTGCTGGTACAGCGTATCCTGCATCGTTTGCTGGATACCAAGCAGCCGGTGGACATCGACAGATTTTTGTTGATGACCTTTACGAAGGCGGCTGCGGCGCAGATGAAAGAGCGGATCGGCCGCAGATTGGAAATAGAGCTGGAGTCTTTACAGGATAGTCTTGGTACAATAACAGATCCGAACCGCAAAAAGGCAGTTAAACAGCAGACGGAGCATTTGCAGCGCCAGCTGCGTCTGCTGCCGATGGCTCATATTTCCACCATTCACAGCTTTTGTACCTTTGTGATTAGAGAGAATTATCAAAAGCTGGATATCGATCCCGGATTCCGGGCCGGGGAAGAGGGCGAATTGACCCTGCTGAAAAAGAGGGCTATGGAGGACACTCTGGAGGAGTTTTATCAGCAGTGTATGGATGAACCGCAGTCAGAGCAGGCGATCGCCATGAAGCGGCTGGTCGATCATTACAGTCCCGGAAAACAGGACAGAAAAATTGAAGGCCTGATTGAGAAGTTGGTCGCTATTGCTTTACAAAATGCTTCCCCGCAGTATTATTTGACGAACCTGGCCGCAGATTATGCCGGTGAGAAGCGGGCGGCTGAGATAGCGAACGGTTTATTTCAGGATGCCAGAAAGAAACTGGAAGGCATGGCCGATAAACTCAGGACTCGGGCGGCAGAGTGGCAGGCGCAGTGCAACGATCAGGTCGATCCGCGGATCGATCAATGGATTAAGATGCTGGAAGCGGATGCAGATTTGTTTGAGGCGCTGGAGCAGCAGACTGAAGCCAATGGCTGGTCGCGGCAGCTGTCAAGGAGCAGTTTTTCCAGACGACCGGCCGTTAAGCTGGCCGAAGATGCATCTTCGCCACAGCTGCAGACCATGGCAAGCTATGATATCAAGCATCGGGATGAATATAAAAAGCAGGTGGCATCCTTGGCGAAAAGACCGTTACAGTCATCGGAAACGATTTTGCAGGAGCTTTGCGAAATAGCTCCGCATATCGGGATGCTAAGCAAACTGGCGCTGCGTTACATGGAGCTTTATACAGAAAATAAAGCGAAAAAAGGAATCATTGATTTTGATGATATGGAGCATCTGGCGCTGGCGGTTTTGGTCAGTGTAGATGAAAATGGTCAGGTACATCCGACCGATGTGGCATCTAATTATGCGGATTACTTCGAGGAAATCATGGTCGATGAATACCAGGACAGCAATTGGATTCAGGAAACCATTCTGGAAAGTATCACGAGCAGCCGGAAAAATCGACTTATGGTCGGAGATGTCAAACAGAGTATTTACCGCTTTCGCCAAGCCAGACCGGATATCTTTAATGACAAATACAATGTATATAAGACCGTTAACGGTACGGAACCGACCGCCGAGCAGCGTGAGGTCAAGCTTCTGTTGGATAAAAATTTCCGCAGCCGATGCGAGGTGCTGGATAGTACCAACGCGGTCTTTAAGCGGCTGATGCGCGCGGATGTCGGGCACATTGATTATGACGACAGTCAGTCCCTAAAAACGGGAGCAGCATTTCCCCGGCTGTCGGAAGGACAGCCGGATCATCGCACAGAGGTTTTGCTGATTGATTATAGTCGGGAACCGAATTATGACACTGCGTTATATAATAAGGATGAAGCGCAGGCTGTTTGGATCGCCTGTGAAATTAAACGCCTGCAGCGTGACGGCTGGGTTTATGATGACAGTTTGCAGACATATCGTCGGCCGGAGAACCGTGATTTTGCGATATTGATGCGCAGTTTGAGCAGCAGCATTGATACATATGTGCAAATATTTTCGACTATGGATTTGTATGTGCGGGCAGAAAAGAATACAGGATATTTTTCGGCTATGGAGATTCGTACAGTATTGGCTATGCTGTCCATTTTGCATAATGAACAACGGGATCTGGATTTTGTGACCGTCTTGACCTCGCCGATGGCAGCTGTGTCGGAGAATGAACTGGCACAGATCAAGGTGACGGCGACAGAGAAACTCTCATCTGAGGAGAAGGAAACGATGGGAGACAGTTTTGCGGCGCTCAGTCGCTGGTATGCCGGGGCACATGACGATGAGCTCAGTCACAAATTGCAATTGTTTTTTGAGATTTTGGACTCATTGAAAGCGCTGGTACGGCATTTATCGGTGGCTGAATTGCTTGGTGAGGTGCTGGATAAGACCGGTTATCGAAAGTGGCTGTGGAGTGACAAACAGGCTGAACGGAAGCTTGGTAATATTCGGATCCTGCTCGAGAAGGCCAGAGAATTTGACTCCAGCCGTGAAACGGGATTATTTTCATTCCTGCATCATATCAGGCAGCTGAAAAAATTTGACGAAGATTTTGCCGAGGCGTCAGAAGCCGGTGAAGGCCGGGCCATCAGTTTGATGACCATCCATAAAAGCAAAGGATTGGAGTTTCCCTTTGTCTTTGTGGCCGGCCTGTCCAAGGGGTTTAATAAGACGGACAGTCATGAAGCATTGGTCAGTCATCACAGTCTGGGAATCGGGCTGGACATCATTGATCGTGAACGGAGAACCAGACGTCCGTCGGCTTTAAAGCGGCTGATCAATCTGCAAAACGAACTGGATGATATGGGCGAGGAGCAGCGCATTCTCTATGTAGCCATGACCAGAGCCAAGGAGAAGCTCTATCTGGTCGGGGTAGCGGATAAACTGCTGGATCAAGACGAAAAATGGCAAAGCATAGGCAGCACATTGATGAGAGAGCAGGCAATGGAAAAGGATGGGACGAAACGGGCGCTGCCCTATATCCTGCGAAGCTCTGCTTCCAATATGCTGGATTGGCTGATGCCGGTTATCAGAAGCGATGCCGGCCGTCCTTTTTTTCGGGTTACCATAAAGCCGGTAAATGCTTTGGCTTCAATGATGCAGGAAGAACAGAGTACAGAGCCGCTTGAGCCGCGGTCGGAGACAGATGTGAAAACTGACAGTTCGACCACAGAAAGTGTTCAGCCGGCATTTCGGTATCGTTTTGCGGCGGATACCGAGATTCCGGCCAAGGTATCGGTGTCTTTTTTGAAACAGCTGACGATCGAACAACAGGAATCGGTGGAAGCAGATGAACAGCTGCCAACGCCTGCTTTCCCCTATCAGAAATACTGGGAAAATGAGACGGCAGCAGCAAAGCAGCATAAAAAGCTGCGCAGCGGTCCCGTTTTTGGAACGGCCTTTCATAAAATTATGGAAGAGTTGGATTACCGTAATCTGCCACGGACTGATCGAAGCGGCTGCCTGACAGCCATGATCGAAACGCTGGCGGTGAAGGAGGATTGGGATCGGAACCTGGATCTGACCGAGCTGGGCCGACAAACAGAAAAATTTCTGATGAGCGAGCTGGGGCAGGTTATGCAAGCAGCAGCTTTGAAGGGCAATCTGTATCGGGAATATGATTTTATGATCGGTGTGGCGGCCCGACAGCTGTCGCCAGAATGGCAGTCGGATGAACCGGTGCTGGTACAAGGCGTCATTGATGCCTGCTATCGAGATGCCGCCGGTTGTCATATAGTGGATTATAAGACGGATCATGTGCGACAGCCGCAGGAGTTGACGGAGATATATGGACGTCAGCTGGAACTCTATGCGCTGGCATGGGAGCAGCTGACCGGTGAGAAGGTTAAGGACTGCCGAATTTATTCGACTGTCTGGGATACCGAGATAATCCTGAATACCGCAAAATGAAAAGAATGCTGTGTTTAAGAACCTCGAATGAGGAGGAGGCCAAACACAGCATTTTTCTGATTTTAGAGATATGGCGGGCTATAACTTGAAATTGCCGTCAGGGAATCAGAAACGACGATATACAAATTTCGGAACACCGTTTTCCATCGGAGTTTCGGTCTCTCCCTGGATCAGTGGGCTCAGGTAGCGCAGCATTTCCTCGGTAACATCAGTACCGTCGGAACAGATCCAATCGATCGGTACCGTTTGTTCGCGATTGCAGATCTCAGCCGCCGGATGCAGATGACAGGTTATACGATAAGGTTCGTCGCTGAGGCGGGTAAAGCCGACCATCATGCCGGTTGCACCGCCGGCGAGCGCCTGTTCGACGGCAAAACGACCGGAGACCACAGCCTCATCCACATCGGTTTTAGATTGATAGATGCTGCTGGCTCTTTGGGAAACGTTGAACTCAACGGATCTGGCCTTGATTCCGAGCGTATTAATCAGATGTTCCTCCAAAAACTTTCCGGCACCGGAAAGCTTTTTATGACCAAAGGTGTCAAGCGGGGCGGCCTCCTGACCGTATTCACAGATAAATGTGCCGTGCGCGTCCTTGATTCCCTCCGAGATGCAGACTACCACAGCCGACTGTTGTTTTAGACATTGCCGAATGCGGGCGGTAAAGTCTGAGAGTGAGAAAGGTGTTTCCGGCAGGTAGATCAGTAATGGGTTATCTCCTTCAAACTGACGAGCCAGAGCAGAGGCGGCGGTCAGCCAGCCGGCATGGCGGCCCATGATTTCGACGATTGTTACGGCAGGCTTCGTATAGACTGAGGCATCGATGCAGATCTCACGGACCGAGGCGGCAACAAATTTGGCTGCCGAACCAAAGCCCGGCGTATGATCGGTGTGAACAAGATCATTATCGACGGTTTTCGGCAGACCGAGGATGCGCACCGGAGAACCGATTCGCTCTGCGTAGGCCGATAGCTTATGGACGGTATCCATGGAGTCGTTTCCGCCGATATAAAAGAAATAGGCGATCTCCCAAGCGGCAAATTTTTCAAAAATGCGGGCATAGACAGGGTCGTCCGCATCGGCCGGCAGCTTGTAGCGACAGGAACCCAAAAAGGCTCCGGGGGTAGTCAGCAGCAGTTCGCGCTCCTCGGGTGTCATATCATCACTGAGATTTATGATGCGGTCCTCGAAGATACCTTCGATGCCGTTAATCAGACCGTATACCACATCGACATCAGACGTATGAGCCAAGGCTTCCGAGATCACACCGTAAAGACTGGAATTGATGACAGCGGTTGGACCGCCCGATTGTCCTACTAAAACATTCTTCATTGCATCCTCCTTTGATCGTATCCGTAATAGAAATCAGTTAATATTATAAGAGATACCGTTTGAAAAAACAATGTGAAAAGAGGACTGTGAGGATGACAAGAGAAGTGTTTCATGATACACTATATGAAAGTGTCACACTTTAGAGTGTGAAAGCAAAAATAGGGAGGAAGAATAAATTATGAAACGTTTTATTTCCCGTTTACAGGGGGAATTAGAGCAGGCCTTTGTGAAGGCAGGTTATGAAGCGCAGTACGGAAGGGTATCATTGTCGAACAGACCGGATCTCTGTGAATTTCAATGCAACGGAGCGATGGCCTGTGCAAAGCAGTATAAGAAAGCACCGATTGTGATTGCCAATGAGGTGCTGGCGCAGCTTGAAGGCTCATCCGTGTTTGCGTCGTTGGAAGCGGTAATGCCGGGTTTTATCAATATCAAGGCAGCCGAGGCTGAAGTGGCTGCTTACTTGCAGGAAATGGAGCAGGATGAGGAGCTGTCTTTGGAAAAGGCGGCCGAGCCTGAAACCATCGTTATCGACTTCGGGGGCGCCAATGTGGCCAAGCCTTTGCATGTAGGCCACTTACGGTCAGCCATTATCGGTGAAGCAGTGAAAAGAATTGCCAGACGCAAGGGACATCGGGTGATCGGGGATGCCCATTTGGGTGACTGGGGCTTACAGATGGGACTGATTATTTCTTGGCTGGAGCAGGAGAAACCGCAGCTGCCGTATTTTACGGCCGCAGCAGCCGGCAGCTATCCGCAGGAGGCGCCGTTTACCATCGATGAATTGGAACGGATTTATCCGCAGGCATCGGCGCTGTCAAAGGAAGAAACGGATGAAGGGCGTGCTTTCCGTGAAAAAGCATTAACAGCTACCGCTTTATTGCAGGACGGCCATCCGGGCTATCGGGCGCTGTGGCAGCATATCATCAATGTGTCAATAGCTGATCTGAAAAAAAATTATGATCGCCTAAACGTTGATTTTGACTGGTGGAAGAAGGAGTCGGATGCTCAAAAATATATTCCGGATATGGTTACTTATCTGAAGGATAACGGCTATGCTCGCTATGATCAGGGAGCTCTGGTGGTAGATGTTAAAGAAGAAACCGATACCAAGGAGATTCCGCCCTGTATGATTTTGAAGTCTAACGGATCCTCTTTATATAATACGACTGATCTGGCAACTATGATCGAGCGCCGGGAGCTGGTTGATCCCGATCGCATCATTTATGTGGTGGATAAACGACAGAGCCTGTATTTTGAACAGGTCTTTCGAGCTGCAAAAAAAACGAAGATTTTGGATTCAAAAACCGATCTGTTCTTTCTTGGATTCGGTACCATGAACGGTAAAGACGGAAAACCATTTAAGACCAGAGCCGGCGGGGTAATGCGTTTGGAGAACTTGATTTCCGAGATCAATGAGGCCATGCTGGCGAAGATCAATGAGAACCGTCAGTTACCGGAAGCAGAGGCTTTAAGGACTGCGGAGCAGATCGGTTTGGCGGCTGTTAAATATGGTGATCTGTCCAATCAGGCATCCAAGGATTATATCTTTGATGTAGAGCGTTTTACCTCTTTTGAGGGAAATACCGGCCCGTATATCCTGTATACCATGGTGCGAATCAAGTCTATTTTGACGAAGTATGACGGTCCGCACACAGCAGTGGCAGCCGCTACCGGCGACAGCGAAAAGGCATTGCAGCTGGTGCTGACCCGATTTAATGAGATGCTGGATACCGCCTATGAGGAGCTGGCACCGCATAAAATCTGTGCCTATATCTATGAACTGGCCAATGCCTTTAATAAATACTATCATGAAACCAAAATTCTTGGTGAGCCCGATGAAGCGGTTCGGGCATCCCGTATCGCATTATTGCAGCTGACCCTGCGGGTATTTGAACTTTGTATCGACACACTGGGCTTCGAGGCACCGGAAAGGATGTAAAAGATGAATAAAGAATTACATACCAAAGAGATGGAAAATCTGTTTCGCGGTATCCTGACATTGGAGACAGTAGAGGAGTGCTTTGATTTTTTTCAGGATTTCTGCACCATCAATGAGCTGCTATCCCTGTCACAGCGTTTTGAGGTGGCCGGTATGCTGCGTAAAAAACAGACATACCTGGAGGTGGCCAAGCAGACGGGAGCATCCACAGCCACTATCAGTCGCGTGA
The DNA here is from genome assembly GCA_023458035.1 of Bacillota bacterium. GTDB lineage: Bacteria > Bacillota > Clostridia > Lachnospirales > Lachnospiraceae > JAEXAX01. Next base: position 49,801 of record JAEXAX010000001.1, on the reverse strand, counting down.
ACCGTTGTCTGGTTTATGGTAACGGCAGTTATGAAATGGTTTATTCCCGCCTGGAAAAGCAAAATGGTGCCGATACTGAATCAGAAGCCTGAAATCAATTGTTTTGTTAAAAAAACGGAGCCGGTAGGTTCCGTTTTTTTGATCCGTAATATTTTTGTATTTTTTTGATTTGAACCCATTGACAGTTGAATGATTGTTCAATTATAATATACATATAGTTGAATGATCCGTCAATCGTTGTTGCAAAAGGAGGGATATGGAGAGGATGAATAAAACGGAACGAAAGCTTGATATTTGTGACTGTGATGTCATTCATAATGATGTGGTGGAAGAGGTCGAAACGCAGATGCATGACGAGGACCTGTTGATGCAGGTGGCAGATCTGTTTAAGCTATTCAGCGACAGTACCAGGGTGAGGATTTTAAGTGCCCTGCGCGTTAAAGAGCTTTGTGTTTGTGATCTGGCTTGCGTATTGAATATGACAAAATCAGCCATTTCACATCAATTACGATCACTCAGACAGAGCCACCTGGTGCAATATCGAAAGGTCGGAAAGATCGTGTATTACCGCTTGGCAGATGATCATGTGTCTGCCATTATTGACTGTGCGATCGAACATGTGATGGAGGAATAAAAGATGAAGAAAGTGATTAAATTGGAAAATCTGGATTGCGCAAATTGTGCGGCGAAGATGGAAGAGCGGATCAGCAGGCTGCCGGGTGTGGAAAAGGCCAATGTCAGTTTTATGCTGGGAAAGCTGGTTCTGTATGCGGATGAGGCTGCCGTGGCCGATATCCTGATCCGGGCAGAAAAGATCATTCATGATCTGGAACCGGGCGTGATCATACATGCCTGATCCGTTTTATTGAAGCAGACATCAGAGCTGATATTATAATCGGCGTTTTGCCGGAGGAGAAAATATGTTTTGGAAAAAATGGAAGCCGCACCGGATCTTCGGCCTTAGCAGTATATGTTTTATCATCGGGTTTGCAGTACATCTGAGATTTGGTAATATTTGGCTGACCGTCGGCTTTTGTATGCTGTCATATCTGATCAGCGGTTTGCCGGTATTGCTTGGAGCCATCCGAAATATCAGCCGCGGAGAATGGTTTAATGAGGAATTTTTAATGTCAATTGCAACCGTCGGTGCGATCTTGATCGGTGAATACCCGGAGGCCGCAGCTGTTATGCTATTTTATCAGCTGGGCGAGCTGTTTCAGTCCTATGCGGTCAATAAATCCCGGCGTTCCATTACCGAACTGATGGATATCGTGCCGGAATCGGCAAATGTACTGACTGAAAATGGATTTCGGACGGCAGATCCGGATGAAGTGGAGATCGGCGCCGTAATTGAGATTCGACCGGGAGAAAAGGTACCGTTGGATTGTGTGGTATTGGAGGGATTCGGCAGCGTTGATACAGCAGCGCTGACCGGCGAATCCATGCCGGTCGATGTCGGACCGGGCAGTTCGATCCTGAGCGGAAGCATCAATCAGGGCGTCCGCTTAACGGCCAGGGTGGAAAAGTGTTTTGAGGACTCCACCGCTTCAAAAGTACTGGCTCTGATCGAGGAGTCGTCCATGAGAAAATCTCGGGCGGAGAATTTTATTACCCGTTTTGCGCGTATTTATACACCGATTGTGGTACTTCTGGCTGCCGCCCTGGCGATTCTGCCTCCCCTGATTTTGCAAACCTCGTTTACACCATGGATATTACGGGCGTTGACATTTTTGGTGGTTTCTTGCCCCTGCGCCTTTGTGGTATCGGTGCCGATGTCATTTTTTGCCGGTATCGGACTGGCTTCGCGGCATGGCATTCTGGTAAAAGGAAGCAATTATTTTGAACAATTGAGAAAAATTGATACAATTTTGTTTGATAAAACAGGAACGTTGACAGAGGGCAGCTTTTCAGTGACAGCATCGCTTGGAGATAAACAGGGCTGTCTGCTGGAGGCTGCCTACCTGACAGAAATCGGTTCGAATCATCCGTTGGCCAAAGCGGTGATCCGATATGCCGAGAAACGTCTGAGGGAAGGGGAGTTGCTGGATGAGGTGATTTCAAAGCGTAAAGAGATCACCGAGATGGAGGAAGTTCCGGGTTACGGCTTGCGAATCAAGTTGGCCGGCAGCACCTATCTGGCCGGGAATGCCCGCTGGATGGAACGGATGCAGGTTCGTTTGACAGCAGTCGGCAAAGAGGGCAGTGATGTCAGTCAAACCGTCATCTATTTTGCCAAAGATGGTCAATATCTTGGCTGCCTGCTGCTGGCTGACCGTATCAAGATCGGAGCCATCGAAACGATCCAACTCCTGCAAAAACAGATTTCACATGTGGTGATGCTCAGTGGAGATAAGCAGGAAGTGGCTTCCGAGGTGGCAGCTGCCATCGGTATCAACGAAGTGAAAAGCGAGCTCTTACCTCAGGATAAGGTTAACTATCTGGAGGAACGTCTGGAGCAAAAACGAGGACAGGTGGCCTTTGTCGGAGATGGTATGAACGATGCGCCTGCCCTGGCCTTGGCCGATATCGGGATCGCCATGGGTGGGGTTGGCAGTGATGCAGCGGTAGAGGCGGCCGATGTTGTGCTGATGACGGATGAACCACTGAAGATTGTAGATGCCATCAGCATCAGTCGGCTGACCATCGGTATAGCCCGTCAGAATATTATTCTGGCGCTCGGTATTAAGATCTTTGTACTATTATTGAGTGCACTGGGTTTGGCTACCATGTGGATGGCAGTTTTTGCGGATGTCGGAGTCACTGTGCTGGCTGTATTAAATGCGCTGCGAATCTTAAAAATGGAACCTGATAGAGTGTCCGGACGTAAAAAAAAGGAAAAGGGAGGGAGAAGCATTGGAAGTAACATTTCGCTTGGCTGAACCGGAAGATGCTGCGTTTTTATATCAATTGATGAATGAGGATCAGCAGTATCAATCCTGTCAGCCGCGGTCGCTGGCTGAAATCGAAACAGAATTACAGGAAGGCGGCTATCGCGACGAATATTTGCATATTTATGTGGTAGAGTCAGATGCGCAAGCAATCGGTCTGCTTTATCTGTACCAGGTGCGCGAAGGGTTGATGAGAATCGGTCTTCATTTGATAAAACAGCAGAGAGGCAGGGGGATTGGCAGCCGATTGCTTCGATTGGCAGCCGACCATGTCTTTTCCAACAGGCCGACCCAAAGACTGGAAGCTGATACAGATGTTGACAATGAGATGTGCAAAAGTGCTTTTGAGGCGGCCGGTTTCCGCGCAGAGGCGGTATTACGGCAATTTCGATTTCATCATGGCAGCTGGCATGACAGCATCCTGTTTGTACTATTGAGAGATGAGTGGTCGGGAATTAAAAGCTGAGAGACCGGAGATTGTTCTGCCAAATATAAGATATAATTGCGAAGTTCGGCAGTGTGAGGTATAGTGAATAAAAAAGCGTTTACAACACGAAACAGCAGGACAAGGAGTTATTTATATTGAAAGAGATGCAAAATGTGATTGAAACATCAATTCATATCCCATTGCAATATTTGGGTACGGTGTTGGGACAGTTTGATCGTAACAGTAAAAAGATCGAAAGAGCCTTTAAAACTGAGATAATTCCCAGAGAGGATAGGATATTGATCCGAGGCGGGGCGGCAGCTGCGGCGCGTACCGAACGTATTTTGAATGAACTGGCCAGACTGGCAGCAGCCGGCAGCGAGATCAACGATCAGCAGGTTAATTATATATTATCTTTGGCCGAGGACGGTAAGGAAGAGATCATGATCGAACTGGAGCAGGATGTGATCGCCACTACAGTCGGCGGAAAGCTGATCAAGCCAAAGACTGTAGGGCAAAAAAAATATGTCGATACCATTGCTAAAAAGATGCTGGTTTTCGGTCTTGGGCCGGCCGGTACCGGAAAAACATATTTAGCCATGGCTATGGCCATTGAGGCTTTTCGCAGACAGGAGGTTAATCGCATTATCCTGACCCGTCCGGCCATTGAAGCGGGTGAAAAACTGGGATTTCTGCCGGGTGATTTACAAAGTAAGGTGGACCCGTATCTGCGGCCGCTGTATGATGCCCTGTATCAGATCATGGGCGCTGAGGCTTTTCTGAAGAATACGGAAAAGGGACTGATCGAAGTGGCTCCGCTGGCATATATGCGCGGTCGAACGCTGGATCAGGCCTTTATCATTTTAGATGAGGCGCAGAATACCACACCGGCTCAGATGAAGATGTTCCTGACCCGTATCGGTTTCGGTTCCAAGGTGGTCGTCACCGGTGATGAAAGTCAGAAAGATTTGCCGCCGGGAACCGTGTCCGGTCTGGATGTGGCTAAGAAGGTATTGGCCGGTATTGAGGATATCGGCTTCTGCGAGTTTACCAATAAGGATGTTGTTCGTCATCCGCTGGTACAGAAAATCGTACATGCTTATGAAAAATTTGAGGGTAAAGAAAAGTATCGTGAAAGCCGTCGTGAGCGAAGAGTTTTGACTGTCAGAGGGAAAAAACATGAAGTTTGAGATTGAATGGGAGGTCGAAACATTCTCGGAACCGCCGCTGTTACCGCTGTTAGAGCAGGTGGGAGCGGCTTTTGCCGTTGTTTGTTCTGTGCCGGAAAACTTTGAAGTGAATGTATTGATGACTGATCATGATCGAATGCAGGCCATCAATCTGGAGACCAGAGGAATCGATCGCTCGACAGATGTGCTTTCGTTTCCGATGCTGGATATTTTGCCGGGAACTGAGCTGGGAGAGGTATTTCGGGAAAATGCCTATATGGCCGATCCGGAAAGCGGCTGTCTGGTACTCGGTGATATGGTTCTGAATGTTGAACGTGTACGGGAGCAGGCCGAGGAATACGGACATAGCTTGCGGCGTGAGCTGGCCTTTCTGACCTGTCATAGCTTGCTGCATCTAATTGGATACGACCATATGGAAGAGGATGAAAAGGCTGAAATGGAGGAGCAGCAGCGCCGTATCATGGTAACTGCCGGGATCTCACGCGAAGATTAAACAGATAAAAGAGGATGAAAAATGAGCAGAAGACAGATATTACCCAAGCATAAAAGGATCGTACTGAAGATTGGTACGACCTCATTGACCCATCCGCAGACAGGGGCGCTGAATCTGGGCAAGATCGAGGTACTGGTACGTGAACTGGTGGATCTGCGGAATCAGGGGAAGGAGGTTGTTTTAGTGACATCCGGTGCCATAGGAGTCGGACGACGGGCGCTTGGCATGAAGCAAAAGCCGGATTCAATCAGCACCAAGCAGGCCTGCGCGGCCATCGGTCAGTCGCGATTGATGATGATCTATCAGCAACTGTTTTCCGAATACAATCAGGTGGTCGGGCAGATTCTGATGACCAAATCAAATGTGCTGGAGCAGGAGAGTCGAACCAATGTAAAAAATACTTTTGAAAAGATGCTGCAGCTTGGCGTGATTCCGATCGTCAACGAGAATGACAGTGTGTCCACCTTTGAGATGCAGTTTGGTGACAATGATACTTTATCAGCCATTGTGGCCTGTCTGGTGGAGGCGGATGCGCTGATCCTGCTCAGTGACATCGATGGTTTGTACTCGGATGACCCGAATGCGAATCCGGATGCCCGCTTTATCTCGGAAGTGACAGAGATGACGGATCAGCTTCGAGGCATGGGAAAAGGAAGCAGCACCGCTCTCGGAACCGGAGGCATGAGTACCAAGCTGACAGCGGCACATATTGCCATGCAGTCCGGAATTGATATGGTGATCGCAAACGGCGGCGATGCCCATATTGTCGGGGAGCTGATGAGCGGGGAGCCGAAGGGAACCCTTTTTGTCGGAGGACCGAAAAAACGTCGTTATTATGTAGATTATATTAAACAGATGGAGAATTAAATGGCTATTACGGATGAGATGATCGCCCGGATTAACGAACTGGCGAAAAAGAAAAAGACAGTCGGACTGACTGCCGAAGAAACAGCTGAGCAGACGGCATTGAGAGCAGAGTATATCGCGTCCTTCAGAAAAAATCTGCGTATGCAGTTGGATCAGATTTCGATCCGAGAAGCTGACGGCAGCATAACCAATCTGGGTGAAAAATTTGGAAAACATGACTAAAGCAGCCTGCCGCAGACAACTGCGCCTTCGTTTGCGACAGATGTCAATGAAAGAAAGGCGGGCACAGAGCCGCTTGATCGTCCAACGTCTGGGTGAGCTGCCGGCTTATATGGAAGCGACAGTGATTTACGGCTTCTATCCGACAGAAACCGAGGTTGACATCAGACCTTTGCTGCAGGAAGCCTTGCAGCGGGGGAAAACAGTGGCTCTGCCGAGAATTGAAGCAGATGATCGGATGGTCTTTATCCGGATTGCCTCGCTTGAGGATGTTCGGCGCGGCACATATAATATTATGGAACCGATTGGGACAAAGATCATCACTGCACCGGGGCTGATATTGGTGCCGGGACTTGGGTTTCAGGCAGATGGCAAGCGGATCGGTCACGGTAAGGGGTATTATGATCGCTATCTTCGGTTATACCCGGATCTGCGTCCGGTGGCGGTTTGTTTTCGAGAACAGCTGGTGACCGGGCTTCCGGTGGAAGAACATGATATAAGTATACCGCAGGTAATAATAGGAGAAGACGATGACAGTAAGAGAAATGGCAGAACGGGCAAAGGAAGCATCCTATAGTGTAAAGACGCTGGATACCGATACCAAGAATCGTATTTTGCTGGCAGTGGCTGCCGGCTTGCAGGAACGTCAAAATGAGATTTTGGTGGCCAATGCGCTGGATCTGGAAGCCGGAGAGGAAAAGGGATTATCAGCGACCTTGCTTGATCGCCTGGCCTTGTGTTCGGATCGGATTGACCGCATGGCTCTTGGCTTACGTCAGCTAGCGGAGCTGGAGGATTGCATCGGAAGCGTCGAGCAGATGAAAAAACGACCGAATGGCTTGCTGGTCGGTCGAAAGCGGGTACCGCTCGGAGTAGTCGGTGTCATCTATGAGGCTCGTCCGAATGTGACGGTCGATGTCTTCGGCCTGTGTCTAAAGACCGGCAATACCGTCATTTTAAAGGGTGGCAGTGATGCGACCTATTCCAATCAGGTCCTGGTCGGTATCATTCGCAGTGTTTTGCGTGAGCAGGGAATTACCGAGGATCAGATTCAACTATTAGAGGAAGGCGGTCGGGATGCGACCAATGAACTGATGAAAATGAGAGATTATATCGACGTGCTGATCCCCCGCGGTGGAGCCGGGTTGATCCGTGCTGTGGTGGAGAATAGCACCATTCCGGTGATTGAAACCGGTACCGGCAACTGTCATCTCTATGTTCATGAGAAGGCGGATCAGGATATGGCTCTACGTATCCTGATCAACGCTAAGACTCAGCGCATCGGTGTCTGCAATGCCTGCGAATCTCTGGTAGTGGACGAGGCGATCATGTCTGAGTTTCTGCCTCGGGTAGAGGCGGCTTTTGGAAGACTGGAGGAAGGCTGCCCTCATCGAGTGGAAATGGTGGCAGATGAAAAAGCGCTTGAATATCTGCCGAGTGCCGCATTGGCAAATACTTCTGATTTTGCTGCTGAGTTTTTGGATTATAAAATATCGATCGCAGTCAGTAGCGATCTGGCAAGTGCCATCCGTCATATTAATACAAACAGCACCGGGCACAGTGAAGCGATTATCACGAATGATTACCCGGCTGCCAAGACCTTTCTGGAGCAGGTGGATTCGGCTGCGGTTTATGTCAATGCCTCGACTCGGTTCACAGACGGATTTGAATTTGGTTTTGGAGCGGAAATCGGTATCAGTACGCAAAAGCTGCATGCTCGCGGACCGATGGGGCTGGAGGCCTTGACCACCACCAAGTTTATCATTCTGGGAGAAGGACAGATCAGAGTCTGACATATATTTTGTTGCGTTTTGCACAGCTATTTTCCCGGCAGTAAATAGGCGAGATAGCCTGCCATTAGCTTGCCCCATTCTTTCGAGGGAAGAGTGTCAAATTCGATCAGCGCAGGCTGTGATCGATAGGAATGATAAAAGACCGGTTGTTTGACTTCCGTGATCGAAATGGTCGAAGGAAGCGGAATAAAGCAGCCGGTTTTTTTTGCATAAGCGGTACCTCTGGTAGCTCTTTTTTTATGTCCTCTTTCCACGAAGGCGGACAGGCTGCGATGGATGGCTATATCCTCGTCCGGCAGATAATCATAATTTTGATAGTCCTCAAAGAAATAGCGCAGCTCAGCCCGGGTAATCGGGATATCGAGGCAAAATCGGTTACCTTCACAGGATAGTTTCAGTGTTTGCGATATAGTTTCGTCGGAGCCCGGTTGGCTTTTCAAAACGAGGGGAATCAGGCCTTTCGGTATGGGGTACGCTGACTCGGCCGTCAAGCGCAGTTGGTCCGTGGTGGTTTCGACAGTAATCGACTGCCAGTAGGCAGGCTGCTGCCAAAGCAGAATCTGCCCCAGTACCAACAGCCCGGCCAGACCGCAGACATCATCTGTATTATGCCGGTAGAGGTGAGTAAAAGAGTCCCGTGATTTCGTTTGCAGGTAAATAAAGTAATGCGCGATCACATCCTCGCCGCTGATAAACTCAGTTCTTTGCAGTCCAAGCAATTCTTCCAGCTGCACTTGGCGCATGCCGTTTGGAAAAAGAGTCCGGCGATAGGGCAGCAGCAGACGGAACAGATCGATATGCCGCTGCGGTTGAAACAGCTTTGAGAGAGCCAGGATGCGGCAACGATTCTGCAAAAAGGGCAGGTCAAAGGCTGTGCCGTTATAACTGAGCCAGATCGGGTAATCCGAAAGCTGTGAGGCAGCCGTCTGCAGCAGTTCGGCCTCTTCATCCAGTGCCTCGGTCTGCAAATAGTGCAGTGTGGGTTGTGAGGTATCAATTGTCGAAAACAGCAGCAAGCTGATGGCATATACCACATGGTGTCCGGATTGCAGTCCGGTTGTTTCTATATCAAAAACAGCAAAGCGGCTGTCTATTCCCCAGGCAGCGTGCAGTATCAACGAATTTGTCGCTATGACTTTTGATTCTGTATGATGAATCATGGTGATTTCCTTTCAAGTTTGATAAATCCGGAATCAAGAAAAAACCGGTTGCTTTTAAGTATAAGCAATATAAACGGTATCGTCTAGAGTGTTAGATATAATTGAATCTAAAAGATCACATGGCCGAGGTATTGGTATGTAGCTTATAAAAGCACTAAAGTTTTATCGTATGAGTTTTCTAAAAATATTAGCACTAAAGAAATAATGAAATGGGTATTAGTTGTATAATCGGACTGTAAGATAATAGTTTTTGCATACTGATATTTTTACAATAAGAACCGGTCTTTTTGAAGTCCGGTTCTTATTTTTGATACACAATGTACGTAAAAGGGGTGTCACACCATTTTTAGTGCGACACCCCCAACAAAACGTTGGATTCTCAATCGGAACCATTGCAGTACCGAACAGCTCTTATTTTGCAGACAGAGCAGCCATGGTAAAGTAGTTGTACGGCTTATTAAAGTGCGGCAGGAAAAAGATATCCAGCAGCTTCAGCCGGTCGATGGTTACCTGCTCCTGAATTGCCAGAGAGAACATATGGATACCCAGAGAGATATCATGGGTAGATGCAATCTGCGCACCCAGGACGACGCGGCTGTTACGATCGTAAACAATTTTGATCTTTACGCGGTCATTACCGCTTTCGATAAATTCAGCCTTTTGCCAATCATCGAAGGTGGTGGACAGAACATCATATCCGTTGGCCTTGGCAGTTGCCTCGGACATACCGGTTGAAACCATGTTCAGACCGTAGATCGAGATACCGTTGGAACCCTGAACGCCAATGGTTTCAAGGTGAGTGCCGCAAGCATTGTGAGCGGCAATAATGCCGGAACGAACGGCATTGGTTGCCAAAGCGATATAGGAACGCTCGCCGCCCTTGGAATTATCATAAACTGTTGCGCAGTCACCGATGGCATAGACATCCGGCAGAGATGTCTGCTGGGTCTTATCAACCAGGAAGGCGCTATTCTTAAATAATTCAATTTGCCCATCGGCCACAGCGGTGTTCGGACAAAAACCGATGCAAACCACGGCCATATCGATCGGATAACTGTTCTTATCAGTTACTACAGCGGATACCTTTCCATTCTCGCCAAGGAATTTTTCGACTTTTTCACCGAAGGCGATCTGCACACCGTGGTCTGCCAGGTTTTTCTCCATCAGAGTGGTAAAATCATTGTCATAGTAGTTGGACAGACAGGTTTCGGCAACATCGATCAGGACGATTTCCCGACCGTTTCTCTGGAAAGCCTCTGCCAGTTCAACACCGATATATCCTGCACCGATCACGGCCACACGACGTATGGACGGATCTTCCAGTTTCTTGATGACGGCAGCAGCGTCCTGGAACAATTTAACTTGCTGGATATTCTCCAGATCATGCCCCTCGAACTTCGGCAGGATCGGCAGAGATCCGGTGGCCAGAATCAGCTTATCATAATCCTGTACGATCTCCTGACCGTCCTTAGTAACGGCATATACCTTTTTGGCGCTGTAGTCAACACGACGAACCGGGGTTTCCATGTAGACCTTGGCTCCTTTGCCCTCCAATGTTTCTTTATTGGAGTAGAAGAGGCCGTCGGAACCGGAGATCTGATTTCCGATCCATAAAGCCATACCACAGCCTAAGAAACTGATATTTGAGTTTGCATCAAAGGCAGTGACCTCGTGACCCTGATAATTATCCAGGATGGTGTTTAGTGCGGCTGTTCCGGCGTGGTTGGCGCCGATGACAACGATTTTACTCATAATGCTTTTCCTCCCAATCTAAACATGACCAAAATGGTGGTGTTTGAATGTGATAATTATAACACAGACAATCAATTGTTGGCAACCGATGAATTGTAAAAGAAATCTGCATGATATTGTGCAATTTCACGATAACATGTTGAAATACAGGGGGTTCAGTGGTAAAATAGAGTGACTAATTAGGATAGAAAGTGGGATGTCATGCGAAAGAGAAAATGGACGATAATCATTGCACTGCTGATCTTGCCGGTTTTGTTTGGGGTTTACTATTTCACCCTGCCGGTTTTTAACATTCATGATCAGCGAACCTGGAGATTGTTATTTATATTATTTGCGTTGATCGCCGCAGCTGTGTTGCTGCACAGATCAAAAAAGCAGGCACGGGCTGTCTTTTCCGAACGTCATAAGGTTGAACTGTCGGAAGTGAAGGGGATGCTGCGCGGTCTGACCCTTCCGCTGAAATTGGTGGTGGCATCCGGATTGGTATTATTCGGAATTTACATTGTTGGAAGCATTTTGTCCTCTCCTTTGGTCAATGCCAGACGTTACCAGCAGCTGCTGGCGGTTGAAACCAAGGATTTTTCCAAGGATATTTCGGAGATCTCATTGCGCAACGTACCGACATTGGATAAAGACAGTTCGATCAAGCTGGGAGCCAGAAAGATGGGCGGTCTGGTTCAGATGGTGTCTCAGTTTGAGGTATCAGAGGAATATACACAAATCAATTACAAGGGTAAACCGTTTCGGGTATCTCCGCTGGAGTATGCCAATAAAATCAAATGGCTGACCAATCAGGCCGAGGGTATTCCGGGATATATTTTGATCGATATGACCTCTCAGGATGCCAGCTTTGTGCAGTTGGAGCAGAGAATCAAATATTCGCCGACGGAGCTGTTTAACCGGAATATCTACCGTCACCTGCGGTTTCGTTATCCGACCGCTATTTTTGACCAGATTAATTTTGAGATAGATGATGAGGGCACACCGTACTGGATCTGCCCGATCAAGGATTATCGCATCGGTCTGTTCGGCGGAGAGGTGATCGGTTCAGTGGTCTTATGTAATGCTCAGACCGGCGAGACAACCAAGTATGATGTCAAGGATTGTCCGACCTGGGTCGATCGGGTTTTTTCGGCCGAGATGCTGACCAAGCTGTACGATTATCACGGCAAGCTGCGTCACGGCTTTCTGAATAGTGTTTTGGGGCAGAAGGACTGTCTGGTAACCACTGAAGGTTATAATTATCTGGCGCTGGATGATGATGTATGGGTTTATACCGGCATCACCTCCGTCAATAAGGATGAGTCGATCGTCGGTTTTATTCTGATGAATCAGAGGACCATGGAATCCCGCTACTATGAAGTGTCGGGAGCCAAGGAAATGTCTGCCATGGATTCGGCACAGGGGCAGGTGCAGCACTTGGAGTATCAGGCGACCTTCCCGTTATTATTGAATATCAATAATGAGCCGACCTATTTTATCACGTTAAAGGATAAAGCCGGTCTGGTGAAGATGTATGCCTTGGTCAATGTTGAGAAGTATCAGATCGTGGCGACCGGGGAAACGGTCACCGCTTGTGAGACTGCTTATCGAAGCCTGCTGGCTTCTTCCGGTCCGGGAACCGGGGAAAAAGCGGAGAAGCAGACGGGCAGCGGTCGAATATCGGCCTTGGAGAGTATCATTATCGACGGGAACAGCCATTATTATCTGATGCTGGAAAATGACAAGAAATTATATGATGTATCAATCAAGGATATGCCACAGGCCGTATTTAAATTAAAAGTCGGAGAAACGATTCGATTTCGTTTTGAAGGCGGCGTCGGTTTACAAAAAATAATTCATTTGGATGAATGATGAGCAGGAGGAGAAAGACAGCATGAGAAGTTATCATCATAAGGAAATCGAACAAAAATGGCGGGAGCGCTGGAAGGAGCAGCCGGTTAACCCAAAAGATGACAGTAAGGAAAAATATTACTGTTTGGATATGTTTCCCTATCCGTCGGGTAACGGTCTGCATGTCGGCCACTGGCGCGGCTATGTAATCTCGGATGTTTGGAGCCGGTACCAGCTGCTGCAGAACAAATACGTCATTCATCCGATGGGCTGGGACGCTTTTGGACTGCCGGCCGAGAACTATGCCATTAAGATGGGGATCCATCCGTCTATCTCGACCGCTGAGAATGTGAAAAATTTCAAGCGTCAGATGGATGAGATTTCAGCCGTTTATGACTGGGATATGGAGGTGAATACCACAGATCCGAATTTTTATAAGTGGACTCAGTGGATTTTTATTCAGATGTTTAAGGCCGGCCTGGCATATGAGAAGGAGTTTCCGATCAACTGGTGTCCATCTTGTAAGACGGGCTTGGCCAATGAGGAGGTCAAGGATGGCAGCTGTGAACGGTGCGGTACAACTGTTACCAAGAAAAATCTGCGTCAATGGATGCTGAAAATCACCGCTTATGCCGAGCGGCTGCTCAGCGGTTTGGATGATTTGGACTGGCCGGAAAAGGTGAAGAAGATGCAGGCTGACTGGATCGGCAAAAGCTACGGCGCTGAGGTGGATTTTAAGATCCGGGGCCGGGATGACAGCGTCACGGTTTATACCACCAGACCGGATACTCTGTTCGGAGCCACCTTTATGGTTATGGCTCCTGAACATAAGTTGGCTCTTGAACTGGCTACCGAAGAAAATAAGGCTGCGGTTGAAAAGTATATCTTTGAAGCTTCTATGAAGTCTAATGTTGACCGTTTGCAGGACAAAGAAAAAACTGGCGTGTTTACCGGCAGCTACGGAATTAATCCGTTTACCGGTCAACCGGTTCCGATCTGGCTGTCGGATTATGTGCTGGCCGACTACGGTACCGGCGCCATCATGTGTGTTCCGGCTCATGACAGCAGAGATTTTGAGTTTGCCACCAAATTTAATATCCCGATCGTTCAAGTCATTTCGGAAACCGGTGCAGAGATTCATCCGCTGACAGAGCCTTTCACCGGCAGTGGAGTGATGATTAACTCCGGAGAGTTTAATGGTATGAGTTCGACGGAGTTGAAAGAAAAGATGCCGGAAATCGTGGAAGAGCGAGGATTCGGTAAAAAGACTGTAAATTATAAACTGCGCGACTGGGTTTTCTCCAGACAGCGTTACTGGGGCGAGCCGATTCCCATCATACATTGTCCGCACTGCGGTAATGTGCCGGTGCCGGAGGATCAGCTTCCGCTCAGACTGCCGGAGGTAAACAGCTATTTACCGAGCGGTACCGGTGAGTCGCCATTGGCCGATATCGAAGAATGGGTGAACACCACCTGTCCGGTTTGCGGTGCAGCGGCCAAACGTGAGACAAATACCATGCCGCAATGGGCCGGTTCCTCCTGGTATTTCCTGCGTTATGTGGATGCGCATAACCATGATGCTCTTGTATCGCCGGAAAAAGCCGAGAAATACCTGCCGGTCGATATGTATATCGGCGGGGTCGAGCATGCCGTGCTGCATCTTCTCTATTCAAGATTCTACACCAAATTTTTACATGATATCGGTGTAGTTTCCTTTGATGAGCCGTTCAGGAAATTGTTCAATCAGGGAATGATCAATGGTAAGAACGGTATTAAAATGAGCAAGTCCAAAGGTAATGTTGTCTCGCCGGATGATTTGGTAGAAGAATACGGCTGCGACTCTCTGCGTATGTATGAGCTGTTCGTCGGACCGCCGGAGCTTGATGCCGAATGGGATTCGAGAGGGATTGACGGCGTATACCGTTTCATCAACCGGTTCTGGAAGCTGGTGATGGGCGCCAAGGACAGCGGCGTTGATGAAACGGAAGCATCCTTGAAGCTGCGTCACCGTTTGACTAAGGACATTACCGAACGTTTGAATCAGTTTAACCTGAACACCGTAGTTTCCGGTTTTATGGAATATAACAATGCCTTGATTGAATTATCCAAGCAGCAGGGGGGAATTGATGTAAAGACATTGGAAACAGCCGTTGTTTTGTTGGCGCCGTTTGCGCCGCACATCGCTGAGGAACTGTGGTCTGAGCTTGGACATTCAGGTACCGTGTTTGCGGCCGGCTGGCCGACCTTTGACGCAGCGTATCTGGAGGATGATCAGGTGGAGATCGCCGTGCAGATCAACGGTAAAACCAAGACGATTATCATGATCGACAAGAAGGCTGCCAAGGAGGATGTACTGGAGCAGGCCAAGGCGGCTCTGGGAAGCAAATTAGAAGGAACGATCCGAAAAGAAATTTATGTTCCGGGCAAGATAGTGAATATCGTTGCCGGTTAGGAGAAGCATATGAAGATAGGTTTTATTGCCCATACAGGGAAAAAGGATTTGATGGCGGATTTTTGTGTGGCCTATAAGAGGATCATCGGTCAGCACAGCCTGTATGCAACCGCTGTGACGGCCAGACGGATCGAAGAAGCCACCGGTTTGCGGGTACATGCCTTGCTGCCCGGGGATTTGGGCGGTGATAAGCAGATCATGGATATGATCGAGAGAGATGATATTGATGCGTTGGTATTCTTTCCGAATGAGGATGCGCTCATGAGACGAGGACAAAAGCCTAATTTGTTTCGGGTGATCGCGGCCTGTGATCGTTATTCCATTCCGATTGCCGTTAATTTAGCGACGGCCGAATCCTTGGTTTTTGGCATCGCTAACGGTGATCTGGAATGGCGGGAGAAGAAATGAGGGTGATCGCCGGAACGGCGCGCAGTATTCCACTGATAACGCCGAAGGGCTCTCAGACCAGACCGACTGCGGACCGGATCAAGGAGACCCTGTTCAATATGTTACAGCCATATTTATATGATGCGGTATTTGCCGATCTGTTCGCCGGTTCGGGAGGGATCGGTATAGAAGCGCTCAGTCGTGGGGCGGCCAAGGCTGTATTCGTCGATTACGACAGAGATAGCCTGCGCTGCATTCGGGCAAACCTGGCCAAGACCGGTTTGGAGGAATGGGCCAGTGTAATTCCGGGAGATGTCTTGGCGGTCTGCAGGCGGCTGGAGGGTCGGGAATATTTCGATATTTTATTCATTGATCCTCCGTATCAGGCCGGGATAGAAGAAAAATTGTTTGATTTTCTGGCCTTGTCAAGTATAATTGATGAACATAGCTTGATTATCCTAGAGGCTGACAGCCGACAACAGCAGTTATTTTTAGAGCGGTATGGCTTTGTAGTAGAAAAACGCAAATGTTACGGCTCCAACCAACATGTCTTTATCAGAAAGAAAGGACGGGAATAGATGTTAAAAGGAATCTATCCGGGCAGCTTTGATCCGATCACCTATGGGCATATCGATATCATTAAACGGGCGGCAAAATTTGTCGATCATTTAACGGTCGGGGTGCTGCATAATCCGGCCAAACACCCTTTGTTTTCGGTGGAAGAACGTGTGGCCATGATTCGGGAATGTATCCGGGAGCTGTCGAATGTTTCGGTGGAGGCTTTCAGCGGCTTATCGGTGATGTTTGCCAAGGAAAAACAGGCAACTGTCATTGTCAGAGGATTGCGGGCGGTAACGGATTTTGAGTATGAGCTGCAGATGGCGCAGACAAATCGAGTTTTATCTGAGGGGATTGACACCTTATTTTTAACGACAGCTTTGGATTACGCGTATCTGAGTTCGACCAATGTGCGTGAGGTAGCTTGTTTTAAAGGGGATATCAGCAAATTTGTCCCACCGTTTGTTGAGAAGCAAATAAAAGAAAAATATAGTTGAGATTAAGGAGAGAGAATATGAGCAGTCGGATTGAAGATTTAATTGAAGAGATCGAAGTATTTGTAGACGGATGTAAGTTTCAGGCTTTATCAAATACACGGGTGTTGGTGAACAAGGAAGAATTGATGGAGAAGCTGCGTGAATTAAAACTGCGTACTCCGGATGAAATTAAGCAGTACAGAAAGCTTTTGGCCAATAAGGAGGCCATCATCAATGATGCTCAGACCAAAGCGGATCAGATAGTAGCGGCTGCAACGGCTAAGGCTAATGAAATGGTGGAGGATACCGACATCACTCGTCAGGCAGTGGAACGTGCCAATCAGATGCTCTTAAGTGCTCAGTCACAGGCGCAGAGTATCGTAGACGAAGCAACCATCGAAGCAAATAATGTACGTATGAGTGCCATGAATTACACAGCTGCCATGTTACAGAACCTGGACAAGATCATGGATGATGGCATTCGCAGCATGGAAACCAACTTTACGAATCTTACCAACTCCATGAATACCTGCCGTGAGGTGGTAAACAAGAATCAGTCCGAGCTGCATGCCAGTCTGACCAAAACCGCGGAGGTTGAGCCGATTTATGATGGAAATTAAAAATTTACCGCTGACAGAATCGGCAGCAGCCTTTCGCTACTTTGAAGAAATTTGTCAGATTCCGCACGGTTCAAAGAATATTTGGCAGATCAGCCAATATCTGGTAGACTTTGCGAATCGGCACCGACTGGCAGTTCGTCAGGATGAACTGGGAAATGTCATAATCAAAAAAGCGGCCAGTGCAGGCTATGAGTCGGCTCCGACCGTAATGCTGCAGGGCCATATGGATATGGTTTGTATCAAGGATGCCGACAGTCGGCATAATTTTGAAACCGACCCTTTGGATATTTATGTGGAGGATGGCTATTTGAAAGCCAGAGGAACGACCCTGGGCGGAGATGACGGTGTGGCGGTGGCCTATGCCATGGCCTTGCTGGCCGACAACAGTCTGGCCCATCCGGCTCTGGAAGTGGTCATTACTGTGGATGAAGAGATCGGTCTGTTGGGAGCGGCCGGCCTGGATGTAAAAGATTTGAATGCAAAGATTCTGCTGAATCTGGATTCCGAGGAGGAGGGGATATTTCTGACCGGCTGCGCCGGCGGAAGAAAGTCGGCTGCGCATTTCCCGTTGGAGCAGGAAAAGGTTAATGGCACTAAGCTCTGGATATCGATCGGCGGTTTGTCCGGCGGACATTCCGGAATGGAGATTGATAAAAACAGGGCAAACGCCAATCAATTGATGGGCAGAATGCTGTATGAGCTGGAAAAGGAGCACTCTTTTAGACTGGTCAGCGTTAATGGCGGTGAGAAGGATAATGCCATTACAGCCCTGTGCGAGGTTGAGCTGGTCGCTTTGGACGCCGCCACTTTGGCGGAAGCGGTGGATGCGTATCAGGAAATATTTGCACACGAATACTGTGTGACAGAACCGCTATTGAAGGTGAGTTGTATCCGGGGAGAATACGGACAATACACAGCCGGTACTGCAGAATTTACCCACCGCCTGATCAGTTTCATGCATTTGGCGTTGTACGGGATCATCGGTCGCAGCCAGCACCGGTCGGAGCTGATCGAGACATCTCTGAACATGGGTGTTTTACAGACAGGAGAAACTGAGATCCAGGCCTGCTTCGGTGTGCGCAGTTCTCTGGATAGCAAGAAGATCATGCTGTCCAATCAGATAGAGAATCTGACAGAGTTGTTGGGGGGATATTACACCTTCGATGGAGATTATCCGGGTTGGGAATATGAAGAAGTTTCATATATTCGCGATCTGATCGGGGATTTGTATCGAGAGCAGTATCAAAGCGAACCACAGTTTGAGGCCATTCATGCCGGTTTAGAATGCGGTCTGTTAAAGAGCAAGATGCCGGAGCTTGATTGCATCTCATTCGGTCCGAATATGATCGGTGCACATACGCCGTCAGAGCGTTTGGAGCTCGCTTCATTTGAACGGGTATGGTGTTTTACGACAGCGCTTTTGGCGCGAATCAAAGCATAACAGATTTAAAATACAGGTTGATTGATAAACAGGAATGCCGCCTTCGGGAATCACATTCCTGTTTTCTAAAATAGAGGGATACTATGCAGCAAAAATCAATTCGATTGGATAAATATTTGGCAGATGCCGGTCTGGGCAGTCGCAGGGAGTGCCGCGCTATGATTATGCGCGGATTGGTATCGGTTGACAATCGATTAATCCGCGATGCAGGCTACAAGGTGTTATCGTCACAGGCAGTCACTTATGAGGGGGACGCCGTCATAAGTTGGCAGGAAAAGTATATACTGCTGCATAAGCCGTCAGGTTATATCAGCGCAACCGAGGCAGATGCCTATCATCCCTGTGTTTTGGAGTTAGTACCTGCGGAATTACGAAAGAATCTCTTCCCGGTAGGTCGGTTGGATCAGGATACCACCGGCTTGCTGTTGCTGACAACAGATGGGAAATGGGCGCATCGTTTGACTTCGCCGAAGAAGGATGTGGAAAAGACATATTACTTTCGACTGGATGTTTCTTTTCCGACAGACAAAAAGGAGGCCTTTGAAAACGGTGTAGATATCGGAGATGAACTGCCGACCAAACCCTGTCGGTTGCAGATGGACAGTGAAACGGAAGGAAGCATCACTATCACGGAGGGGCGTTATCATCAGGTGAAACGAATGTTTGCGGCTTACGGTTGTACGATAATTGCCTTGCACCGCTTAAGAGTCGGCGGTTTCAGGTTAAAAGATCTGAAAGAGGGGGAGTATCGGTTTTTAACCCAAGATGAGATCAGTTCCTTTTCGACCCTTTCCTGACGTGGTATAATGCAAAGCAGGAAGTTAACCTCAGAAGAAAGAAAGGTAGATGAAGATGAAAATAGCGATTATAACAGGTGCGTCCTCCGGAATCGGGGAAGAATTTGCCAAACAGATCAATGAAAAGTACCCATGGTTGGATGAGGTATGGCTGATTGCCAGGAATCGTGATCGATTAAACGCCGTGGCCGCCGGTTTATCAATGAAGACGAGGGTGATTGCAGCCGATATGAGTCAGCCAACAAGCATCAAGGATTTAAAACTGATCTTGGCCAATGCTAGGCCACAGATCAAGCTGCTGGTGCAGGCTGCCGGCTACGGCCGACTGGGACGGATGGAAGATGATGATATGCAAGAGCAGCTGGGAATGATCCGAACCAATTGTGAGGCGCTGACTGCTATTGCGTATCTTTGTCTGCCTTATTGTAAACGCGGTAGTCGTATCATTAATCTGGCAAGCTCGGCGGCCTTTATGCCGCAGCCGAGAATGGCTGTTTATGCCGCCGGTAAGGCATATGTATTAAGCTTCTCTCGTGCTCTGGCACAGGAGGTAAAGGATCGTCAAATCACGGTCACAGCAGTTTGTCCGGGACCGGTCGACACCAATTTTTTTGAAAGAGCCGGAGGAACAGACCGCCTGGCCGTCATAAAAAAACTCGGATTTGAGGAAAAGGCGCAGGTGGTTGCCAGAGCTTTGTATGATGCGGTCAAGGGCAAGGAAATCTCCGTCAGCAGCCTGTTGATGCAGGGGCTGCGCGGTGTGTCTAAGGTGACGCCGCATGGCATTCTGTTAAATGCCTTGAATTTTTTCGGTGAGGCTTAGGGGTGGATGCTTTGATAAGGCGCCGGAAACGCAGTGACAGTGAGGTATGTCGCTTTGCAAAGGGAAGTGTTGATTATTTGCGGCTGACAAGACGAAAACAATGGAGCTTGAGTATCCTGTTGGCTGTTATAGTGGGAATGACCTTTGCGGTCGGTTTGCTTCTCTTTCACACAGCTAAAAATCCAATGACGATTGCGGCGGCAGTGGCAGTGGTGCCGTTTTCCACCGCCCTCATCCGGTTGATTCTGTTATTGAAATATCGCCCGACTGTAACGGAGCTTGAGCAAATCAGAAGCCTGATCCGGCGCTATCCGCAGGGGATTATTTTCGGCCCGGCCATCTATACCTTTGCCGGTCATGTCAGATTAATTTTGATGACAGCGGTGAAGGCAGATCATATATTGATTCTGACAAATGATCGAAACGATACCTGCGAGCATGGTTTACAGGATTGGTTGAAAAAGAACGGTTTAGAAACTGATGTCACAGAAACACATGAAGTCGCTCGGTTTACCGCATTGCTGACAGAGCGTACTGAACACCAGGGTAATCAAAACAAATCGTTATCAGAGGAGCAGCTCGAGCAGACGGTCGAAGTCGAGCGGGAAATCGCTGCTTATCTTTTGACCCTGATGCTGTAGAGTGATAGGGGCCGGGCTGTTGCAAGTGAAAAAGGGAAAATATGAAAGAAATTACCATTGATATCGGTAGAGCCGGGCAGCGCTTTGATAAGTTTCTGTCCAAATATCTGCCGGGTATGCCAAAGTCATTTTGTTATAAGATGCTCCGGAAGAAGAACATTACGTTGAATCAGAAAAAGGCACAAGGAAATGAGATACTGAAGGTCGGCGACCATATCCGTATCTTTTTTTCTGATGAAACGTTTCAAACATTTTCGGCCAAACCGGAAGCAAGCGCTGTCAATTACAGTCATGTCAAAGTTGTTTATGAAGATGAGCATGTGTTGATCGTCAACAAACCGGCCGGTTTGTTGTCACAGAAGGCTAAAGCGGAGGACATCTCGCTGGTTGAGGAAATCGGCAGCTATCTGCGGGCTACGACTGTCGGCATAGAGCAGGAGCGGCTTCGGGACTATACGCCGGGAATTGTCAACCGACTGGATCGCAATACGGCCGGATTGGTTGTGGCCGCCAAAAATGCGGCGGCAGCCGAGGCATTGAACCGCCTGTTTCGGGAACATAATCTGCAAAAATTTTATCTGTGTCCGGTGAATGGCAAGGTTACAAAGTCCGGACTGCTGGAGGCTCACTTAAAAAAGGATACCGCGACCAATACCGTCACCATCGGTACGTGCAAAGAAGACTCATATATCAAAACCGGCTATCGACCATTGTGGATGAATGACCGCTACAGCCTGCTGGAGGTTCAGTTGTTTACCGGAAAGACACACCAGATTCGAGCACATCTGGCATCGATCGGACACCCGCTGTTGGGGGATACAAAATATGGCGATGCAGATTTGAATCGAAGAATCAGACAGACTCACGGGATCAGACATCAGCTGCTTTGCTGTTACCGCTTGGTCTTCCCTGAGGTGACAGGTGTGTTGGCCGGGCTGTCGGGAAGAGAAATAAAGATCGATCCGCCGGAGGTATTTGACATATTGCGGTATAAAGGAGTGTAAAATGGCAACATGGAAATCCAGAGGTCTGCGCGGCTCTCTGTTAGAGGAAATGATTAATCGGACCAATGATCAATATGCGATTATGAAATTGGCATTGATGCAGAAGATACCGACACCGATTACTCCGATCCGAATGAACCAGGAAACCAGACATATTACATTGGCATATTTCGAGCAAAAAAGTACGGTCGATTATATCGGAGCGGTGCAGGGGCTGCCGGTCTGTTTTGATGCAAAGGAATGTGCGGCCGATACATTTCCGCTCGCCAATATTCATGCCCATCAGCGGGAATTTATGGCCGGCTTTGAGAAGCAGGGGGGGATCGCCTTTATTTTGATTTACTGGAAAAAACATGACTGCTTTTATTATCTGCGGTTTGCAGATTTGATGCGGTTTCAGAAAAGACAGGAGGACGGTGGCCGAAAAAGTATTCGCTTTGATGAGTTGGATGAAGGGTTTCGGATTATATCCGCGCAATCGGTACTGATTCCGTATCTGGACTATATCCAAAAGGATTTGGATTTGCGCGAAGCCTGAAAAAATGATATAATCGAGTGTCGCAGACGGCCATGTCTGTGATCAGACTAAAAATATATAAAAAGATGAAATAGGAGAAAGGGAAGCATGTCAGGACATTCGAAATTTGCCAACATTAAACATAAAAAAGAGAAAAATGATGCCGCTAAGGGGAAGATCTTTACCATCATCGGCCGTGAAATTGCCGTGGCGGTCAAGGAAGGCGGAGCCGATCCGGAAAACAACAGTAAATTAAAGGATGTTATTGCCAAGGCAAAGGCAAATAATATGCCAAATGATACCATTGAACGCGGTATTAAGCGGGCGGCCGGAGATGTCGATTCGGTTAATTACGAATCGGTCGTGTATGAAGGCTACGGCCCGAACGGTATTGCCATTATCGTAGAAGCGTTGACGGACAATAAAAACAGAACAGCCGGCAATGTGCGCAGTGCCTTCACCAAGGGCAACGGCAGCATCGGAACTCCGGGCTGCGTTTCGTTTTCCTTTGATACAAAGGGCCAAATCATCATCGACAAGGAGGAATGCGAGCTGGATGCGGATGAGTTGATGATGCTGGCATTGGATGTCGGTGCGGAGGATTTTGTCGAAGAGGAAGACAGCTTTGAAATTTTGACAGATGAAAATGACCTGGGACAGGTGCGTGACGCCCTGACCGAGGCCGGTATTCCAATGGTTGAAGCCATGGTCAACCGGATTCCGCAGACCTGGGTGAAGCTGGAGGATGAAGGACAGCTGAAGAGTCTGCGTAAATTACTGGATCTGCTGGATGAAGATGATGATGTACAGAATGTATATCATAATTGGGATGAATAATACGAGGAGAAGCTGATATGATTGAACAGCTGTTGGAGCTTCAGGGAGATCCGCTGAAGGATTTTAACAAGAAGAAGTATCCGGATAAATTTGAGGCTTATTATGAAGCGGCACAGCCCATTCTAGAAGCCTGTGTACGCGATCTGGAGCCTGAAAAAGGAATATCGGGGTGGCAGAAGCCGGGTAAGGAGCTGGCCGAGGCAGCACTGGCCAAACGCGACAGGGCTGCGAAGTCAAAGCGAAGCCGTTTGGAGGTGGATCTGAATCTGATCATGACGATTTATCTGATTCCGGCCGTACAACGGTATTTTCAAGCGGATGCGGAACCGATTATCGAAGAATTGATCAGTCAGTGGAAGCAGGTTTTCCCGGCCAGCCAGATTCGGGCGACCAGTTATGAGCAGGTGCTCGGCGGCTTTCGTGATCGCCTGTGCTATATTACGACAGCTACCTGTCAGGCTTTGGAAAAATCTGCGGACTGTCATGAACTGGCAGTATTGCGGCGGTTTCGGGACGAGTGTTTATTACAGACAGAGCAGGGGCGTCGGCTGGTAGCTCATTATTATGATACTGCACCGACCATTGTCAACCGGATTCGTGAACAGAAACAGGCAGAGGAGATTTTTTCTTCACTCTATGAGTCCTATATCAGCCCCTGTGTTCGTTTGATCGAGAGCGGCCAGGCGATCGAAGCGGTATCTCTATATACCGATATGGTGGAAACGCTGGAAATGCAATATTTATATGCAGAGAATCAAAAAACGGCTTAGGCCTGAGACGGCAGTTGCGGCAAACCGTCCTTAGCAGGAGGAAACATGGCGAATACGCAGAATACACGAAAAAACAGCAAAAAAATGGACAGCGCCGAGAGGCCGGACCGATATGGGGAACAGCAGCCAATGCAGCCCTTACTGAAGGAAGCATTGCTTATTTTGTTTATAGCGGTGATGGTCTTTATACAGATCAGCGTATTTGGCTTCGGAGGCTTTGTCGGAGCGATACTGCGTCATCTGTTATTTGGTATGGTCGGAATCATTGCCTATGTAATCCCGCCGTTGGCAGTATTTATTGTATTTTTTGTTTTGGCAAATACCGGCCAAATTGTGGCCAAGATCAAGGTGGTTGCCATGCTTGTTATTTTGATATCGCTTGACGGCCTGCTGCATGTGATGCTGTATGGTCGGGATACGGGTCATGGCATTTTTTACTATTATTCGGAGGGCGCCAGAACCCATAACGGCGGCGGTTTGATCGGCGCAGTGATCGGCGGCTTATTTAAGGGCATACTAGGAACGATGGGCAGCTATATTTTTTTGACGGTGCTGATGGTAATTGGCATCATTTTTATTACGGAACGCTCTCTATTGAAAGGCTTGCGATCGCATGGACAAAGGGCTGCCGATAAGATGGCGCAGCAGTCAGCGCATTATCATGAACAGCGCAGACTGCGCAAAGAAAAAGTGCGCAGACAACGGGAACTGGAACAGGAGGCCCGGGAAAAGACCAGACAGATCATGAACCGTCCGGAGGATGAATTGTTGAATCAAACCTTGAAGGATGTGGTTTCGGGAGAAGGGCGAGTGCCGGAACGCTGGCAGGAGGGACTGACGCAGCCCGATGATCATAAAACAAACGACAGTTCGCTGTCCGTGTTGCCGTCGGGCGGTTCCGAGCCGGAACAGTCTGAGATGTCTGCGCCGATTCCGGTTATGATCATTGAAGAGGATGAAGAGCGTCCGCTGCATCGGCCGGTGATTCATTTGCCGGAAACAGAGCCGGAAACAGAGCCGGAAACAATGGGGCCGGTACATGATTTGGGCGCAGTGGTTCTGGATGAGCGTCCGGCAGTTCGAGAAATATATCCGGAAGAGGAAGAAAACATTAAATCCGTTTCTGTCGGTCCGGCAGCCGCTGCGGCAGTCGCCACGCCGACAGAACATGTAGCCGCTCCGGCAGCCGCTATGCCGACAGAACATGCAGCCGCTCCGACAGCCTTCCACTATCACTTTCCGCCTATCAGTCTGTTAAAGAAGGGAGTACCGACTTCGGCTGCGTCGACCAAACGCCAACTACAGGAGACTGCCGATAAGCTACAGCAGACGCTGGATACCTTTGGAGTGAGGGCGACCATTTCCGATGTTTGCTATGGCCCAAGCGTGACGCGTTATGAGATCCAGCCGGAGATGGGTGTGAAGGTTAGCAAAATTCTTGGACTGGCAGATGATATTAAACTAAACCTGGCTGCTGCCGATATCCGTATCGAGGCTCCGATTCCCGGCAAGGCCGCCATTGGTATTGAGGTGCCGAATAAGGAAAATCAGGTGGTTATGCTGAGAGATGTGTTGGAAGCTAATGATTTCCGGGAGCATTCGTCGCAGATTGCGTTTGCTGTCGGTAAGGATATTGGCGGCAATACAATCGTGGCGGATATCGCCAAGATGCCGCATCTGTTAATTGCCGGAGCAACCGGATCAGGTAAATCGGTATGTATCAACGGTATCATTCTCAGTCTGTTGTATAAGGCGGATCCGAATGATGTGAAACTGATCATGGTCGATCCAAAGGTTGTGGAGCTAAGCGTTTATAATAATATTCCGCATTTGTTGATTCCGGTGGTGACCGATCCGAAAAAAGCGGCCGGAGCACTGCACTGGGCGGTGGTTGAAATGGATAGGCGTTATCAGCAATTTGCCCATTATAATGTCAGAGACTTGGCCGGATATAATGCAAAGGTGGAGTCGGTGTCCGAGATCGAGGATGAAAACAAGCCGAAAAAGATGCCGCAGTTGGTCATTATCGTCGATGAGCTGGCTGATCTGATGATGGCGGCGCCGGGAGATGTAGAGGACAGTATAGTCCGTTTGGCGCAGAAGGCCAGAGCGGCCGGCATTCATTTGATCATTGCTACCCAGCGTCCGTCTGTGAATGTAATCACCGGACTGATTAAGGCCAATATGCCGTCCAGAATTGCCTTTAGTGTAACCTCCGGCGTTGATTCTCGAACCATCCTTGATATGAACGGAGCCGAGAAGCTGTTGGGTAAGGGTGATATGCTGTATTATCCGCAGAGTTTCCAAAAGCCGGCTCGTATCCAGGGGGCCTTTGTATCCGATCGTGAGGTCAATGATATCGTTAAATATGTGATTGAGCATAATTCCGGTCAGTCTATGCCGACTGAGGAATCCCTGATTCGACAGATGGATCAGATCGTGATCGGTGAGGGCGGTCAGAATCCGGGGGTATCGGAGCAGGATGACTACTTTACCGATGCAGCCAAGTTCGTGATTGATAAGGACAAAGCTTCCATCGGTATGCTGCAGCGGGCTTTTAAGGTTGGGTTTAACCGGGCGGCCCGCATCATGGAGCAGCTGGCCGAGGCTGGTGTGGTCAGTGAAGAAGACGGAACCAAGCCGCGGAAGGTATTGATGACCCGTGAGGAGTTTGAGAATTATTTAGAACAGCAATAAGGCTGTGACAGCCCCGACGCATAGATAGCGGAACTGGTGCCAAAGTGACGGAAGAGGAGAAGTGCTATGAAGACAGATGTGCAAATTGCCAGAGAAACACAGATGTTACCCATCGTTCAGATTGCCGAACAGCTGGGTCTTCAGGAGAATGACCTTGAGCTGTACGGTCGGTATAAAGCGAAGTTTTCCGAAACCTGTATCAAACGAAGCCGGAAAAACAAAGCCGGTAAGCTGGTGTTGGTGACAGCCATTAATCCGACACCGGCCGGTGAGGGAAAGACGACCGTCAGCGTCGGTCTCGGACAGGCTTTGAACCGTATTGGAAAAAAGACGGTTATTGCACTGCGTGAGCCGTCGCTCGGCCCCTGCTTCGGAATCAAAGGCGGAGCAGCCGGCGGCGGTTATGCACAGGCTGTACCGATGGAGGATTTGAACCTGCATTTTACCGGAGACTTTCACGCCATTACAGCAGCCAATAATTTGTTGGCAGCTTTGTTGGATAATCATATTCAACAGGGAAATACTTTGGATATTGATCCGAAGCGGATCGTCTGGAAGCGTTGTGTCGATATGAATGATCGAGTACTGCGCAATATTATCATCGGTCTCGGCAGCCGTCCGGATGGAGTGGTTCGTGAAGATCACTTTGTCATCTCGGTGGCATCGGAAATTATGGCCATCGTCTGCCTGGCAGAGGATATGAGGGATTTAAAGGGGCGCCTTGGCCGCATCATCGTAGCCTACAACCGGCAAAATGAACCGGTATTTGCCCGGGAACTGCAGGCTGTCGGTGCCATGGCTGCCCTGCTGAAAGATGCGCTGGCTCCAAATTTGATTCAGACTCTGGAGCATACACCGGTCATCGTTCACGGCGGCCCTTTTGCGAATATTGCGCACGGCTGTAACAGCCTGCGCGCAACGAAGCTGGCATTATCATTGGCTGACATCACCGTTACCGAGGCCGGTTTCGGCGCCGATCTGGGAGCTGAAAAATTTTTGGATATCAAATGTCGGATCGGTGAGCTGCGACCGGATGCGGTGGTATTGGTAGCAACCGTTCGTGCATTGAAATATAATGGCGGGGTAAAGAAAGAAGAACTCTCAGAGCCGAATCTGTCTGCCCTTGCGTCAGGTATCGTCAATTTGGAAAAGCATATCGAGAATCTGCGCGCCTTCGGCCTGCCTGTGATTGTAACTCTAAATCAGTTTATAACGGATACGGAGGAAGAAGTGGCTTTTGTGCGTGATTTTTGTGTGAAGCTGGGCTGTCGTTTTGCACCTGCTTCCGTTTGGGAGCATGGCGGTGCCGGCGGAGAAGCGCTGGCCCATGAAGTTTGTGCGGTACTGAATCAGGAAGAAAATCATTTTCAACCAATATATGAGCTTGGAAGCAGTATTGAGGAAAAGATTACCGTAATCGCCCGAAAGATTTACGGAGCTGATGGCGTCAGCTTTACAGGAGCGGCCGCTTCGGAAATGAAAAAACTGGAAGCACTGGGATATGGCGGCCTGCCGATCTGTATGGCTAAAACACAGTATTCGTTGTCGGATGATGCAAAGCGGCTGGGACGGCCGAAGGACTTTACGATCACCGTCAGAGAACTGTATGTTAACGCCGGAGCCGGCTTTATCGTTGCTATTACCGGTAATATGATGACCATGCCGGGACTGCCCAAGACGCCGGCGGCGCATCAGATCGATGTGGATGAGGATGGTAATATTGTAGGTTTATTTTAAGCTGACAGTTAAATTGCATTTACAGGATCACGGAAAACAGAAAGGACAAGGCATGGCAGAAATTATCAATGGAAAACAGATTGCAGCGGCGGTGAAAGATGAAGTGCGGGCCTACATCAAGAAAGAACAGCGAGATATTGGTCTGGCTGTAATCCTGGTTGGAAATGATCCGGCTTCCAAGGTATATGTCGGCGCCAAGGAAAAGGCCTGTATTGATTTAGGTATCCGGTCACGGATCATCCGTTTGCCGGAGGAAACGACAACCGAAGCACTGCTTCAGGAAATTGAACAGTTGAATCAGGATGCTTCAATACAGGGGATCTTGGTTCAATTGCCGTTGCCGAAAGAAATCAAAGAACAGAAGGTATTGGAAGCCATTGTGCCGGAAAAAGATGTGGATGGATTTCATCCTGTAAATGTCGGCCGCTTATCGATCGGAGAACCTTGTATGCGTCCCTGCACAGCCTGGGGAGTGGTACTGATGCTACGGCAGGTCTTGGGTGACCTGACTGGCCTGCACTGCGTGGTAGTAGGGAGAAGTAATATCGTAGGTAAACCGGTGGCTCAGCTTTTGACAGCGGCTGATGCGACGGTTACTCTTTGTCATTCCCGAACTAAGGATTTAAAGCAGTTGACCAGACGAGCGGATGTGGTGATTTGTGCCGTCGGCCGACCGAAATTCTTTGATGCTTCTTACTTTTCCGAACAGTCTGTGGTGATTGATGTCGGGATTCACCGGTTGGAAGACGGACTTTGCGGTGACGTGGACTTTAAAAAGGTGGCACCGTTGGTACGGGCAATTTCTCCGGTTCCGGGCGGTGTCGGACCGATGACCATAGCGGTTTTGATGGAAAACTGCGCTAAAGGCGCAAGATAGGGCCGACTGATTTTCAGATAACACTTTACAGGGTTTCCTAAATATGGTATGATTTCAAGCGATAATGATGCGCACCTGTAGCTCAGGGGATAGAGCAGTGGTTTCCGGTGCCACGTGCCGGGGGTTCGAATCCCTCCAGGTGTGTTGCTTGCAAAATGGAGAGAAGCCGAGAGGCTTCTTCTTTTCTATTTGAAAATATAAACGAAGCATAGCTATGTTCACCATAGCGGAACAGGAGAGATACGATGGATAATATTAGGGAGTGGCTGTCGGATAATTTGCGCTATATAGCACTCGGCTTGATTGCCATTATCATCTTGGCGGTGTTGTTTTTCGGTGGCCGGGCACTGTTAGCAAAAAAATCGACAACGGTTCAATCAAACACATCTGCTTCTCAGAGCACCTCAACCTCAGCCGCGCAAAAGGGTCCGGACCTCGGTGATAATGTTAAGGTGAATTCGGATGAAGAGATCACAAGCCTGATGAAGAACTACTTTGCTGCGCTGCAGGCAGGAGATGAAAAGAGTCTGGCAAAATATGTTACTGTCGTAGACAGTTCTTTATTTAAGGACTATATCGAAAGCTATAAGATCAATCAGATCTATCTGCTGCCGGGAGAAAATGCCGATTCCAAATTGGTATTTACCACGGTCAATGTGAAATATAAAAATATCAATACAGAAGCACCTGCTTTGAAGCAGTTTTATGTGTCGAAAAACAATAACGGAAATTACATTATTCAAAGCTCGGTATTATCCGACACTGCCAAAAAACTGGTAGAAACCGCCGCTTCGGACAGCGGTATCGTTAACCTGACAAATGATATAAACAGTAAATTTTCCGCGGCCGTGGCCTCGGATTCAAAGTTGAAGGAATTGTATGATCTGATCCATTCGATTGCCAATGGCAGCGATACCAAGTCGACTACAACCGAAAAAAAGACCGACACCACTCAGAGCAGTACCAATAAGAAGGTGGAAGCGACAGATCCGAAAAAAACAGAATCAACTGAGTCTAAAAAAACAGAAAATCAGAACTCCGGAAATCAAACCGTGACCATTAATCCGAGCCAGTCCAATCCAACTCCCGGCACCGAAGGAGGTGTTAGCAAGACTGCGATAACAGAATTAAACATTGTTAAAGATCCGTCAACTCAGGAAGTGGTTGGACAGCTGTCGGCCGGACAGACGGTGGTTGTCCTGTCAGTGGACGAGCTTGGCTGGGCTCGCGTGAACGTGGACGGAGTGGACGGTTATGTGGCGGATTATCTATTGCAACCCAATGAATAAAGAATGGATTTGAGATATAAGAGGGATACAGAGAACATTCCTTCAAGGAATCAATGCAGAAATAAAATCAATATAAAAAATTTTATAAAAATGGTTACCGAAGACGATAGAGAAAATACTATCGTCTTTTCTTCGTCAATTTTTAAGGAAGGGAGAGTAACCTTATCTATTTCACAGTAATACTGCAATTGATGTATACTATGAGTAGTGATATAATAATATAAAACAAGGATTTTGGTTATGAGAAGGATGGTAAAATAAAATCCAGATAGAAAGCTGAGGTGATTTCTATGAAAAAAAGGCGTTTTTGGGTTTTGCATTTATTTTCATGCTTGAGATTCGATGATTTAGAAATTTTATATTCAAAATTGCGTAAATGGGGTTTGGAATTACAAGGCAGCAATTTTTGGGGAGATTGTTTTGAAATAAAAAAAGGAGTGGAAACTGAATATAAAATTGTTCCCACAAATATTCCTGTTGATAGTATAACTATTGAACACTGGAAATTAAAAGCAAAAAATGACAAGTATTATGTATTTGAATATGATGAGCAATGTGCGCAAACGGAAATATATTGGGATAATGCAAATAAAAATAATTTTTATATTTCTGAAGTCTTTTTTTTCCCTACATTTTCAATATGTATTTATCCTATTATACAAAAATTTAATAGAGGGGGGCAAAGTGTGCTTCCGGACTGGATGAGCCACTTGTTTGTGATAGCAATTTGTGCAATATATTTGGGACATTTCGCTGCATTGCTTATATCATTTTTTCAAACAAGGCACTATTCTGACAGCAAGAAAAGGATAAAAAGAAGTACCGGAGGATTTTGGGGACGTATTGCTATTTCATGTATAGTGAACATTTTGCAAATCGTGTTGGTTCTCATAGTTTTTTGGGGACTTATGAAAGGGTAAGCTATGTCTTATATTTTAAGTAATGTTGTTCATAAATCAGAGCTGTCTGAGGTGATAGATAAATCCAATCCTTGACACAAGAATGGGATTTTATATAAAGGGATGATTTCGGATCAAATGATCTGGCATCATCCTTTTTTCAGTCTGATCAAATAAGTTGGTGGATGAGCATGGACGAATTATGATATAATAAAAATGATTCATAGCAAATAAATGTTTAAGGAAAGTATATGAGACTCAATAAATTTATTAGTGCTTCAGGCTACTGCTCCAGACGTCAGGCAGATGAATTGATCAAAGGCGGGAAGGTGGAAGTCAACGGACAGCCGGCAGACCTGGGCTCGCAGGTTACAGAGAATGACCGCGTCAAGGTTGAGGGAAGATATCTGTGCCGACAGGAAAGGATGGTGCTTGCCTGTTATAAGCCGACCGGTATCATTTGTACGACGGCCGAACAAGAGCAGCCGAATGTAATGCAGTACTTTGGTTTTTCCAAGGGCCTCTATCCGGTAGGGCGTTTGGATAAAGATTCGGAGGGCCTGTTGCTGATGACCAATGACGGTGATCTGATGAATTATATCTTAAAGGCCAGACATTTCCATGAGAAGGAATACATTGTAGAGGTGGACAGCCCGATTACGGCAGAGTTTATTCAACGGATGGAAGACGGAGTTGAGATCCTGGATACAGTTACCAGACCCTGCCGTGTGAAAAAAATGGGAAAGCGCCGGTTTTCCATTATTTTGACGCAGGGATTAAATCGGCAGATCCGACGGATGTGCGAAGCGCTCGGATACCGAGTGACCAGATTGAAGCGGATTAGAATCATGAATATTACACTTGATCTGCCAACCGGAGGTTGGCGGGAATTGACAGCGGCCGAAATACGCGGATTACAGGGAGAAACAGATGAACGTTCGAGCCAGAATTCAGGAATTGACAACAAAATTAAATCAGGCAGCCCGCGCTTATTATACTGAGGATCGGGAACTGATGCCAAATATCGAATATGACCGGTTATATGATGAACTGGAAGAATTGGAAAAAAGCAGCGGCATCATATTAAGCGGCAGTCCGACCCAGCGGGTCGGCTATGCGGTCGTAAACAGTCTGCCAAAGGTCGAGCATACCAGACCGATGTTATCGCTAAATAAAACCAAGGAAGTGGATGTGCTGGCCGCCTTTGCCGGTGATCATTCGGTGGTCCTTTCATGGAAATTGGATGGCCTGACCGTCGTTCTGCAGTATGAAGAAGGTTGCCTGATCCGAGCCGTGACCAGAGGAAACGGAGTGATCGGAGAAGAGATTACCGGGAATGCCAGAGTATTTGATAATCTTCCTTTGCAGATACCGTATCAGGGGAAATTGATTTTACGCGGCGAGGCGATCATTCGATATGATGATTTTGAGCGCATCAATACGTCTATCACAGCTGTGGAAAATCGGTATAAGAATCCGCGTAATCTTTGCAGCGGTTCTGTTCGACAGCTGGATAGCCGCATCGCCGCCGAACGACATATTCGGTTTGTAGCCTTTGGCTTAATACAGGCAGGCGAAGAGGGAACAGATCAGACTGCCGTTCATAATAACAGCCGACTGGCAGAACTGAACTGGCTAAGAGAACAGGGATTTGAAGTGGTTGAGGCATATCGTTGCAGGGCGGATGAGATCGCGGAGAGGGTAGCGTATTTTCAAAAGGCCATCAATACATATCCGATTCCGTCGGATGGTTTAGTCTGTGAATTTGACGATATTGCTTACGGCGACAGTCTGGGCGTGACCAATAAGTTTCCGCGCAGCGCTATTGCCTTTAAGTGGCAGGATGAAACAGCCGTGACGACACTGCGGCGTATCGAATGGTCTGCTTCCCGAACCGGCAGCATCAATCCGGTGGCGGTGTTTGATCCGGTTGAACTGGAGGGAACCAGTGTCAGTCGGGCATCAGTCCATAATATCACTATGATGAAGCAGCTACGGCTCGGAATCGGAGATCGGATTACAGTTTATAAGGCCAATATGATCATTCCACAGATTAGTGAAAACCTGACAGGCAGTGATCGACTGGAAATACCGAAACACTGTCCGGTATGTGATGAACCGACCCAAATTGATCGGAGCAACGAAACGGAGGTGCTGATGTGTCCGAATCCGGACTGTTTGGCCAAGCGGATTAAATTGCTGACACATTTCGTCAGCCGTAATGCCATGAATATAGAGGGGCTGTCGGAGGCGACGCTGGAAAAGTTGGTCGGAGCCGGCCTGCTGCATCAATTGTCGGATATTTTCCGACTGGAGTCCTACAGTGAACAGATTTGCAGCCTGGAGGGCATGGGAGAAAAATCCTGGTCAAAGCTGGCTCAGGGAATTGAGGCGGCCAGAGCCGTAAAGCCGGCTGCGCTTCTATATGGTCTTGGTATTGACGGCATCGGACAGGCCATGGCCAAACAGGTTTTGCGTCATTTTGCGGGATCGTTTGAGCGTTTGCGTTTGGCCGGAGCTGAGGAGCTTGAACAGATCGAAGGGATCGGCAGGGTTCTGGCAGCTTCGATGGAGGCTTATTTTGCCGATGCGAACCGGGCAGCTGAACTGGATCGCATATTGGCCGAGGTTAGACTGGATGTCAGTGATTATGGGAAGCAAGAAACAGATCAATCATTGGTCGGAAAAACCTTTGTGATCACCGGCAGCCTACAGAATTATCCGAATCGGGATGCGTTAAAGACTGAAATTGAACGCTTGGGAGGGCAGGTAACAGGTTCTGTCAGCGCCAAGACAGACTGCCTGATCAATAATGATGTGACCTCTAACAGCGGCAAGAATAAGAAAGCCAAGGCGCTTGGGATTCCCATCATATCGGAAGAGGAATTTGTATATTCCTTTTTGAAGCAAAATCAGGTATAATATATTAGATTATAATATGGAGGGTAAGGTATGGGTAGTGAATATTCAAACGAATTGGGACAAGTAACCATAAATACGGAAGTCATTGCGAAATATGCTGGTTCGGTAGCGGTAGAATGCTTTGGGATCGTCGGTATGGCCGGCACACGGATGACCGATGGGCTGGTACAATTATTAAAGAGAGAATATTTGAGCAAGGGTATTCGGGTTTCAATGACCGATGAAGGTAAGGTTTCCCTTGCATTTCACGTCATTGTATCCTATGGCGTCAATATTGCCACAGTGGCCGATAACCTGTCTTCCAACGTGCGTTATAAATTAAAGCAATTTATGGGCTTGGAAGTAGATCAAGTGAGGATCCATGTGGAAGGTGTAAGAGTTATTGACTAAGGTTAGAGGAGGACGTAAACGTTGCAAAACAAATTGATAGATGCCGCACTGCTGAAAAAAATGTTTTTGGCCGGTGCTAAAAATATCGAGGTCAAAAAAGAATGGATCAATGAGTTAAATGTTTTTCCGGTTCCGGATGGCGACACTGGTACCAATATGACAATGACCATTATGGCAGCTGCCGCAGAAGTGGCAGCCGTGACTGAGATTTCTATGCAAGCGGTATGTAAGGCGATCTCTTCCGGAGCATTACGTGGTGCCAGAGGCAACTCCGGTGTGATCTTATCGCAGTTGCTGCGAGGATTCACCAAGATTGTCAAGACTCATGATGAAGTTACGGTGCCGGTTTTGGCGGAAGCCTTTGATAAGGCGGTAGAAACGGCCTACAAGTCGGTTATGAAACCGAAGGAGGGGACCATCCTGACAGTGGCCCGGAGAGCGGCTGAGGAGGCGGCTGTGCTGGCTTTGCAGGAAGACATCAAGATGGAGGACTTCCTGCGGGCAGTCATTGCCAAAGCGGAGGATACATTGTCCAAAACACCGGAGATGTTACCGGTGTTAAAAGAAGCCGGGGTAGTTGATTCCGGTGGACAGGGCCTGTTGGAAATCCTAAAGGGAGCCTTTGACGGCTTCCTCGGAAAAGAAATCGCGCTTGATTTTGTGGCGCCGGCTGCAGTTGTTCAGGCAGCTGTCGGTACGGATATGCCGGAAGCAGATATCAAGTTCGGCTACTGTACAGAATTTATTATTGATCTGGCAGGTGAGGCGACCGAGGAAATGGAAGATCAGCTGAAGAATTATCTATCTTCGATCGGTGACTCTCTGGTAGTGGTAGCAGATGAAAATGTGATCAAGATCCATGTTCATACCAATGATCCCGGTCAGGCTCTAAGTAAGGCTTTAACCTACGGTTCCTTATCCAAGATCAAGATTGACAATATGCGTCTGGAGCATCAGGAAAAGCTGATCAAGGATTCCTTGAAGATGGCAGCCCGCCAGGAGGCAGAACGGATGGCCAAGAAGCCGACTAAGGAAAATGGCTTTATCTGCGTATCATCAGGTGATGGCATGGCGGATATGCTTAACTCCCTGGGCGCTGATTATATCATTCGCGGCGGACAGACCATGAACCCGAGTACCGATGACATGTTAAAAGCCATCGATCAGGTTCCGGCTCATAATATTTACATTTTCCCGAATAATAAGAATATTATTCTGGCAGCCAATCAAGCCAAGGCCATGACAAAGGACAAGAATATCATCGTTATCCCAAGTACGACTGTGCCGCAGTGTATTTCCGCATTGATCGGTTATATGGATGGAGCGCCGGTAGAAGAGAATACCGAAAGCTTTATGGAGGCAATCTCACTGGTAGCAACCGGACAGGTAACGTATGCGGTTCGTGATACAAAGATTGATGATAAGGAGATTCATCAGGGTGACTTTATGGGACTCGGTGATCATGGCTTATTATCTGTCGGTACCGAATTGTTTGATACAGCCATGGAAACAGCCAAACTGATGCTGGAAGATGACAGAGAGGTCTTTAGCATTTTCTATGGCGAAGGTGTTACCGAGGAAGATGCCGGTGTATTGGCAGCCCATATCACCGAGGCCTATCCGGGAGTTGAGGTGGAATGCCATTTCGGAGGTCAACCGGTTTATTATTATGTATTCTCGGCTGAGTAAAGAAAGAACAAAAATGGGAAGCTGTCAGTGACTGACGGTTTCCCATTTTCATATCAGAGAACGCAGTAAAGGATATTATTATGCAGGGAACAGATGCTGTATCGGCTTTAAAGGGGATCGGTCCCAAGCTGGTACAAAAATTTAAGCAAATTGATATCGAAACAGTAGATGATATCTTGAATTATTATCCACGTACCTATATTTCCTATCCGGAGGTAACAGATATCCGTTTACACGAAAATGGAGAAACGGTGGCGGTGGCCGGGGTCATCAAACAGGCTCCGGTTCTGCTGACGCGTAATCATAAGCCGATGGTTACCTCTGTACTGCTTTCCGGTACTGCCAATGTGACTGTGACCTGGTTTAATGCTCCCTTCATTAAGCACCAGCTACGTTCCGGAGCCTTCTATGTGTTTTACGGTCGATTATCGAGAAAGGGAAATAGATTTTCCATGATTCAGCCGGAGTTTTATTCGGAGGAGCAGTACGAGGAAAAATGTCGTGGATTAGTACCGGTCTACAGTTTGCCTAAGGGTATTGGCAAAAATGTCATGCAGCAGGCTGTCAGGCAGGCGTTGCCCCTGGTCGATGGCTGGGATGAGCGGTTGCCGGAGCAGCTTCGGCGAAAACGTAAGCTGGCTCATTTGCGATATGCAGTCGAACAGATGCATTTCCCGCATTCTCAGAATGAGCTGATTTTAGGCAGAAATCGTCTGGTTTATGAAGAGTTCTTTTACTTTTTACTGCAAAGTAAACAGGAACGTTGGATCGATCCACAGACAACGCAGATGCCGCCGGTCGAGGCGGGGCTGGATACGGCGGCGCTTCTTCAAAGCCTGCCGTATCATTTGACTGCCGGACAGCAGCAGGCATGGCAGGAAATTCAACATGATTTGCAGGCTGGATGCCTGCTTAGACGGCTGCTACAGGGAGATGTCGGTTCCGGTAAGACCATTCTGGCACTATTGGCCATGATAACGGTCAGTGAAGCCGGCTACAGCTCTGCGCTGATGGTTCCGACTGAAGTGCTGGCCAAACAGCATTATGCTGATTTTTTGGAACTGCTGTCTGCCGCCGGGATCACCAGGCGGGTATTTCTGATGACCGGTTCATTAACAGCTAAGCAAAAACGAGAAACGAAGGCGGCTGTGGCCGCCGCCCCCGGTTGTCTGGTGATCGGTACCCATGCCTTGATTCAGGAGGACGTTGAGATACCGCGTCTATTGCTCAGTATTACGGATGAACAACACCGTTTCGGTGTATTGCAACGGAAAAGTCTGACAGATAAGGGAGCGCAGGTACATAACATCATTATGAGCGCAACTCCGATCCCGCGCACGTTGGCGACTCTGCTGTATGGTGATCTGACCATCAGCGTGATTCGTGAAAAGCCGGCGGGCAGACTGCCAATTAAAAATGTCTGTATCACAGCCGACAAACGACAGGCAGCCTATCGCTTTATGGCCGAAGAACTGGAGAAGGGGCATCAGGCCTATGTGATTTGTCCGATGGTAGAGGATAATGAGGAAATTCCGGTTGAGAGCGTGATCGGCTACCTGCCGAAGATCAGGCCCAGCTTCCCGGATTATATTCGAATCGAAATCTTGCACGGAAGGATGAAGCCGAAGCAAAAAAATGAGATCATGGACGCCTTTGCGGCGGGAGATATTCACATCCTGATCTCGACTACTGTGGTGGAGGTCGGTATTAATGTACCGAATGCCACGGTCATGTTGATCGAAAATGCCGAACGCTTCGGTATGGCAGCGCTGCATCAGCTGCGAGGCAGGGTGGGACGAAGTGCAGCTCAGTCTTATTGTATTTTTGTCGATGCCGCAAAGGGAAATTCTATCAATGAAAGACTACAGATCATGGTCACTTCCAACGATGGTTTTCATATTGCCGAGGAGGACCTCAGACTACGCGGAGCCGGTGATCTGCTGGGAATCCGCCAAAGCGGAGACATGGCCTTTGCGCTGGCCGATATTTATCGGGACAGTAGTCTGTTAAAGGATGCGGCAGCAGATGTGGAGCAATTGCTGAAGGACGATCTGCAACTGGAGCAGCAGGAGCATATCATGTTGCGACAGGAACTGGCGAAACGAAAACAAAAAATGATTCTGAACTAATGTCCGGGATCAGCACTAAAATGAATCGGGAGTACACTATGGGGTGGTTAAAAGCCTATGTGAAACAATATAGATGGCAGTTTATCTTCGGTTCCGGCGGTAAATTTTTAGAGGCGCTGTTTGAGATCATGGTACCGACTTTTGTAGCGGCCATGATCGACAGCGGCGTCGCCCTCCGGGATACGGGAGTGATCTGGAAATACGGCGCTTTGATCCTGGGGTTAAGCTTACTGGGCTTTGCTTTGGCGATCTATGCCCAATATCAGGCGGCAATCGCCTCGCAGGGGACGGGAACATCCATTCGTAAAAAAATATGGCAATATATTCAGAAGCTGAATCTTGAAGAGAGAGCGGGCTTTGAACAAAGTGAGGTGATGACGGCATTGACCAGTGACAGTGAACAGATCCAGCTGGCGATCGCCATGTCTATCCGTTTGTTATTACGAGCCCCCTTTATTGTGCTCGGAGCAACCGTGCTTGCCGGCTTTCTGGCACCTCAGTTTCTTTGGCTGTTTTTGCTGATTACAGCAGCTATGTCTGTTCTGCTTTGGCTGATCCTGCATCTGATGTTACCTTTATATAAAGAGAATCAGAGCCTGTTGGCCCGCATTTCCCGTCATGTAGCGGATATCGGCGGAGGTCTGCGCTTTGTGCGTGGCTTTCGAGCCTTTGAACGGGAACGCAAGAGGGCGGAAGGCCTATACACGGACACCTATGTACTGGCCAATCGAATCAGTCGATTGAATGCGTTACTCAGTCCGCTGTCTCTTATCATTCTAAATGGCAGTATTATCAGTCTGCTGTATTTGGGCGGTCTGTCCGTTCATGCCGGCAGCCTTACGAGCGGCACATTGATTGCCCTGATCAATTATATGTTTCAGATCTCGGCTGCTGTACTGGTAGTCAGTAACGTAGCCGGAATTATATCACGCGGAGTAGCTTCAGGCAGACGTATAGCGGTGTATTTTGAAATGAAAGATTCGCCGACGAGCGAGCAAACAGAAACTGTCAAGCTCGGGGCAGTTTCTCAGGGTTTGCCGGAAGCCGTGATGCAGTCGCCGGATTCACAAACGGAGCCGGACAAGAGTCTGGTTATCCGCAATCTGACCTATACTTATCCGAATGCCGGTCTGCCGAGTCTGGAAGGCATCAGCCTATCGATTCCGACCGGAGAAGCCCTCGGTATCATCGGACGAACCGGCAGCGGCAAATCGACTTTGGCCCAGGTGCTGGCCGGACTGCGTAGCAGCGGCAGCGGCGAAGTGCTTCTGTTTGGGCGGCAGTTGTCTGAGATCCACCAACAGGAGCACTTGATCGGTTACGTTTCGCAAAAAGCGGCCATCTTAAAAGGGTCGATCAGAGAAAACATGTTGATGGCGGACGGGTATTCAGACACAGAGATCATAGCAGCCTTGCAGGCTGCTGATGCCTGGGAATTTGTCGATCGTTATCCGGACGGCTTAGATCATCCGATTGTCGAAGAAGGAAAAAATCTGTCCGGCGGTCAAAAACAGCGACTTGCCCTGGCCAGAGCCCTGCTTAGAAAGCCGGCTTGTTTGATTTTGGATGATACGTTCAGCGCCCTTGATCAACGAACCATCGAACAGATCCGTCGGTCTGTACAACAGTGGCCGGGCGTCAGACTGATGGTTATCATATCTCAAAAAGTGGAGCATATCCGTCGTCTGAACAATATCGCGGTATTGGCGGATGGGCAGCTGCAGGGTTTTGGCAGTCATGACGGCCTGCTGGCCGCAAATGAACTGTACCGGGAAATTTGTGCATCTCAAGAGAGCGGTAGTGCGGGAGGCAGCCATGAATAGAAAACAAACCCTGTTGAAATTATTTCGCCTATCATCACAGTATCGAGGAGCCTATGTCATATTGTTGATAACGGCTCTGATCCAGACCGGCGGCACGCTGTTGTTAATTATGCTGAACGGACGTGCTATAGATCGGATGGTGACAGCTTCCGATTGGCGTTACGAGCTAATACTGATCTGTCTTCAATCTGCGGGCATCAGTCTTTTGACTGCCCTGTGTCAATATTTAATGCAACGGGCCTGTCATCGTTTGACAAACTCCACAATGCGACAGCTGCGCGAGGCGTTATTTGCCAAGCTGGATCGACTGCCGGTGGGAACCGTGGATCGGTCGGGCAAGGGAAAACTGGTCAATTATTTCCTGGCCGATGCCGAGCAATTAAGCGACGGTATTCTGCAGGGGTTGATGGTATTTGTGTCCGGTATTTTGATGGTGGCAGGAACAATGGCCTTTATGCTTTGGCAAAATCTTTGGATCGGCCTGTTTATCGTAGCGATGACGCCGTTTTCAGTGCTGATTGTGTCCTTTATATCGAAACGAACCTATCGTACATATCGGCAGGTGGCCGCTCTGCGCGCCGATCTGTCAGTTCTGTCAAAGGAGCTGCAACAGCAGGAGGTGCTGGTGGTAACATATGGCTATCAGCAAAAAGCGATAGAGCGTTTTGAACGAATCAATAATGAATTGGCAGTCGCCGGCTTATGGGGGCAGTTTTATGCCTCGTTGCCGAATCCGTCCACTCGTTTGCTGAACAATATGATTTTCTGTGTTGTCGGCATGCTGTCGGCTTTTCGAGCTCTGGCCGGAGATCTGACTGTTGGAGAGGTATCAAATTTCCTGGCCTATGTCCGCCAGTATACCAAGCCGTTTAATGAAGTGACCAATGTGATCGCCCAATTTCAAACAGCTATCGTCTCAACAGCCAGAATTTTTGATTTTCTGGAATTGCCCGAGCGTGAGCAATATCCTTTGAAACAGATTATGGAGAAACAAGCTTCCATGAAAAAGCCGGCCGGTGAATACTCGGCGTGCAGGACAGATGAGGCTGTCGTTTCGTCATTGTCGATAATAGATTTCCGGAATATCCGATTCTCTTACCAGCCCGGTCAACCGGTGCTGCAGGATATCACATTTTCAATCCGACCGGGAGAAAAAATTGCGCTGATCGGCAAAACCGGCTGTGGAAAGACCACTCTGGTACAGCTGTTATTACGCTATTTTGCACCGGAAGCAGGTGAGATTCGCTTGTTTGACCGTTTGTTGACCGATTATTCAGATGACGAATTATTCGGCCGGATCGGTATGGTGCCGCAGGACATTTGGATTTTTCACGGAACCGTACTGGATAATCTTCGTTACGGCAGTCCGCAGGCAGATATGGAAGCCGTTATTCAAGCAGCTAAACAGGCTTTTTTGCATGATACCATCAGGCATCTGCCGCTAGGCTATGAAACGATCATTTCACCGGAACAGAGTGTGTTATCAAACGGTCAGCTGCAGCTTTTGTGTATTGCTCGCCTGTTACTGCTGGACCCCGATCTGGTCATCCTGGACGAAGCCACCAGTAATATCGACACTTTGACAGAAGTGTATATTCAGCGGGCACTGTTTAGACTGATGAAGAATAAAACGGCGATCATCATTGCTCACCGCCTGAGCACGATCCGAGACTGTGACCGGATCTTCAGAATGGAGGCAGGAAGGATCGTGAGTGAGGAGAGCGAATAAAATGTGAATTGTACAACAAAAACCACATATTATAAATGTGGTTTTTGTTGTATTTTGCAATTGTTTTGTGTTGTTTTTCGTTGACATTTTGGGCGAAAACAGGTATAATATCGACAAATAATGATAGGAGTAGACTAACCATATTTTATGCAGGAGAAGGACTATGAAGGCATCTAAGAGGATGGAGGTATTACGCGAAAGACCGGTAAATAAAGACGGCTTTATGGATGAGTGGCCGGAAAAAGGATTTGTGGCCATGCATAGTCCGTATGATCCGGAACCGTCGATCCGCATCGAAAATGACGTAATCGTCGAATTGGATGGTGTAAAACGTCAGGATTTTGATTTTATAGATCAGTTTATTGCCGACTATGTGATTCGTCCGGAGCGAGCCGGAGAGATGATGAATATCCCATCACTGGAAATTGCTCGTAAAATCGTAGATATTAATGTTTCCAGAGATGAGCTTTTAAAAATTGCCTCCGGTATCACGCCGGCTAAAATGGCGCAGGTGATCAACCACTTAAATGTGGTCGAGATGATGATGGGTATGCAGAAAATGCGTGCCAGAAAGATTCCGGGCAACCAGGCTCATATTACCAATTTGAAGGATGATCCGGTACAGATCGCTGCCGACGGAGCAGAAGGAGCACTGCGCGGTTTCAGCGAGGAGGAAACCACCACCGGCATTGCCCGTTATGCTCCGTTTAATGCCATTGCCTTACTGATTGGTTCGCAGGCCGGCCGCAAGGGAGTCCTGACTCAGTGTGCGGTGGAGGAGGCGACAGAGCTGGAACTCGGCATTCGCGGTTTCACGACCTATGCTGAAACATTGTCGGTCTATGGCACGGAAAAAGTGTTTATTGATGGTGATGATACGCCGTATTCCAAGGCTTTCTTAAATGCGGCTTACGCCTCTCGCGGCCTGAAGGTTCGGTTCACCTCCGGTTCCGGCAGTGAGGTGTTAATGGGTAGCGCAGAGAAAAAGTCCATGCTGTATCTGGAGTGTAAATGTTTATATGTGACTAAGGGAGCCGGTTCTCAGGGCATTCAAAATGGTGCTGTCAGCTGCATCGGTGTAACCGCATCGGTACCGTCAGGCTTACGTGAGGTGATCGGCGAAAACCTGGTGGCGGCCATGTTGGGGCTGGAATGTGCTTCCAGTAATGATCAGTCATTCAGTCATTCGGATATGAGGCGGGCAGCCAGAACCATGCTGCAGTTCATGCCGGGAACCGACTTTATCTTCTCGGGATATGCCGGCGAAGATAATTATGACAATTTGTTTGCCGGATCAAATTTTGACGCGACTGATTTTGATGATTATAATGTATTACAGCGTGATATGCAGGTGGACGGCGGTCTCAGACCGGTAAAAGAAGAGGATGTTATCCGTGTTCGAAATCTGGCGGCCAGAGCGGTTCAGGCTGTATTTAAATATCTTGGTCTGACTGAGATTACAGATGAGCAGGTGGAGGCGGTAACCTATGCCCACGGCAGCAAAGACACGCCGGATCGTGATGTGCCGGCCGATTTGGCAGCCGCCGAGGAATTAATGAAGCGCGGCATTACCGGTATAGATGTGGTCAATGCCTTGGCCAATACCGGCTTTACAGAACTGGCGGACAGTATTCTGAACATGTTGAAACAGCGAGTAATAGGGGACTACATGCAGACGGCGGCCATTTTGGATGAGCAGTTTCAGGTCATGTCAGGAGTCAATACTCCAAATGATTATATGGGACCGGGAACAGGCTATCGTGTCAGCGGCAGGCGTTGGGAGGAAATTAAGGCCATTCCGTTTATCATTGATCGAAATAAATTTTAAAAGGAGACCAATATGCAGATTGAT
The DNA here is from genome assembly GCA_023458035.1 of Bacillota bacterium. Taxonomy (GTDB): domain Bacteria; phylum Bacillota; class Clostridia; order Lachnospirales; family Lachnospiraceae; genus JAEXAX01. Next base: position 5,823 of record JAEXAX010000001.1, on the reverse strand, counting down.
GAACAATTGATTGCCCGTATCACGCAGGCAGTGGTCAGTCAACTTTCGCAGGCGGAAGCTGCAGAAAAGCAGTCATACAGTCAGGTTAAAGATTTTGATTATCGTACATATCCGGTCGCCAAAAAAGGAACCGATCCACAGGAAGTGGTGATCGGCATCGGAGCAGCTTTCCTGACCGGTATCGATCATTCAATCGGAGGTCTTCCGTTAGAGGATGTGCTGGAAAATGTAATGGCCGGTATCGAAGAAGAAGGAATGACTTCAAGGGTCGTTAAGATCATGAAGACCTCAGATGTATGCTTTATGGCTTTGGAGGCTGCCAAACTGAGTGGTTCCGGAATCGGTATCGGTATCCAATCTAAGGGAACAACTGTGATTCATCAGAAGGACCTCTATCCGTTATCTAATCTGGAATTGTTCCCGCAGGCTCCTATGATGACATTGGAAATCTACAGACGGATCGGACAGAATGCCGCCCGTTATGTCAAAGGAGAAAATGTCAAGCCGATCGAGGGGATTAATGATCCGATGATCCGGGCGAAGTTTCAGGTGAAAGCGGCGCTGATGCACATAAAGGAAACCGAGATGGTGGCACCGCAACAACCAATTATAGAATGGGGGATTTAAGATGGCATATCCGTTAGGCAAATATGAACGGGATTCCATCCGTTCCAAAACAGGAAAATCTTTGGATGAAATTAACCTGGATGCGATCAAAAGAGGTGAGATCGTGCCGGAAGATATTAAAATTTCTAAGGAAACATTGATGAAACAGGGACTCGTAGCGGATGAAGCAGATAATCCGGCCATGAAAGCAAACTTTATCCGAGCAGCTGAACTGGTCGATGTACCGGACGATGTGATCCTTAATATGTATAATATGCTGCGGCCGAACCGTTCGACTAAACAGGAGCTGGTTGAGATGGCCAGGCAGTTATTGGAGATGTATCAGGCGCCGCACTGCGCAAAGCTGGTGCTGGATGCAGCCGAGATTTATGAGAAAAGAGGCATTTTATTGTGAAGTTAATTGCAGGAGTAGATATCGGAAATTCTACAACTGAAGTATGTATCGGGGCAATGGGAACCGGAGAGCCGCTAAAATTTTTGGCATCATCCGAAGTGCCGACTACCGGCACCAAGGGAACGATAGCAAATGTGCGCGGCATCAAAGAAGCGCTGTCGGCGGCGATGGCAGATATCGGACGGGGTATTGAAGATATTGCGCTGATACGTCTGAATGAAGCGGCGCCGGTCATCGGAGATACAGCCATGGAAACTATTACCGAAACCATTATTACCGAATCTTCCATGATCGGCCACAATCCTTCGACTCCGGCGGGAGTCGGGCATGCGGTCGGCATCACCTTGGATCTGATGAACTTGCATAAAGCCAAGCGTGATGCAACCTACATCATTTTAGTGACCAAAGCCTTTGGCTATGAGCAGGCAGCCAAGCGACTGAATGAGGCTATGAAACAGATTCGAATCGCCGGTGTAGTGATGCAGGCGGACGAAGCTGTGCTGGTTTATAATCGTCTGGAGCAAAAGCTGCCGATCCTTGATGAGGTGCGTTTCCTGCAGGGGATTCCGGAAGGAAAGCTGACAGCCATCGAGGTGGCGGCGCCGGGAGAGGCGATCCGAATGCTGTCAAATCCGTATGGCATTGCATCGCTGTTGAGCCTGACACCGGAGGAAACTCGCTCGGCTACACCGATCGCCAAAAGCTTGATCGGTAAGCGTAGTGCGGTGGTCATAAAGACAGAGCATGGGAACGTGAAGGAACAGACTGTTCCGGCTGGCAAAATTACCTTTCACGGGGACCAAAAGGTAGTTGTACCGATTGATCACGGGGCTGTTGCCATCATGCAGGGGATTGAGCGTGCCGGACGCATCCGCGATATCAGCGGTCAGGAGCGTACAAATATCGGCGAGATGTTGCAAAAGGTTCGTGCAACGATGAGGCAATTGAGCGCGGCTGAGGATCATGGAACCAGAATCACCGATATCCTGGCAGTTGATACGTTGGCTCCGGTTAAGATTTCCGGTGCGCTGGCCGGTGAGACTTGTATGGAAAAAGCCGTTGGCATCGCTGCCATGGTGAAGACCGATCAGTTACCCATGGAAGAGATTGCTGCAGCATTGAGAAAGGAGCTTGGGTGTTATGTAGAAATCGGCGGAATAGAGGCAATCATGGCTTCTCTCGGAGCCTTGACGACACCGGGAACCCAGTTGCCGCTGGCTGTTTTGGATATGGGAGGCGGATCAACAGATGCAGCCCTGCTTTCCGAGACAGGCAAGGTAAAGCATACTCATCAGGCCGGAGCCGGTGAACTGGTTACACTGCTGATTCAAACGGAATTGGGGTTGACGAGCCGTCATCTGGCGGAACAGATCAAGCGCTATCCACTGGCCAAGATGGAGAGCATGTTCCATATGCGCCTGGAGAGCGGAGAGATCCAATTTTTTGATCAGCCGATTGATCCGCGACTGTTCGGGCATATTGTTTTGCTGACACCGGACGACTTTGTAAAAATCGAAGCCGATTTGCCGATGGAAAAGATTATTATGGTACGCCGTGATGTAAAGCGCAAGGTATTTATTACCAATGCGGTTAGGGCGTTGAAACAGGTAGCACCGGAACAGGATCTGCGTTCCGTTAAAACCATTGTTCTGGTAGGAGGCTCGGCACTCGATTTTGAGATTCCTGAGATGCTGACAACCGAGTTTTCAGAGTATAAGATTGTATGCGGTCGTGGCAATATCAGGGGAAATCAAGGACCGAGAAATGCAGTCGCAACCGGTCTGGTACTATCATATTTAAGGAAGAATCCATCATGATCATTAATAAACCGACAGTAAAGATCTATATCGTATCGATTTATGATGACTTATTAAAAGAAATTTGCGCCGGCATCGAAGAGGAGGGTGTGCTATATGAAGTGGTACACCAAACGGATGCCAGGGTCAGTGAACTGGCTTATCAGGCGGCTCATGACAGCATTGTGGCTGTCGGCATCGGTATTGTGCATCGTGAGGTGGCCATGCATTTGGAGCAGTGTGCCAAGGGCACAGACGCCTTTTGCCTATTATCGCCAACTGCGGATCAATGTCGCAGACTGGGAGCCAATGCGGCCCGGGCGGTGAAGCGCAAACCATTTAAATCAATATAAAACAAGGAGAGAACCATGGGTTTATATACCGGCAACGGTGATGGGGGAATGACTTCTTTGCTGAACACCAAAAATATATCGAAGGGTGACGACAGGATCGAGCTGCTCGGTACGATTGATGAATTGAATAGCCATATCGGTGTGGTGAAATCCCATGAGAAGTCCTCCAGGCTGACAGAAAATTACAATCGGATCCAAAAAAATCTGATGAAGCTGATGGCCGCAGTGGCGGATCCCTTTCAAAAGGATTATAAGCTTTCCGCTGACGAAGTGAAGTTTTTGGAATCGGAAATTGATTATTTTGAAGGCCTCTTTGCGCGCAAAAAAGACTTTATACTGCCGGGAGAGACTGAGCGTTCGGCCGAACTGGATGTGACGAGAACTGTCGCCAGACGAGCGGAGAGAAGGATGATCGTAGCTGCCAAAAAATTCGGCGGAGATATGACTGCCAGACAATACCTGAATCGATTGGCCGATTATTTTTACATCATGGCCCGCTATCAGGATTATCTGGGAGGTATTCCGGGAGGAGGCCGCACCAGACACGAGTATGATGACTCCGGACGTCGCGCAGCTGATGTCGAACAAACCATTGTTAATGCGGTGCTGAATCAATTGACCATACCGCACAGCATCAACCTGGAGCAGGCCAAACGCCTGATCGAACGGTTAGAGGAGCATTGCCGGGAAATCGGTCTGGATGCGGTACTGTGTGTTTGCGGACCGGAAGGAACGGTCAAAGCGGTGCATTGTATGGATAACGCATTTCTGGTCAGCTTTGATGTTGCATTGAAGAAGGCTTATACAGCGGTGGCGGTCAAAATGCCGACGCTTGAGCTGAATAAAATCGCGCAGCCGGGTGGAACCTTCTACGGCGTCGATAAGATGGATAACGGTAAGATCACCCTGATCGGCGGAGGAATTCCTTTAAAGCTTGACGGCTGTCTGATCGGCGGTCTGGGTGTCAGCGGCGGAACGGGAGAGCAGGATCATGCGGTGGCGGAATTTGGTCTGCACATCCTGAGTGAGATCTTATAAATGAATGACGGATGGCATAACCGAGTTCGGTTATGCCGTTTTCCGGTTTTGAAGGATAGGGAGATGAGAAAATGATGGAAAAAGAGTTTGCCGGAGTTATTAATCTGGCAGCCGAGCTGGTACGAATCGATAGTACAAATCCGGGAGCAGGAGAAGGACAGATCAGTGATTTTATATATGACTGGTTTCGCAGGAAGATGGCTGACTACGGACTAACTGAAAGTGAGGACGGGCAGAATGGCGGACGGATTATTCTGCATAGGGAAGAAGTGCTTCCGGGCCGGCCGATGGTGATGCTGCGCATTCAACCATTTCCCCGGGACAACCGGACAGCTGATTCGTTTGATCCCGGCAAGCAGGGAGCTGTCGTGCTGATCTGCCATCAGGATACAGTGGTGATCGGTGATGGCTGGGATGCTGAAACGCCGCCGTTTTCCGGATTGATTCGGGATGACCGAATGTATGGGCGCGGCGCTTGTGATATGAAGGCCGGGTTGGCGATTGCCATGACCGTGATGGGGGAACAGCTGGAACAGATCGGCCGATTCGGCCGGTGGCCAAAGCGTGAACTTGTATTGATTGCCTCTATGGATGAAGAGGACTTTATGCGAGGGGTAGAGTATGCGATAGATAAAGGATGGGTAACGCAAGCGGATTGGGTGCTGGATTTGGAACCGACGGATGGATATATTCGAGTGGCTCATAAAGGTCGGACCTGGTTGGAGGTGACTGTGCAAGGAAAGACGGCTCACGCCAGTCATCCGTGGAAGGGTTGTGATGCCATTGCTGCGATATCTGAGCTGATCAGTAATTTTCGTTCCCGGATTCTGGATACACCGGAGCACAAAGAGTTGGGTCATTCAACTGTAACCTTTGGACAGATCACCGGCGGCTACCGTCCTTATGTCGTACCGGATCACGCACAGGTTTGGATCGACTTAAGACTGGTTCCGCCGATCACTACAGAAGCGGCCCTACAATTGCTGAGGGATGCGGCTGACCGGGCCAAGAGAGCCGTACCGGGGGCCGAAATCAGTTGGCGGTTGACCGGTAATCGACCGTTTATCGAAAAAAACAGCAGCTCCCCCTTGCTGGCGTCCTTGCGCCGTGCAGGAGAAGCCGCTCTCGGTCATTCTATTCAGACAGCGGTCTTTAACGGTTATACCGATACGGCGGTGATCGCCGGAAAGCTGCATAATGATAATTGTATGTCATATGGACCCGGTAGCTTGGATCTGGCACATAAACCGAATGAATTCGTACCGTTGGCCGATATCAGACGTTGCTTGCAGGTGTATCGTCAGCTGTTTACAGCCTTTTATTGATCGGATTCAGCCAATGCCTCCCATTCATCCAGAGCGGCTTCCAGCTGCCGTTGCAGCTCGTCCTGTTCGCTATGGAGTTCTTGACAGCGAACACTGTTGGAAAAGATCTCTTCCTGAGTAAACAGCTGATTAATCTCGTCGATCCGCTGTTCCCGGCTCTCGATCTGTTCCTCCAGCCGACGCAAGGCATTTTCTCGTTTGCGACGGTCGGCCTGCAGTTTTTTCTGCTCCTCCCAGCTTAGGTTTTGCTCCGTATCGGATGCTTGTGACAGGGGCGTCGTGACGAGCAC